>JBKCTT010000159.1:0-3368 GCA_046318795.1 Pirellula sp.
TGTTTGCTGGATGTCGCGGCTTCATTGAGTGGCGACCGCTTGTCATTGTTGGGTTGATCGGAACGGTATTGACGCGTGTCCAAAACAAGAAACTGGGCTAGTCGTCCGAATTGTATACCTCGGTACAGCAACATGTCAGAACCGCTTGGAAGAGATCGAGCTCGGAGTGGCATCATCTCGTAATAGGCTTGATAGGCATTGGCTCGTCTCACTAGAAACTCTATGGGATCGGTACCTGGTTCCTCCGAGATATCGCTGGCACAGTTGTTGTCGAATTCGTGGTCATCCCAAGTGACAACCCACGGACACAGAGCATGCATCCCGTGCAACAACGGATCGGATCGGTATTGAGAATGTCGAACTCGGTAATCATCGAGCGATTGAATCTCCGCTCCGATGTGAGTGCGTACTTTGCCGTTCTTACCAGCCGCATATTCATAAATGTAATCACCCAAATGGAATACGAGATCAAGTTCGTCTTTAGCCATTTGCTCGTAGGCCGTGAACAAACCTTGTTCAAAGTTCTGGCAGCTTGTCACTGAAAACTTAAGGCTGTTTGGGAGAGAATCGACGCTAGGCATAGTTCGAGTTCTGCCGATCGGGCTTTCGGCATCCCCTGCTCGAAAGCGAAACCAGTACCATCGATCGGGCTCTAGACCGTGTGCCTCGACGTGCACTGAATGGCCTAACTGAGGCGTGGCGACCGTCGTGCCCGAAGCCACGATGTTCGACATGGAGTCATCCGAACTTATCTGCCAAGTTACGCGAACGGCTTCGTTTGTCATGCCACCGCCAGCTTCGAGCGGTTTCGGTGCGAGCCTCGTCCAGAGGACCACGCTCGTGGAGTCTGGATCCCCCGATGCGACGCCCAATGTGAATGGATTGTTAGAAAAAGTTGGATTCGAATTGGCCCACGAAGTCCGACTAAGCAACGGAATCGAGCTCAACGCGCCCGCGTAAGCCATAAACCAACGGCGATTGAGTTGCTGATCCTTGATCGATCGCTGTATCTGTTCATAAGAAAACATGGGATTCCTCCTGAGGGATAATCGGTTTAACGCTTATTTGTTACTAGTCAAAGCTGCGATGAAATATCGCAAACTATTTTGGGCCGTTTTAACGGAGCGTTCGCGATCGAACAAGCAATTGAGGAACGTCTTCGCAGGCTCTTCACGCACTTTTTATGGTAACTAAACAGTGGTTCTTCGTATTCAATCAGCCTGGATTTTTGGCTACCGAATTGCTCGGATGTGGGACTCTCTCCAACATCTTTAGCAATTCAGCTACAACCTCTGGATGCTGATTATTTTGGTTTGTAGTTTCGTCTGGATCTGTTTCGTAATCAAACAACTCCACCTGCCGTTCATTATCACCCTGCTCAGCTCCAGCAATGAGCCGCCAACGATCTGTTCGAATAGTTCGCAGGCCGCCGGTCCAGAATCCGTAAGCGGGTTTGCTTGTCGGTTTGCTAGGGTCACCTAATTGTGGCATCAGACTCATACCATCCAGATTTGCTGGTGAAGACAATTGGCATAGCTCCATGAGCGTGGGAAATAGATCAACAGTCTCCACGATACCATGACACGGGACTCCCGGGGAAGATAATCCTGGATATCGAATCATGAGAGGTGATTGCAACGCTCTCTCATAAAGGCAATGCTTGCCCCATATCGCATGCTCACCTAATAGAAATCCGTGATCGCTCCAAACAACAACAATTGTATTTTGGTCCAGGCTCAGTCGTTGCAACTCATCCAGTACGCGACCAACCTGAGCATCCATATAACTCACACAGGCCGCATAAGATTGTCTCATCAACCGAGCGTACTCGGGGGCATTTTCCGGATCGCGTCCAGACTCGTGTCCATAGTTAGTCCGAAACTCTCCACTCTTATGCCACCCAGATCGCCACTCAGGCTTCTTTGCAATGCTCGGATCTAAAGCGGGTATGTTGATGGCGTGCATGTCATGCCATCGCTTCGGTGCAGCAAAGGGTAAATGAGGTTTAAAAAATCCGACGCCCAGGAACCAAGGTCCTTTTTCTTCTGCCAGATCCTGTAATGTTCCGATCGCCTCGGATGCGATCCAAGCGTCTGGATAAGCTTCATCCGGTCCATCATGCGCCTCCCAAGCAGGCGATTTACCAGGCTGGCGACGCGCACCATTCGCATAACCATGCATCATAGCTTCTGGTGTCTTCCAAGGTGTTTCGGGAACCCAAGCCCGGTCCCATGCGCCGGGTAATTCCTCCGGCCCTTCAGACCAACCTTTCCCCGTTCTGCCACCGGGATAGTGCGATACTTTACCAATCGCAAGTGTCTTATACCCCGAAGCCCTCAAGACGGCTGGCAAACTATTCTTCCCCCAATCGGGATGCGTTTGTAGTATGCCGCCGTTATTGATCTGCGATACCACTGTAGGGTAGCGCCCTCGCAGCAATGCACAGCGCGACGCACCGCATGTTGGCACCTGAACATAGTGTCTTGTGAAAACTCTCGCGGTTCGCGAAAAAGCATCGAGATGTGGCGTTTTAGCATACTCAACGCCAAACGCTCCTATATCACATCGCAGATCGTCAATAGCAATGAACACTATATTCGGCTTGTCTGCATCTCTTGCTACAGCGTTTCCTGAAGAGACTAAGGCATTGATCGCAGCCAAGGCATAGATTGCAACTTTCCATACAAGACGGGAGAACATGCTTATCCTGGTTTGAATTGTAGTATTAACCCAAATGCGAAGAGGATTGTCGGAGCAAGAAGCCACATCGCAAAGCTTTGATCCCCAGTTTACCTTCTTTTTGTGCGCGTTTCAGCGAAGAAGCTTGCTTGTTTTCCAAGAATATACCATCGCGGGGGACTACAATCGGTTCCGCGGCTCAGCTATATGAATCGCTCGAAAATGAGTTCTTCCTCTCTTAGAAATATCAGGATCATGACTGGCAAAGCGATTCGATGCATATTCCCATGCGCAGCGCTCCTATTTTTCCTGAGCTCGATCACCTCCATTCTGATGGCTCAGCCGACTCCCCAGAACTCTGTGTGGCTTACCTATCCAGGTGAGAATGGCCCGGGACGAGGCAAACATATCGTGCTGATCGCTGCGGAACAAGAATACCGAAGCGAGCAATCGATGCCCATGTTAGCCAAGATTCTAAGCCAACATCATGGATTTGATTGCACCGTTCTATTCGGCGTTAATCAACACGGCGAAGTCGACCCGACTCTTCCGGTCTACCCTGAGAAAGGAAAGGAATCCGAATTCCAAGAGCATCACATACCCGGCCTTGAAAAACTAGCCTCTGCTGACTTAGTTATCTTCTTCACTCGCTTGCTAACACTCCCCAAATCGGAATTGGAACATATCGT
>JBKCTT010000160.1:0-4252 GCA_046318795.1 Pirellula sp.
CAAACCGGTCAAGGTCACGTCTGGAGGCAAAGTACTTTATGAAGGACGCGTTGAACGATCGGTTGCCGTGATATCCAAATCACTGCAAGAGCGGCTTGATGGGAAGTTCATCTACTGCGCAGAGATCGTTGTTTCCTTGAAATGATATGTGAGAGGCTGATGTTTAATCGGACGAACCAGTAAATTTCGGCTAGTAGATCTATGTCCGTGATCGTTAGCCTATCGGGTTCTGCAGACCGAACGCCCATTCTTTTTTCGAACGTTGGTATTCTAAGGAAAAAATACAAAAATCACATTGATCAGATGCAAGGATACTGAAGGAGGTGTTACATGCCTAAAGAAGGACCATATCGGACAAATCCGCTATAGGTGACAATTTCCAATGATTCGAAGATAATGAATGCGAATTCTAGCATCTATAGGATTTAGGGATGCCAAAGAATGCAAGATAACGTCATGTTACCAAGTACATCCGATACTCGTGCAAGCCTGATTGTTCGTCTACGCGACCAGGAGGATAGGGACGCATGGGATGAAGTGATGGCAATCTACGGTCCACTGGTTCTTCGAATGGCGCTGCGTCAAGGGTTGCAGCGAGCTGACGCAGACGACGTTGTGCAACAGGTCTTTATCGCGACGTTCCAGTCTGTCGAGAAATGGCTGGAACAGCCGGAACGAGGCCGATTCCGCAATTGGCTTATTGGTATTGGTCGCAACGTTGCTCTCAATATGCTCAACCGAAAGCCGAAGGGAGGGATCGGCGTCGGCGGAACCGAAGGCCATGATAAACTGGATCGACTGAAGGCCTCAGAAGACGAACTCACTTCCGAGTTTGATATAGAATACCAGCGCGAAGTCTATCGATGGGCCGCGCAAAAAGTTCAGGTGGACGTTGATCCCAAAACATGGGAGGCTTTCCGTCTGACACATGTTGACGGAGTATCCATCAGCGAAGCTGCCAAGCTGCTCGGCGTTGGTGTTGGACAAGTCTACGTCGCACGTAGCCGAGTGATGAAACGGCTGCAGAACTTGGTCAATCAGTGTAGTGGCTTAATCGATGACTAGTTTTGGTTCCATTCCGAAGCCTTGTCGAATTGCCGCGAATAGTACCGCACCAAGCCATACGTTGGATCGACTGGCCGTTTGTTTTGATTTCTAAAAAATGGTGCGATTGGTGCAAGGTTTTGACGGTGCAAGTTACTTTAAGTCACAAGCTTAACAACACCATTCGCGGATTAAGAAACATTCTGGTAAACCGGACTTAGTTACTTTCCGTTTCGAAATTCCATTTTCTCAGTCAATTACTTAGGGTACTTACCATGCTTCGACGTCCTGCTTTGACTGCTATCGTTTTGTGTCTATTGACAAATTCTCATGTCGAGGCTCAAGAGGCCCCTTCAGATGTGCATACGCCAGCCCACGACCTCCAATCGCATATCACCTATTTGGAGGTTTATGCGCAGTTGTCGAAACTGAAGGAACTCTTTGAAAAGATTGCCAAGGCTGAATTGGAACTTGCGTCAGTGGTTGGTGAAACAGCTCCAGAGCAGCTAGGCAACTTCGTCGAAAAAAAGGAGAAGCTGATCGAAAGCCTAAGAGTCGAATCCGGCAAAACTCAAGAGCGAATCTACCAATCAGCAAAAGCGCTACCTCAACGCTATCCGCTGCAACTCAACAGCAACGCGAATCAGCCCAACAGTCCTGACCAGGCCGCACAGAAACTAGATACTTACTCTCTCAAGAATTCCGCATCTACGCCTGAGAAGACTCCGGAGTTGTTGGCCGTAAAAGTCGAGTTCACGCAAGCCAAACTGATCAGTGAAATGCTCTGGGGCGTAATGAGGACTGACGCCAATTCTGACGTCTCAACCGATGAACGCGCCAACCGGATTGTTCTTCGCGGCGAAAAGAAGTGGATCGAGAATACTCGTAAGTTGATTGAAACGCTCGATAGGCCTGGCTCGCAAAACCTAAAAGCGTATGAGTCGAGATGAGGGATAGGGTTAGCAAGAAGATGGGGGGAAAAATGAAGGCGCAATATTTTCTTTCCCCATACTCTTATCTCACGAGATGTTGAGATGTCGAGACGACCATTCGAAAGTTGAATAAAGGTTCAAAAATGATTATGAGCAAGAGACTTGGCCATAAGGCCGTGAAAGCTAGTTGGTTTGCAACCTGCATGCTTTCCTCGTTGATGTCGTGCTGCTCGATAGCTCACAGTCAGACCGATCCAAAAGGTGTTCCACTGACAAAAGAACAGCTAGCGAAGAATGAGGCTGAGTCAAAGCTGTGGCATGAGACTATGGAAAAGTTCAACGGCTTGGTAAAGGAGCAGAAATGGAGAGAGGCCGAGGATCTAGCGAACGAAACAGCAAGCAAGTTCGGCAGCGAAGATGCGTTAGTACAAGGAATGCTGTGGATCTCTGTCAACGGTCAACGAAAGTCGCAGGGCCTTGCGCCGCTAATCAGGGAGATGAAAGCTCCGGATACGAAGGCGCCGATCATCACGATGTATAGCCTTCAAGACGTGCTACCGAAGGCTGACAAAGAGGTTCCCGTTTTCGTGGACGTGTTGACTCAGTGTATCTCCGCAGCCATCGAGTCGGGTGGTACGGAAAACCCCGAATCAAAGATCGTTTATGATACAGAGAACAAAAGACTGATAGTGGCAGCCTCCAGGGCTCAACAGCAGTTTGTGGCAGCGATCCTAAAACGAGTCAACAAAACGACGAATGCGAAGCCTCAAAAGGAACGAGCCAAATCGGAAACACAACTGCAATCACTACTCAAGCTTTATCCTAATGCAGATGCCGATAAGGATGGTTGGCTTACTCAGGCAGAAGTACGAGAGCTCTTTCCTGATGCTGACACCAATGGCGATGGCAAAGTGACGCCTGTCGAAGCACGCAATTATCTTGCCGAGCAGAAGAACTAACTCTCTTGGCAAGAAGATGGGGGAATGAAAATGAAAACATATTCTTGCCCCCATATTCTTGCCTCGTCAACCATATAACTGTCCAAACCTTGAGCGCAATATGCTTCCAAAAATCGAATGCTCCGACGAATTGCTTCTTGGGATTTTGAACCAGGATTCGGAGTGCTCAACCGAGTTAGGTTTGCAGCATCTCGATGAGTGCGAACATTGCCAGGTGCGGATTGAAGAACTTGCAGCCAACGAGCAACAATGGACGCTCGCACGAGAGGGACTTTGCGCGCGCGTTGAAGGTGGGCTGGATATTGAGAATGAATTTGAGAGTCCGACGCGGTTTGTTCCCGCAGCTGAGTACTCCTCCGATTGGACGGACACAATGGCCAAGCAGCTTCTGCAGCCACCATCGCATCCTGAGATGCTCGGACGACTGGGCCGCTACGAGATCGAAAGGCTTGTTGGCTCAGGAGGCATGGGAGTTGTCTTCAAAGCCTACGATTCGGAACTGCATCGATCGGTCGCCATCAAGATGTTGGCCCCGCATTTATCGGGCAGTCGATCTGCTCGCGAAAGATTCGCTCGCGAAGCTCGCGCGGCAGCGGCTATCGTGAATGACCACGTGGTACCGATTCACAATGTCGAAACAGAACACGCAACGCCGTACTTGGTGATGCAATATATTGCTGGCGATTCGCTGCAAGCGAGGTTGGATCGCGATGGACCACTGGACGTCTGTGAGATCCTGCGCATCGGGATGCAGGTCGCTACTGGCCTGGCGGCAGCGCATGCGCAAGGGCTCATTCATCGCGATGTCAAACCCTCGAACATCATGCTCGATGAGAACGTCGCTCGGGCATTGCTCACCGATTTCGGGCTAGCCCGCACACAAGACGAGGCGTGTTTAACACGCAGTGGTTTTCATCCGGGAACACCTCACTATATGTCACCCGAACAAGTTCGGGGCGAAGAGCTCGACGGCCGCAGTGATCTATTCAGTTTGGGTTGTGTGCTCTACGCACTTTGCACGGGGCATCCTCCCTATCGGGCGGACTCCGGTTATGCAGTGATGCGACGCATTACCGATGAGCAGCCGCGTTCGATACGCGAACAGAACGCTTTGATTCCGGAGTGGCTTGAACGCGTTGTAATGAGACTACTCGAAAAAGACCGAGAATCGCGATTCCAGTCGGCTGAAGAGCTCGCACAGATTCTCGAACAGTGTTTAGCTCATACGCAAAAGCCGACGACGGAACCGCTTCCTCTAGCTGTTGTGCCCAAGAAATCCTTCTTCGATCGCGGTCGAAGCCGAAATTGGATACTAGC
>JBKCTT010000161.1:0-20106 GCA_046318795.1 Pirellula sp.
CACCGAGCGAATTCGATTTCTAGGCTTTGTCTCTAAAATGTAGAACGGTTGTCCTCAACCGTTCAGTTCCATGCAAAAACAATTGGGACAATTGTTCGACATTAGTTTAGAAACAAATCCTAGTTCGATTGAGTTGGAAGAACGAAAAAAGTCACGAGGAATTTCTATGAACACAAATTGGTTTGGTTGGTTAAGTGGCTGGACCGTTGCAACGCTCGCAGTCTTTCTTTGTGCACCAGTGGGTATCGCCAATCCAGAGCAGAGCGCGGTCTCGCCTGTCGTGGTCATCGTGCTTGACGACTCCGGCTCCATGCGAGACAAGATGCGGACCGACCAAGGCAAAGAGCCGAGGATGAAGGTTGCGCAGCGAGCTCTTAAGAAATTGGTAGAGCAATTACCTGAGAACACTCAGCTCGGCTTGCTTTTAATGAACGGCGCACGAAACGAAGGTGGCTGGTTGGTTCCACTAGCTCCACTCGAAAAGGGAAAAACCATCGCCTTGATCGATCAAGTTCGAGCTGATGGGGGAACTCCACTTGGCCGTTCTATGAAAATCGCAATGGACCAGTTGCTTGCGGCGCGAAACAGCAAACCGATCGGAGACTATCGGTTGATCGTTGTGACCGACGGAGAAGCGACGGACGCGAATGTACTGAATCAATACTTACCCGAAATCGTCGCAAGAGGGATCGTAGTTGATGCCATCGGGGTCGACATGAACAGCGATCACACGCTGGCGAGCAAATCGCACACATATCGACGAGCCAATGATGCAGCCAGCTTTGAATCGGCACTCGTCGAGATATTCGCAGAATCGAGTCAGTCCCAGGTAGATGATGGCGGCTCGTCTGATTTTGAGCTGATTTCTGGATTACCGGACGAGTTTGCCAGCGAGGCATTGGCGGCGTTGAGCAGCATGGCGAACCAACCCATCGGATGGCAAGCTGAATCGAGTGGTTCGACCTATTTACCATCCTCTTCACCAAGTGGCGGAACTAGTGCGGCCAGCCAACCAAAATCAGGGGGTAACTTTTGGTTCGTTGTAGCTATAGTTGTATTCATATCCATTTTCTTGAATGGAATGCTTAAATCCCAGAAAAAACGCTGACCAAACTAATCTGCCGTGTCTAAGACCAAAATCGCATTAGCTGCTTTCGTATGGTTGTTCGTTCTGGCCGTTGGAGTCGGGATCTGGAAGCTCGTATTACAACCGGCTCAGAGAGCGGATCAGGCTAAGGAAGCGGAAGTCAAGGAAAAGGAAAAGATCAATTCCACTCAGGGAACGAGTCGTTATCAACATGAAATCGCGATCGGACTGGATGCGTTTTCTGGATACGCGGTGCTTCGTTCTCAAGAGTTTCGCGACCAGCTATCGGGCCATGGTATCCGCTTATCCACAAACGACGACGCAGCGGACTACTCGAAACGGATGGATCAGTTGGAGTCAGGCGCAATTCAATTTGCAGCCTTTCCCATCGATGCGTTGATCAAGGTTTGCAGCGAACGGAACAAGCTACCTGTGACGATCATTTCGCTCATTGATGAGACACGTGGCGCCGATGCGATGGTTGCTTATAAGGGACGATTTCCCGATGTCGATGCACTTAACTCGGCGGCCACCAAATTTGTAATGGTGGGTGATTCACCGAGTGAGACATTGACTCGCGTTGTGATGAAGGATTTTGATTTAGCCAAGCTATCAGCAGACCCGTTTCGCAAAGTCGATTCGCCAGAAAAGATCATGGCCTCATATCAAGCCGCTGCACCGACGACCGATGAAGTCTATGTGACATGGGAGCCGTACGTTTCTCAGCTACTAGAAAATGACTCCATGCACGTGTTGGTCGACAGTTCTAAATTCACCGGCTATATCGTCGATTCGTTGGTTGTTAGTCGCGATTTTCTGGTCAAGCAACCGCAAGTGGTAGAACAAGTCCTCGATAGTTACTTTCGATCGATGAATGCGTATCGCGACCCACAGAAACTAAAGAAACTTGTTCTGGAGGATGCCAAGCAAACCGGTTCCAAGTTAACCGACGCGCAGGCGGATCGACTCTTGTCAGGCATCCGCTGGAAGAACACCTTAGAAAATTACGCCCACTTTGGATTGAGAGAAGACCGCGTCGTCCACATAGAAGACATGATTGCTCGCATCATGTCGGTCTTGATCGCAACTAAGGGTATTGAACGCGATCCGACCGGTGGGCAGTACCCCAAGCTATTTTTCGATAAAGCGCTCGCCAAGCTCAAGAGCGACAACTTTGTGCCAGAAGAACTCGTTCGAGGGGATGGCGAGTTAAAGGAGCTTTCTGAGGCGGAATGGAAAAATCTAACCCCCGTCGGGACACTCAGCGTTCCCGAACTGGTATTCGCCCGAGGCACGGCACGATTGACGGACGCCAGCAAGCAAACTCTGGATGAACTGGCCAAAAAGCTTCAGACTTGGCCGGCCTATTATTTGAAGGTAGAGGGAAATGCCGCGTCGGGAGGTAATGAAACCGCCAATTTGGCGCTCGCAAAGGAACGAGCCGATGCGGCGGTTGATTACTTAAAAATGCAAGGAATCTCGTCTGCAAGAATGAAGAGCGTGGCAGGTAAGGTTGGCCAATCGCGAGTCGCCTTTATACTGGGGGAATTACCGTATTAACAAAATTTTGGGCTCATCCCCCTTTTCCAGAGAAAGCGGATGAGCATCCGTACCAGGAGTTGGCCTCGCATTGAATCAAGTTCGAAACCGTGTACTTCGAGAGATTTTCCTAGCACCTTCCGTGGTACTGCCGATCGTGGGAGGACTGTCGTCTCTTTTACTTTCCTGGGCGGCCGATGGGGTCAATTGGTTAACATTGGCGGGTTTAACCGGCGTTCTGGGTGGCCTAGGATGGATGGCCACACGAGCCATTTTTAAGACAGAATCGATCACCGCTGAGACCATCGAAAAATTGCGAGAGCAAGAAAAGGCGGCAGAAGAGTCTCGATTGGATCAGCTCGATCGATTGATGACGCAGGACAACGATGATCGTGATCAAGACTTGTTAAGAACTCTCAGGGTTCAGCGCGCCCAGTTCCACGAGATAGCCAGCCAGCCTGGAGTAGTGATTCGAAGCCAAGAAATACTTACGCAATTCGAAGAGCTTTACCGTGCCTCGGTCAACAATCTTTACGAATCGTATCGTTTGTTGATGCAAAGCAAACCTCTCGGCACGAATGAACGCCGCGTTCTGCTCGCTGAGAGGGAGAGATTACTCAAAGAAATACAAGTCTCTGTCGATTTTTCTTTTTCCGCCCTGGAACAATACCGCAGTTTTACGAAAAAGACGGTCGGTACCGACTTGAGTCGTCTACGCGAGGAACTGGATGAGAGTATAAAGATTGCGAAGCGAACAGAGGAACGACTTCGGGAACTCGATTCTAGCCCGGATCACCCGTCCTACTTGCGAGAATAGCTTAGTGTAAGCTTAGGAAACATTCATCCGAGGCTCGCAAAAAACGAATTGAATGAACATTGGTTCCAAAGCCCTATTAAACAGGAATGATTGAAATGAAACGAAAATGGCTCGCGCTACCGTTGGTAGCCATGGTATTCATGGGATGCGATTCAACTCAAAAACCCATGGCAAAGCCTGGTGAGAGTAAAGGCGATGCGACTCCTGTCTTCACCCTAGCATGGAGTGAATATCCATCATGGAGTGTGTTCGGTGTTGCCAGTGACGTTGGCTTGATCGATGGCGACGAAGGCAAACTCGGCGAACTAGAAAAGAAGTGGAAAGTCGACGTGGTTCTCAAGGGCGTCGATTACGACACCTGTATCCAGCTTTATGGATCGAGCGAGGCTGATGCGGTCTGCATTACCAACATGGATATTCTCGGTCCTGCCAAGGATCGTGCTAGCGTAGCTATATTGCCAACCTCGACCAGCTTAGGTGCAGACGCTTGTATAACGGTAGGTATCGATAGCATCGAGGCGTTAAAGGGAAAAACCACAAAGGGTCTCGAACGCAGCGTATCGCAGTACGCCTTTGAACGGATTTTGACCAAACGTGGTTTGGATCCCAAAGACTATCCGTTTGCCAACATGGATCCAGGGGCAGCTGCTACCGCGATGCAATCTGGCGACAAAGAGGTCACGTCTATCATGGTATGGAACCCATTCGTTCTGCAAACATTGCGAGATGTGGCTGGCTCCAAGAAGCTGCTCGATTCGTCTGAGATCCCCGAAGAGATCATCGACATGGTCGTCGTGGCAAAAGACTCGCTTGGTAAAAAAGGTGGCGATGCTTTTGCACGTTGTGTGATCGATACGTTCTATGCCGTAAACGCACGCATGGAAAAGCCGGAAACCGCCGACAGCACATTGGTTGCAATCGGAGCCAAGTTCAGCAATCTCAAGCTCGACGATATGAAAGAAGTAGTTCAGCAGACTCGGTTCTACAAAACTCCGACGGATGCGTTAGCGCTAATCCAAGGGGAAGAGTTCCGCAACAAGACCATGCCAGCCGTGGCCACGTTTTGTGTCGAGCATGGAATCGTCACAGCTAAGCCGACAGTAGGATTTGATACTCCTGATTCGCAGCTCAATTTCGATTCAAGTTTCCTCAAAGCTCACGCTGAGGGCAAGTAGGACGAAATGATACGAGCTCCCTTGCCAACGTGGTTGGCGATCTTGTTATCGGTACTCGGCGTACTTAGCATGTTCGTTGTCTACGGCGTTTTGTCCAATCGGCAAACGCAGAAGAACGAAACTCAAAAGGTAATTCCGGGTATTCAAGCATTCAAAGAGGGAGCTCAGCGCATGCTGGCACCTCAGGGCTCGGACGAAAATCCCAAGCCCTCGATGCTTGTAACAGATCTGAGTGCAACCTATTGGCGTTTGTTCTTGGGGCTCGGCTTAGGAGTAATCCTCTCTATTGTCGTTGGTATTGCGATGGGGGCTTATCGTTGGATCGAAGCCCCCTTGGCACCTCTTATCTCATTCCTCGCGAAGATTCCCCCTACGGCGATGCTGCCGATCTACTTTGTGTTGGTGGGAACCAATCAAACCATGTTTACGACCATGGTTGCGTTGGGCGTCTTCTTTACCATGGCACAGTCCGTCTACCAATCCATAGTCAACGATGTTTCGGACGATGCCATCAGCAAAGCTTACACATTGGGTGGCTCCGATCCTGAGATTATCTATGAAGTGATTTGGAAGCAGATACTTCCTGCGACGCTCGATGCGATTCGCTTGCAGATAGGGCCTGCCATGATTTTTTTATTGGCTGCTGAGATGTTGGTAGGCAGTGCGGGAATCGGCTATCGCATTCGAATGGAATCTCGTGTTTTGAACATGAGCATCGTCTACATCTATTTAGCCATACTCGGGTTCACCGGATTGCTCGGCGATTGGTTTTTAGTTTGGGTCCGCAAAAAACTTTGCCCTTGGTATAGCAAATAGTGAACGAAACGATGTACGCATTAGATATTCAAAATGTGAGCAAATGGTTCGGCGACCGTCGGATTCTCAACAAGATCAATCTGCAAATTGCGGCAGGCCAGATTGTTGCCATGGTAGGCCCCAGTGGATGCGGAAAGAGCACCCTGCTCAAAGCGATATTGGGGACTCACCCACCTTCCGAAGGACGAATTCTTGCCGAGGGGGTCGAGATACGCAAACCATCTCGCAATGTCGGCATCGTCTATCAAAACTATGCGCTGTACGAGTTCTTGTCTGCGGAAGAGAACGTCGCCTTTGGATTGAAGCTTGCTGAGACCAACTTTCCGTCTCGATTTTTCGCGTTGCCTGCATACCTTCGCAAGAGGAAAGAGCACTTGGAGAAATCAAGAGTCTTCTTGGAAAAGGTTGGGTTGGGTGCAGCAACGGGACACTACCCCGCAGAGTTGTCAGGCGGCATGCGGCAACGAGTTGCGATAGCTCAGGCCTTTATACTAAAACCGAAAGTCGTACTCTTGGATGAGCCGTTTGGTGCTCTCGACGAAACCACGCGAGAAGAGCTTCAATTGATGTTGCTTCGCTTCTACCAAGAGAACTTAAAGGCTAAGCAAGCTGGTCAGGTTCCTCCCTATACGATCGTCATCGTAACTCATGAGCTTAACGAAGCGTTGTATGTTGCAGATCGTGTGGTCGGTTTGTCTCGATTTCATGAAACGGGCGATCAAGGTGCGATGGTGGTTTATGATCGTCCTTGCCCGGTCTTTAAGCCCGAGGATCCCAAGGACTTCAGCAAGCTGGTTGAACAACGGGAGGAATTGCGGCGAGCGGTGTTCGATCAAAGTTACATCAAACACCATTCCAAATACGTTTCGTTCTGGGATGAGTTGTCTAGGGATGTAGAACACGCTAATTCGGCGACGTCGCAGACCTAATTGCTAGTGCAAGCATCTTATCAACATGGCCCGCTACGATAAGCTCCTTTGTTCCTATCACCCTAATCCACCCATTTTAGCGTCCTTAACGGCGTGTCAGATTGAAGCGAAAAAGATGATTGCCTCGTGTAGGGTGGCCGCATATAGTTCTGTCGTGCAATGACGCGCGGCCCATCTGGGCTCGTATAGGGAAACTTTCTTAGAACCGCATTTTCCATCTTTGCGTCACATTGAGATCGTCGTTGGGAAACTTTGACGATCGAGCAAAACCTTCGGACAGAAAGTTCTACGGTTTTTTTGACTGGCGTTGTTGGAGATGCATACTCCCTTGGAATTTTTGACAAGGTGTCCCCGTATGCCCCGAACTGACTTTGCGAGTATGAAGATTTCGAACCTTAGGACTCTCTCGGCGTGGGCAATTGGTTTCCTATTGTTGGGACCAGTTTCGCAGGTTGTGGCAGATTTTCCGAATGGGGGGAATAGCCCAACATCCGTGGAAGCGGATGTATTAACGTCAGGTCGGTTGCTCGAACAAGAGCGACGTTGGCATGAGGCAATCCTACATTACGAGCGAACCGTTCGCAAAAACCCAGAATTTCGAACCGCTGCCGAAAGACTTCAAGTTTGCCGGGTCCACCATGATGTAACCCGCCGTTACAGTGATCGATCATTTCTTCAAGCAGTTGACACTTCTTCTGTTGCCGATGCCCTCAAGGTCTACTCGGAAGTCATTGCAAAACTAGAAGTATATTACGTTGATCGGATCGATTATTACAAACTGGCTCTGCATGGTACCGCCTTCTTGGAAGTCGCTTTGACCGAGCCTGACTTCCTCGGGAAGCATGTCCGCAACAGATCTCGAGAAAGCGTCGAAGAGTTTCGCAAGAACATCCATAAATCGGTGTTCGGTCGTCGCATAACAACGGCCGAAGAATTGAAACAGACGGCTACCTTTATTGCCAAACAAGCCTACGATTCGCTAGGTTTGTCATCAACCGCAGTCATCTATGAATACATTGCTGGGTCGATCGGACTGCTCGATCCGTATAGCGCGCTGCTGACGCCAGGAGAGTACCAAGAGGTCATGTCGGGGATCGAAGGTAACTTGATCGGCCTCGGTATCGAACTCTGGGCTGAAGGAACCGAACTACGAATCGTCGATGTGTTCCGCGGAGGCCCCGCTTACTTTGCTGGACTAAGTCCCAAGCAGCACATTCTCAGTGTGGACGGAGTCTCCGTTCAGGAGATTGGAGCCAAACGGGCTGCCGATATGCTGCGAGGTCCCGAGGGCTCATCAGTTCAGTTGCAATTACGAACAATCGATGACCGCATGTTAGATGTTAAAGTGGAACGACGCAAGGTCGACGTCCCCAGCGTATCGATCGCCGAGATGGCAGATCCTGTCGTAGGCTATATTCGAATCACCAATTTCCAAAAGACGACCACCAACGAGGTCAGCAAAGCGATGCTCTCCCTCAGTGGCCAAGGGATGCGTTCACTGATCATCGACCTTCGCCGCAACCCCGGTGGACTATTGGATGCTGCCGTAGAACTAGCCGACTTGTTTCTTGATTCTGGCACAATTGTCTCAACTCACGGTAGGAACGGCCAGGAGAACCACAACTTTACTGCAAAGCGATATGGGACCTGGGACATTCCCTTGGTGGTTCTAATCGACGAAGACAGTGCAAGTGCAAGTGAAATTTTCGCAGGTGCTATGCACGACCACCATCGAGCGACGATCGTGGGCCAGACTTCGTATGGTAAAGGCAGCGTTCAAGGTGTTTTCCACAATGAGAATGGCAACGGCGGTCTTCGCCTAACGGTTTCGAAGTTTTACTCCCCGAATGGAACACCGATAAGCAACAACGGAGTGCGTCCCAACGTGCCAGTTGAGATCGAGGCGACCTATGAGCCACGGACCCTGGATCTGGTTGCAAAGCGAGCTGAACAAGATAAGAAAGTTCTCATCAGTGCTGAAAGCAAAGTGGATTTAGTAAAAGAGCGAGGTATCGAAATGGCCAAGCAAAAAATCCAGCTCAAGCGGTAATAATCTTCGGTTCGCGGGACTAGAGATTTCATCTGAAAGGCTAGCCCGTTAGCAACAAACTCACGTTCTTTGTCATACATTTCGCTGCGAGATTCGATTAGAATATCGGCGGGTGATGGAAAGCTCTTCCGTCGCCAGACCGCCGCCCCTCCTGATCAGCTCCCTCCCTCGCTGCGAATGGCAATCTATGAGTAAGTTCCTTCTTTCAACCTGCACATTCATCCTGACAGGATTTCTCGCAACGACGTTTCCGAATTGTGTTTTCAGTCAGGAAGAGGCGATCCCTGTGCTCACTGCACGGCTTGCAATGGATGGCAATCATGTCCTCGTCGAACGTGCTCCGGGTACCAAACCAATCTTAGTACAAGTCGCATTGCCAGATCACCGGCCTTTTCTGCATCCCATCACAGCACCTGATGGGATGGGCACAGTGACTCAATATGCGCCGGACCATCATAAACATCAAACCGGTATCTTCTACGGATTCACCAATCTTAATGGTCGCGACTACTTTCATCATCCCGAGGGTTCCTATTGGCAGCGTGTCTCCGTCAACGTGATCAAGCCCAATGCACTTCAGTCGGGCGAAGCGGTTCAATGGCAAACCGTTTACAATCTGCTCGATGATAAGGGAGAGGCGATTCTCCAAGAGTCACAACTCTGGACGCTTCGAGATCTCGGTAATCAATACGTTATAGATTTAGATTGGTATGGTGATGCCAAAGTTGACGTCAAGATTGGCAAATACGATTACGGAGGACTCTTTATCCGAATGCCATGGCAGGAGGGTAGCGATGCTAAGCTTGTGAATAGCGCTCGCGAAACCAATGGACGCGCTGAAGGTCGACGTGCCGCATGGACGAATCTTTCCATATCAGTTCCTGGTCGCGATGATCCGGCCCACATCGCAGTCTTTGACCATCCGCAGAACAATGGCTACCCACTACCGTGGCGAGTCGATGGACAATTTGGACTCGGGACCGCACGTTCACGTCTCGGTGATTGGACGATCCAGCAAGGCAAACGAGAAATCATCAAACATCGATTCGTAATCTACACAGGTGAGTTCAGCGACGTAGCCGTTGGAAAAAAATGGACTGAGTTCTCTGGCCAAGAAGTCGCTTATGCCCATTGGCAAATCGCTCAACAAGAAGGTCGCGAAGCCGAATTTTTAACTCCCGAAAAGTCGGTCGAAATCATGACCGTTCAGCCGGGATTCGATGTAAACGTTTTCGCGGCGGAACCAATGATCGCCCAGCCGATGGCGTTTTGCTGGGATGCTCGCGGACGGATGTGGGTCGCTGAAAATCTCGATTATGAAACTCGTGGATCGGGCTTTGCTAACGACGGTCGAAGCCGCGTTTCCATTCTCGAGGATACCGATGGCGATGGCAAAGCGGACTCGCGAAAGACCTTTGTCGAGGGGATTCCCTTTCCAGCCGGGATGGCGGTTGGCATGGGAGGACTCTGGCTGGGGGCTCCACCTAATCTTTTATTCATTCCCGACAAAGATGGTGATGACAAAGCCGATTTTGATGACGTCGAGGTTCGACTGACTGGCTGGGGCATTCGCGACCGACATGAAACGCTCAACAGTTTTATTTGGGGGCCCGATGGATGGCTTTACGGACTTCAAGGGTTCGCAACTCCATCGCGAGTCGGCAAGCCCAAAGGAAAGGGGCTCGTTCTCTTTGGCAAATCGGAGTACCCCGAGCGAATTGAATTTGATGGCGAACCGGTTGATATCAATGGCGGTGTGTGGAGATATCATCCCACCAAAGAACGCTTCGAAGTCGTTTCACACGGATTTAGTAACCCGTGGGGAATTGATTACGATGCCAAGGGTCAATTGTTTATCACGGCCTGTGTGATTCCACACTTGTGGCACGTCATTCCCGGTGGCATTTATCACAGACAGGGTGGTACGCACTTTAACCCATACGTGTATTCGGATATCAAGACGATCACCGATCATGCGCACCAATCAGCCCATGGTGGAGCACGTGTTTATCAAAGCGACGCCTTTCCGGAAAAGTATCATGGCCGGATCTTTATGGCTAATATCCATGAGCATGCCGTTCTTACCGACATCCTGGAACCAAACGGAAGTGGCTACATCGGTCGCGAAGGGAACGACTTCCTATTGGCCAATAACGCCCAATGGATCGGGTTCAGCGTCGAAGTGGGACCAAATGGCGATGTTTATGTCCTGGATTGGCATGATGCTGACATTTGCGGAAAAGAAGTTCTCAACAAAGACACAGGGCGTATCTTTCGTATCGCACCGGAAAAATCGAATGCGAAAAGCTTCCCACATCGAAATGACGATCTCGAAAAACTGGATGATAAGACTTTAGCCTCTATGCAATCGGTCGAAAGTGTGTGGCACGCCACTCGTGCTCGCATCATTCTGCAACATCGTGCACTAAGTCGTAAGACTGACCCCGTCGCAGTGGGACTAGTCCGAGACCAATTGAACAAGCATACCGACGTTGACTATCGCTTACGAGCACTTTGGACTCTTCACGCTATCCAGCAAATCTCATCCGAGCAATTGCTGGAGCTTTTGAGTGATAAGACTCCGCATATTAGAGCTTGGGCTGTGCAGCTACTTTGTGAAGACCTTAATCCGCCGGAAATCGCGTTAAGCAAATTTGCACAAATGGCCAAACAAGATCCCTCTCCGGTTGTGCATCTTTACTTGGCCAGTGCCATGCAACGAATTCCGAACGAGCATCGATGGACGCTTGCCGAGGGCTTGACGCAGCATGAAGCGGACGCGGACGATCATAATCTGCCTAAGATGATTTGGTTTGCCATGGAGGGATTGGTCGCATCCGATCCCGCTCGAGGACTTGAGATCGCGTGCCAGAGCCGGTTGCCGTTGGTGACTAGGCACTCCGCTCGTCGAGTCGGGGATTCAGGTCAATTCGATCTGATGGCTGCAGCGTTAGCGAAATCAATTGCACCGCAACGCGAGCAACTTTTGCTGGGCATGCGAGACGCGATGGAGGGACGGTTCGATGTCGCGCCGCCCAAGGGTTGGGACACTTTATCGAACCAAATGAAAGATCTGTCCAAACGCGAGCAAGAGATTTTTCAATCCATCACACAACAGTTTGGCGATTCCGAAACCGCCAAGCGAATGATCGCACTATTGAAAAATCCCAAAGGATCGATCGAAGAACGGCGCAAAGCAATTCAAATTCTTGCCGGTCAAAAACGCGATGAGCTAAGACGCGAGTTGCGGGGTTTGATGGAACAGACGGAACTACGGCGCGACGCCATTCGAGCCTTGAGTTCGTTTGAAGATATGGATACTGCGCGACAATTGATTGAACAATATCAAAAACTCGAACCGGACGAGCGTGCCGACGTGATTAATTCGCTGGCATCGCGATCGTCGTATGGTCGTGAGCTAACCGCAGCGCTTAGAGATGGCAAAATCGAAAAGAAGGATGTGCCCGCACACATCGCTAGAGTTCTGCGCCGCATGGTTGGCAATTCGTTCGTGGATGTATGGGGCCCCATCGATGAACTAAGCGCAGACAAAGACGTTCTTTTGGAGAAGTATCGAAAACTATTCCAAGATCGTAGCTTAGCTCAAGCGGACGCGAGTAAAGGACGAGCGATCTTCAATAAAGTCTGTGGCTCATGCCACAAAATGTACGGCGAGGGAGGACTCGTCGGCCCCGATATTACCGGAGCGAATCGATCGAACCTCGAGTATCTACTTAGTAACATTATCACCCCGAGTGCTGTGATCCAAGATGCGTACCAAATGCAATTGATCCTCACGCAAGATGGGCGCATCTTTTCGGGCATACCTGCAGAAGAAAACGACAGACAGGTCAAGCTCCGAGTCGCAGATCAACCCGAACCGGTTACTATTCCCGTTTCCGAAATCGAATCCCGGCAAACGTCTAGTATGTCAATGATGCCGGATGGATTATTAGCAACATTGTCCGATCAAGAAGCACTCAACCTTATGCGATATTTGCAATCGATCGAGCAAGTTGCCTTACCTGAAAAACCGTAGCCAACAACACGCCATGACGATGGAACCGACCGAACCAAGTAACACGAAGCGACTCGCATCACTCGATCAGTTTCGTGGCTACACGGTTATTGGCATGATGCTTGTTAATTTTCTGGGTGCTTACAGTGTGTGCCCGAGAATTCTCAAGCATACAAACGATTATTGCAGTTACGCCGACACCATCATGCCCCACTTCTTTTTTGCGGTGGGGTTTGCGATGCGGCTGACTTATGGTCGCAAGTATTTTCCGGCCGATGGTTGGTATGCAGCCAGTCGCATGGTTCGTCGCATTTTTGGGCTACTGCTGGTCTCCTTTTTAGTCTATCACGCATCTATCCCGGCTAAGACTTGGGACGAGTTTGTAGATCTCGGTTGGTGGGGTGTAGTCTCGACGCCACTAAAGCGAGAGTGGTTTCAAACCTTGACTCATATCGCGGTAACATCACTTTGGATTTTGCCTGTGGCGTCATTAAGAAGCTCGATCCGTTGGGGATGGTTAGCAGTATCAGCCTCACTGCACGTGATTATGTCATACTGTTTCAACTTTGAGTGGGTACACTCTGCGCCGAGCGGAATTGATGGCGGCCCGTTGGGGTTTTTAAGTTGGGCGGCTCCTACACTGCTCGGCACCATTGCCTGCGACTGGTACCTCGACCAAACTTCGGTGAAGAGCGTGATCAAAAAGTCCGCTTGGTGCGGGCTGGTTTTTATGCTTGTGGGTTACCTGCTCTCCTGCGGGACACGGTTTTACGATGTCCGAGAAACTGACAGTATCGTCAATTCCGTTGTCGAAAAGCAACAAAAGCGTGCGACAAGTCCCGTCCTGCCGACCTCCGACCAGGTTGCCGAGTGGAGCAAGAGTTCGATAGTCTCCCGGTTCGCGGAAATACCGTTTGTCCCGCCGCCAAGTGCCGACCAACGGCAGTGGAACTACTGGATGATGAGTCAAAAGGCAGGCTCCATCTCGTACCAGATTTTCGCTGCTGGTCTTTCATTAGCACTGTTTAACTTGTTCTTTTTGGTTAATGACGTTTGGGGAAAGCAATGGTCCCTGTTTAGAACCTTTGGCACCAATGCATTGTTTGCGTATGTTTTGCATGGGATAGTGATTGACGCGATCAAGCCTTTTGTGCCGAAAGACGCCCCATTGTGGTACCTGCTCGCCGCCTTGGTCGCTTTCTTGATCGTGAGCTGGCTTATTATGCGGCATTTAGAGCGGCAAAAGGTGTTCTTTCGGGTGTGAATGGACCTTAAATCGGCGATAGACTGCTTGAAAGGGGATGCAGGTCGATTTACAACAATGCTTTCGATTCCGATTCTGATTGGCTTCGGGAAGAGCAGTCAGCCAATTCGCCTTGTTCTCCTGGTCCATTTTCAGCTTGGAACGTTAACATCCCACCCACCATCAACCCCCAAAACAGCTCCATGACGGGTACTACAGGATTAGATAGCGGCCTTGTAACTAAAGATAACGTGGCAAAACTTTTAGATCTGGCTTTAGATGCCGGCGAGGGCTTGCTGCGACTCACTCCGACATGGGTGCCAAGAAGCTTTTTGCACCCTGGACGACGAATCAAATTGCATCCCGGAGATCTGTATGCGTTTGGTGCTAACCGAGGTGGGATTGACGAACGATGGTTTTCGTCCACGACCGAGGCTGCGAACGAAGGTCGTGTGTGGCACGAGGGATTGAGTTTCTGTCTTTTCGAGGGTAAGAAGTTTTTGCTAAAGGACGCGGTCGCTGAACTAGGCAATCGCTTGGTTGGTAGTTCGATATTTAGCAAATACAATCGCTGGCCTGTCTACTCCAAGTTCTTTGATAACATGGGGCCAATTCCTCACCACATGCATCAATCTCAGGAAGATGCCAAACTGGTCGGTCAAGAAGGTAAGCCAGAGAGTTATTACTTCCCACCACAATACAACAACGTTGATAACAATTTCTGTTACACGTTCATGGGTTTGGAACCTGGCACCAGTAAAGAGGATCTTCGACGATGCCTCGAAAACTGGAACAAAGGAGATAATGGAATTCTCGATCTGTCGAGAGCTTATCGACTCAAGCGAGGAACGGGTTGGTTGATTCCACCAGGAGTTCTGCATGCGCCCGGTTCATTGTGCACCTATGAACCACAGTGGGGCAGCGATGTGTTCGGTATGTTCCAATCGATTGTTGAGGGACGTTACGTACCGTGGTCTCTTCTCGTCAAAGATATGCCACAGGAAAAGCACCAAGACCTCGACTTTATCATCGGTCAACTCGACTGGGAAAAGAACGTCGATACTCACTTCAAAGATGCCAACTACATCGAGCCGATTGTTGATACCGCTAATTCGGGTCCTGGATACACTGACAAGTGGATTGTCTACGGCTCCATCGATGGCCAACAGCTATTCAGTGCGAAAGAGTTGACCGTTGAACCTGGCGCTAAGTGCATTCTCAAGGATGGGGCTACAAGCGGCTGGATCACGGTTCAAGGCAAGGGGCGAATGGGAACGCTCGCACTGCAGACTCCTGCCATGATCCGATTTGGTGAAAACACAGAAGACGAAGTCTTCATTTCTCATGAAGCGGCAGTACGCGGTGTCGAGATCGAAAATACCGGTAGCGAACCCTTGGTTGGGCTACGATATTTTGGTCCTGACGCTCACACCAACATGCCCAAGAACGGTGCATGGAAGAACCAATAGATAACCGGACGCTAGCGCGTTGTCGGCTAATCAGCCGCAGGGCGCTAGCCCACGGTTGGATTAAATATCAGCCGTAGGGCGCTAGCCCACGGTTGGATTAAATATCAGCCGCAGGGCGCTAGCGCACGGTTGGATTAAATCTCAGCCGTATGGAGCTAGACCACGGTTGGATTAAATATCAGACGCAGTGCGCTAGCCCACGGTTGGATTATATATCAGCCGCGGGGCGCTAGCCCTCGGTTAACATCCCGACCCATTTCCTTAACCTCCTCCCATTTAGTTGAGTCACTCATGTCAAAGTTAAAGCTCCATAATGCCATGTGGCCAGGTTTGGTCGGCAAAGGGGATGGTCCCGATCAAGAGCCACCGATTAGCTTGGAGCATATGCTCGAGCTGACGGCAGCGGCTAACGTTAACGGTCAAAAGTTTGACGGGATCGATTACTTCCTCTTTTTACCACACACCGATCCGACCGCTTCTGATGAAGAGCTAACCAAGATCGCAGACAAGATTGCCAGCTACGGGTTTTCCGTCGGCTCTTTGGTAGCACCAGTCTGGGGTGGAACGGTTGGCGACTCCGCGATGGGAGATGAGACATCGCGTGCGAAATTCCTTGATGCTGTTCGAATGGCTTGTCGAATCGCCCGAGTCTTCGAAAATCATGGGGTTCGCAAGTATGGTGTGATTCGCATCGACAGTGCGGAGTTCGGCATTGAAAAATGGAGAACTGACAAAGCTGGCAACACCAAAAAGATCGTTGAGACCTTTAAGGAAGCCGCCAAGATCGCCCGTGATGCTGGACAGCGTCTGGCTGCCGAGGGTGAGATTTGCTGGGCGGGTATGCATAGCTGGCGAGACATGCTGGATGTGCTCGAAGGGGTTGGGATGCCCGAGACGCTCGGTTTCCAAGCAGACTTGGCTCACACCTATTTGTATCTCTTAGGATACAACGCGCCTGAGTACGCGTTGCTAAAGGATGGCTACTCTCAGGACGAGTTCTATGCAGCTTATGAAGCGATGACCGACAAGCTCCGGCCCTGGACGATCGATTTCCACGTGGCCCAAAACGACGGCCATGTCCATGGGGCAGGTTCGCATGACAAAACCGGCAAGCACTGTCCAGCTGACGATCCAAATGGAAAGCTAGACATTGTTCGTTGCTCCAAGTTCTGGCTCAAAGACGCTGCAGCACGTGGGATCCAACACATCTGCTGGGATGGCTGTATGTTCCCGAATGCTACATTGGAGAAACCTGAGACTTGGAATAATATTCTCAGCGTGATGACCAAGGTCCGTGACTCGATGAGCAATGGCTAATGCCGTCTTGCTGACGCTGAATTAGATACAAAACTCGAAATGAAAACCACAAACAAGCCACTGCACCGGTAGCTTGTCCCCACCATGTGCCTAAGTTTTTTGGCCTCACCTATCAGAGTTGGAATACGATATGAAAGAACTACGAATTGGGATGATTGGATACGGATTCATGGGTAAAGCCCACTCGAATGCGTATGCTCAAGCATGTCACTTTTTCCCCTCGGAATACAAGCCAGTCTTGAAAGCGCTCTGCGCACGAAATGCTGAAAAGGCGTCCAAGTTTGCGGCAACATGGGGCTATGAGTCTATTGAGACCGATTGGCGAAAGCTATTGGCTCGCGACGATATCGACGCGGTCGACATCTGTACACCAAACAATATTCACAAAGAGATCGCCATCGAAGCCGCCAAAGCGGGCAAGATGATTCTTTGCGAAAAGCCTCTCGCGATGAACGCAGAGGAAGGAGAAGAAATGTGCCAAGCGGTCGAGAAGGCCGGTGTCCCTAACATGGTTTGGTACAACTACCGCCGCATTCCCGCGGTTACCTTGGCAAAGCAGATTATCGATTCTGGTAAGCTGGGACGGATCTTCCACTACCGCGCTAACTTTTTACAAGACTGGACGATCAACGCGGACGTTCCTCAAGGGGGAGCAGCGACTTGGCGGCTCGATGTTGAGGCAGCTGGTAGCGGCGTGACCGGTGACCTATTGGCCCACTGTATTGACACCGCAATTTGGCTAAACGGCACCATTAAGGATGTTTCCGCTGTAACCGAGACCTTCGTCAAGGAACGCGTACACGCTCTAACCGGTCAAAAGCAGCCAGTCGGAATCGATGACGCTTGCTCGTTCTTCTGCCACTTTAATAACGGTTCGCTCGGTTTATTCGAATCGACTCGATATGCTCGTGGACACAAAGCGTTGTATACGTTGGAAATCAACGGCGAAAACGCAAGTATCGCATGGGATCTGCATGATCTACATCGACTCAAGTATTTCGATCACTCCGATCAGTCCATCGTTCGCGGTTGGAGAAGCGTTCACGTTTCTGACGGTGATCAGCCTTACATGGGTAATTGGTGGGTCCCCGGTCTTCAAATCGGATACGAGCATTCGTTCATTCACCAAGTTGCGGACTTCCTCAAGAGTCTCGAAACGGGTGAACCAGCGCACCCAAGCTTCCGAGATGCTCTGGAAACCCAAAAGGTTTGCGACGCCGTTTTAGCAAGCGCTGCGAACCGCCAATGGGCGAACGTCTAGAATCGACACCATCGGAATGTCTCGACTGTTACTGGCTATTGAATCAACGTGTGATGAGACCGCGGCAGCGATCATCACACGCGATGGCCAGATTCTAGGGCAATGCATCGCCACCCAAGAAGATTTGCATCAACGATTTTCCGGAGTTGTTCCTGAGATCGCGGCGCGTGCACATCTCGAGCGAATGATTCCTGTGGTTGACTCGGCGATCAAACAATCGGGAATCCAACCTAATGAACTGGAAGCAATTGCGGTGGCAACTCATCCGGGATTGCCAGGTTCATTGTTGGTTGGACTAGCCACCGCCAAGGGGTTGGCGTTAGCGTGGCAAAAGCCAATCGTCGGAATCAATCATGTTCAGGCGCACATTTATGCGTGCGGCCTGGGTCGCCCAACATCGATCTATCCATGTATCGGATTTGTCGTCAGCGGAGGCCACACCAGCTTGTACCAATGCGAAACCGCCACGGACTGGGAGTATTTGGGGGGAACCATTGATGATGCCGCGGGAGAATGCTTTGACAAGGTGGCTGTTATGCTGGGGCTTCCCTTTCCTGGCGGGCCTGAGCTGTCCAAATTGGCCAAGATGGGAGACCCCAAGTCGATCGTCTTTCCTCGCCCATTGCTGGACAACAAGAACCGATTGGAATTCAGTTTCTCTGGGTTGAAGACTTCTGTGAGGTACCACATAGCGGGAACGGGCAAGCAGGATTGGGATGATGTCAAGTTGCCTCTACAGGAGAAAGCCGATATCGCCGCATCGTTTGAACAAGCGGTTATCGATTGCTTGGTTGGTAAATGTATGCAGGCAGTTCGTCAAAGTGGTCTTGGGCGTGTGTGTGTTGGGGGAGGAGTGGCCGCGAATCTCGTCTTCCGATCACAATTACAAGACGCTTGTGATGACATGGGGTATGAGTTGATTTTTGCGCAACGAGAATTGTGTACCGACAATGCGGCAATGGGAGCTTTGGCTTGGGAGCGAGTCGATCGCGGTGATTTTGATGATTTGACATTAGACGTGCAACCCGGTCTCATCCGGCCGAGTAAATCAAAATAATAGCGGTATGGGCGCAAGCCCTCCGGTAGGGCGCCAACCGGCCAATCGACTAATCACTTCTCAGGGAACGCACCGTACGGCTCGCGCCCTTACGCTACTATTTTTATCGCGAAGCGTAATCAACTATCACAGATCTAAACGAGCCTCTATCTTGACAAAATATTATTGCCACCAAATTATTGAGCCTCAAGCGTATATATAATCGCAGATTCTAGTGACGCATCATCGAAGATGTATCGCACACTCCCTTTCCTGGTCCACCACTTGATTGGTTTTCTGTCGTTCTCGCAGTGACCGGTAACAGTGTTCTCATTCAGTCTTCGACTGCACCACGCTTTGAGTTGATCACGAACCGACTCACCATCATAATCTAAGGCTGTAATGACGCAGTGGCAGTGATTTGTTCGGCAGTTGACAGCATGCATAATCCATTTGCGAATTTCACAATGTTCAGAGATTGTAGCTTGAACAATATCACGGTGTCGTTGGCTCAGGTAAATCGGCTTGTCTGTCATTTTCTTGGCGCACCAGTCTTCGAGTTGTGGTTGCGGCAGACGCATTCCCTTTTCGTATTTCGTCCACCGTCTCTCATCGCCAGGAAGCCAAGTTCCATAACAGGTCCAAGTGATAAAGAAGGCGAGAGGATCGCTATACATGTGATCGAGTGTTGGGGCTTAAAGTCGATTATTACGGTAAGTGGATACTAGGTATCGCAGATATAGAATTTAGCAAATTGTAGCGAGAATTATTTGTCAGCGTACAAAAGCGGCATGGGCGCAAGCCCCCCGGTAGGGCGCTAACCGGCCAATCGACTAATCACTTCACAGGGAACGCACCGTACGGCTCGCGCCCTGACGCTATTGTTTTTATCGCAAAGCGATTCATAGCGGTATGGGCGCAAGCCCTCCGGTAGGGCGTCAACCGGCCAATCGACTAATCACTTCTCAGGGAACGCACCGTACGGCTCGCGCCCTTACGCTACTATTCCCATCGCGGCGATTCATAGCGGTACGGGCGCAAGCCCTCCGGTAGGGCGCCAACCGGCCAATCGACTAATCACTTCTCAGGGAACGCACCGTACGGCTCGCGCCCTGACGCTATTGTTTTTATCGCAAAGCGATTGATAGCGGCATGGGCGCAAGCCCTCCGGTAGGGCGCCAACCGGCCAATCGACTAATCACCTCTCAGGGAACGCACCGTACGGCTCGCGCCCTTACGCTATTGTTTTTATCGCAAAGCGTAATCAACTATCACAGATCTAAACGAGCCTCTATCTTGACAAAATATTATTGCCACCAAATTATTGAGCCTCAAGCGTATATATAATC
>JBKCTT010000162.1:0-99986 GCA_046318795.1 Pirellula sp.
TCTGATGCCCATTCATAGATGGCTACCTGCAGCCATGGTTGCGCCAACTCCTGTCAGTGCACTTTTGCATGCGGTCGCGGTGGTCAAGGTTGGCGTATTCTTTGTGATGAAAGTCGCTGTTTTCGTTTTTGGTATTGAGCTCTTGAATCTGACTGACGCCAGCGTTTGGCTATGTTATGCAGCTGGGATATCGTTATTGCTCGCCTCGATCGTTGCCATGTCCAAAGATAACCTTAAATCGAGGCTCGCCTATTCAACGGTTGGTCAACTGTCCTACATAACGTTAGGAGCAGCTCTGGCGACCCCTAACAGTATTATTGGAGGGGGCATGCACATCGCTATGCATGCGGTTGGAAAAATCACTTTGTTTTTCTGTGCGGGAGCCATCTACGTCGCGACGCACAAGAAGTACATAAGCGAGTTACGAGGTCTGGGGCGGCAGATGCCGTTCACATTCGGCGCATTTTTGATTGCTTCGCTATGTATCATAGGGCTACCCCCGGGGGGAGGAGCGTGGAGCAAATGGTTCTTGGCGACGGGAACTGTAGAACGAGCAGTAGAAAGCGGGCAAACTCATTTTTATTTTTTGACGGCTGCATTAATGATCAGTTCGTTGCTCAATATCGCTTACTTGATCCCTATTCCAATTCTGGCATTCCTCAAGCCTTCTCAGCCCGACTTAGATAAAACAGATAACGAGGAATCGACATTCGTTCCAGAGGAATATAGCCATGTCAATCCTAACAGCTCAATAAAAGAAGCCCCGTTGACGTGTGTGCTGCCGCTGTGCTGCACCGCATTGATAAGCGTATTACTTTTCTTTGCTGCGGGATGGATTTACGAAGCTCTACTCCCCATAACCAAAAGTTAGCGGAAGCGAACTCCATGCAAAATAGTCCAGTAAATGAATCTTCCCATGGGGGGCGAGAGTCCTCTCAGCCGAGTTGGTTTGATAATCCAGCCAACGTACGCAAAATCATAATCGGCCTGATAGTCATCTGCGGCATTGCGTTATTGTCAGACCTTCTCTACACCAACGATCATCCTCACTTTTCGCTCGAAACCGTTTTCGGTTTCCAGGCCTGGGTCGGTTTCCTAGCATTCGTAATTATTGTATTCATTGGCCGATTCTTACGAATAATCGTCCGACGCGAGGAGAACTACTATGATTGATGTTCTTCCACCGGGTTGGTTAATGATGTTGGGGAGCCCATTGCTTTTGCTCCTCCCCAAAAAAATCCGGGCATATGGTGTTCTTGTTCTGTCTGCCCTAAGCCTGCTTTTGTTTCTAGCGCTACGTCCAACAACCGCGAGCTTTCCTTTGTTTGGACTGGAGTTGCAACCCGTACGTATCGACTCCCTGTCGTGGCCATTCGTTCTCGTTTTCCATATCGCCGCAATTCTTTCTAGCATTTACTCACTTCATGTAAGCGATTGGCGGCAGCAGGTCGCAGGCTTGGTTTATGCTGGATCCGGGATAGCGGCTGCTTGCGCGGGGGATCTCATTTCCCTGTTTGTCTTTTGGGAGTTAACCGCGATATCCAGTGTGTTTTTGATTTGGGCGAGTGATACTCGCGCATCGTATCGCTCCGGCATGCGATACTTGATTATTCAAGTCGGCTCGGGTGTATTGTTACTGTCCGGTGCGATCATCCAATTTGTCCAGACCAGTTCTATCGCGTTTGTTGGGATGGCTCCAGAGAATTCCTCATTAAGCTTGGGAGCGTGGTTAATCTTGGCCGCCTTTGCAATCAAAGCAGCGTTTCCGCTCCTCCACAACTGGCTTCAGGACTCGTATCCACAAGCGACCGTGACAGGCACCGTCTTCTTGAGTGCATTCACAACCAAGCTAGCGATTTACGCTCTGGCCCGAGGATTCGCCGGTTTCGATTTGCTGATTGGGATCGGCTGCATCATGACCCTTTTTCCAATCCTGTTTGCTGTGATCGAAAATGATCTGCGGCGCGTACTCGCTTACAGTTTGAACAACCAGCTCGGCTTTATGGTGGTTGGAATCGGTATTGGAACCGAGCTCGCCATCAATGGAACCGTTGCCCATGCGTTTTGTCACATCATCTACAAGGCTCTTCTTTTCATGTCGATGGGAGCCGTTTTGTATCGGGTTGGGACGTGCAAGGGAACGGAACTCGGAGGATTGCACAAATCGATGCCATGGACAACTGTCTTTTGCATAATCGGTGCGGGGGCAATCTCCGGATTTCCACTATTGTCTGGCTTTGTCAGTAAATCGATGATTATCTCAGCCGCAGGTGAGGAGCATATGCTTTGGGTTTGGCTCACCTTATTGGTTGCTTCGGCAGGTGTAATGGAACACTCAGGAATCAAGATTCCGTTTTTCGCGTTTTTTGCGCACGACTCTGGAAAGCGAGTTGAGGAAGCGCCGACGAATATGCTCGTCGCTATGGGCTTGGCGGCCGCTTTATGCGTCGGCTTGGGTATCGCCTATCCGCTACTCTACGGCATACTGCCGTTTAACGTTAGTGAACATCCCTATCAGCCTTACACGGTTCCACACGTCGTCGCTCAGATGCAATTGTTATCGTTTGCAGCGTTAGCCTTCGTGTTCCTAATCAAATTTCGATTGTACCCCGCTGAAGAGCGTGCAACGAATTTGGACACCGATTGGTTTTATCGTAAGGCAGCGCCGAAAATTGTTTCGGTGGTAGGTTCGGCATTTGGGGGATTAGATAAGCGAATCCGAAGCCTCATGATTGCCATGCTAAAGTGGCTAAGCTCTCGATTACAAGCCACGTTTAGCGAAAAGGGAAAACTAGGGAAGGCATGGTCTACCAATGCAATGGCATTCTGGGCCACGTTTATGCTGGTCGTGGCTTTGGTGTTGAACTATCTCAACATGCAGCGATAAGTCGTCGCTGCTTACGCTCGGCCGTTGATTACTTAAGAACTAGGAGAAGGTCGCCCGTTTCGACTTGGCTTCCGGACTTGACGTGTAGTTGCGTGATTTCTCCATCTCGTTCTGCTGTCACAACGGTCTCCATCTTCATCGCTTCCAATGCCAACAATTTTTGACCCTTTTTGACTTTATCACCGACAGCGATTGTTACGCCGATCACCATTCCGGGCATACCGGCAGCGATATGAGTAAGATCCGCTGGATCTGCTTTGACTCTGGCTGACGCTTGGCCCTCAATCGATTTATCTTGAATCTCGATTTCACGCGGTTGACCATTCAATTCAAAAAAGACAACCCTGGTTCCGTCCGGACGAGGATCGCCGACAGTCAAGAACTTAACGATGAGGCGTTTTCCAGTTTCGATATCGATCGAGAATTCTTCTCCGACCTGTGGGCCGTAAAAGAAGATTGGAGAGGGAAGAATAGACAAATCACTGTAGGCATTACGTTGCTTTAAGAAGTCATCAAACACCTTAGGATAGAGAGCCGATGTAACGATATCTTGCATAGTGGGATCAATTTTATGTTTTCGATGCAAGGCATCCTTCACTTCTTCAAAGTTTACGGGTGGCAAGCTTTCCCCGGGTCTCTCGGTCAATTCTGCACGATCTTTAAGGATGGCCTTTTTGACATTATCTGGAAACCCTCCAGGTGGCTGGCCCATATTTCCGCCGACTAGATCGATCACTGACGCAGGGTAGGCAATTTCTCTACGATTCTCTCCAATATCGTCGGCGGATAATTGGTTGGCCACCATGAACAATGCTAAATCACCTACAGCTTTGCTGGTCGGAGTCACCTTGACGATATCTCCGAGCAATTGATTCGCATCGGCGTACTTCTTGCAAACTTCGGCCCATTGATCAGCGAGCCCCAGCGCCTTGGCTTGCTGATAAAGATTCGTGTATTGGCCACCAGGCATCTCGTGTTGATAGAGATCACCTGCAGCGACTAGCGATTCGCTTTCAAACGGAGCATAGTATTGTCGTGTAGCTTTCCAGTATTCTGAAATCTGAGTGAGCGTATCGGTATCGAGTTGGCTCTCTCGCGGTGAGAACCTGAGAGCCTCCACGAGCGTGTTCAGGTTCACTTGGGAGGTTCCGCCTGACATGGAAGCAAACGCGCCGTCTGCAATCTCTAGGCCCTCTTCGGCTGCATTGAGGATTGAAGATGCTTGAATACCGGCTGTATCATGCGTATGGAAGTGGATCGGAATACTGATTTCTTGCTTTAAGGCGGCGACAAGCTTGCGGGCGGCGATCGGTTTGCACAGCCCTGCCATATCTTTGATAGCTAGAATGTGCGCACCCATTTTTTCCAGTTGCTTCGCCAGATCGACATAGTAACTGAGAGAATATTTAGAGCGATTCGGATTTGTGATATCTCCCGTGTAACAGATGGCAGCTTCGCAAATCATGCCAGAATCGATGACCGCATCCATAGCGACCCGCATATTCTCGGTCCAATTCAGCGCGTCGAAAACGCGAAAGACATCAACCCCAGCATCCGCTGCTTCTTTCACAAACGCTTTGACAACATTATCGGGGTAGTTAGTGTACCCAACAGCATTTGAGGCACGCAAAAGCATTTGAAACAATACATTAGGGATAGTTTGTCGCAACTCAGCCAATCGACTCCATGGACATTCCGAGAGAAACCGCATCGACGTATCAAACGTGGCACCACCCCACATTTCAATCGAGAACAGTTTTGATGCGAGGCGCGAATATGCTTCAGCAATCTGCAGAAGATCGTATGTTCGAAGCCGGGTAGCCAATAGAGATTGATGTGCATCTCTCATGGTAGTATCGGTCAGCAAAAGCTCTTTGGATCCGCGTATCGAATCGCAGAAGCCTTTTGCCCCAAGCTTCAAGAACTTGTTTCGGTATCCTTCTGGGACAGGTTGCCGAACATCCAGCTTTGGAACAGGAGCGGGTTCGCGGCGGATCGACTTTATGTTCGTACCGACCAACTGGTTACCGTTAACGATCGTTTCCGCGATATAGCTCAACAGTTTAGTAGCGCGGTCACGACGTTCCGTCATTTGGAACAATTCCGGTGTTTTATCGATCATTCGCGTCGTCGCATCGCCAGCCAAAAACGTGGGATGGGTGATCAGCGAAATCAAGAACGGAATATTCGTTTTTACCCCTCGAATCCGAAATTCTTGTAGGGAGCGTTCCATGCGAGCTGCTGCTTCCCCGAGGTTTCGCCCCCTCGCTGTCACCTTAACAAGCATGGAATCATAAAATGGATTAACAACCGCGCCACTAAAAGCGCTACCTGCATCAAGTCGAATTCCGAGACCACCCGCGCTTCGGTAGTGTGTGATGCGACCATAGTCAGGTCGAAATTGGTTGGACGGGTCCTCTGTCGTGACTCGGCATTGAATAGCGGCCCCCATGACTTGTACATTATGTTGCAATGGCAATCCCAGGGCATCATTACCCAATCGTTCCCCCTGGGCCACTAGAATCTGTGATCGAACTAGGTCAATTCCGGTAACTTCTTCCGTGACCGTATGCTCAACCTGGATCCGGGGATTCACCTCGATAAAGTAAAACTTGTTCGATTCCGTATCGTACAAGAATTCCACCGTTCCAGCGCAGTGATACCCTACCTCTCGACCTATTGCTAACGCGGCCTCGTGCAACTCTGACGCAATCTTTGGGCTTAGGTTCGGCGCAGGTGCTAGTTCAACAACCTTTTGGTGTCTTCGTTGGACAGAGCAATCTCGCTCGTGTAGATGGATAAGATTCCCATATTGATCTCCGAGAATCTGAACTTCCAAGTGCCTTGCTTTGCCGACCAGTTTTTCGATAAAGACTTCATCGCTCCCGAAGGCGTTTTTCGCTTCGCGTTGAGCTTGTTCCAAGTTTATAGCGAGATCATTTTCCGATTCGACAACTCGCATACCGCGTCCGCCCCCCCCCTTAGAGGCCTTTAGCATGACGGGGTAGCCCATTTTGCTGGCGGTCTGAAATGCTTCATCGAGTGAAGTGACTGCATGAGCCGAGCCTTCGAGCACAGGTACACCGACCTTCTTGGCGATCGCTCGTGCCGCCACTTTGTCTCCAAGCAACTCGAGAGCTCGGACGCTGGGACCGACGAAAGTGATGCCAGCCTGCTCCAATGCCCGTGCAAATTCCGCATTTTCAGACAGAAACCCATAACCGGGGTGAACAGCATCAATTCCGTATTCGACGCAGAGCCTTACGATACCATCAATATCCAGATAGGATCGAATCGGCTCTCCCTGTTTACCGATTTGGTACGCTTCGTCAGCCTTGAAACGATGGAGTGCGAAACGGTCTTCATGCGAGTAAATCGCTACCGTGCGAATCTTGATTTCGTGGGCACTGCGGAAAATTCTTGTGGCGATTTCACTTCGGTTTGCCGCTAGCAACTTTTTAATCGGTCGCATGAAATTCTGTTTTCTTTTTTGTGAGTGTTGCGTTGATTCCACAAATACATGCTAGCAAAGCATGCAACGCGGACAGCATGGAAGGCAGGAGGGTATGAAACACAGGCTCATTGTCTTGACGATTCGTCTCTCGGTGTTCCAATGGGTCGTTGTAAATTTATACAATCGGTCGATATCAGCGTCGAACTTGATCACGCCGTACCAATTGTACGGTTGATCATGCAGAAGCGTGAATGGCGCCACCATCTCGAATTGTAACCAATAATGAGTAACTACGGGGTGACCATGCCTAGATTCACGGTAGTGTTTCGGAGTAGCATTAGCGAAAGCGAATTTACCATTCGCCGTTTCTTGTGTTAGGACCTTTACTTCCCTTTGCCCATACTCGCGAAATCTAGCTTAAAAGACTATGACCTGGACGAAGATTTGTTCATCCCATGAGCTACCTGAAGGGATGTCGAGAGAAGAGCTTTTGAACGGTGAGATCGTAGCTATCTTTCGCAATTCCGGAGAGCTGTATGCGTTGGATGGGGTGTGCATGCATCAGGGCGGCCCTATCTCAAAAGGCTGTGTTCGAGAGGGAGTTGTGACGTGCCCCTGGCACGGTTGGCAGTACGAACTAAAAACGGGATGTAATGCGGCGACCAAAAAGCACATGCTAAAAACCTATCAAATTCGTGAAATTGACGGGCATATTGAGGTTGACGTACCCGAAAGCTAATTCCTAGCATCCAGGCGGTTAATCAAGGTCGTCAAACGGGATGTTTGGTGGTCGTAGTTATTGATTCGCATGGTCAGGAGGCCTAGCAGTGCAAACCTTGAAGACTGCCTTAGTGGTTGTTCTATTGTTGTTCGTTATTTACGGGGCGTTTGTTGCGATCAACGGCAGCAATACTGCATTGAATCCGGAAATAGCAGACATGGTGGACTTGGATACCAATACACCCGACATTGGCGGTGTGACAGGCCCATTCTTATCCAACACAACACCACCGATTGCGAATACATCTGCTGCTCCGTCTGACCCTTGGGCACAATTCCAAAGCAAGCCGTCTACAGGTTTTAGCGCGCCTGCCCCTGCCGAGAAGGAATCGGAAGTAGGAGGCACGACGGTGGAAGCTACGAATCCATCGGGGAATACGGACTCCGCCCTCGCGACTCTTCCTGGCTCGAACAAAAATACAAACTCCGCCTTACCGTCGCTTGATACTGCAGATCTTCCTCCTTTGCCGCCATTGCCTCCGATCATCAGTGCCGACAATCTAACGAACAACGTCAACGAACCTACCATCACCAAACCCTCCACCACACTCCCAACATTGCCGAGTGCATCAACAGAGACGCCCCGCCCCGCCACCACACCCGATTTGTCACCAAACGGTGATTTGGCAAAAACCGAGACGCCTGGTTTCGGACTAGCGATTCCATCGGCTCCCAATACAGCCGGTGCGACAACTGCTGTTAAACAAAATCAAGATAGCCCCAGTCTGGTAGCTGCTTCGAACTTACCGTCGACTGACATGCTACCAAAGTTGCCCGACATCGCATCAACGACAACCGACGCCGGTTCAACATCGGGAATCACTCCTACGGCGACCAGCAAAGCCTACGAAAACGCGAAATCCGTTGCGAGCGATCAGGCTGCAAAAGGACAACTCAAGGATGCGCTCGCGACCCTGAGCGTATTTTATAACTCAGCCGAGCTAACCGAAGCTCAGCGAAGTGATCTCGTTGATTTCTTGGATGCTTTGGCAGCACAAGTAATCTACTCAACCGAACACTACTTAGATCTGCCGTACACCTCGGCTGCCGGCGAGACCTTGGACCAGATTGCTCGCCGTTATCAGATCCCAACCGAAGTTCTCGCTCGCGTAAATGGTTTGGAACCGACTGCAGTCATCAACGCGGGCACCAAGTTAAAGGTTATCCCCGGCCCATTTCGTGCGGAAGTTGATCTTAAGCGTAACGAGCTGACATTGTTTTTGGGCGAGCTGTATGCAAGCCGATTCCCTATATCCACGGGCTCGGACCCAAACCCTCAACCTGGTAGCTACTCTGTTGTTGCAAAAGACAGAAATCGAAATTACTACGGAGCGGGAGCACCTATTATGGCCACCGATGCGAACAACCCCTATGGCGGCTACCTAATCGATTTGGGCAACCAAATCAGTATCCACGGTTCCTCCAGCAGCAGCAATGACAAACTGGGCTGTATTAGCTTGTCCCCTGCAGACGTTGCGGATGTTTATGGTATGCTTTCCAGTGGTTCGCAAGTAACCATCAAGAGATAAGCATCCATACCAACTTTAATCCAATCCGTGCTGTAGACCCTTATGAGCATTCGATGGATTCAGACAAGAGTTAATCGAGAGCATTCAAGACACCGCATCTTCTTAGTAGTTGCGGTGTTTTGTTTTATTGTGGCTAGCGCGGCAACAGGGACACCGAGTTCTCAGCATGACTCGGAAACGAAACGATCCACAACAAGTCTGAAATTAGGCAGCCTATCGTCCCCCGATCAATGGACAACGCTCGATGGTACACCGATCACAGTTGGCTGGTCTTTCCAAGATGGCTTGATCCACCTTTCTCAACGTGCCCCCGATCAGTCAGATCTCGCCGGAGGTCACATTATCACCAAAGCTGAGTTTGAGAATTTTGATCTAGAGTTCGAATGGAAGATTGAAAAGAATGGAAACAGCGGCCTGAAGTACATGGTTCAGAAATACGGGGATCGATATCTGGGTCTAGAGTACCAGATCTACGATGACGAGGGGCTTCACAAAGTAGAACCTAAAAACTCAACAGGATCGATTTACGATCTGTTTGCACCATCCGGAGATAAGCCATTAAAGCCAGCCGGGCAATGGAATAAGTCTCGAATTGTGGTTAAAGATTCCCAGTTACAGCATTGGCTTAATGATCGATTGATAACCTCAGCCGACATGCAGTCCCCTGAGTGGGATGAACGCGTGGCCGCCAGCAAATTCAATGATGTACCTGGGTTTTGTAAAATTCGCCAAGGGCGACTAATGCTTACCGACCATGGAAGTGATGCATGGTATCGCCTCCTAAATTTCAAAGCCGAATGAAGCTTGCATACTTATCAATCATTTTGAATCTCAATGACACCGGCCTCGATCATTTTCTTTGCGTGTTCGACGATCGGCTTTAATTTTGCATTATGTTCAGGGCCTAGGAAAGCGACGTTCATTCCCTTGACGTATCGTAAAACCTTGCGAGGCTTCTGTTCGCTCAACCAAATACGCAGCAGAGCGATTTGCATAGCAAAGCGATCTTGCTCAAACGTCTCAATATAGGTTTCGATCAAACCAACGGCTTCGGGGTAACGTTTTGCTTTTAGGTATCCCGAGATAATTCGGTGCAACTCCTTTTGTTGCCATTGGACCGTCGGGTTATTGGAGGCTAGTTTAACGTGGATCCTATAAGCCAATTCGAATTCTCCCCGGTCTAGTGCTTCCGAGACCTGCGATTGGAGTTGCGATAGATTATGGGGACTCAACTCGGCTGCTGCTTTAGACTCTTCTCTTAGCCGCTTTCGTTTTTCCTTTTGGGCCTTCTCCGTTTGCTTGAGAATTTTCGAGTCCTTACCCGTTTGGCCATGGAGGTATGAGAAGATGTCCCAACCTTCGCAATCCACATGCCCAGCCTTGACCATCCACAATCCAACCGGGAATGCAACGAGGAACCCTATAATGTGAAGTAGTTCAGAACTCATGCGAAAGCCTTGCAACCCGAAAAACAACAACTCCTTTGCGAAGAAAAACGCTCCGAACGTCAGGATGCTTATTTCCGTCATTCCCGCTCGAAATCCGAAAATCCAAATCGTCTCGAACTCATTTGCAGGAGCCCACGCCACGCATATCGCCAGCAAGCCAAATATGGCTGCCGATGCACCGAGCGCTACTCCCTCGTCCATACCGACAATCAACGTTCCCATTTGAAGAAAAAACCCGTAGATTATCCCAACCGAGAGATAGATAGCAGAAAAAACTAGCCACCCAACCTTCCCTTCCACCACGATGCCAAATGCCCAAAGAAAAACGAGGTTACCAATCAAATGCATCCAATCCGCATGCATAAAGTTATTGGTAAGCCATTGCCATGGTTTAAACGTACCAAATTCCAAACACAGATTTCGATGAAGGAATCCCGTTTGCCGTTTGAGTCGTTTATTGCCACCAATCCCCACGTCAGCACCATCTTGCAGCCCCTCGAGCTCATTCTCATTGGCCCCTTGATTGCCGCCCCCGTCTTCCTTGAGTACTTCATCCCACCCCTTTCCAGTGTCGCGTTGATCGGATGGAGCCGATTCCGAGGCGTTCGGCCTGCGATCATCAACCTCTATGTCCTCAATCTCGGGGTTTAAGCCTACAGCAAGAAACATGAGCACGTTGAGAACCATAACCGTGACCGTTGCGATCGGGTAATGGTAAAGAGGGGCGTCGGTGGAGATCGGAATCATAACGGAGCGGTTTTGGACAAGAATGATTAGAACGAAACTCAGGATCGCTTAGTGTATCCCAACACAGCCGAAACCGGGAACAATGAACTCAAACTTCTAACGTAACACGGTCCAAGCATCCATTCACTAAGCCGGTCTCCAGGGCTCCCGGACTTCCCCTGCCCAGGCGGCCGGTACCTAAGAAACCAGAACACCACTGGCTAGCGGAATTCCTGATTTTGGAGCCAAGAGGTAAAAATCTAGCGGTCCCCACACTCGAAAATGCCGAGATTTGGACTAACGCGAGCCGGGGCTTGAAGTTACAATCCGCTCCCCAAAGTTAGTTTATTTGCTTGGAAACGGTCCTCCTCTGGGGACACCAAACGAGAAAATCCAATATTTTTGCTGGTAAAGCCATGAAAGACGGAATCCATCCTAATTATCAAACGACCACCGTCACATGTGGTTGTGGAAACAGTTTTGTCACCCGCAGCACCCGAAAAGAGCTCAAGGTTGACATTTGCAATGTTTGCCACCCGTTTTACACAGGCAAACTGAAATTCGTCGACACTGCTGGTCGAATTGAAAAGTTTCAAAGCAAATTTGCTGCGGGAACCTACGCATCGCTTCAACCGGCCAAGAAGTCGGCCAAGAAGAAATAGCTGCCTGAGCCGATTCCTCGTTTGAGGGTAATCGTGCTCTTTGAGAGGACTAACTGACCTCTTTTTGGGGACGACTCCATTTTTGGAGACTAATTGGGGCCCTGGCAATCAAAATTCGAAAACCGTCGCAGATTGCCTCGATAGGCCTGCGGCGGTTTTTGCATTTCTACAAAGCTAAATCATGAAAATCAGGGATCAACTCGAACAATCTTACGCACGCTTTCAAGAGCTTGAGGCCATGATGTCTGACCCTCAGGTCTTAAGCGAATCCAATCGGATGGCCACCATTCTCCGCGAACACGGAGGGTTGGCCAAAGTAGGAAACAAGTTCGGCAAATATAAAAAACTGGGTGACGAGCTAAAGGACTTGGAACCAATGCTCTCCTCCCCGGATTCCGAAGAACGTTCCATGGCAGAGGAAGAAGTCGTACGTCTCAAGGCGGAGCGAGAGGCTATTTGGAACGAATTGCTCGACATGAGCATCGGTGGAGAAGACGCCAACCGAACGCGGTGCGTCTTGGAAATACGAGCCGGGACCGGCGGTGAAGAAGCTGCTCTCTTTGCTCGGGATTTGTATGACATGTACAAACGCTATGCCGACTTAAAGGGCTGGCGCGTGGAAATCATGGATAGCAGCGTAAGCGAGCGCGGTGGCTTTAAAGAAATCATTCTTGGATTGGAAGGAGAGGGAGTTTACCGCGAACTGCAATTCGAAAGCGGTGGACATCGTGTACAACGCGTTCCAGAAACAGAAGCCCAAGGTCGAATTCACACTTCGGCAGCCACAGTCGCCGTTATGGCGGAACCAGAAGATATCGAAATCGACATTAAGCCCGACGACTACAGGCTGGATAAGTTCTGTGCATCAGGCCCCGGAGGCCAACACGTTAACAAAACAGAATCAGCCATTCGTCTTACCCACTTAGAGACCGGCATTGTCGTGCAATGCCAAGACGAGAAAAGCCAACATAAAAACTTGGCCAAAGCTCTACGCGTTTTAAAAACCCGTCTCTACGAAGCCAAACGCGAACAAGAGATGAAAGAAAGGTCGGATCAACGCATGTCCCTAATCGGATCCGGCGACAGAAGCGAGAGAATTCGCACTTACAACTTTCCGCAAAACCGCCTTACAGACCACCGCATCAATTTGACTTTGTACAAACTGGATCAAATCATGTCCGGTAACATGCAGCCCGTTACCGAAGCGTTGATCGAGTACGAACGCTCTACGCTTCGTGATGATAGCGATCTTAACTAAGTAGCCCGCTTTCGAGGTCAATCCGGATGACAAACCAAAACGCAGCGAATTCCGAACCATGGACCATCATGCGGTTGCTGCAATGGACAACCGAGCATCTCAAGAAATCTGGATCTGCAAGTCCGAGATTAGATGCTGAGGTACTGTTGTCTCATGCCAGAAACTGTCAACGCATAGAACTGTACACCGCTTTCAATGAAGAACCTCCCGAGGAGGTAAAGGCACGGTTTCGCGAACTAATTAAGCGTCGCGCTCATGGAGAACCAGTAGCTTATCTCGTCGGCAAAAAAGAGTTCTACTCGATTTCTTTTCAAGTAGGCCCCGGCTGCTTGATCCCCCGTAGCGAGACGGAACACTTGGTCATCGAATGCTTGGATCGAGCCAAGGTTATTCGGCAATCGTCTCCTACTCATCGCTTTCACATCGCCGATGTTTGCACAGGGAGCAGTTGTGTTGCTATTTCGATCGCCAAACACTTAGATGCTTCAAACATTGTGGCGATAGACATTTCCGAAGAGGCCTTGGAAATCGCTAGATCAAACATTGACCATTATGGGTTAACGGATCGCATCGAACTCAGGCAGAGCAATCTTCTCGATTCCATCGATAACAACACGCTCGACTTTATCGTCTCCAACCCACCATACGTCTCTGAAACCGAGTACGAGCATCTCGACCGTTCTGTGAAGAACTTCGAACCGAAAGTTGCTTTAGTGAGCGGCGAAACAGGTATGGAATTAATTCAAAAACTCGCGATTCAAGCAATAGAAAAGCTAAAGCCATCGGGGTGGTTTTTGTGCGAGCTTTCCCCAATGATCGCCGATCGATCCCTGGATTTCGTCAAAGCGATCGGAGGTTGGAAGAACGAGTCCCTCGTCAAAGATCTCTCAGGAAACAAGCGAATCCTTATTGCACAAAAAGCTGAGCACTCCGATCAGGCTTAAATCTTTTTGTTGCCTATACCCAACGGCCGGTTGGCGGGTTTGATTTCATGAGTAGCCCCATGCTTTTTACCGAGGGATTCAGCCGCATGATCGCGATCATTTCTAGAATACTTCGTTGACGTTACCAAATGAATGCCGCACTCATCTGCCAACCATTGCCTAGCCGTCTCATGAACGATCAATGATCGAGCGGCGATCAGGTTTTGTGATTCGTCGATCGCTGCGGATGATTGTTTGATTGCTCTGGGTTGCAGGCTCTGATTTGACCTCGGTAACCCCTGCACATAGCCCTCGGCGTACGATGCCCCGCTTCCACGATAGTAGCCACCAAAACGAACTTGCGCAGCAGCAGCGATGGTGACGATGAGCTCACGAAACAACAGCATGCAATTCGAACAATCGAGATGAGGGCCATAAAAATGGAACAGGGTCCTCTTGCCCTTACGTGTAGAAAAGTACTGGACTAAGGGAAATATTTCATCACAGAGGTAGTTTGCTACGCCATGCTCCCATGTGCATGCTCTGCTGCTATTAAGCACACAAGAAAATCGGCCAAGCTGAAGCGTTGACTTACTCGAGTCACCTAACAGATCCTCTCGAGAAAGATTATGCCGTAGAAGCAATGCCTGCATCATCAACAAAGCATTCCGCTTCTCTCCCTCGGTACTGGCGTCGTTATTGGCGGTACTGTCGAGTGCGCGAAGTCGACGGAGAATCTTCTCGAATTCCTGTTGCGTTAGTGACGTTTCTTCGTGCTTTTCTTCGTGCTTTTCTTCGGGCGATTGTGCAGTAGTTGTTCCATGGTTGCAAACATTAGATGGCGATGACCACACGCCTCGCAGACGATAGGAATCGTCTTCGGCGGGATTCCAAGTATCGTGCACAACACCATCCACAACACAACTCAAATGCCCCGCTCGCCGTGAGTGCAGATGAACAAGATGGACAATAAAGGTCCCCCTAGGGAACGTAATCGGTTCAAATCCGATTTCTTCGAATTGCTCAAAGGTCCAATTCGCCTTTAGGAGATAGGCATTCGCAATCTCTGTGGATAAACCATTTCGAGGTGTTTTGGTGGCTGCATCACCAAGTTGATCATACACCGCGCGATAAGAAATACCGGTGCCAATTGCGATAGACCGAGTAACACAATCACCGCAGAAACCGGTGAACCCTGCCGCTGCACGCCCACCGTCATTCCAATAAAAGCTCATTTTTAATAGCTGAAGCCACCCCGAACAATGATACTGTCGGGAAGATCCAAATTGCTCGAGGTTCGAACCCGATAAATTAGTTCGCGATTAAACGCGTAACCAACCTCCACAAATCCTAACCGAAACCCTGAACGCATTTGCTCTGACTTCCCGAATTCGAGTCCCAGCATGACGCGAATATCGTTGATGTCAATCTCATCATTCGAGTCGTCAGTCTGCTTGATCGTCCATGCCCCACCACCATAGTAAGCGGTGGTATACCACCACATATCGGTGTTACCAATAGTAGAGACATAATGAGCGACCTTGGGTTCCGGAAAAACCAAATCGAATCGAGAATCTGGATTCGGCGACCATAGGATACCCGCGACAGGCAAAAGCTTGATTTTGTTTCTGTCCAAGTACATCACACCAAGCTTTGCCGTCGACGTCGGCGTCAACCGAAGTCTTCCTACCGCTTTGCCTTGGATATAGATGCTGTCGGAACTGATGGCATCGAACGCAGAAAACACGCCGACCCTCATACTTAATTCTACACCCAGAGTTTGCATGGGATTCGTATCCCACCCTGTATCGATGAAGCCACTAAAAGCGTTGCCAGGCAGATCACTTGTACCGTTCTTTGGACCATCCCATAGATGCTGGGAGTAGGACGGAATGATGAAGAAAGAGCGTGTGCTGTTGAGAAAGTTGGGAATACCGAATACGAGGGATACATCGGTATCGTTTATCTCTAAAGAGGTTGGCGATTTATCATTGAAGCCACTTGTTCCACTCAACCACGTATGACGTAGACGTACCCCTCGAAAAACGCGCATCACCTGACTAGTGCCGTTGGTGATACTCGAACTTGTGGTATTCCACCAATTGTTATAGCCAGCACTGTTCGTTGTCCCGGGCCAGCCATACGGGTATTGGTATCCACCACTAGTCGGAGCTGGTTGATTTCCGGTACCAGGAAACAAAACATTTGGTTGCCCAGGATAAACACCTGTAGGATAAACACCTGGAGGATAGACCGAGCCCTGAGTTGGATTCCACGGTTGAGCGGTATTCGGGGGAATGTAGGTTGGATAGTTCGCGGGACCCATTGGAATTACCGGCGCTGAACTATTCCAATTGAATAGATTCCCGAACCCCCAATTAGATGATTGCGGATAAACACCCGACGGCTGGATCTGGCGAAAATAAGGGTCGTAGCCTGTCGTGCCCGAGACCGGAAAGCCTGATGCGGCCCCAGGTGGAGGTACGGAGTACGTTCCGGGATAGCCCCCAGAGGTACTAGTCGACGGCAGTTGTACGACTGGCTGCGCACCAATCTCTCCTGATGGAGATAGTATCTCCACTATCGCCAGCAATATGACCAGAATCAGCTTAATTGATACAAGATTCTTTGCGTTCACGGGTTGGACCGGAATTCCATGTCGAAACAGGTCTTTTCAATGAGGGAAACAAGACAAAGTTCTCTAAGGGGATACAAATTCCCTGGTTTACCAGTCAAGAATGCTTTAGCGAAACGCAAAAGAATCTGTCAAAAAAACCAAGATTTTGGTTTAAATCCAAGATTCAGGGGAGCTTACGATATCTATTTCGAGCAAATTGTTGCCAATTGCATTCGGGGCAATTATTCTTGATGGGATGATTTTCGTTTCGCTCACGAAAGTCGTTTTTGAATCGAGTTTGAACTAGTCGCTTCTCTTTAAAGGCATCTCGGCATGCGTTACCAGACCTTGTTGCGTGCAGCATGGACTTTTGCACTTACAGCGTTCCTTAGCGGGACCGGAGTTATCGTCTTTGGTCAGGACGGCGGCGGCGGGGGAGATGGTGGAGGCAATAATGGAGTTGCCGGGATTAGCATTGACGCAACGGGCGTGTTGCGTGTTATGCAGGTCGATCCAAAGTTAGCAGCAATGCAGCGTCAAGCAGCTTTGCAAAGTAGACCTCGTAACGAACTAAAGACTTCACCCATGCGAATGGTGTCGCTTAACCGACTGGAAAGCTTCGTCAAGAAGCAACTCGAGTCGGGTGCGGCGTTGTCCGATGAAGTTATGAGTTTGGCTGGATTACAGCGACTTGAATACGTGTTCTATCTCCCCGAAACAAAAGACATTGTTATTGCTGGTCCTGCAGACCAATGGTACGCGGATCACAGCAACCGACTGGTTGGATTAACCAACGGCCGAGCGACACTTCGGCTTGACGATTTGGTCGTGGCATTGCGAGCATTTGCACCGGGCCAGGGTGCGACGACCGTTATTGGTTGCTCGATCGATCCCACTCCAGAAGGCCTCAAACGCATGAGCCAATTCCATGCGAATGTGTCTGCAAACGGCATCAACGCTGCTCAACTCAACAGCCCACAATTTGTGTCGCAATACATGTCAGGCATGCGTGATGCACTAGGGTACCAAACGATTTCGATCAAAGGTGTTCCAAAGACGACTCACTTCGCGCAGGTGTTAGTCGAAGCAGATTATCGCATGAAACTGATCGGTATCGGCCTTCAAGATCCGATGGTTCCCATGACGACTTGGATCCAAAAGACGCGACCCCGTCCAGGCGCTAACGCCCTTCAACGATGGTATTTCGAGGCTGATTACTCCACCGTGGCATCGAATGAAGATGGCACGGCAATGCACTTGGTTGGAAAGGGAGTCAAACTCTCCGGTGAACTCGAAGGAGTTTCCAAAGATGGCTCTCGTCAACGGTCAGGCAAGAGTGGCGATGCAGCAAGCAACACCTTCACCAAGGAATTCACTGAAAAGTTTGATGCGATTGCAGAAGTTAACCCAGTCTTCAATGAAATGCGAAACCTATTCGATATCAGTATTGCTGCAGCATTTATCCAAGACCGTGGGCTCTACAACAAAGCTGATTGGAACTTGGGTATTTTCGGTAGCGAAGAAAAATTCTCCGTTTACGGGGCATCGGAAGTCAATCAGGTCGAGACGGCCATCAACTACGTCATCAAGGATGCACAGTTAATGACACCAATCGGGGGCGGGGTTCACATTGCGGCTCGCAAGTTGGTCGACCCATCTAGAGTCTCCGTCGACTCCTCAGTTTCTGAAACGATTGGGAAGCTTGGTGCACCAAAGGATTTGGCTGCTGATCAATGGTGGTGGGATTGATTTCTAGACTGATTCTAGAGTAAGGAGTAAAAGGCATCGATTTTGCGATGCCTTTTTTTGTTTTGACACATCCCCATCAGGAACTTATGAAGTCCACGATTTACGGCCTACGTTGGGCCGTTTTAATGCTATCCCTTTATTGGATTGCTCTCTTTATCGGGACGCACATACCCCCTGGACCAATCATTCGAAAGATTGGATTCAACGATAAGATTCTGCATGCTGGAGCGTATACAGGCCTCTCGTTTCTTTTAGCTTGGGCGATCCCTACGCGCCCGAATCGTGCCTACAACGTGATTCTTGCCGGACTAATTTGTGTAGTCTACGGTGCGATAGACGAGTTGCTACAGATTCCAGTTGGGAGAACCGCGGACTGGAACGATTTTTTCGCAGACGTTCTCGGTGTGATTATGGGACTCTCTACCTACGTACTTGGACGGCAAATTATTATTCTCTCGGGTTGGTATCCCTTCAAAGATTCGGCCGCTACCCCGGAGCCTTATTCCGCCGACTGATCTGGCTACCAGCATTCGATTTTGCTACAAGCCGAGGAATGCAGGAATACGCGATCCAAAAAAGCTCCAGACGATGTTACGACTCGGACCGAATACTGGCTCCTGGCGAACGCTACTATTCTGCAATCATTCAAAAGGGTGGTGAGCTGATAAGACGCGATTACTCTTCAGAAAAGTGGCAGGGGCCCACGACAGAGACAATTGGATGGTGGGTCGCCAGAATAGCAGATAAGAAGAATGCTAAAACAAAACTCGCCCCCACGCAGATTCTGCTTGATACGCTGCAATCATTTCTTGAAACTCCGGGCAAGAGTCAAATAGCATATCTGCTTGCCGTGCTGCTGCTTCGCAAACGAGTGCTGGTATCCGAGGATTCGCACCACACATCATCAGAGGAATCGACAACGACTTTAGATCTTCATTCGGCATCGAGCGACCAACAGTTTTTAGTACCGGTCGTTGAGATTGATCCTGCCGAATCAAAATCCATCCAAGCCGAAATACTAGAACTACTGCACACGGAGGATTAGATTGTGCTTCGTGCCTATTGTTCGAACCTACAAACTTATCTTATTGTCGCAATCGTTTTTTTCGCGACCGGTGCCACATGCATTCCTAAACGCCAGATAAACGAACTCAAACCAGTTCCCATTTTCAACACGCCTCCAACACTGGAACAGCTTGCGGAAGTTCTCAACCGCGCCAATCAAGTGCAATCGTTGCAATCGAATTCGGTCTCGGTCAAAGTGAACAATGAGACCAATCTGAACTCGACTCTTACTTGGATGCGAGAAAGAAATTTTCGCATGACAGCTTCGATCGCGGGTTTCAGAGGACTCGACCTCGGAAGCAATCAAGAAGCATTTTGGATGACGATTCGAAACGGAATGACACCGCAACTTTTTTATGCTAGCCACGATGATTTCGACGCCCAACAAGTCCGAAGAATTCTGCCCGTATCACCACTCTGGCTAATCGAAGCACTGGGTGTTGCAAGCTTCAACCCGAGCGATCTCGCTTTGGAACCGGTAACACAGCCAGATGGTATGATACAGCTCACAACCTATGTGCCGAGTGCGATAGGCCCGTTCCAACGAACACAAGTCGTTGACCCTAAATTCGGATTCACTAGACAGGTCTTCCTAAAAGATCCTTCGGGTCGGTTCGTAGCGCAAGCTCAACAATCCAACCATGAGTATTACAGCGCGATTCAAACGTCTCTCCCACACAAAGTTAAGATCCAGTTAATCCCAGCAATGGACCCAGAAATTGAGCTTGATATCTCAATCGGTTCCTATGTTGTGAATGGCATGACAGGGGACACAGGCTCCCAATTCGCATTCCCCAATAAGAACGGCTATCAGCCTATCAATATTGCGGCACCTTTGGGTGGGGGCCCCAACCCTCCGTTGCCAGTCGCGGCCCCCCCTGCAATGGTCCCGATGAATCCGTCGTACTATAGCTCCCTGCGAGGGGTATCGCAGGACAGCTTCATTCAACGATAGATGTTACGAATGCACCTATTGCCGCAAATCCCAAAATGGACGATCCGCAAGAAGCTGCTCAACTCTATGGCAGTTCTAGCTCTGGTTATTGCGGTTTTAGGCTATAGCAGCTTCCGAGGTGTCTATGCTTATCGTGATCTGGCGATGACTCTCAGCAGCCGAGCGTCCGAGATGCCTCTGACCTCTGAACTTACGCTTGCCATTGATCAACTCCGAAATGATCAGAGCTCGCTCAAGATGAGTGAACCTCTTAAGTTTCGACTAGACCCAGAATACGAAGACTATCGCAAACAGCTACGGTTCTCTCAGCAACTTCAACAAGTAGGCCTGCTCCTGGCCCGCTATCAAGCTAGGTTAGAGGCCTTTGACAAAGATGATCGCTATCTTTCAGATCGATCTGCCGAGCTCGAACACACCAACGCCATTCGAAAACTCTTCACCAAGATTTACGAACGCCACTCGGAGATACAGCAGTATCCCCATGCATTTTTGCTCGTTGAACAATCACATGATCTCGATCAACTTTCATCGCTAGCGCACGAACTACCAACGTTTCTTGCTGAGCGGATGGCGAGTTTTCGAGATGATGTTCGAAATCGTTATCGAACATGGATTGCTTTAACTTGGGGGAGTGCCATTCTTGCTGCAGGATTGCTAATCGGATTGGTGGTTTATGCCAGAATTGCCGTGATAAAACCCTTTAAGGAGTTACTATCCAAGGCTCGGCGTGTAGGTGCGGGTGATTTTACCGTGCGTTTGACCTCGGAATCGAAAGATGAACTGGCCGAACTAGCCAATGCCATAAATCTTGGAGTGGAAAGCTTTCTCAATATTCAGCGGGACTTGAATCAGCAAGTGCAGGAACGATCCAGAGAGGTCATAAGGAATGAACAGTTAGCGAGTGTCGGCTTTCTTGCCGCCGGAGTTGCTCACGAAATCAACAACCCACTGGCATCAATAGCCTGGAGCGCCGAGGCCCTAGAAACAAGGTTGCACAAACTAATCCCGTCAGGACTATTGGATTCGGAAGACGTGTCAGACAATAAAGATCTTCAGACTCTGAAGAACTATCTAAAACGTATCCAGGATGAAGCCTTTCGATGCAAAGGCATTACGGAGAGGTTATTGGATTTCAGTCGTCTTAACCATGAAAGCAAGCGATCGTTAGTCGATATGCAGGATGTGATCGACGATGTCGTTAGCATGGTGCGTCACTTGGGCCAATTCCGTTCTAAGAAGATACTCTTTCAGCGTGAAACGACAGACTATTTGGCGTGGGTCAGTGCTCAGGAAATGAAGCAAGTTATCCTGAATCTACTTACCAACAGCCTGGAATCTATCGACCCAAAACGAACCGATGGGATCGTTTCCATCGAACTCTCGCTGCGTGAATCATTCGTAATGCTGAGTGTTCAGGACAATGGCTGCGGCCTGACCGACGAAGTCCAGAAGCATTTGTTTGAGCCGTTTTTTACCAAGAGACTCGATGGTCGTGGTACGGGGTTAGGGCTATCCATTACGAGTCGAATCATTGCCGATCACGGTGGCAGAATTATCGTCACCAATCTCGGTCTTGGCGTAGGTTCCCGATTTGATGTACTACTACCCAGAGAAGCGTCTTCGTCCATCAATTCGACCGGTGGAGAAGAAACCGAAAGCGCCACAATCGGAAAACTATTCGATACACCCCGCAACCGATTTAGTCCCCCCAAGCCAATTGAGCAAAGTCATGCAGCCTAGTTCTCTATCAGTACTTTTTGTGGATGACGATACATCGATCCAAGAGGTCATGAGACTGGAAATTCCTCAAATGGGACATTCCGTGACCGTATGCCCGGATGGATTTACAGCGATCGCTGCCATGGAACGCAATTCCTTCGACTGCATGATCGTTGACTTGGATATGCCCGGTATGAATGGAATCCAAGTCATCGAGCGAGCCTGCCAAATGCAGCCAAAAATGGATTGCGTTGTTCTGACAGGAAAACAAACTCTCGAAAGCGCGATCGCTGCCCTCAAGTTTGGTGTGATTGATTACCTGGGCAAACCCTGCAAACTCAAGGAACTTGAGGAGCTTTTTGAACGCGTTGCGGCGAGGAGAACACTCAAGCAACATACGTTCGAAATTGAAAAGACCAAACAAAAAGTCAGCAATCGAGGTACGGTCATTATCGGCGATTGCGAAGAGATGAAACAGTTGTCGTCTCTTATTGGACGAGTTGCGAGAACGAATAGTTCCGTGCTTATTCGAGGGGAAACGGGATGCGGAAAAGAGTTAGTGGCTCGGTCGGTTCATGAACAAAGTCTTCGTGCGGCAAAGAAGTTTATTGCGGTAAACTGCGGTGCATTACCGGAGCATCTTATGGAGAGCGAATTGTTCGGTCACAAAAAAGGTGCCTTTACCGGAGCGGACTCAAATCGCGACGGACTTTTTCATGAAGCGCATGGTGGTACGATTTTCCTCGACGAAATCGGTGAACTCCCTTTGTCGATGCAAGCGAAACTGCTACGAGTTCTCGAAAGTGGTGATTTGCGTCGAGTCGGAGACAATGAAATCAAACAAGTGGATGTTAGACTCGTTTGTGCCACGCACCGCGATCTTGAGCAAATGGTCGCAGATCAAACTTTCCGCGAGGATTTGTTGTTTCGAATCAATACGTTCGAAATCAATGTTCCCTCCCTTCGTGAACGAGGACATGATGTTCTTCTAATCGCCAGACATTTATATTTGCGGCATCGACCAGAACACTCATCTATCGATCAAATATTTGCACCGGAAACGATCCAAGCATTTGAAGAGCATCAATGGCCTGGAAATATACGCGAACTGGCTAATGTCATCGAGTATGCCACCATCCTTTGTGATAACCCACCCATCGAAGTTAAACATCTACCGAAACACTTCAAGGCACGCCCGGTGAAACGAGAATCTCGTCCCATTCCTATCCCAACATCCATGTCGCCGATGACTCTTCGCGACATGGAAGCCATCGCAGTTCAAGAAGCCATTTCTCGCCACAATGGAAACAAACCAGCAGCAGCAGAAGAACTCGGAATCAGCCTCAAAACACTCTACAACAAACTTAACCAGGCAGAACCTAGCCGACGCATGGCGGGTTAAGAGTCGAAGGCTAGCTATTTCTAACGATCCATTATCAAGTACCGTGACATTTAAGCTTTGGTACGAGCATTGGATAACGCTAATTGTCCGCAGGCAGCGTTATCTAGCCCGCCCAATGAGTTGCGCACGCGAACAACTAATCCGTTATCTCGGAGATAATTGGCCATCGCATAGACCTCCTTCAGTTCTGTAGACTGCAGGTCTGCTCCGTTGAACGTCAGCGGTTTCGTTGGAGAGCGATCTGAGTTCTCCTGACCCTCTATCGAATTATAGGGTATCAGGTTCACTTGTACGTTCAACTCTCTACAAAACTGAACCAACGCTACAGCATCAGCAGGCCGATCGTTGATATCTTTCAGCATGGTGATCTCAATCCAAATTGGTTCGCCAGCCTGTATTCGATTAATCGATCGAATCACTTCTCTTAGCCTATCCATTTCGGATGGAGATTTTGGGACGAGGTCTTTTCGGACGTCGCCCATAGCGGAGTGTAAACTTAGTGCATAACGTATCGAAGCGAATTTCGTTGCTGTCTCGATAAGTGCCCCACCGCCGATTGCAGTGGAAACCGTTATGGATCGTGGAGACAATCCAAATCCAAAGTCCCCGATCATACCATGAATACTATCCCATACGGCTTCACAATTGTGCATGGGCTCTCCCATACCCATGAATACGACATTGCGCAAACTTCGACCGAATCGCTTGGCGATACAACGTGCTAAATAGACTTGTTCTAAAATTTCATTACTGGAGAGATTGCGTCGGAACCCCATCGTGCCTGTCGCGCAAAATCGACAAGCAACCGCACATCCGATTTGCGATGAAACACATGCAGTGGCACGCGTACCCGATTTGGGGAACAACACGACCATCTCGCACTCGTCGCCGAATTCGGGAGATCGCATTAAACATTTTATTGCACCGCGAGAGTATTCTCCATATTCGGATTGCACATGCCAACTCGAACCGAACTGATGTTTCGGTTGTAGGGCTTGCAATGCAAGCCCTTCTCGCAAAATCTTCCATTTGGATTTTGCAGCGACTGGGCTTCGAGGGGCCTGAAGCAAATCCCACCAATGAAGCAGTGGCTCGTTCATCTAGGAATACTTAGGAAGGATTGGTTTTTCTTTGCTGACGCACAAAGTCTCGAAACTCTTGAGGCCACTGAGATTCAATGTATATTGGCTCTCCCGTTCGGGGATGAACGAAACCTAGCGACTCAGCATGCAACGCAATTCGCGTATGCGGCCACCCCCAGTGCTCAGCTTGTCTTGGTTTATATCGCGGGTCCCCAAGAATAGGATGTCCGATTTCCGCTAGCTGTACGCGGATTTGATTTCTCCTACCGGTTTCCAGTCGCACATGTAATAGCGCTGAATCGGTCCATGCTTCAGAAATCGAATAATTCGTGATTGCCAACTCACCTTGCGATTCGTTGGGAACTAGGACACGATTCAAGTCTTCATCGGTCGACAAATAATTTACTAGCCGGCCTTCACTGTCTTTCGGTACACCTGCCACGATCGCGATATATTTGCGATTGGGCTTTCGGTCTGCAAACTGATTCCGAAGTGCCTCAGCGATTTCCAAAGACTTGGCAACAACAAGAACGCCAGAGACACCTCGATCCAGCCTGTGAACGCAAAATGCTTTCGCACTCTCCCTCTGTGAAGCAATCCTGCGCTCCACCAAAGATAGCACGGTGTGGGGTTCGCGATGTTTTGTGGGTACTGTCAGCAGATTCGCAGGCTTATTGATAACCATCAGATCCGCGTCATCATAGAGAAACTCAATGACTCGTTTCGGTTGATTACGCTTGACAGATTTGGTGGGAGCAACGATCGCTTGAGGAATGATATCAACCGCAACTTCATCACCTACCTCGCATACTTTCCAACCATGTCGTAGCATCCTGCCATTCACACGAACATGTCCTTGCTCGATTAAACCCTCCGATTGAGCAGGGGACAATTTGAAAAGGATTCTCAAAACCGAATTTAGGTTGCGGGCTGGTTGCGGTATGGATGCTGGAACCGCTAGCGTCTTGATTGCCATGAAGTGCTACTTGTCTCGTCCCAGCGTTGTCTTGAGAAATGGTTCAATCGGGCCAAAAGTCTTCGACATAGCCTGGTCAAAAGGAACGCCGTTAGAAAGACCCTTTAGCAAAGTATCGTATAGTTTTCGCTTGGCCCCATCATTCATAAACTTAACAACCGCCAAACCGATTGTAGCGGCATCTTCATCATTGATCCTACCGTCGATCAATCCCTTAACATTTTCTAGTTTGCTAAGGGCGACGGGAATTCGTTGCATCCACGCTTGGACCCGCACATCTCCCGAGCTTACCATGGAGGACAAGATCTGTCGGCCGACACCATCCGAAAACCATCGTGGTACTCCGCGCATAGAGGAGACCCAAAGGCTTGCAATCTGCTGAGCAAGTGACGATTCCACAACCTTTTCAAAGTTCTTGTCTTGCTCCGCTCCTCCCGGATAGATGATTGCAATATATGAGTCGAGAACCTCTGCTCGATAGTGACTCGACCACTCCGCCGGCAATTCTCTGTTCTCCAACATCTTTCCAAACTCGCTGTAATCGTATCGCCCCTTCAACGCGAAAACGGTGATACCACCTTTTATCAGCGGTTCCTTGGAACTGATCTTGAGAGTTTTCTTTACCTGCGCTTCCGCGTCATTTGCGATCGACAACAGTCTCTGCGTCGCTTCTGGGCTTATGTTACCGATGACATGGAATCGATCATCGTGCGACTCTCCCGGATCCTTCACATTGGAAGCAGTCTTCCAGCGATCCCTCGCTCGCTCCATTCGCTTCTTCATCAACTCGACGTGAGATGCATTTTGTGCCCATGCCTTATTGCTGATCTGTTCCAGATTGGATCGGGGATCGTCCGAATCAAAAGAAGCCCCTTCATCGATCCATGTAGAGATGAGTTTTATGTTTTCGTCTGACAACGGTGGTCGTCCGCCAGCGGGCATTCTTTGCCCTTCCGTACCTCTCAGTTTTTTGACCAGTAAACTCTCTTCCCCCTTTCCGGGAGCGAGAATCGAGCCACTATCGCCACCGGTTAATAGTTGAGTGAAGTTGTCAAACCTTAATCGACCCGATGCATTCTGAGCATTGAAATGGCATCCTTTACAGTTTTCGATCAGCAGCGGAGCAACTTGACGGCTAAAACTCACCGTCTCCTTGCCAGTCGGTTTGGTAACCATCGTTTCCGGCGCCGGGGTACCTACGGGGTTAGCAGTGGCTGGCCTATCGACGTAGGTTGCTAGTGCCGCTTGTGGCGATGGCCCATCAAACTTCGCTCCTTGTTCGATCCAGAGCTTTAGTTTGGCTAGATTCTCAGGAGATACCTTGCCACCACCGCGCGGCATATTTCCCGACTCAATGGTAGTAACCAAAGTGCTTCCAGCGACGTCGCCCGGGAAAAGAACGACACCGCCATCGTCACCTTTCATAAGGGACTCAAAAGTCGCAAGGGAAAACCCACCTTCTCTTCGAGTCACGTGGCAACGCGAGCACTGCTCTGCCATCCATGGGGCGATATCTTTTGTAAAGCTGACCTGGGGAGACGGGGGGGACATTTCCGGTGTATCTTTACCTTTACCCGCTGCGCCTTTCTTCCTCATTTTCACCAGATCGGGCCACGTAGGAAGTTTTTTTAACTCTGCTCCCTCTATCAATAGGCCTTCGTAGATCGGCATAATCTGGGTATGCACCTTGCGCCAATCACCGGCCTCCTTTGGTGGAGCGGCGGGAAGCAGTTGAATAAAGGTATCTGTACAACGATCCATGAGCTCGGAGCACTCAACGAGCTTTCCTTCCTTATAGAGGCTAGCAAGCTTATCCGCCTCCAGCTTTAACTTGTCTAGGCTGTCGATTTTTTGTTGTGCAAGGGCCACGCCGAACAAGCAACTGAAAAAGAGGCCGACGACGACAACTCCAAAACCTCGCAATAACCCGCCAGCATACGACGCTGTGCGACTAACTTTACTTCGCGAACCAATTCCTGTGTCATTCACTTCTACGCGACCTTGTCGTTAAACCCCGGTTTCGATCCTAACCCTACGGCGCTTCGAGTAGAGAAGCGGCGACACTCCTATTGTACTCAAAGAACCGATCGGCGGCCGAATTCCCTTAGCTTCTCGACACAAGAAATGCAATGACGAGGCCTGCCAAGACGAGGGCTGCAACGCCTACGCCGATCAAGACTGGCAACTGAGAGTTCGATCGGTTGACTGGTTTCGTGGGACCATTCGATGCGGCCTGATTGACAGGCTGATTTGCCTGGCTACTGCTGCGATTAGCCTTGGCAGCGAGAGCAGGTTCGCTCGGTTTTGCTTGTACGGCGTTTAAGGGCTTATTGAGAGGAGAGTCGCTTTTACTTGCCGCCCCTGTTTTGTTAAGCGGCGAATCTGCGTGAGCGATGGCTTGGCTCTTAGATTTGCTTCGATTAGGCGAATTCGTATCGTGCACCAAATCGATTTTGCTATCGATCGATGATGCATCGCTTTTAGCAATGGCTCGGAGCACGCCGCTATCGGACGTAGACAATTTGACAATCCCGCTCGATCGCCCCGTTTCCCCCCCCATCGTTCCATCTGTACGATTATTAACAGTATCGACGTCGCGGCTAAATTTCGTCTTGTTGGCCAATACGTCCATCACGGTGAAAACAGGTTTGTTTGGATTCTCTTTGCGGAATTTTTCTAACCAAGCTTCCAAGACTTCAGCAACTTGGATGCAGTCAGCATATCGATACTTTGGATCCTTTTGCATCATCTTAACGCAAACGCCGTCGAGTTCCCCTGGGCAATCGGGGCGATCCTTTCGGATGTCTTGCGGCATTTCGTTTTGGTGCTTGATGATGCGACTGGCAATGCTACCTTCGGGAAATGGTGGATGTCCGGTCAACAGGAAGTAGAGCGTACAACCTAGGCCATACATGTCTGCGCGGTGATCCACATTGTGGCTATTGATGGCTTGTTCGGGGGCCAAGTAATCGGCAGTTCCGAGAACCTTATCGTTATACTCCATCGTGAGCGAGGCATCCGTCTCCTCGGAGAACAAAGCTAGGCCCAAGTCGAGAATCTTTACAACACCCTCCTTGTTCACAAGCAAATTCGCTGGCTTTACGTCGCGGTGTACCAATCCGGATTGGTGAGCGTGATGAAGGCCTCTAGCAGATTGGGCGATATAGTCCGCTGCAACCTCATATGGTAGCGGCCCGTGCTTTTTGACGAGGTTCTGCATATCAGCTCCGTCGACAAACTCCATAACGATATAGTGCGTGTCCTTTTCGTTGTCTATATCGTACGCGCGAACGATATTGGGATGATTAAGGGCCGCAATCGCCTCAGCTTCCCGGCGAAATCGTTCTAAATAACTATTGTTTCCGAGCTTGGACTTTGGCAGAACCTTGATGGCTCGTTTGTGCTTCATCACCGTATGCTCGGCCAGGTAGACGCTACTCATACCGCCGCTGCCTAAATGTCCAAGAAGTTTATGCTTGCCCAGAAAAAACCCCTTATACTTACCCTGCAGAACTTTCTCGGATTGCCACCGAGTTATTACACCGAGGTCTTCTAGCTCTTTACATACGAGAACTGGATCATTGGGTAATTCCCCTCCGTGCTTCGCTCGAATCAGGCCAAACGACTCTGCCAACTGCAGCGGTTCCGCGAGCCGACTCTTTTCGAGTAACTCTTGAATTCGTTCAGCTGTAATTTGCGTCATGCCGGTTTTCCATGCTAGGAAATGGACTCCGAAACCGACTGTGATCCCGCGAAGAAAACATTCGGTCCAATTGGGGAAAGGTGTACGGCCGAATCAATTCAAGCCGCGTTACAACCTTTGGGCACCCCCTTAAGTGTAATGGAATTTTTCCATAAGAAAATCTACCTAAAAGGCGGATAGACAACTTTTCAACCTCTTGGCGTGCGAATCCGCAGCTTGTTTTTGAATCCGACCCTTCGGGAGACCCAAAATGATCTTTTCCCAGGTTCGCTATTTTGCTAACTAACTTAGGTGGTCGTTAAAACCTCGAATTTCGAAATTAGCATGGAAAACTGCGGTGGCCGACGCTACCGCATTGATTATGAACAGCACCCAGTCTAAACGAGCCAAACATGCTTTAATCGGATTCATTCCGAGGTCGGCGATACTCAGCTTGGCCCTCGGGATTTGCACTGGATGCCAGCAATTTCCATGGCCTGGTAGCCCGCAAGCCAAACAATTCCAAGTGGACAGCGAACGGATCCTCGGGGAATTCCGAGCTCAAAAGAAACGAGCCGACGAACTGGCCGCCAGAAACCAACAATTGGAAGCAAGACTCGCCGAAACGGAAAAGTCGCTCGCTCGCCAAAACTTGCAATCGCTTTCCCAGTCGAATTCCTCTTCGTCGCGAAACAATCGCAAGAATACCGCCACCAGTACTCCTTCAAAGAGCCAACTAAACGTTAGTCCCCCCGACGATGATCCTGGATTGCCTGATGTCCCGCCCAGCATGGCCGGCTTGCTAACGTCGGGAGGTGGTTTTTCCAGAATAGGAGGCGCGGTCGACAACCAAAGCGATCAAAAAGGATCGCCACAGTGGCGCCCCGTTCGGCGCAAATAGTTACCGTGACCGCTTGATCTCTCCTGCTCAATGGACTCTTCCACGCAGGGCTTCCCATCGAAGTCACTTGGCGATGCCGGCAATATGCTATATTGGGTAGGCAGAAACGAAGCGACTACCTCGCTCGACTGTTGTAAACAATCCTCCCTCTCATTCCGGAGAATGACATGGCAACCGTAGCTGAAACCATCCGACCACCGAAAATTCGACACACCGAATGCTTTATCGATGGGCAATGGAGACCCGCACTATCGGGCAAGACCTTTGAAACCATTAATCCAGCAACGGAAGAGGTTATCTGCGAGGTTGCGGAAGGAGACAAGGAAGACGTAGATGCTGCCGTTAAAGCGGCTCGCCACGCACTCGAAAGTGGACCATGGAGCCGAATGGACGCCCGCGACCGTGGCCGATGCATGTACCGGTTGGCAGATTTGATCGAGCAAGATATCGACGAATTGGCAGCTCTAGAAACACTCGATAATGGAAAACCTATTCGAGAATCTCGAAACGCGGACTTGCCTCTGGTTATTGATTGCTTGCGATACTACGCGGGCTTTGCAGACAAGATTCAGGGCTCAACGATTCCTGTCCGAGGAAATTACTTTACTTACACACGTCGTGAACCAATCGGTGTAGCGGGCCAGATTATTCCGTGGAACTTCCCCATGCTCATGGTCGCATGGAAATGGGGACCTGCACTCGCAGCAGGTTGCACGATCGTGATGAAACCTGCCGAACAAACCCCACTGTCCTGCTTGAGACTAGCACAACTAGCCAAAGAAGCAGGAATACCTGATGGTGTCATCAACGTAGTACCAGGATTCGGCCCCACAGCCGGTGCCGCTGTGGTGAAACATCCTGGCGTCGATAAGATCGCCTTTACGGGGGAACACCGAACGGCCCAAATCATCATGCGCGAAGCCGCTGACACTCTGAAACGTTTAACGTTTGAACTCGGTGGCAAGAGCCCCAACGTGGTGATGGATGACGCCGATTTGGACAAGGCAGCGCAAGGTGCTTATATAGGCCTGTTCCTCAACCAAGGCCAATGCTGCTGTGCTGGCTCACGCGTGTTCGTTCACAAGAAAGTCCACGGTGCCTTTGTCGAGAAACTACAGCGACTCGCACAGAATCGCCGCGTAGGTAATCCCTTTGCGGCAGATACCGAACAAGGCCCACAGGTCGACAAAGCCCAATTCGACAAGATTATGAGCTACATCGACAAAGGACACCAAGAAGGAGCGAAATGCGTCGCAGGTGGTGCTCGAGCGGGGGATGTCGGCTACTTCGTACAACCCACCGTGTTCGATGGCGTTAGCGATTCCATGTCGATCGCCACCGATGAGATCTTTGGTCCCGTCATGTCAATTCTAACCTTTGACGATTGGGAAGATCTCATTAAGCGAGCCAACCACACCTTCTATGGATTGGCAGCCGCAATCTGGACTCGCGACATTGGCAAGGCGCATCAATTTGCTAAGCGAGTCCGAGCAGGCACTGTCTGGGTTAACTGCTACGACGTGTTCGACGCAGCGGCACCATTTGGTGGATTCAAGATGAGTGGCCAAGGTCGCGAACTCGGAGAAGAAGGCCTAAAAGCCTACACGGAAAGCAAAACGGTAACGGTAAACCTAGACTGACAACCGCTTGTCAGCCCATACTCATCGCATTATCTCTGACGTGCAACGACGTCAGAGTTACGGCCGCGAGCGATCGCTACAATCCCTAAAACGATCAAACCTACGATCGCTACCTCCAGTGCTCCTGGACGAAAGATGCTGCCAATTAGCACTAACAGGGCTGCCGCCACAATTATTTTGGTTGTTGACCATCTCATGGCATAAGCCTCGCTTGGACTTGGTTTGGGCATGTGGTTTCCCGGCCGATTCTAACCCACAGACGGAGGGCTCGCTACCAGATCTGAGAAATAAAGGGACTCGGAAGCGGAACGCAATCCTCTGCTCTACCCAATAGGTCCAATCTCGGAACGCTCTTCTTGGGAAAATTTGCAGAAGCCTAATCAAAACTATTCACTACAATCAGGCTACGGCAGGATTTGCTGAGGAACATCTCATCACTGCACGATAATTACCGAAACTTCTAAACAGCATGGATGCGTGCCAAACCCCCAACCAATTGATGACATGCCAAAGCATTGGGCTCCTGAACACGCCGCCGAAGAAAAGGTAAACGCTTTGATACATGGCGTGGGATTTGCCCTCAGTATTCCTGCCATGTTGTTCTTGACTTGGCTGGCCGTCAAGGAAAATCAAGGGGTTTGGATAGCCTGTCTGCTGTATGGATGCAGCCTATCTGCCATGTATCTTTTTTCAACTTTGTCACATGCAGTTAAGACTCCCGTTGAGCGCCTTCGCATGCGTCTTGTCGATCAAGGTGTCATTTACACGTTGATCGCAGGGACTTTTACTCCATTTATCTGGAGCAATATGGAGGGATGGGGCCGGATCGCGCTTCTAGCCGCTGTTTGGTCAGCAGCAGGGCTGGGCTTTTGCTCGAAAGTATTTAGCAAAAAACGAATCGATGACATCAATCCCCTTTGGTGTATTTTGTTGGGTTGGGGGCCTGCCACGGTACTCTTCTTCTTCGTTTCTACAACCTGCTTTTTAAGCATGTTACTCGGCGGCTTGCTCTATACTCTCGGGGTACTTTTTTTGCAGAACGATCACAAGTCACCTCACTTCCACCCTATCTGGCATGTAATGGTGATCTTGGCTAGTGCAAGCCACTATGCAGGGATCGTTATGTTCGCTGTATTGCAGTGGGATAGATAGACTCCAACACGACGCTCGGCTGCAATAACTCAGAAAGCTATTGATGAAGATTTGGATCGATGCAGATGCCGCCCCACGCGAAGTCAAAGAACTGGTGTTCAAGTCATCCAAGCGTTTGAACTTGGAAGTAACGCTCGTAGCCAACCAGTCGATATGGGTGCCTCCATCGGACGGTCGAATCAACAGCGTGACGGTAAGGGACGGTGCGAACGTAGCCGATCAATACATTGTCGAGTATTCATTGCCCGGCGATGTCGTCATCACCGCCGATATTCCGTTAGCTGCGCAGTTAGTCGAAAAGAACGTCTTTGTGCTAGACCCCAGAGGACAAGTTTACGAAGACCGCAACATTGGCTCGAGATTAGCGAGCCGTGACTGGCTCGACATCGCGAGGGGTGCAGGGATGGAGATCTCTGGACCACGACCGTATAGCCCGCGCGACCGAGCAGAATTCGCCTCCGCGCTAGATCGAATTCTAACCAAAGCTATAAAGATGAAAGAAAGATCCGACCGATCAGTCTGATCCGACCGATACATCATCATCGGGAAAAACAATCGGACGCCCCGCCCCACCAATTTCCCCTTCCCAACGACTGATCACGATTGCGGCGACACCGTTACCAAGAAAATTGGTCAACGCCCGGCACTCGCTCATAAACCGATCGATGCCTAACAACAAAAAAGCAGCTGCAGCAGGTATCTGGGGGAATACTTGCAGGGTCGCAATCAGTGTCACGAAACCAGCCCCCGTTACTCCACTCGCGCCCTTGGAGGTCAGCATCGCGACAGCCAGCAACCACAATTGCTGCCCCCATGAGAGCTCGACACCGGTCGCCTGCGCAACGAACAATGCCGCCATCGACATATAGATATTTGTCCCGTCTAGGTTAAAGCTGTAACCTGTCGGAACCACCAAACCAACCGTAGAACGAGAACAGCCTGCTCTCTCCAGCTTTTTCATCAACCCAGGCAATGCCGTTTCGGAGGAACTCGTTCCAAGAACCAATAGTATTTCCTCCTTGATGTACAGCACAAACTTCCACAATGAGAAACCACACCAACGTGCAATAACACCTAATACGCCAACGATGAAAACAAAAGCCGTTGTGTAAAAGAGCAACATAAACTGCGCCAGCTTGAGCAACCCTTCTCCTTGAAACTCAGCCACAGTAAAAGCCATGGCACCAAACGCTCCCAGCGGTGCAAAACGGACGAGGATTTTTAGAATTCCAAAGAAGACCTCGGATGCCATGTCAATCCACAGCAACACGGTATGCCTACGTTCCCCCAAGCCGAGGATGGCGATCGCCGCCAAGAGGGACACCACTAAAATCTGCAGCAGGTCCCCCGAAACAAACGGACTAAAAATCGTCTTGGGAATCAAATGCAGAAAGAAATCTGACAACGAAAGCTCTTTAGCAGCCGCCGTGGTTTGCTCCATTCGCGAATTGGAAGTCGCCAAAAACTGGTCGATCTGCTCGGACGTTGAAAAGTTTACACCAGGCTCACTGACATTCACGACCACCAAGCCAATCAACAATGCCAGAGTCGACACAACCTCGAAATAGATTAAGACCTTGAGCCCCAAACGCCCCACCAGTCTCAAGCTACCGACCGACGCGATCCCGTGCACAATCGTACAAAAGATGATCGGCCCAATCATCATTTTGATAAGGTTAACGAATGCTTCGCCGAGAGGTTTTAGCCCTTTTCCAAAGTCGCTATACAGCCACCCCACCAATCCACCCAGCACAACGCCAGCCAGAGTCTGCAGATACAATTGTGAAGCCGCCCGCACAATCAACGATCTGCCTTGCGAATTTTCCCTGGGCCTTGGAGCTTCCGCAGTTGTCGCTTCCATGAATTCAACACTTGTTTCCGATGACGCTGTATTACGGCCGTTGATAGGCAAGATTGAAAATTGTAGTGACCGTAGCGGCAAACGTACGCGAGAAAAGCCCTCCGCACGGAAACTCGTCCATTTCGGACCAAAAAGCGGGAAACTGCCCATGACAAGTTGTCGCTCCTTTCTACAATACTTGTATAAGTTTGTGAAAAATTTCACAAAGTCTCCAAATCAAGCGTCCTTGCTGTTAATTGCTAGCGAATTCCTGGGTTTCATGGCTTGGGTTCGGTGGAATAGCGGCGGGAGCGTGGGATCGAACAAAGGATTTGACGAGGGCTTCGACGTTGGGTGCTTACTTACCGATATTAATTTACCTTATTGCCGTAATTGGGTTTGCGGCGGTGTCTTTGCTGTTGCCGCATTTAGTAGCACCTCGAAAAAAGACAAAAGTTAAGGTCATGCCTTACGAGTCGGGTATGGATCCCGTGGGGGATGCTCGCAAACCATTCGACGTCAAATTTTATTTGATGGCGATCATGTTTCTGGTTTTTGATGTGGAATTGATGTTTCTTTATCCGTGGGCGGTTTCTTTGACGGCCGCTGACGGTATTCCCGTTGATTACCGACCTATCGTATTTTTGGTGTTGATGTTTTTCGTCATCACTTTGGTCCTGGCCTATCTAGTGGACTATTTCAAAGGAGTATTCGATTGGCGACGGAAATAAACAAAACAGTCGGCGATAACGTTTTCCTGACGACTTTGGATGCTGCTGCTTCGTGGGCTCGGGCCAACAGTTTGTGGCCAATGCCTTTCGCGACAGCATGTTGCGGGATCGAACTTATGAGTTCCGCAGGAAGTCGTCACGACCTTTCTCGATTCGGTAGCGAGGTGATGCGTTTTACTCCTCGGCAGTGCGATTTGATGATTGTCGCAGGTCGTGTGGTCATGAAGATGTTGCCCGTCTTGCAGAGAATTTGGTTGCAGATGCCTGAGCCCAAGTGGTGTATCTCCATGGGTGCATGTGCTTGTTCAGGCGGTGTTTTCGACACCTATGCGGTGGTTCAAGGAATCGATCGGTTTATTCCGGTGGACGTCTACGTTCCTGGTTGTCCTCCGCGACCCGAGCAACTGATTCGTTCCATTATCGACTTGCAAGAAAAAATCAAATCGGGTGGAACTTACAACGCGCGTGAGTTCAAGCTTCGGATTCTGCCGGAAGGGCCACAGCGATTCGACGAGGATGAACTCATCCGAATTCGCGAACGCAACGGCTTAAAGCTTGAACCCCCTACGTACGACCCCGTTCATTAAAAGTGGTTCCACCGAATTCCAAAATAGAAAGCAAGTCTATGGATAATTTGCAGAGCCGACTCAACAAAGAACTACCAGGTTTCTTTCCACGGTGGTCTACTTATCAAGACCAGGTGCGGGTTGTAGTTCCTTCGGAGCAGATACTTGTAACGCTTAAAGCTTGCAAGCGAATCGGTTTCGATCAACTAACAGATATTACCTGCGTAGACTTGCTGGAATACGGTGCATCCGAGGACCGCTTCGAGGTGGTTTATTTGCTTCTAAACACCGACAGTGGCGAACGACTGACGGTAAAGGCCTACTTGAACGAGCCTGATCTCACGATACCCTCAGCGACTCCAGTATGGTCGGGAGCAAACTGGTTGGAACGCGAGACCTACGACATGTACGGTATCGTTTTTGAAGGTCATCCGAATTTCAAGCGTTTGCTTCTACCGCAGGAGTTTCAGTCGTTTCCTCTTCGCAAGGATTACCCGGTCAAGGGAAGAGGCGAGCGACATAACTTTCCAGTCATAACTCGAGCAGAGAGCTAGTACAGGAGTCAACAGAATGCCATTAGAGTTGCTCGAACGTCCTGACTTGGGCGATGCACACAAAGAGGGGTACTGGACGCTCAATTTCGGTCCGCAGCATCCGGCAACCCACACGACACTTCGTCTGGTTCTCCAACTGGACGGTGAGATGGTCATATCCGCTGAGCCAGACATTGGCTTCCTACATAGCGGCTTCGAAAAGCTAGGTGAAGTATTGGACTTCAACCAATACGTGACTATCGTCGACCGGATGAACTACATTTCGCCGTTGGCGAACGAGATCGCATGGCACCATGCAGTCGAAAAGTTGTTGAACATAGAACTTACACCTCGGTGCAAATACATTCGGACGATTTTCGCAGAGTTGATGCGGATCCATGATCACTTGTTGTGCACCGGTACATGCGTACTTGACTTGGGTGGCGTTACTGCATTTATGTATGCGTTTAATCAACGCGAATACATTTATGAGATTTGTGAACGTGCATCGGGTCAGAGATTCCACACGTCCTACACTCGCGTCGGTGGATTGCTCTACGACATTACCGACGATTGGATCGAGATGGTCCGTAAGTTCTGCATAACTTTCAAGAAAGCCTATCGCGACTTTTCTGGCTTGGTGATGAAGAACAGAATCTTCATTGAACGCACCAAGGGGGTCGGTGTATTGAGCTACGAAGACGCTATCGCTGGCGGAGCGACCGGCCCGGTTGCGCGTGCGAGTGGCGTGGTTAGAGATCTCCGTCGCGATGAACCCTATCTAGCGTACGATGATTTTGATTTCGACGTTTGTGCGACGCGTGGGGGCGATTGCTACGCACGATTCCATATTCGCATGATGGAGATGCAAGAAAGTCTTAAGATCATCGAACAAGCGATTGAGAATATTCCCGCTGGTCCCATATACGCGGCGGGCACAGGTAAAGAAACGATCCCTGACAAATCAGAAGTTTACAGAAGCATTGAAGGTTTGATTCATCACTTCGAGAGCATCATGCCTAACCGGCAGATGGCTTCGCCTAAAGAGTCAATCTATGCAGCGACCGAGTCTCCAAACGGTGAACTGGGTTATTACATTGTCGGAGATGGTTCATTCCGGGCGTACAAAGCGAAAACTCGCGCGCCATCGCTTCTCCATTTTTCTTTATTCCCCCAATTGATACGTGGTTGCATGCTCAGTGACGTTGCCACGGTTTTGGGAAGCATCAACATCATTGCCGCGGAGTTGGATCGATGAGTGAGCTAAGTGAGAACGCAAAAAAGGTAATCGAAGAGCACCTAGAACGCTATCCAAGCAAACAGGCTGTCACACTTCCTGCATTGCACGTCGTTCAAGAAGAACGCGGTTGCGTCAGCAACAAAGCGATGAAAGAAATCGCTGAGATTTTGAATCTCTCATCCGCACAGGTGCACGACACAATGTCCTTTTATGGTTTCTTCCGAACCGAGAAGGATCCACTCGGCAAAGTCCGCGTTTGGATTTGTCGCTCCCTCCCATGCATGTTGCGAGGAGGCGAAGAATTGCTAGCTGAGCTATGCGAACGCTGGGGAATTCAGCCGGGTGAGACGACGGCTGATGGCAGCATCACGTTAGAACTGGCAGAATGCCTGGGTGCTTGTGACGGCGCCCCATGCATGTTGTTGAATGACGAACTATCACTGTGCGTCAATGCGGATGATGTCGAACGAATTGCGCGAGGTAACGCATGAGCAACCAAGAATTTAAACCAGTCTTACTAGGACGCGTAGGTCGACCAAACAGCCAATCGCTAGAATCCTACAAGGCCGATGGTGGTTACAAGGCTCTTGAAAAAGCCCTCAAGATGGCCAACACCGATGTGATTGAAACGGTCAAGGCGTCTGGTTTGCGTGGTCGAGGTGGTGCAGGCTTCCCTACAGGCCTCAAGTGGACCTTCCTACCAAAAGATATCAACGGCCCGGTTTACTTGTGCATCAACGGAGATGAGAGTGAACCTGGCACCTTCAATAACAGAGTATTGATCGAAGAGGATCCACATCAAGTACTAGAGGGAATCGTCATCAGCAGTTTCGCGACGCGAACGACGACGGCTTACTTCTACTTGCGTTACGAGTACGGCCGTTGCTATCGGACCTTGAAAAAGGCCATCGACGAGATGTACGCCAATAATCTCTTGGGCAAGAATATCCTCGGATCAGGCTATGATCTCGATATTCACTTGCACCGTGGCGCATGTGCCTACATATGCGGCGAGGAAACCGGTCTTATCGAGAGCTTGGAGGGTAAGCGAGCTTGGCCACGAATTAAACCTCCGTTCCCAGCTATCGAAGGTGCGTTTCGTCGTCCGACTGTTGTGAATAATGTCGAGACTATGGCATGTATACCTCACATTTTAAACAATGGCCCCGAATGGTTCATGTCGATGGGGATTCCAAAGGATCCCAACAACCCTCGTGATGCAGGTTCCTACGGCCCCAAGCTGTATTGTATCAGTGGCCACGTGAACAAACCCGGCCTCGTGGAACTCCCGATGGGCATTACTGCGAGAGATCTAATCAATCACCATGCCGGGGGAGTTTGGAAGGGGCGCAAAGCGAAAGCGGTCGTCCCCGGTGGAATCAGTATGGGCTTCATGTCCGAGGCAGAGTTGGACACTCCACTCGACTTTGCAGGTCCGGGACGTGTGGGTTGTTTAGGTCTAGGAACAGCCGCTGTTATCGTGATTGATGACCACACCAGCATGGTAGATGTCCTTTACAATGCCTGTCGGTTCTTCGCACACGAGTCTTGCGGCCAATGCACTCCGTGCCGCGAAGGCACCGCATGGTCGACCAAGATTCTCGAGCGGATTCGCCAAGGTCACGGGAAACTCAGCGACATAGACACCTTGCTTGAGATATCGGCTAGCATCGGCACGATTCCGGGAACCACGATTTGCGGTTTGGCCGATGGCGCAGCGTGGCCCATCAAAACGGCAATCAACAAATTCCGTCCCGAATTCGAAGAGTACATCAAGAGCGGCCGCAAGTCGGAAGCTCGGCAGCTTGCGAGCGCTCACTAGCATGAGCAACGCGTCACACGATACAACAAAACTTCTTTTGTTAACAAGGGTATACTGTGCCTAAGGTCATAGTCAACGACGTAGAAATCGAAGCCGATTCGAAAGATAACTGCATCCTCGCCGCTCGCAAAGCAGGCGTCGAGATACCGCACTATTGCTGGCATGAGGAACTGTCGGTCGTCGCATCCTGCCGAATGTGTCTCGTCGAGGTGGGTGAGAAAAAACCGGACGGCTCCATCGTTATGGGACCGAAATTGGTTCCTGGTTGCCAAACTCCGATCAAAGAGGGGACTGTCATCCGGACCGACAGCCAGAAGGTCAAAACATCACAAGGTCAGACGCTTGAGTTTCTGCTTCTCAATCACCCGCTTGATTGCTCTATTTGCGACCAAGCAGGCGAATGCTACTTGCAGGATTATACCTACAAGTACGGTAAAGCAAAAAGTCGTCTGGACGAACCAAAGATCCAGCGTGAGGACAAGTATCACATCGGTGAGCAAATCGCGTTGTTCACTGACCGATGTGTTATGTGTACCCGATGCGTTCGCTTCACTCGCGAAATCAGTGGAACCGCAGAACTCCAAGTCGTAGCTCGTGGAAGCCACGAGGAAATCGACGTATTCCCCGAACAACCTTGTAACAATAAGCTGGCCGGAAACGTAGTCGATCTATGTCCGGTCGGAGCCCTTTGCAGCAAGGACTTCCTTTACAAGAAACGCGTTTGGTGGCTCAAGTCGGCGGATAGCGTATGTACGGGGTGCTCAACAGGTTGTTCAATCCATGTTGACCAAAACGAAGACAAGATCTACCGGCTGCGTCCTCGCGCGAATCCGGAAGCCCAAGGCCACTTTATGTGCGACGAAGGCCGATTCGGATTTAAATATATTCATTCGGAAAATAGAATTTTGGCACCTCGCGTTGCCGGTAACGTGGCAACTGGCGCGGGCAAGCAAGGTAACGGTAACGTTGCCTTGAGTGACATAAGCTTTGCAGATCCGTGGAAGACAGCATTGTCAGCCGTTCGCCAAAAAATTAAGGAAGCGATTGTAACGAGCGGGTCTACGTTAATGGTTGTCTTTTCGCCGTTTATGACCGTAGAAGAGGCTTATCTTCTGGCCAGCTACATGAAAAAGACGGACCCCAAAGCTCGATTGGTGATGGGCCCTGTTCCGCATGTTGGCGAAGACGACTGCTATCCAAAGGGACGTGATGGTTCGGCCCCTGAGCCATCCAAAGTGAAGTTCACGATCCGAGCAGAAAAGTGCCCCAATCGAATTGGCGTCGAAACGGTCCTCAAGCACTTCCAGGGAGAAGTATTGAATCTGGCTCGCATCGGCAATATGCCTCAAGCGACGGCAGTGTATGTCGTCGGGGGATATCCTGGAGAATGGGTAACACCTGAAGTCGCCGCGGCGATTGGATCTCCATCCTTACTCATCGTTCAAGACATTTTCGAATCGCCGTTGACGCAAAAAGCCAACATTGTTTTGGCTGCAGGTAGTTTCGCAGAGCGTGACGGCACCTATGTTAACCACGCAGGATTAGCGCAGAGCACCAACGCTGCCATTCGCTCACCAGGCGAAGCACGTGCAGACGGCCGAATTCTGTTCGACCTAGCTGAGCGAAAAGGTTTGTTTAATGCCATGACGATTCGCAAGGAAATTGGCTCAGCCATCCCGGCCCTCAAGGTTTTGGCGGTTGGTGACTTAGGCGAAAAAGGATTGAAACTTAACGCTCAAGCCAAACATGCGGCTGCGAAGGTATAACAACCGGATGCATTGTTCTACGACAGAGAGATTAACCCACAAAGAATCGCGATCTCAGAGAGAGCTCGCAAACAAATAAGCAAGAGCAAAAGAATCGATGATCGAATTAATCAAAGAGATGTGGCCCACCTTGTGGCCGACCCTAGCGGCGATCGCCGTGATTCTAGCCTTCGTGCCGATACTCGGTCTTTACATGACCTTTATTGAGCGGAAGCTTGCAGCCTACATCCAAGACCGTGTCGGTCCCAACCGAGTTGGACCGCTGGGATTGTTACAGGCTGTCGCAGACGGCATCAAGATTTTTTTGAAGGAACAAGTTGTTCCTGATCACGTTTACAAGTTTCTGTATTTTGTCGCACCAACGATCAGCTTGATGACGGCAATGTTCGGCTTGGTTGTTTTGCCCTTCGGACCGGTGCCGCCTGAATATGAATCCGGTTTTCGGTTTATCGTTGCACCCGGGCTAGACATTGGCATCCTGTTGATTTTCGCGATTAGCTCGTTGTCGGCCTACGGCATTATCTTGGGTGGTTGGGCATCTAACAACAAATATTCTCTGTACGGAGCAATTCGTTCCTGTGCACAGTTCATCAGTTATGAAATTCCGCTCGGCCTATCTATCATCGGGGTCGTACTAGCATCGGGATCTTTGAATATCGAAAAGATAGTTGCCTCTCAGGGTACTTCCATTTGGGATTGGAACTTTTTTTGGCAGCCATTGGCGTTCGTTATTTTCTTCACTAGTTCTCTCGCCGAAACGAATCGTCTGCCGTTCGACTTACCTGAGTGCGAACAAGAATTGGTCGGTGGATTTCACACAGAGTACAGCGGCATTAAGTTCGTGTTGTTCTTCTTAGCAGAGTACACTCACATCGTCGCATCAAGCTTTTTGACGGTTTTGTTGTTCTTCGGCGGTTGGCATTTCCCTGGACTGACGGGGCCTGTCGATGGTTCCACCGCTGGTATGCTGCTACGTCTGGCTGTGCTCATAACGAAGGTTGGGGCTGTTGTCGCCTTCATCATGCTGTTGCGATGGGCATTGCCAAGATTCCGATTTGACCAGCTCATGGGACTGGCGTGGAAAGGTTTGATCCCGCTCGGTTTGGTCAATTTATTCTTAGTCGCAGCAGTTTTCACCTTTGATCTGAACAAACACTTTTTGGCAGTAACTATCGTGACGATTCCCATCGCGGGATTAATTAGTACATGGAGACTGCAACGAGAGCTCAACAACACGATCGCTGTGCGAGCTAGTAAATCTGGATTTGGAGGAGCATCGGCGTGACGACGAAGACCAAAAAATCGAAGACGGTGAAGTGGGGCGAAGAACCCAAAATCGGCTGGATGGAAGCAATGTATTTGCCGGCTGTCTTCTCTGGGGTTGCGACCGCCATTAAACACGTCATGGAAGGCAAAACCATGACCCGGCAGTACCCTGAAGTGGAGCCAGAAATTCCAGCCAATTATAGAGGGGTGCACCGACTTAACCGCGACGAAGAAGGGCGTGTTAAGTGCGTTGCTTGTTACATGTGTCAGACAGCATGCCCGGCCAATTGTATTGAGATCATTGCCGCTCCTGCACCAAAGGATGATCCGCATTGGAAAGATCGAGACAAGTACCCTGCGTCGTTCGTATTGGATGAGTTGCGATGCATTTATTGTGGTATGTGCGAAGAAGCGTGCCCGGTGGATGCCATCGAACTCACCAGTGTATATGACCTAACGGGCATGACACGAGAAGAGATGCTTTTCGATAAAGAAAAGCTCCTCTCTGTGTTTGATGAGACGGTTAATAGCGGCAAAGATCCAGTTAGAACCAATCGTGGGCAACTGGGACCTGCTTCCGAGATCGCACCGACCGCGAACCAAGGTCCCCCACCACCAGGTCGAGGACGACCAGGCTGATCGGAGATCAATTCAATCGGCACGCAGGCGACCGTTAAATACCGGCGAGTGCAATAACGACGCGACGTTATGTTATTGCAACCCACTAAACCAAAAAGCGGATGAACACCGCGACTTAGCAACCTTTACTGACTCGAAACTATGACACTTCCTACTATGCAAATGTTGGGGAGCTATTTCCCGATATCGTTTGCACAATCGGACGCAATCGAAACCGCCAGCCAGTTATCTGGCTCCTGGAGTCTTTCGATGCTCGTTCCCATTTTGTTGGGAGCCGCAGGGTATCTGCTGATGCAACATGGAATCGTGAGAGGCAAGCAATATCTTCTTCTGGGAGTGATTACAACCATTGCTTCTATTGTTGGTGCGAGCTTATTCATACCGCCAGCCTTCGAGAACTATATCCTCTTTCTGTTCTGCTCGTTAGCAACCGGAGGGGCATTCGGATTTTTAACAGCCCGCGAACCGGTCCACGCTGCCCTCGGCTTCGCGACGGCAGTATTGTCGATCTCCGGAGTGATGTTCATGCAGTCGGCATTATTTGTCGCGGCAGCGAACATGATTGTGTACGCCGGTGCGATCATCATCATTTTCTTGTTCGTGTTAATGTTCGCTCAACAAACCAATTTGCGGACTTACGACGTGAAGCTAACCTACCCAGTCGTAGCGGCACCGATCGGCGTCATCATGCTGGGTACGTTGGTTTACTGTTTGACAGCGGATGGTGCATTTCCATTGTCTCGTCCAGATTCAACTCGCGCTTACAGCGAAGCAGCCCCCCCATCTAACCTAATGACCGAAGCGGGCAATGCCGCCATAAAGAAACTAAAGTCGATAGAGCATACTGGTTCGTACATGAGCGTTTCCCCTAGCACCACCTCGGGGCTTGGAAGAGCACTCTATACAGATTATCTGCTGGCAGTTGCATTGGCCGGTACGATTTTGACAGTAGCGGCAGTAGGTGCGATCGCTCTTGCCACCAAGACGACTGGGGATGAAGTATGACCGACACGATGACCGTCAATTTGCTGATTTTTGCGGCGGTATTATTTACCGCAGGTTTCGTCGGATTTCTGACGCGGCGTTCCTTGATTTTGATGTTCTTGTCGTTGGAAATGATGCTTGCAGGAGCAAGCATGAACTTTATCGTGTTCTCTAGCCACTTTGGGAACTACCAGGGACAAGTTTTTGTGATCATGGTGTTGACTGTCGCAGCCTGCGAAGCCTCCATTGCTTTGGCATTTGTCACACTTCTCTACCGCAGCAAACCCACTCTTGATGTTAGAGCGTGGAGTAGCCTTACGGAGTCGCTGGACGAAGAGCAGCCCGAGCAGCCAGAAACCATCGAAGAAGTCCACTTGGAGTTTCCAACATTGACACCAGCGGGCCTCGATCCACTTGTTCAGCCAGTTCCCTCTGAGTTCAAGGCAGAGGTTGGCGTTTCTAAACCAGTACCAGGTATCATGGACAAAGATTCTTCGGCCAAGGAGGCAACCCATGTCTAATATACTAGCTTGGGCCGTTCCCCTTTCGCCACTCGTCGGTTGCGTGATTTGTGCATTATTGTCGTTCCGTGGCGACAAAAAGATCGCTCATATCCCTGCTATACTTTCGTTGGCAATTGCTGCAGCGGCTAGTTTGGCCCTCATGTTCACCGGTGCACAAGGTGACGGTTCAACGACTTTTGACGGCTACCAGTATCTAAACGTTGGTAGCGTCAGCCTCAATATTGCACTCAAGGTTGACACTCTATGCTTGACCTTGCTCTGCGTTGTGACCTGCATTTCCACGATGATCGCCATCTATTCGTCAGGCTACATGCATGGTGACAACGGCTACGCACGTTATTTTGCGGTGTTCTGCGGGTTCGTATTCTCAATGACGATGCTCGTTCTTTCCCACAATCTGTTGATGATGTATGCGTTCTGGGAGGGTGTTGGTACATGTTCCTATCTATTGATTGGATTTTGGTTTCGCAAGCCTAGCGCCGCTCAAGCAGCCGTGAAGGCGTTTTTGGTTAACCGAGTTGCAGACTGCGGATTCCTTTTCGGGATCTTGTTACTTAGTTACTTGATTGGCATGACCCCTGACGCCAGTACCACAAACTTCTATGAACGATTAAATTTCGATAACATTTTTGCGGTGTTACCCACTATTGCATCCCAGTATCCCGGGTACATGGGATGGGTAGCGTTTCTGCTAATGGTCGGTGCGATCGGCAAATCGGCACAGTTCCCGTTCCACGTGTGGCTACCTGACGCGATGGAAGGTCCCACTCCTGTTTCAGCATTGATTCACGCGGCAACGATGGTCACGGCCGGAGTTTTTCTCATGGCAAGACTTTCGCCGATGATGGAATACACCCCCTCGGTGCTATCTCTGGTTGGTTGGCTCGGGTGCATCACTGCGTTTATTGCCGCATTAATGGCAATGTTCCAAGACGACCTCAAACGCGTTTTAGCTTACTCGACAGTGAGTCAGTTAGGCTATTTGTTTATGGCGCTGTCAGCTGGATCAGTCAATGGATTGATGGTCGTCGCAGTAACGGCTGCCATGTTCCATTTGGTTACGCATGCTTTTTTCAAGGCCTTGTTGTTCTTGGCCGCTGGTAATGTCATGCATGCCATGGGTGACGTGATTGACATGACCAAGTTTGGTGGACTCAAGAAGGTTTTACCGAAAACGAATGTTCTGTTTATGATCGGAGCCGCTGCGTTGGCAGGTCTTCCAATTCTGGCGGGATTCTTCAGCAAAGACGCCGTTTTGGCGGTGCTCCTGGATGCCTCCACTGACGGCCTGTATGGAACACAATTTAAGGTTATGTTAGGAGTCGGTTTTCTGACTGCGTTTATGACCGCGGTGTACACCTCCAAGGCTTATTTTAAGACATTTCATGGAAGAGAGTTGATTCCAGAAGAAGCAGGGCACCATGCACACGAAGCATCTGGTGTCATGTTGGCACCGATGTTTGTTTTGGCGGTGGGTGCTCTGTTTGCGGGTATTGCTCTTGGTCCAACTCACGTACTGGCAGGGTACTTAGCCAAGACTGAGGCGCTCTCGAAAGAAAGTACACACAACGAGCCGATTTGGCTGCTGATCGTTTCGATCGTTATCGCGATCGCAGGATTTGCGATTGGGGCGATGTGGGCTAGGAGCAGTTCAGCAACCGCCGGTTTCATGGCAAACGTCGGCAAGAATCGTCTATACATCGACTGGGCATATAGCAAGTTTATCGTCTTGCCACTTGAATTTTTTGCCGGTCTATTGGCATGGAAAGATGTTCACATCATCGATTCTTTGGCAACGCGAATCGCCAGCATTCCAAGAGTTGTTGGTCTGGTTGGACAAAGATATCAAAATGGTCGTGTACCGACCTATACGTTTTTGACCGCTGTTGGAGTAGCAGCGGTCGCAATTTGGATCATCTCCCGTTAGCACCGGTATGCTTACTAAATGAGTTATTTGATTCCCCTTACGATTTTGCTACCTTTAGTGGCAGGCCTGACGATCTTTATGGTTGGCCTCAAAGGAAAGCTCATGGCCCAGTTGGGAGTGTTAGCAGCATTTGCTTCATTTCTTCTGAGTGTTGTCATCGTGTACGAAGCCTTTGGTAAAGGTGAAATCAACGATGGCTCCGTCGCGACTGTTGTACCGGCGATTGAGTATGCCCCAGCTTGGTTGAAGTTTAATTTGCCTGTGGCACTCGGAGGCAAACAAATTAAGTGGCAGCTGGCCCTCGGAGTTGATGGGATCGGCTCGCTTATGGTATTGTTGACCGGCATCGTTGGATTGGCTGTCAGCGTGTTCTCGTTAAGACAAATTGTCAACAGATCGCATCACTACGTGGGCTTGCTGCTGATCACGCAATCGATGCTATTCGGCGTGTTCATGTCGATGGATCTAGTTTCCTTTTACCTGTTCTTTGAAGCGGTCCTCATTCCTCTGATCTTGATGATCACGGGATGGGGACATTCGAAGGAGGCATCGGCTGCGTCCAAAAAGTTCTTGCTGTTTACCTTGGCTGGTAGCATTCCCATGGTGGTCGGTCTGATAGGACTGGCTCTGCAATCCACTGCGGTCACCATGGAGTCGACGGTTGAGTTACAAAAGCTTTCGGCAGTAGCCTTTCAGCAGCAGATGCATGCGATAGCGGGCGGAGCGGAGACGATCGCATCCTACACTAGCAGCCAGCAATGGATCGTTTGGGTTCTTTTGTTAGGTTTTGGAATCAAGATGGCCATACTGCCGCTGCATTCATGGCTCCCGACGACCTATGCTGTTGCACATCCCAATACGACAGCATTGATTGCCTCGGTTGTCGCCAAACTAGGTGTTTTTGGAATCATTCGTATCGTGATTCCACTCACACCTCTCGCGCTAGCACAAGAAGCTCAACTATTATTTGCCGCCCTGGGGGCGATCGCCATCGTTTACGGAGCCTTGGTGGCTCTGGCGCAGAGTGATTTGCGCAGAGTTCTCGCTTACAGTTCGATCAGCCACATGGGATTTGTGACCGTAGGTCTTATGACATTGAACACTGACGGAATGTCAGGTGCGGCGATCCAAATGTTCAATCATGGGATTATCACATGTGCAATGTTTTTGATACTTAGCTTGCTCGAAGAACGAAAGGTAAATCTTTCTTTCAAGATGGAAGATTTGGGAATGGCATCGATGTACCCCAGGATCGCCGTGCTCCTCGTTTTCTTTACCTTGGCAGGAGCAGGTCTCCCCGGACTCAATGGATTCGTGGGAGAGCTATTAGCGATGGTTGGCATGATTCGAGTTAGCGGCACAATTACAGCGATCGCTGTACTAGGAACGGTTCTCGGAGCCTGGTACGGACTGAAGATAGTTCAAAAGGTATTGTTCGGAAGTGACGGCAGTCATGCGCATCACCATCACCAGCACGAGGTACGCACCGATTGCAATGCCACCGAGTGGGCCACCCTAGCTCTTCTGGCATTTGTATGTTTGTACATTGGCGTAAGACCATCGGGCCCGATGGCGGTTATCCAGAATGATATTAAGCGATTAGTCACCGTGACCCAGCCTGTTTCCAAGGCTGTTCACACGGACATCGACACAGTAGCACAAAACAACAATTAATTCTTGGGATCTAGGCGAACGTAATCTTGGACACATTAGAATTCACCATCACTTCCCTCAAGCTGATGACACCAGCAATCGTATTGATTGTAGGTGGCTGCTTGTTGCTTTGCTCGGGATTAATCATCAAGAGTGGCGATCCTCATCGGGTTCACGACAATCGCAATGCTCTCGGCGCACTTTCCATGCTATTCATCGCCGTCGCTGGTTTGGCCATGTCGTTTCGAGAAATCCCTTCGGATCTCGGTTCGGGACTATTTAGACTGGACGATTCTGCAATAGCCTCGGAGCGGTTGGCCCTATTAGGGGGAGCCATTTTGGTTCTCATTTCATGGTCTACTGCCCCCAAGAAATTTTTAGCAGAGTATTACGGATGCTTAGTCATCATGTTGGGAGGAATTCCTCTCGTCGGAGCTTCCAATGATTTGACTTCTCTGTTCCTGGGGTTGGAACTCGTAAGCATCCCCACCTATATCCTTCTCGGTATCGTAAAGAGGGACAATTCCGGGATGGAGGCTGCGATCAAGTATTTCTTAATGAGCGCGTTTTCTGCAGCGTTTTTCATGCTCGGGCTCAGCTACTTGTTCGGCACAAGCGGCTCAACCAATTTGCAAGTGATCTATCAAACCCTTGGTTCTGAAACAGCGAGCAAGCTGACTATCGTTGCGTTGTTTTTCGTTCTATGTGGGCTCGCGTTTCGAATCACCGCGGTTCCGTTTCACTTCTATGCACCTGACGTATTCGAGGGGACCAGCTTGAGTATGGCGAGTGCGATGGCGTACCTGCCAAAAGTTGCTGGTTTTGTAGCCCTGATACGCCTTCTCGGAACACAATTGGGGCCGGAGGCGATGTCTGCGGTCGTCCCCATACTGCTTGTTTGCTCTGCTGTGACGATGATAGTTGGCAATTTTATGGCCGCAGCTCAGTCGAACCTAAGACGATTGCTGGCTTATTCTAGCGTTGCACATACGGGTTACTTATTGCTCGCGTTAGCTGCCCTGGTTCGCAACAACGCGGAACCGGTCGTGTTGTACTCTTACTTGGCTGCGTATGCAGCGATGACACTTGGCTTTTTTGCTTGCTTGGCAGAGATTGAATCGGCGGGTGGTAAGACCATCATGATCGGCGATCTGTCCGGGATGTTTTATCGACGACCGGCCGCGTCGATAGGTATGGCGATCTGTTTAATCAGCATGATTGGTCTACCTTTAACGGCGGGATTTTGGGCCAAGTTCTTGGTATTCATGTCTACGACTGCAGCGGGGATGGAAGATCCGATTAGTCTTGGGATGGGCATTCTGATGGCTGTCAATGCGGTGATCGCCGCTGCTTACTACTGGCGAGTATTGAGCAAGCTATTCGAGTCGAGCGACGCCTATGTCCCATTGAGAGTGTTCCGGCCCAGCCTCTTTCTGGCGTACACGATTTGTGTTGTGTTAACCCTCGTGTGGTTCTTCGTGCCTTATGCAATGTAGGCCAATCGATTACGATTGAAGAACGTCCGCAACTTGATTTCGCAGAACCCTCCCACTAGGAAGAAAATACGATGAAGCTTTTTGAAGGAAAAAAAGGTCTGATATTGGGCGTGGCCAATGATCGATCGATCGCTTGGGCCGTTGCAAAAGAGATTCTGGATCAAGGAGGGATTTGCGGATTCTCACATTTGCCAGACCGCGCTGACGATGACAAGAAAAAGAATCGCCTTCGCGTTTCCAAGTGCGTAGACCAGTACCCGAGCCAAACGGCCTTCCTGGAGCCTTTGGATGTTCAGGACGATGAACAAGTCAAAGCCTTTATGACCATGGCAGGGGAGAAACTAGGCAAGATTGATTTCTTATTGCATTCCATAGCCTTTGCAGATCGTGAAGATCTATCCCGAGACACCGTAGAAACCAGTCGATCTGGTTTTAAGCTCGCGATGGATGTCAGCGTTTACAGTTTGATGTCTGTTACCAATTTTGCGCGGCCGTTGTTCAATCCAGATGCGTCCGTGCTAACGATGACCTATTTCGGTGGCGAAAAGTGTGTACCTGGCTATAACGTAATGGGTGTCTGCAAGGCTGCATTAGATGCAACAGTCCGATATCTAGCATACGATCTCGGACCACAAGGTTTTCGAGTCAATGCTGTCAGCGCTGGTCCCCTCAAGACGCTAGCGGGTACAGCAGCAGGTGTTGGAGAAATGCAAGAGTATTACGGCTATGTAGCACCGCTTGCTCGCTGCGTTACACATGAAGAGGTTGGACGCTCAGGTGCTTATCTTCTCAGTAGCTATAGCTCTGGAATCACTGGAGAGATACTTCACGTGGATGCCGGTTACAACATCATGGGTAGCCCAGGCAGACTTCTTTACGAATTCAAGAAAAAGTAAAAGTCCGTCCACACGAAGAGTTACGTTTGCTGGTGATTCAACTGTGGATATCGATCCACAGGTTGAAAGGGGGGCAACGATAACAATGCAACTAGATGTAGTTAAATAAAGAGGTCTGATTGGCGTTCCCTAACAGCTTAAGGCTAGCTTCGTACGCAATCTGACGAGCGTTGAGTTCCGAAATGATGGAGGGGAAATCGGCCTCGAATAATCTAGATTGATCGGCCCGCAGATTAATTGTCGTGAGCTCTTGATTCACCTTGAGGCTATCGATTCTTTGTTGTTCAACGCCCAAACTACCACGTGTTAAAGACAATCTCGAAAGATCCTGATCGATTAGTGTTACCGCGCGACCAATACCGTTTTGATCCTGGTTCCGAATGGCTTCTCGAAGTCGGAAGAGAGAGTTGAACATCCCCCTCACTTCTTGTGGATTGGGGTCAGATCCCGCTATCTGATAGTTCGCTCCGGACAGGGATGCTGTTGACTGAGTTTCACCTAACTTTATCAGCCCTAAGTCCCACGCGGCTGAGCTTCCGCCCGAAGCTTCAATTTTAATGGGCACTGGGTCTGGCGGCCCAACCGGGGGGGTCGAGGTTAATTGAATACCGTTTGCCGATTGCTGAAGTGCGGCTGAGATTCGATTCACTGGATCCTGGTTATCGGCATGGTTGTTTATACGATCGAGAATGTCTTGTACTGTAACAGCCTCTTTTAGTGAAACGTTAAAACTGGTTCCATCGTGGCGAGTCAGACGTAAATCAGAGGTCTCTCCAAAGGACACCCCTCTCCCATAGTTCAATTCACTCAATCTTGTCTGCCCGCTGAAGGTCCGAACTCCCAACGACTGCGCTAGAGTTCCGGTGCTTTCACGAATCGAGAAATCGACACCGCTCGCGGTAGACCTGATTCGCAATGCTCCATTTCCATCACTCAGGTCAGCGTAAACGGACGCGCCAGAACGATTGATGGCGTTCAGCATATCATCAACCGTTTGTGCCCCCGAGAAATCAACGTTGTACGAAATTCCCGCTTGCTCGATCCGAAATCCCTCTTGCCAATTGAAACCAGCACCATTGTTGAGTTGTGCCAGTGAGGTCGTACCGCGAACCCTAGGGCTTAAATTATTGGATACTATCGGTAGTGCTGGGGAGAGAGAGGTAGTTCGGATACCTAAATCATTGGCCGTCCTCCCCGTTCCGACTTCGGAGATACGTATTGTTCCTGGGCTTCCGTCATCGTACTGAATTTGCAATTGCCCATTGACCAACGAGGCGTGAATTGCCCTACCGTCCAGACTAACTTTTCCGTTAATCGCTCCGAGCACATCTTCTAAACGATCTGCATTGGCAACATCAACGATAACATTGTCGGCTCCGCTCGAAAACTGGATCGCACCAGGCGATACTCCTCGTCCAGAATTCAAGTCAGCTAGACGAGTTGATGGGATCGCATTGGGGGCAAGCGGCGTTATTCCCTCAATAGCCGTGGACAAAAGCCCGAATGCTTTGTCACCGGTCACATTGTGCGTCAAGTAGTCCTGCTGATCAGCAATTGACTGAAGACCCAGCTGATTCCCTTGAAATACGACGGCGGAATTTGACTGCAACACCGTAGGAGTTTGCACGACTCCACCTGTGAAAAGGTATCGATCCAAGTACTTTGTGTTGGAGGCTGCCACCAACCTCTGGATTCCCGCGTCGATTTGGTTAATCCAGCCTGACCGATCCGCCTCACTCGAAAGATTTCCGGATGCCTCTATACCGAGTCCACGAAACTCGGTCATAAGATCTTGTACATTTCCCAAGGAGGATTCGGTCGCATTCAAGTATCCTTGTGCCGAATCCAAATTTCTTGTCGTTTGAGCGCGGAACTCCAATTCGCGTTGCAAACCGATAACTCGCAACGCCGCGGTTGGATCATCACTTGGCTTCGCAAATCTTTCCCCAGTGCTGAGTTGTCGTTCCAGCTCTTGCATGGCAATCCTGCCAACCTGAACTTGATACAAAGAACGATAGCGTGCCGCGGAATCGCTAACACGCCCAGCAACAACAGGATAAAACGAGCTCAGCATAGTTAAATGATACTAACCAAAGTGTCTAGAAGCTCAGAAGCCGCCGACACAACCTTGGCAGTCGCTTGAAAAGCTTTTTGGTACAACAACATCTTCACCGCTTCTTCATCGAGACTCACTCCGGAGATCCCAAAATGCTTGGCTTCGAGTGTTTGCATAAAGTTTCGAAGACCATCGGTGACACCTTTTTGCGTGTTGATATCACGCGTCATTTCTGAGACGATTGAATCGTATATCCCATTCAGGCTGCGACCACCTAGCAAATCGTTGGGTGAACTAAATGCTTCGGACAAACGAATCGCGTTGGATGCCCCGTTCCCGACACCATCTAGACTCACTGCGAGCAATGACGGATCGGAAATAATCTCCTGCTTTACAGCAATGGAACTAGCGCTGTTACCGGAAAAGAACGTATTGATCCCGAGAGCGGCTAATGCTCCACTCGTATCGTTCGCAAACGAGAAGCTAATAGAAGAACTGTCTGAGTTAATCTGAAACCGACCATCGTTTGTAACGGACGCGTTAAGACCTGACACATCATTGATTGCAGCTGCCAATTGCGCCGCCGTTGTGTCCGTTTCCAATCCAAGCTGTTTCACTGGAAATTCATAGGTTTTAGTTTCGCCTGTTCTCGAATCGGTCACGCGAACTTCAAAAGAACCGTTGTCGATTTGAAAGTCACTATTCGCCAATTCCAGAGGCACATCTGACTTCGTCAAAACCGCTTCCGAGAGAACAGACTGAAACCCTTTGGTACCTTGTCCTTGAGAGTGAATCCGATTCACTACGTAAATAACATCCTTAGCCAATTCGTCGATTCTACCCTGATAGCCCTCTGATGATGATCTTTCGATGGCTTCATAGAGACCCTTGAGCTTCCCACCTTGAAGCGAGAGTGGTGAATCAGTGTCTTGGAATCGTAATTCAATCTTAAAAGTGTCTCCCTCTCCTGCGAACGACGATTTAATTTGTCGAGCGATGCCATCTGCGACTATGTAATCGCCTCCAACGAAAACCGTTGTAGCGCCGTTGGCTTGTTCAGCAACCGAGACGTCGACATATGCGGCAAGCTCGTCAAGAAGCTTAAGTCGTTCGTCGCGCAACCCCACCGCACTGGAGTTACTTCCCCCCTCTATCTCTACGATCCGTTGGTTCAAATCCGCTAACGATTGAGATAGTCGGTTTATTTGATCGACCGATGCGCCGATTTCATTTCGCATTTGAGCCGTTCCTTCAGCGAGGCTGCTCGATATCTCTCGCAGTTGCGTTGTAAGCTCTCGGCCTCGCTGAATAACCAACGCTTGCATGGATTCGCTACCCGGCTGATTAGCCACATCCTGAAAAGCATTCGCCAACGAACTTAAACGCGAAGACAAATCGTCTTCAGACAGCTCGTTGAAAATCGATTCAATCGCTGCGTTCGAATTCTGCACCTGTTCCTGATAGGACAATTTGCTTCTGGTGTCTCTCAAGCGATCCAGAGTGAACTTATCGAGTTTTTGCTGAACGCCGACTGCTTCAACACCTTGCCCGATTATCAAGTTCCCCGACTTGTAGCCGAGCGCAGGGTTGAGGATTAATTCCTGCCTTATGTAACCAGGCGTGTTTACGTTTGCAATATTATTGCCAACGACTTGCAACCCTAACTGATTAACGCGCAGAGCGTTCGAGGCACCCTGGATAGAACTGAACAAGCTCATAGAAGATACCTCAAGCCGCTTCGTTCACTAGGAAGCCACCCTCAATCGAGCGTGTCTCGTTGGGGTGATAGGTAGCAGAATCGCTGCGTCCAGTTGCAAGAATTAGAAGCATTTCCGTTACGGCCGATTGAGAATGCAATGCGCTCATCCACAGTGACGTACTAAGCTGTTGGACTCGGTTTAGCTGTAGCTCCAGCTGTGTGATTGCAGGCATCCAACCAAGGGGACACCCGGAACCAAGCTGCTCTGCGAACGTACGGATTCGATGGGCCGTGTATCCACATGACCGAGCATCAGACAAAATCCTCTCTCGTCTTGCTTTGTGTTCAGCGATTTCATTTTGAATTGACTCGCTGACCTCCAGCTGTTCCATAATCACAGCTAGATTTCCACTAACATACGCCCTCTCAGCAATCAGAAGTATGCCTTCCCAACGCGTCATGACGTCGGAAAAAGAATTCAACCAAGAATTAACCTGATCGATAAGGTGCAACGACATCGAAAAGTACCTCTTCTGCGCGACCTAAAAAAAGCGGAAGACCTACAATGGACCCTCCGCTTCACGTATCGTCTTTTCTAATCACTTGACCAGGGTCAGGACAATTAAAAGTTAAAGGTGTAACCTAGGTCCAAACCGTGCAGGAAGAACGTATCCCGCTGGAACTTGGCAACAGGAGTCCTCGGTGGATCCAGTGGGACCAAAGCAAGGTTATCACTGCTAACGTTCGTATCGATTTGTCCTGCCGCCAGTACGACGCTCGGCATCACAAGCAAGGTGTAGCCAACTCCGAGTTGGCCTCGCCCCAGTTGATACTTGAGCTTAGCACCGGCCTCAGGGATAAAAGTAAATCGATCCCGCGTTACGACATTAATATTGGTCGATTGTGCGAATAGACCTCGGTTTGCAGCAAAGTCAGGATCGGGTTGTGGCCGGTCCTCAAGAAAGCTACCCGAAACCGAGCTGGTCGAACGCATGTTACCCATGGCGACTTTCCCAAGCAAAGCAAAGGAGAATCGGCCAGAAGCAACCTCGTTCATAAATCCTAAGTGGCCACCGTGAAATTCATTTCGCGTTCCGAACGTATCTACGGTGGTTGAGATCGTCCCGTCCGGAATACCGTTCCCGATGATTCCATCTAGAACGACAGATCGCAGACCGTAGGAGGAGTCTAGTCTCAGAAAACTATATCCTGCCAATAAATCCCCTCGGCTGAGTCCGTCCCCCAGTAGCCTCATTCGGAACGATGCGTCCGCGGCTACTAAGTCCAACTCGTTCTCGACGACAATGTCACCAGTGTTATTGCCCGCTGGCGTTGTCTGCTGAACCAAGTAGTTATTTGTGTTATTGACACTAGGACTGGTGTCAAAAAACCGAATCCCGGTCGTCGGTTGACCTGTAAAGGTCGTTCGATCTTCGTCACCAAAGAGGCCGAATACACGCCCCATGACCCCGTAGTTTTGGTCGCAGTCCAACCACGTTCCCGCAGTGAATCGGTAACCAACCCTGAGGCTGTCGCCAACGGGATTATCGGGCCCCCCCCCTAGGACTGTATTGGGCGTCGCATTTGGTCCGCCCCCTACAATTGTCGGAGTGCCACTCATCCCCTTACCCCACCATAGCAAAGTCTCTGCCTCGACCCAACTACTAGCTGAGGTGTTGCATAACGTAACAGGTCCGCAAGTGGTCGCGCCACCGCTTTCGCAACCCGCACCAACCGTCGTAGTTGATCCAGGCACTTCGAATGCTGGAGATTGGAACATGACCGGGTGATAAGCCTCCCCAGGTGCAGGTCCAGCGGCGGGTACATCGCTAATTCTTGACGCTGACTCTGCGTAGCCAGAAGAATCTTGGTCACCGATCCTTCCAGTACTCGCGTTGGTTCCATCCTGGCCCACCGCAGTTGCAGAAGCACACGTTCCGCATAGGGAGGCAATGATCAGTGAGAGTGTTGTACGATTGATTTTCATGTGTTCCTTCTCGCTAAGCTAAGGCTCGCGTACTGTTCGAATAAATGGATCGGTCGGATTAGCCGGAACCTAAGACAAAAATGGAACTTCAGGAATATCTTGTGCAATCTACCTAAACCTCCATGCGAAACAGAAATAAGGGGACGTACTTTCGTAAAAACCGTCATTTTCATTAAATTGTGCAGATCCCTTTAGGAATGCCGAACCATGACTCTCGTAGAATGGGCAGAAATCGGCTCAGCTTGCTTTGCCTGCGTGAAACAAGGACCTAAAATGATGGTGCCGTTCGTCGGGATGGTTCTAGAACTTGTACCGCTATCAAAATCTGTATTTGAATGACTAGCATCATCGATCCCAAGCAAACCTCCGACGACGCAAACTCCTCCAGTATCTTGCAACCAGGAGCATCGTCTGCGACTGAACCCGACAACATAAGAACCCGTGCCAGTAGTGAACCGCCGAATCTACCGTCGCCCAAAAAGTCGCAGAACAAAATCGAACTACAGCTTCCCTACCGTCCTAAAGTGACGGCTGGATGGAAGATACCTGGAGTTGCTGCCTATAAAGTCAGCCAATGGACTGCGATGGCACGGGAGGTTAATCAATGGGAGGAACATCGAAAAGAACTCAGTAATCAGCAAATCCGTAAAGAGTTTCTTTCCCTCATTTATCGTGCCAAAAGTGGTGAGCCCCTGGAATCACTATTACCAGAAACCTACTCGCTAGTCCGCGAGTCAGGACGACGCGCGCTCAATATGCGTCACTATGATGTACAGATCCTCGGGGGCGTCTTTTTGTTTAACGGTTGTATCGCAGAAATGCAAACTGGTGAAGGAAAGACACTGACGGCAACTCTGCCTCTCATTCTCCATTCTTTGGTGGGAAAGGGAGCTCACCTCGCAACGGTAAACGACTATCTAGCTGAACGTGACGCAGAATGGATGCGTCCACTCTTCCAAATGCTCGGACTAACCGTTGGTATCGTTCTCACCGAAATGAACCAGGATGAACGCCGAAAGGCCTATTCGGCAGACGTCACATACGGAACAGCCAAAGAGTTCGGATTCGATTTTCTTCGTGACCGTTTGTTGATGCGTGCCCAAGGAAGAGCGGTCGACGATTTTCTTGGCATGGGATCGCAAGAACGCTGGAAATCGTCCGGCGATCAACCTGTCCAAAGAGGAATGCACTTCGTACTAGTGGACGAAGCGGATAGCATCTTGATCGACGAAGCAAGAACGCCCTTGATCATTGGTTCACTTGGTGATGAAACGAGAGACCTGGTTATTGCAACGTACAAGTGGGCGTCGATTCACGCCCCTAGCTTCCAACTCGAAGAACATTTCACGATCGCTGAGGACACTCGTAAGATTGAACTCAACGGTAAAGGACGCCAGTTCGTTCGCTCACTACCTAGAGACGAACTGATTAGAACCGCAGCACTAGTCGACTTGTATGAATTTATTGAACGCGCCATCAAAGTACATCGTGATTTTCAGTTGGATCGTCAATACGTTGTTCGAGATGGTGAAATTGTAATTGTCGACGAGTTTACTGGCCGGTTAGCTGAAGGACGTAAATGGCGTGACGGGATTCATCAGGCGATCGAAGCTAAGGAAGGTGTGGAGGTAACCGTTCCCACGGGACAAGCGGCTCGAATCACCATACAAGATCTTTTCTTAAGATACAAACGCCTGGCGGGCATGACCGGGACCGCAGCCACAAGCGCGGGAGAACTACGTCGGATTTACAAAAGCCCGGTTGTCCAGGTCCCCACGAATCGACCACCGAAACGTCGCAAACTTCCAGACATTGTATGCCCCGACATGATGACAAAATTTCACGCAGTCGTTGAAGAAGTAAAGCAAGTTCACACTGAGGGACGCCCTGTCCTTATCGGAACACGATCTATCGACAAGTCGAACATAATTGCTAACCTGCTGCGAGATGCCGGCATGGCATGCCAAGTCCTAAACGCTTATGAAGTCGAACGTGAGGCCGATATTGTTGCTCTGGCTGGTGAACGTGGCCAAATCACAGTCGCAACCAACATGGCCGGTCGCGGTACCGACATTAAACTCAAAGACGAAATTCGAGAAATCGGTGGCATGATGGTTATCTGCACCGAACTACATGACGCAGCTAGAATCGACCGACAATTGATCGGACGGTGTGGTCGACAAGGAGATCCGGGAACCTACCGTCAGTATTTGGGGATGGATGATGAAATTTTGCGAAATGGCTTTGGCACTAAGGTCTCCGACAAAATGAAGGAGATCGGCGCAAAACTCGTCTCATCTCCCTCGGCTAACCAACAACTCTTGAAATTTGCCGCCAAAATCCGAAAGGCGCAGCGAAAAGTAGAGAAGAAACATTTCCGAGATCGGATGGCGCTACTTCATCACGAAAAGGAACGGACTAAGATTCAAAGGGAAATGGGACAAGACCCTTACCTCGATACAGCAGAATAAAAATTAGTAGCCGTCTTATGCCAGACAACACTGCAAAAGTAACCAGTTTGACTTTGCAGTCACCCACCCAAAGAAATCGACGTGGCATTCAAGAATTGGTGGCAGTTCCACTGCTCCCTAGCTTTATCGTCGGCCCAGAAAACTATTTACTGCGAGAACTAATTGCCACCGAATCGATAGCCGAACTTACAGTTCGAAGCCCGATATTGTTATTCGGCAACTCAGGGACAGGAAAAACGGCAATCGCCCTCACTTTGATGTGTCGATGGCTAAATCAAGACAGTGAACGACGATTTCAATGCATCTCAGCGGCTGACTTCGCTCGAGCCTTCCATCGAGCCCTCGAGGAAGATGACATGCCCCGGTTCCGAAACCAATTTCGTTCGTGCCACGGATTACTTCTAGACAGCATCCACGATATTCGCGGAAAAGATGCGATCCAGTCAGAGCTCGTCGAGCTTTTAAACTCTTCGGAAACCTCCCAGCAATTGATTATTTGCACCTCACAACAACTGCCTAGCTTCGTAACCGGTTGGAACGATGCGCTCGTTAGCCGATTATTGGGGGGATACAGTCTTGAGATGCACCCCCCCTCCCCCCCCGTTCGCCTTGAGTTGCTGAGCAAAATCGCGGCGGCAGAGGGACTCGTAACAGGAACACATGAAATTTCTCACCTTAACGCCCAGCTCGCCGACAACTGCACGGCTTTACAATTGAAGGGAATCGTGACCCGATGGAGACATCAACAACGCATCGAGGAATCGCTCAACCAGTCGATTTCCCCAGGAGCCATCGACAAACTAGTGGTTTCTCAACAAAAACCTGCGCCTTCCCCAGCAGACATTGCCAAAAATGTTGCCAGGGAACTTCAACAGACACTAGAAGCTATGCGAGGTCCTAGCCGAAAGGCTGGTGTAGTCCGCGCACGAGGCCTAGCCATGCACTTGATCCGCCAATGGACCGAGTCGTCCTACCAAAACATTGGAGAACTGTTTGGGGGACGAGATCACACCACCGTAATGCACGCCTGCAAAAAGACCGAAGAAGATCTATCCCGAGATCCTGAACTGTCGCAATGCGTCGAGCGTCTCCGCCAAAAACTACTCTAATTGGGAAAAGCATAGTCTCTGTGCTTAGATCCTCATGTTAAAGAGCCCACTATATAGGCGACAAAAAGCCGGAATACATTGAGCCATGAAAATCGTTGATTATCATGATTGTTGAAGGTTTGCTCCCTATCCTCCCAGTCACTCCTATGCCATTCACGGAATTCCATGGCAAATCGGCAATAGTGCAGCCCTTATGACAGACTCAAACATTGTTTCGGAAAACCTGGCTCGCCGCGTCGCCCAATATGTTGCCTTTCGGATTTTGGAGCAAACCTACGCATTCCGAATTGAACAAATTCAGGAAATTGTCATCCTAAATCAGGTGACTCGAACACCTCAAGTGCCCGATTATGTCGAGGGAGTGGCCAATCTTCGCGGTTCGATCATACCCATTATTAATCTCCGCAAGCTTTTTGGATTAGAACCAAAGCCCAGTGATCCTGACACTCGAATCATCGTCGTCAACGTAGGCTCTAGAACAATGGGATGCACTGTTGATACGGTGACCCAAGTTGTTCGCATCTCGAAAGATCTAATCCAACCCGCTCCAGAAACAGTGACCGAGGGAGGAGCGAGCTACATTTCGGGGTTCGCGAAACTTCAAGATGAGCTCATCATACTTCTAGAAGTCGATGAGCTTCTCGACCCTCAGAAGATTGATAATATCCGGAGCGAGTTCTCTAAAAACAGTCATCGGTAGATTGACTTTTATTTTTCGTATTTGACAGGAACATTGCCACTATGGCTGACACGAAATCGACACAAAGTTCGGCTAAGCTTCCCCGATCCCGGACCGGCTCATCTTCTAAAGCCAATATAGATTCTTCTAAGCAAGCGATGTTTGATGCTTTCAGCAGATCTTTGGCGATCATTGAGTTTTCCACCGATGGAACGATTCTTTGGGCAAACGAAAATTTCCTCCAGACCATTGGCTATTCCTTAGAGGAAATCAAAGGACGACACCATAGTCTGTTCGTTGACCCAGAGTATCGAAATTCGTCCGCTTATCGCGAATTTTGGTACGAACTAAGCCAAGGCGTCCCCAAGGTTTCACGATTCAAAAGAATTGGCAAAGGAGGACGTGAAATCTACCTTCAAGCTGCGTACAGCCCCATTCTTGATAAGAACGGCGTAACGCAGAGCGTTGTTAAACTTGCTGCCGACGTTACGGCCGATGCGCTAAGAGAAATTCGAAGCCACGAACGCGAGCAAGCGATTCAAATGCAGCAGGCGGAGGATAGTAGACGTCTCGAAGAGAATGTGAACACGTTATCCGTGATTGTCGAGGCTGCCGCACGAGGCGATCTAACCCAACAGGTGACCATTTCTGGCTCCGACGACATGGGCCGCCTAGGCTCGCATCTCCGTAAAATGATGGGTGATCTACGCTTGCTAATCGCCGAGGTTATGGCAGCGGCTCAACAGCAAAATGAAGGAGCCAAAATCATAGCCGAGAGTAGCGCAAACCTTAGTGAAGGTGCGCAAACACAAGCAGCGTCCGTCGAACAGATGACTGCAAGTGTCGCTCAAATGATTGAAGCGATGGAGGTCATTTCTAAAAACGCAAACATTGCAAGATCGAAAGCTACGGAATCGTCCAAACTAGCTAAGGGAGGAGGCGAAACAGTCAATGAAGCAATCCATGCCATGAAAATGATCCAGAAATCTAGCGAACAGATCAATGAAATCATTCAGGTCATAAGCGAAATCGCCAGCCAGACAAATCTGTTGGCACTAAATGCTGCTATCGAAGCAGCGCGAGCAGGCGAACACGGACTAGGGTTCGCTGTCGTCGCGGACGAAGTGAGAAAACTAGCGGAACGATCTAGTGAAGCAGCAAAGGAAATCACCAAACTGATTCGTGAATCGTCTCGCCGCGTTGAAGAAGGAGCGAATTTATCCAAAAAGGTTGGCGACTCGCTTACCAAAATTCTTGTATCAGTCGAAGATACCGCAGACGGTATTGGACAAATCGCAACATCGACGGAGGGCCAAGCAGCAAGTGCGCAGGAGGTCAAAGCTGCTATACGAAGCGTCTCGGAAACAACCGAATCCAATGCAGCGGCGTCAGAAGAAATGGCCGCGAGCGCGGAACAACTTGGTGCACAGGCACAAAGTTTGCGTGATCTGGTCGCAAAATTTCGAGTTTGAGTCGCTCGCCATCATCATGAAAGAGCTCGAGCCTCTTACCTCCAGTGAATTTGAGCTGTTTCGGAAATTGATATACGACCGTTGCGGCATCAAAATTGAGATAGCAAAGGTCTCTTTGATCACCAATCGACTCAGACGACGACTGCGGCAAACGAACTGCGAAGATTTCAAAAGCTACTACAAATTGATCACATCGAAATCAGGCTCATCGGAGTTGGTAGAGTTCATCGATGCATTAACTACTAACGAGACTTCCTTCTTTCGTACTGCGACTCACTTTGAATGGTTCAAAAACGATTTTCTTACGGAGATAGCTCGCGATAAATCCCTCGGAAAAAGGGAAGCTAACCTTAGAGTCTGGTCGGCAGCCTGTAGCTCAGGCGAAGAAGCGTACTCGCTGGCTATGTGTGTTTCCGAGGCGAGTCTTATCTTTCGCGATTGGTCGATCCAGATATTAGGCACCGACATCAGCGAATCATCTTTAAAGAAAGCGAAAGAGGGAGTCTATTCCGAACGTACAATGCAAGAATTGGACCAACACAGAATTCGCCGCTACTTTACCGAAGTGACAGAAAACGAATTCAAAATCAAGCCAGCCGTTGCCCATTTGGTAAGATTCAAAAACCACAATCTTATGGACGTCCTCTCAGAAAATTCGTTCGACTGTATTTGGCTGCGCAATGTACTAATCTATTTCGATCGTTCCTCGAAAGAGAAAGTGATCGACAATCTAGTCCGATCGCTATCCAGCGGTGGTTACTTGGTTTTGGGACCTTCGGAGGGTGTTTACGATATGCTCGGCATGCTGACGAGACGATCGACTTTTCTTTATCAAAAGCCGTAGAGTGAGGCCCAATGATGAGTGACGAATTCAACTTTTCGACCGGCATGCCATCCGATGAAATGTCAGAATATGTTCAGATGTTTATCGATGAAACCTCTGAGCAATTGGATCAACTAGTTGAAGTGTTACTCTTTCTCGAGAACAAACCATCTAGCCCTGATCAATTGAATGAATCGTTTCGCTTGATACATTCAATAAAAGGAGCGGCAGCCATGATGGGGCTCGATAGCATCACGTTGCTAACCCATCATTTGGAGAATTACTTCGATCGGCTTCGCTCGGGTGTCGCCACATTGAATAAATCAATGATGAACTTGATCCTCAAGTGCATCGACTACCTCCGTGAAGCGATTGAATTGCTTAGACATCACAAACCACTTGTTAGTGCTCCTGAACTTATCGATGCACTCACGCAGAGCCTTACCGAAATCCATGTTTTGGAAGAGAAACCTTCTGACGCCGAAACGACCACGAGTAACGTACGAGAAGATTCCGCAAAGGTTAGCGAAGATGCCGGACCAAGACATAACGGTGAGTCTTGTCATAAACGAATCATTGTTTATTTAGATCAAACCGTAGAGCTTCCGGAATTGAAAGCCGAACTCATCCTTTCTCGCCTCAGTGACCTAGCCATCATCACTCGAACCAGTCCCGATATTGATCAGCTTGCTAGTTTGGCAGAACTCCGCACTCTACAGATTTGGTTGACAACAGCTTCCAACGATAACGCGCTGCGTATCGCCGCCGACGTTGTGGGGGTTGATATGGTGGAAATCGATGAGTTGACGACTGCCGATGAGAATCTGCCAGAACCAACGAACGCTGGAATTGTAGAGCCTGTCGAAATTCGGGAAGCAGCCCTGTTGGATGATACTGTTTCGCAAACCCCAGCCGAACCCACCCCAAAAGTCTTATCCATCGCTCAATCCAACAAAGTGACTGAAACCCTGCGAGTCGACATTAAACGATTGGATCGTCTGATGAACCTAACAGGCGAATTGGTTGTCAATCGCGCACGGTTTGTTCAAATTGCATCCGAAATGAACGACACGTTCAAAAAGACCGGGCTGATTTCACTTCTACGGGATGTTTGCGAATTACTCAGAGAGCCTGAAAACTCCGACAGCGACGCTAATGAGAACCAATCTCTGCCAAATGCGAAACTGACCGATTCCCAACAAAACACTGACGATCGTCTTGTACAACTTCGTTCCACTGCAATCGCACTAGAAAATCACCTACAAATCCTAGAACGAGGCCGACTCAGTTTTCTGCAGTTCAACGAAGCCATCGATCAGTTTTCTCGCGTTGCACGAGGATTACAGCGAGGCGTTTTGGATACACGAATGGTTCCTGTTGGACCTCTTTTTAACCGATTCAAAAGAACTGTTCGCGACATCTCAATCGAAATGGGAAAGAGCGTGAATCTGATTATAAAGGGAGAAAATACAGAACTCGATAAACGAATGATCGACGAACTCGGTGATCCATTGGTCCATTTAGTACGTAATGCAATCGATCATGGTATAGAAGCGGAATCAGTAAGACGAAGCCGTGGAAAATCCGAGACTGGTACGTTAACAATGGAGGCGTCTCACACTGGTAATAATGTTGCGATCTCTATCTCTGACGATGGGGAAGGAATCAATTTCGACAAGGTCAAACGCAAGGCGGTGGAAAAAGGCCTGGTATCGAATTCAGATGCAGACAAAATGTCTGAGAATGAAATCGCTCAATTCATCTGGACTCCTGGATTCAGCACCGCAGATGTAGTCTCGGACATCTCCGGACGTGGAGTGGGTATGGATGTTGTAAAAACTAGAATTGGCGAACTCAACGGGACAGTTGAGATTGAAAGCACTCGTGGAAAAGGCACACGATTCATTATCCGCCTGCCGCTCACCTTAGCCATTATTCGTAGCCTACTATTTCAGTTGCGGCAAGGTACTTTTGCAGCCCCTATTGAACATGTGCGAGAAATCGTTTCCATCAACAAAAAAGACATCATATCCGTCCACGGGCGCGATTCGATTGAAGTACGCGGAGAATTCATCCCTTTGATACAAATCGAGGATATATTCGACTGGCACAACACAATGTATTCTCACGCGAAAGGCAACCAAATCGAGGCACCCCTAGAAGAGAAAAACAAGGACTTGATTAGTGTCCTGATCCTAAGTTCTGTTACGAGCTCTATGGGATTAGAAGTGTGTGAATTACAAGGCTGCCAGGATGTCGTCGTAAAACCTCTCGATGAGAATTTCACCTATATTAGAGGCTTGGCAGGAGCAAGTATTCTGGGTGATGGGTCTGTGTGCCTATTGCTCGACGTAGCCGCATGCCTAGAAATTGCCCGACAACGGATACGCCTTCGGAAAGTTACGCGAGGGAATTGAATTCCTTAACTAGAACCAACGCATGAATCGCTTCACTGATAGACAATTGTCGCAGTTCACCTCGCTGATTCGGATGGGGGCAGCCGAGGCATCTCATGCCATGTCAACTTGGTTGGAACGCTCGATATCTGTTGAGGTGGATCCAGTTAACCAAATTCCGCTCGCGGTAGCTTCTGATCAACTAGGCACAGCAGACGCAACGTTGTGCGCATGCGTAATGAACGTGACAGGACTGTTACATGGGCAACTCTTGTTTGCATTTGACGAGAAGAGTGGCCTATCACTGAGCGAAACCATACTCGATACCTGCGATTCGGTCCAATCCTGGAGCGAATTGGCAATCTCTGCAGCACAAGAAACAGCCAACATTGTCGGCTGCGCTTTCCTGAATTCTCTTTCTTGCAGCCTTACACAATTTGACTCGACAGATCCATCGCCCGAAGAAGAGCATGGCACTGTTTGCATGCCCTCGGCTCCGGTATTTCTTCGAGACTACGCCGCCGCCATTATGCAATCAGTCCTGCTAGACCAGGCCTGCCGATCGGATTCTGCCATTGTCATCAAATCGGATCTACGGATTGCGGATCTGCCCCTACCTTTTCATTTTATGTTTATCCCCGATGTAGAATCTCTGAAAAAACTTTCGAGGCTCATGCCATGAAGCAGGATGCAACATCGGTTGATGTGTTAGTAAAGATGGCCGAGATCGGCGTTGGATATCGACACGGAACACTTAAAACACTACTGGGATCCTGTATCGGCATCTTTCTCTACGAACGCAATCTGAGAATCGCGGGGCTAGCTCACGTGGTTTTGCCTGATTCGGCTGGGCGCGAGGTTGCGATTGGCAAATATGCGGACACGGCTATCCCAGAAACTATCCGTCGCATGGAGGCGCTCGCCTTGGGCAAAACGCTATCACTAGTAGCCAAGATTGCAGGCGGAGCCAACATGTTTCAGGCAGTAACGACAAACAGCTTCCATTCCATAGGCCAGCAAAACCTTGTAGCAGTCGAGAAATTCCTCTCAGATTTGCATATCCCCATTCTGGCAAGACATGTCGGTGGAACCGTTGGCCGAAACCTGATTGCGGACGTGTCATCCGGAAACGTGCAGATCCAGATGGTAGGAAAAAGCATTGTCCAAATCTGATTTCGAAACGAACGATGAATAAAAGACTTTTAATTGTTGACGATGCCCTAATTATGCGACTAAGAATTCGCGAAGTCGCTGTTTCCTGTGATTGGAGCGTAGTCGGCGAAGCCTGCAACGGAAAACAAGCCATTGAATTGTTCCAAGAACTGAGACCCGACTTGGTGACCATGGATATCGTTATGCCAGAAATGGACGGCGTCGAAGCGATGAGAGGCATTCGTGAGCTCGATTCCAAAGCGAAAATCTGCATGGTTAGCGCACTAAATCAACGCGACAAACTTCTCGAGTGTATTCGGCTTGGAGCAATCGATTTCATCGTCAAACCGTTCGAGAAATCCAGGCTGATTAGTTTACTCGAAAAGCAAGGACGAACCGATGAAAACTAGGGTTTTGATCGTCGATGACTCAGCCTTGTATCGGCAGATGATAAAAAATGTCCTTAAGGGATTAGAGGACGTCGAGATCGTTGGGCTCGCCACAACGGGTAAAGATGCTATCGAGCGCATACCTGAACTGAAGCCAGACCTCCTAACTCTTGATGTGCAAATGCCTCAAATGAATGGACTGGAGGTTCTAAGCGAAATCAACAGGCTTCGACTACCAGTCAAAGCCATCATGCTCAGCAGCTTGACTTCGCACGGGGCTCAAGTAACTATGGACGCTCTACTAGCCGGAGCATTCGACTTTATTCAGAAACCCAATAGCGCCAATCCAGATGTCAATCGGAACCAGTTAGGAGAATTGCTCACGGAAAAGATACGAGCTTTTCAACTAAGCAGAAAAACGACCATGCCAAACCGTCGGTCGCCCGACACCAACTCATCCATCGTGACTCCGTCTCTTCGGACCGAATCTCTCGCGGATTCGATTACGCCGCATTCTGGGATGTCATCGCGACTGACAAGCTCGGGCAAACGTATTGATGCGGTCGTAATTGGAACGTCGACTGGAGGACCGGTTGCCCTGAGGGAGGTGATTCCTAAACTCCCTAAGGCTCTGAATGTCCCTGTTTTCGTGGTGCAACATATGCCACCCAAATACACCCAATCTCTTGCCGAGCGTCTCGCGGAATCGAGCCAAGTCTCAATCCATGAAGCTGCCGAAGGAATGAGAGTTGAGCACGGTCACGTCTATTTGGCGCAAGGTGGCTTGCATATGGGGCTCGATACGCGACACTTCCGAACGTTCATAACAACTTCAAATGCTCCACCAGAGCACAACTGCCGCCCCGCAGTTGACTACACCCTAAGAGCGGTTGGGGAAATATATGGTGGCAACGTCCTGAGTGTTATACTCACCGGAATGGGGCGTGATGGAACCGAAGGCTGCCGTCTTATAAAACAATTGGGAGGTATGGTCCTGGCACAACATCCATCGGGTTGCACTGTCTACGGAATGCCAAAATCGGTTGTCGAAGAAAATTTAGCAGATCGCGTTGTTCCCATAGAAAAGATGGCGGCGTGGATTGTTCGGCTTGTGGAGAAAGGCCAATCGACACCTCCCTAACTTTGTTCTTACTATCCTTTCACACTTAAAGATTAATTTCAAGGCAACCTTATGAACTCAACGAAGCCGTTGATTGTTATTGCAGAAGACAGCCGAGTACAAGGTAAAGTTTTGCAGCAACGATTGATCGCGGCAGGCTATGATGCCCATCTCGGAGCCAACGGTGAGCTTGCGCTAGAACTCGTCAAAGCCCTAAAACCGGCTCTCGTGGTTTCCGACATCGAAATGCCCAAAATGACGGGGTACGAGCTTTGTAACGCCATAAAACAAACAGCTGAATTACGCCATATCCCCGTGATTTTATTGTCAACTCTTAATGAAGCAGAAGACATTATCAAGGGGCTCGCGGCCGGAGCGGACAACTATATCACCAAACCCTACGACGTTAATTTTCTAATAGCTCGTATCGAAGATTTACGATCTAGCCCTATCAGCGTGGACGAGAGTAATGCGAGCGACACCACGGTTACATTAGGAGGACAAAGCTACCAAGTCAACGCGGGTCGACAACAAACATTGAATCTGCTCATCTCTGTCTTCGAAAACGCAGTCAAAAAAAACAGCGAGCTGCACCGAAGCAATGAACAACTAGTTCTAGCGAAAGAGAAACTAACAGCCTGGAACATGCAGTTGGAGTCACTCAATAAAAAGCTGGACGAACTCAACAATCGCATGAAACAGGACCTTGAAGCGGCTGCAAGGATGCAACAATCATTGCTTCCCAATGAGTCTATTAGTACATCCGATGTCGCTATGGCTTGGAACTACACCCCTTGCAATGAACTAGCTGGAGATTTTTTGAATTATGCAAAGCTTGATGAGAACTCGATCGGCATGTATGTCGTCGACGTATGCGGCCACGGGCCAGCTTCTGCACTTTTGGCCGTTGCCATCGGACGTGTCTTGAGTTCCGCGGTCTCCGCGACTTCACTCTTGGTTCGAAACGATCCGTTTACAGGCAAACGGGTCGTCACCCCACCAGCTACCGTTGTCGGCGAGTTGAACAAACGATTTCCGATGGATAGCCAAGGTGGCTTGCATTTCACGATCCTTTACGGTGTGCTTGATACTCGAACCAAATTATTCCGTTATTCTTGTGCCGGACACCCGCAACCAGTACATCTGCCAAAAGGTGAGGCGAGCAGGTTGGCGCCCGGCGAAGGTTTCGCAATCGGCTGGATTGATGATGCAGAATTTGACGAGTACACGCTTCAACTATCACCGGGCGATCGATTGATGCTTTATTCAGACGGGGTACCAGAAGCAATGGATGCGAACCTAGAACAGTTAACCAACGAAAGAATGCTTCAGGAACTCGATGCAACTCGCAAACTTACCATTGACGAACAAGTAACTCACATCCGCGACGTAGTCCAAAATTGGTGCCAACCCAAAGGACCGCTTGACGATGTTTCTATCCTTCTGGTCGACATACTCTAGCTGTTCACTCAGGGTCCTAAGGCATTCAATCGGAGTTGGCCAGCAATGGCGTTGGCTAGAAATAGAACTTACCTACCACGGCCAGTTCCCAGCCGCGATCCGCCCGACCGTAGCCATGAAAACAAAAAGACTCGGCTAACCAACGGCTAGCCGAGTCATTCATCTCAACGAAATCGTAGTCCCCGTGCTATGGACTTTAGCTCACCTAGCTACAACCCATGCTGTTACCACAGTTGTGGCAGAGATAACAATTTCCGTTCCGCACGGTGATCGAACCACAGTTGTCACAGGCCGGTGCGTCTTCCTGGAATCCGGCAAACTGCTTATTGCGATCCTCAGGCTTGTTCGCCAAATCAGACTTTGGCTTGTCAAGGACAGTCAGCAATTCCCCTTTTTTGTCCGAAGACGCTGTCCGCGCGATTATGTCGTCAAATCCAACAAATCGTGCACTGGTGTAGGCATTTGCTGTCGAAGTGGCGCCATTACCATCAACCGGGGTCTTAAGATTTACCTCAGACGACCCTGTCTTGGATTGCCCGATAGCCTCCGTCTTTTGTTTATGCTCCTCTCGATACGAATCGAGGAACGTAATTCCGAGCCAACGGAAAATATAATCAATGACACTCTTCGCGATGCGAATGTCAGGATTCGTCGTATGCCCCATCGGTTCAAATCGAGTATGACTAAACTTGTTAACCAATACTTCGAGTGGAACTCCATACTGCAATGCTATCGATGTCGCCGTTCCAAAGCTGTCCATCAAACCGCCGACCGTACTGCCTTCTTTAGCCATCGTAATAAACACTTCGCCCGGACGACCATCTGGATAGAGGCCGACATTTAAATAGCCTTCGTGTCCAGATATATTGAACTTGTGGGTAACGGAATTACGTGTATCCGGCAGACGCTCACGTCGCGGCTTGTAGATAATCTTTTCTACCGTCTTAGCAGCCAAGGCCTCTTCAGCCTTCTTACCCTCAGACTTGGTCGACAACGGCTGACTTTGCTTTGAACCGTCGCGATAAATCGCGATCGCCTTTAACCCTAATTCCCAACCCCAGAAGTAAGCATCGGCAATATCCTGCACCGAACTATCCTTCGGCATGTTCACAGTCTTGCTAATCGCACCGGACAAGAACGGTTGTGCGGCGGCCATCATTTCAACGTGCGCTTGCCAGCGAATGCTTCGAGTACCATTAGCAGGAGTAAATGCACAATCGAAAACCGGCAAATGCTCGGTCTTGATATAAGGCGCTCCCTCAATCGTATCCTTTTCCGAGATGTGTTTTTCGATAGCCTCGATCTGCTCAGGAGAGTACCCCAATGTCTTTAGGCCAAGCGGCACGGATTTGTTGATGATTTTGAGCATACCACCACCAGCCAACTGCTTGTATTTGACCAAAGCAATATCTGGCTCAATACCCGTTGTGTCGCAATCCATCATGAAACTAATCGTCCCAGTGGGAGCCAAAACGGTCGCTTGGGCATTGCGGAAGCCATTCCTCTGCCCCTGTTCGAGAACTTTGTCCCAAACACTGCGAGCAGCATCCTTCAAGTACCCTGAACCCTTAGAGTTGATTTGCTCTACCGCATTTCGGTGCATCTGCATGACCCGCATCATCGGCTCTGCATTCTCTGCGTATTCGGCAAAGGTACCAACGACTCCTGCCATCTCAGCACTGGTCAAATTCGCAGCACCATGCATTAACGCAGTGATTGCCCCACACAAACTATGAGCTTCCGAAGAATCATAAGATACCCCACTGGTCATCAACAATGACCCGAGATTGGAATAACCTAATCCCAATGGTCGGAACAAATGACTGTTGTGGGCAATTCGATCGGTCGGGTAACTAGCATGGTCTACCAAGATTTCCTGGGCAATGAAGAACAATCGACATGCCGCCGTGAAACCCTCGTGATCAAACGTACCATCGTTTTGTCTGAACTTCATCAAGTTGATCGAAGCCAGGTTACAAGCCGTGTTGTCGAGGAACATGTACTCTGAGCAAGGGTTGCTGGCATTGATTCGCCCGCTGTTGGGGCACGTATGCCATTTGTTAATCGTCGTGTCGTACTGCACCCCGGGATCACCACACTGCCATGCACATTCGGACATCCGATTCAAAATATCCTTGGCGCGATAAGTCGGCGGCTCTTCCTCACACTTGTCACTCACCCATCTCGTCTTCCACGCTTGATCGTTCGCAACCGCATTCATGAACTCGTCGGTGACTCGAACGGACAAGTTAGCATTTTGGAACATTACAGACGCATACGCCTCTCCATTGAAATTCGAGTCGTATCCCTCACGAATCAACGCGTGCGCCTTTTGCTCCTCTTTCCACTTGCACTCGATAAACTCCATCACATCAGGGTGCCAAACTTTGATCGATTGCATCTTGGCCGCGCGTCGGGTCTTGCCCCCAGACTTTACAACCGCAGCAATTTGGTCATAAACCCGCATAAAAGACAGTGGACCACTCGGTTTGCCTCCACCAGACAGCTTCTCACGACTGCTTCGAATCGTCGACAAGTCAGTTCCAGTACCCGATCCAAACTTGAAGAGCATCGCTTCGCTCGTAGCCAAACGCATGATGTCCTCCATGTTGTCCTCAACACTTTGGATGAAACATGCCGACCCCTGTGGATACTCGTACGGATTGTCAGGTTGCTCTACACAATCCTTTTCTACATTGAAGTGCCAGTTACACTTGGCACCAGATACCCCGTACTGATTGAACAATCCGACGTTAAACCAAACCGGCGAATTGAACGCCCCGACTTGGTGCAAACACAACCAAGTCAACTCGCGATAAAAACGCTCACCGTCCTCTGCAGTATCGAAATATCCATCCGACATCCCCCAGTCGGTCAAGGTACGAGTTACTCGGTGAATCAACTGCCGAACGGAATGCTCACGCTCTTCCTTGTTATGCGGGTCTCCGTAAAAATACTTGCTAACCACCACGTTGGTCGCCAATTGACTCCACGTCGAAGGGACCTCGCAATTGGTCTGCTCAAACAAAGCCTTGCCAGACTCATCCTTGATCGCGGCGCTTCGCACCTCCCATTGAACTGTCTCAAACGGGTCAGACACGTTCTCTGGGCAAAACCGTGTTTCAATCTTAAGACCACTACGGTCACCGCGTACTTCTCTTGTCGTTCGTGATTTCGTGCGACGCTCGCGGCCCATTTCTACGGTTGCCATGGATTTTACGACTCCTTCGGGATAAATAAGGTTGAAAGCAAAGAGACAAGATCTACCCGACGGGAAACGCAATCGGGACCTGATCGGCGTAGCTACCCTGCTTCAAATAAGTGAGAAAACGTCCAGTTCGACCTCGGGTTTCTTACCCTCCTCAGCATCCGACGCATAAACCCCTGTTGATTTCACCCGGTCGACGGCGGAACCACCACGAATGACAAGCAGGACCAGAAAACCACTATACCTAGTATAACATCGGTTTGCAGCCACTACATGTTGCGTCATGAGAGGAGTATCGTACCGATTCCTGGTCGAAAGTCAAACTTTTTGCCGATCAACGCGCAAACGCTTGCCACGCCTAGGTTTGAGCACGATTCAAACCACTCGATTGCCCAGACTAGAATTGGTAATGAACCAACCTAAAGTCTGAACCAATTTGGTCTTAGAGAATCCTCGTGCACCGGAGTGACACCTCTGGTCAACAACCAAAGATTTTGAAAAAAAGAGCAAGTCGCCGACTTACCACTCCTTAGAGGGGGATGCGACCAAAAACAAACTTCATCTAGATAAAGTTTTTTTAGACGAGAATCGCTTGACTTTATTGGCCCAACCTGGCGAGAGTCCCTGTTAGCGACTTACCGAGCTGCCACTGAAGATACGGGCCAACGAAAGATACCCAACAGATCTAGCGAGGGCGCCGCCTGGGACCAGAACCGAACTCCAGCTCATCGATAAAACCAAGCCCTACTTCTTCCCTGGTCTCCCCCTCTCCCTCTCCACTGAGTGGGACGATATCTCGATCACCTGGCGGAGCAACGACCGAATCCGTATCAAGCTGACTATTGATGACGTTGATCAAAATCAATACGTCGATAGGCGATATCTGCCCGTCTCCGTCGACATCAATTCGCCCCCCATGTTCTCCCTCGTGAGGATTCGTTCCGCTCCCCTGGCCGTTTATGTGGTTGATCAAAATCAAGACATCGATAGGAGTAAGGAACCCATCACCATCGACATCATGTGGATTGACCGCCGGTGTACGATCCTGAACCACTCGCACCAATGTTTGCTTCGAAAAATGCTCTCCGCTAGCCCCCTGAGCTGTGAGAGTAACCACCAGTGCGTCGTCTGATTGCCAGTTCAATGCGACTGAGTTTCGTAGCTTGAAAAGCCCATTGACCACTTCGAACCGAGTGTCGCTCACGGTTATCGCATATTGCTCGGGACGTAATGCGCCTCGCACATAAACATACCCCAACGACACACCGATCTCATTCTCTGGAACAGAGTACTCGCTGGCAACAAAAAACTCACTGGGCAACGGATTCGCGTTTACTTGCAACGTCACCGTCGCTTCAATTGAAGCACTTTGACCAACATTAACCGCCCCACTCCCGACCTCTTCAGCTCGGACTGTCAGCGTTACTCTATCCTCTTGTTGCAACGAAAGCTGAGAACCCTCTTTCAGCTTCAGAATTCCATCGCGGATCTCAAATCTAGAATCGTCGACGCTCCAACTGTAGGACGCAGCCGCATCAACATCTTCAACATAAACCGGTCCAACAACCGCACCTGAAACATTTTCCCGAATTTCAAGTCGATGAGGAAAACGGATTGCAGTCGGTGGATCATTTTGACCCTGAATTTCTAACTGTACCCTCTGCGGAAGCGACCAGTTCAATCCGTCGAACAGCGCGACGGTGAATCCATCAATCCCCTCAGCATTTTCAAACGGACGATACTCTCCACCCGTCTCCACAGACCACTCTAAAGTGCCGCGTGTGGGAGGTTGCAAAACAAGGACAAATGTTCCCGCCGGCAAGCTTTCAAATAATTGCTCCACCCGGATCTCCGACCGCTGGTCCTCAATCACGCTAATTGCTAACGATCTCTCAGTTAACTCCAATGGAACTCGTGAGGAAACGATTTGAACCCCGATCGATACGCTAGGAATAGCCCCAGAGGACAAATCGACCTCAATCGGTGCCGCTTCACTTAACGACTTTAGCAAAACTCCACCATCGGTTGGCACCACTATTACACGACCATCGCTAGATATAGCTACCTTCGACAAATCGACTAAGCCAGCACTGAATTGCACGGAACTGATCGACGTTCCCAAACGAGGATCCCAAGCTCTAAGACTCGTCGAATTACCCGCTTCACCCGTGTACAAAATGGTTGATACAGGGTCAAAAATGATCGGCGAGGTACTCGAGGCTAAAACATGCGTGGAGACCAGACCGTTGAGCCGATCAATGACATGGACCCCGTCTGGGGTGTCAACATAAATGGCGTCGCCGCGCGATGAAGTCGTCCAGGAAAATATATCGCCAGAAAAAATCCGCTCCGCCTCTAAGTGCGCAAAATCACCATCAACGCGATGCACGGACAACCGAACACCACTATCCAAACGCTCCTCAACCACGATCCGATCATTGCCTAGAGACCGAAAAGACTCGAATCCACCACCCTTTGTAATCTCGATAATCGAACCAAACCCGGATTCGCTGTCCTCCAATCGAACCAAGCCATCTTGAGAATCCCAAGCAACGAATCCCTCACCGAGCGAATCGATCAATTCGAAATGGACTGCATCCATTGAACTCCTGGTCAAGTCCCCATCGACCAAACGATAAAGCTCTCGTTCCGATGTCTCCGAATCAATCAACAACCAACCATCCAATCCGGAAAAAGCTGAGTCAACAAGATCCCCGGGTATGACGATGCGATCGCCGACCAGACGCCCATCTGCTGCAAATCTTTGCAACTGATTGCCACTCCTTCCCCAAAATTCATTCCCCCCGACCGAATGAAGGACCTCATCGATCGAAACCCCTGCCATCGAGTCAGCCATAGATGAGGGCCTAACCGGAGACGTCTGCATCACCCCACTGTTTATCAAGCCCTGGTTCGCACCTAGCAATCGAATCTCAATCGATGACGTTGGCAAACCGGAAAACGACGCCACTCCCGCCTGATTGGTGATCGATAACGGCTCGTTGCGGTCGTGAGAACCGTTGCGGTTCAAGTCCACATAAACAACCTGTTTTGCCAACCCCAATTCCAACGAAGCATTCTGATCTCTCGACCCATCTGAATCGGAATACACCAAAACGTCTAAGCCAGCCAGCAACCTGCGGGATTCGAGGTTATCAAACCTCAAAGAACGAAGACGAGCCCGATCTGATTTCGCGGGGAATCGACCTGAATGTGGTTTTCGCGAGAAAAAGACTCTACGAAATGAGGACATAAGGACGCCTGCGGAGCACCCTTGACAGGGTACAAAAATTTTCGAGGAACATATCGTACGCGAGCATTCTCGGCTCGCTGTACCGTGTGGTGTTCCTTAAATGTATCCAATCTCCCCCCCGGCGTGTCAGTAGACTTTTCTAAAAATCCTAAAAAACTAGCCCCGCCCCCCTTCACAACACGTTTCGCAAATTCTGTGACAACGCTGACACTGAAACTTGGCCCGAATCTCCACCAAACTCCCCCCGCAAGCGGGGCAACTGCCAATGCCGCATTGGCCTGAATCTGGGATCGGCCGCAACGCCGCTTTCAACCGCGCCGCCGGTTTTGTGCCAGACTCCTGATGATTTAAGCTCGTTCTCTCCAACTGCCATCTCCTACCACACTGAGTGTATCACACCGAAATCTATCAAACGGAATCAGTATTTTCGATACCTGAGATACCAAAGCAAGCATACCAAAGTTTTGGCATCGATTATCTGGCGGTCGCGGAGCATTCTATCTACCTCGGACCAACATACGACCCGATTCTCCATTTGCTCCCCAACTTCTCTCGCTGTGTCCCCCGAACGTAGCTGCGATGCAACATAAAAGTGCATCCTCTCATCCAATATCCCTGGAGACATGTTAAAGGTGTGGATGTGGTCCATTCTGCCGGCGTCATAACCAGTTTCTTCCTTTAACTCCAAATACGCTACATCCAATGGTGGCAAATTTTTATCCAACGTCCCAGCTGGCAATTCCAAATTCCATTTATCTATCGCCGCCCTATAGGTATGGATCAAGCAGACATGGTTGTCGTCGACCAACGGTAATATGACGACAGCTCCTGGATGCCGAACGACATTGCGCACGAGCTCTGTTCCGTCAGACAACTGCTCGTACACTTCCTCAACGGCGAACCGTTTTGCTTGATACAGTTTTTTAGGCGTTTTCATCGATGCCCTGTAAAAGATTACTTCTTTTAAAACGTATACTGCGGCGCTTGCCCCGCAAGCTCAGCCAATACTTCGAAATACCTAGGAAAAGTCTTAGTTGTACAACGTGGATCTTTGATGAATAGATTAGGCACCACCAAGCTCAACATCCCCATACCCATCGCCATTCGATGATCTCGATACGTGTCGATAAAAATCGATTCGCGTGAATGGTCCAGCAATTTATCCATGTCCTCGATGGGGTAAATGGTGAGCCCGTCATGATGCTCATCCACCCTAGCCCCGAGTTTCCGTAATTCACAAGCCAAATCACTAATTCGGTCGGTCTCTTTATGTCGATTATGAGCAACTCCCCTTACACGCGTTGGCCCTTTAGCGAACAATGCAACGGGCGCCAACGTTTGCACGGTGTCGCTAATGGAATTCATGTCAACATCGATCCCGCGCAATTCCCCACCCGTCAATTCGATGTACCCCTCGCCACTCTTCACGCGACATCCCATTCGCTCCAGTACATTGGCCAAGTAAACATCCCCCTGCAACGAACTAAAGTCCAAACCTTCCACACGAATCACCCCGCCAGTCAGTGCCGCAATCCCAAAAAAATAACTCGCTGCCGATGCATCTGGCTCAATTCGATACGGCCGTCCTCGATAAACAGTCGGCGCTGGAATCGTAAACACTCGATCACGTTCCTCGACATTTACACCAAAGTCACGCATGACCGAAATGGTCATGTCAACATAGGGACGTGAAACCAACTCACCCTGAACTTCTACTTGAACATCCGACGACGCATAGGGGGCCGCCATTAAAAGCCCGCTCAGAAATTGACTCGATACATCGCCCGCCACAACTGTCTTTCCACCATGGATACCACACCCTTTGATCATCACCGGCGGACAATCGCTCCGAAACGAATTTGTGCTGACAACGTTAGCACCTAAAACACTCAGCCCACTCAACAAATCTCCAATGGGCCGCTCTCTCATCCTCGGTACACCATCCAAAAGATATGTCCCTTGCGTGGTTGACAAGGCAGCCGTTAAAAAACGTATAGATGTTCCGCTATTGGCTACGAAGAGATCCGCCTCCGGTTTTGCCGGCACCCCTCCACAACCAACAACCTCAACTCGCTCCCCGACTTTATCCCAAGTCAACGATACCCCCAGAGCTTGCCAGGCGTGAACCATCACCTCGGTATCTTCACTTTCCAAAACACCAGACAGCACCGAAGCTCCCTGCGCCATCGCGGCACAAATCAAAGCGCGGTTGGTCAAACTCTTTGACCCCGGCACTCTGACATTACCATTCACGGGAGCATGGACCGGCGACAGTGTTACCATGCTAGGAACCTGATGAGTGACTTCCGATTTCACTTGGCAATCTTCCACAACGATGACACACCGCGTACGTACATTGCATTCCCAACAATTGCGGGAGTCCCCAATACATCTTCCCCTAATTCATTCGCCGCTAAACGAACTCCTTCACTTTCTCCCAACTGCGTCACCGTGCACTTGCCGTCCAAGGAAAACAGATACATGCGATCCTGCGCCACAACGGGACTAGACCAAACACTCCCTTCCGCTACTCGTGCTTGCCACTTCACCTCGCCCGTGTAGATATCGCTCGCATAAACCGCTGGCCCCTTGATCGTATAAATTCTGTCCTTGACAACAACAGGAGACGAGGACTCAATCCCAATTCGACTCGATTTCCAAAGCTCACTCGGCTCTCCTCCAGAACTCGCTAAATCGAAAGCGACCAAGCCGCGAGAAGGCACATACAGACGATTCTCAACCGCAACACTCGACGGAACGACGTTGCATGCGATGGGCTTCATCCACATCTGATCACCCGACTTAGGATCTAACCCAACTAAATCACTGCCCGAATGAACTACAATCACTGACCTTCCATCTGGATTCTTATAAGAAACGGGAGAAGACCAATTCGCTTTGCGAGGTCGATCCTTTCTCCACAACAATACGCCACTTTCGGAATCTAATCCCGCAACAAACGACTCTCCTTGACATTCGATCTGTACAACACAAACTCCCTCAATCACGACAGGTGACGAACTCATCCCCGTATCATTAAACGCCTTGACGAAATCACTCGTTAACGAACGATACCAAATCAGATTTCCGTCTAGGTCTACACATGCCAAATCATTGGAACTGTAAAACGCATAAACTCGCTTCCCATCCGAGGTGGGAGTGGGGGCTGCATTCGCGCTGGTGGGGTGGCAATACGGTCTACCTCTGGCTACGAACTCTTGCACCCAGTTCTGGCCTCCCGTTGCAGCATTATAACTTAATAACCTCACGCGTCTCTCATCCATCCCTACGCTGGTAGTCGTGACGACTTGATCCCCAACGACAATCGCTCCCCCCACGCTGCGACCAGGAATGCTTACCTTCCACGCAATGTTTTTTCCAGTCGCACCATCAAACTCGATCGGAAGATCTGCACTCGAATCGACGGCATTGGAATTGGCTCCGCGAAACTGCGGCCAATCAGCATTTACTGTCGTGACCATCCCGAAAACCAATAGTGCCGCTAAACCTAAGCTCCAACGATATACCGCCTTCATAATGTGCTCATTCGATTTTTAAGAATTCATATTAACCGTCTGATCGTAGCTGTTTCTGATCTCAGCTCTTACTGTGCCCCGATCGCCAATCCCGTACTATCCGTGATTCGAATCTGAAATTGATAGTCCTGAGCCCAACCTTCGGTTTGTTCGTTCTGACAAATCTTGATCAAAATACGATTCGTGCCCTTTACTAAAACAATAGGCTCGATGTACTGATCGATTTGCATCGACGAATGATACACCTCATTCGACATAACCAACTCTCCATTGACCCACACTCGATTCCCATTGATGCAGCCCAAACGAATTTCCGCAGGCCCAGCAATTGGCGACTCAAATTCAGTTATGCCGTAAACAATGCAGCCCTTCTCTTTGTTGTAAAGACTCGCGAGATCCACCATTCCCTCTTTATTTGTGGTGGTATGCTCCATCCACTTGACCACACCAGCTTTCCCTTCATAAGCGGAGGCCAAAACGCCCTTCTTCCAATCATCCTCCACCGGAAATGATTTGTTGAAATTCTTGCTACCAACATGGTCAAACGGGCCAATCAACTTCCACTCGGAAAGAAAACCGAAGTGCTTTTGCTGGTCTACCACAACCCCTGCTTTATCAAGGCGATTGATTATCTCAACTATTTGGTTTGGATGCCGAGCCGAACTAAGTATCGTCTTCAAACGATCTGCATCCGGGGACTGCTCTAACACTTGCTGAACGGATGCAAACCGAAGCTCAGGACTCGGATCCGTTAACATCCCTTCCAACATCTGTTTTCGTAAATCCGATTTCCCCTCAGTAACCCAAGAAAAAACAGTGTACCGAGCCTCGGGATCGTTCGATTCGTCAGCCAAAAACGAGATCAAACCACTTTGATCGCCCGATTTTTCTAACCGATATCGCGCATTGGCGATCCCTAAAAGCCAATTCTTGCCGATGGGTGTTGCCCCCTTCATGGCCTTTAAGAAATCCATCAACTCCAATTCGGTTGCAGCCCTCAATCGCGCTGCTGCGGCGACTCCCTTTGACATGGAATCATCGCCTGCTTCAAGAACTCTTAAAACCTGGATATCGGCGCTAAGCACTCCACTCCGCTCTCGCTGATCACCAAAAGCAATTCCCAGCAGAAATACAGGCAGCAGCACCACCGCTAAACCAGCAGTCATTCGCATAGCTAAGTCACTAAAATAAGTGGATCGAGTTTCCCAGCAAACTGTGAAAATCCAACAGCTCGCTGTCTGGGATTATAACAACTCTGCGAAAAACCGTCTTGGATCAAGACGAACTATCTGCGGACTTCTTGGCACGGGGATGAGCCATGGCATACGCTTTCTTAATATTTGCGGTACTCACGTGCGTATATATCTGAGTCGTAGCTAAACTCTTATGTCCCAACATCTCCTGTACGCTCCGGATGTCAGCTCCACGATCCAAAAGATGCGTCGCGAAACTATGCCTCAACGTGTGCGGTGTGGTACGAGTGTCTAACCCACATTCGAGTATGTACTTCTCCAACATCCGGCCAACACTCCGAGTCGTTAGCCGCTGACCAAACTTGTTGGTAAAAGTCGGCTGATCCTGCTTCCCCTCAGTCTCCTTGCGTATCCTCGCTGGATAGTACGCCTTTAGTGCACGAATCGCGTACCGACCCAAAGACCCGAGCCGCTCCTTACGCCCCTTGCCTCGGACCCGAACCACCCCTTCTGCAAAATCGATATCCCGATCATTCATCCCCACGACCTCACTAACGCGAAGCCCCGCACTATACATGACCTCCAATATCGCCTTGTCTCGCAATCCCGCTGAATCGCTACGCTTCGGTGCATCAAGGAGTTTGTCGACTTCCTCTGCCGTTAAAAAATGCGGCAAACTGCGTTGACCACGTGGATTGCGAAGCGGTTGTGCCGGATTGTTCTCGGCGAACCCCTGACGAATCGCAAACTTAAAGAAACTTCTCAATGACGCCAACTTTCTCGATATGCTGGTTCTCGCATATCCGGCCTCGTGAAGAGCGGCTACGTACCCCCGCAAATCCGCCGGGGTTACCTCACGAGGAAGTAACTTCGTCGCCTTTTCCTCTGTAAGAAAATCCGCCATGTCCATCAAATCCTCACGATAGGATTTAATAGTTAGATCCGACGCGTTTCTCTCTACATCTAGAAAACGCAAAAATTGAGCTATTTCGGAGTGCACGGCAACTTTCTTGTATCGAAAATCAGGAATGAGCCCACAAGTTTAACACGCTATTTTCGACTGAGATACAAAACCTCACTTTCTCATCATCTTTTGAGCCGCCCCCCCCTAACCACTTTCGATAACGCCACATCTTGAGCTAGCAATCTCCGAATCCCCTCCAACAGCCACGTTATTGGGCTGGAATCCGACTTTTATGGCTGGATGGAATGTACCGCCATTTCCGATAACCACATACGCCGCTGCTCGTAAATCCTACTCGAAATGATAGCTAAACAATGCTAAACCAGTTTAGTCAAATCGCTAAAAGGACTGCCCTGTCATCATTGATCGCCTCCTGCCTTGCTGTCTGCTCGTATGGTGTAGCCCAGGAACCGTTCATCCTGATTCCTAGCAGTCCGTCGGAACAAACTGGTAATAGCGATACCGCCACCGCCACAAACTCGTCAAAACCTGATCGTCCAAAACAACGAATTCCCAACATTCCAGCCGAACCTAATCGAGATTCAAAAACAGACGCCCCTCGCGAAATCAAGCCCTCTCTAACACTGGAAGAACCGCCCCTCTTAAAGTCCTTCCCAGCATCTTCCACCAAAACAAATAACATCAGCGACGATGGCGTCTTGATGCTTGGCAAAATCCAAGAACCTATTAGCAACTCCGAAAAAGGCACCCAAAAATCGGTCGCACCAATTAACGACCAACTACCTGTCGTTCGGACCAGCCCACAGGTTCAAGAAACACAGGACACCCAATTCGCCAATCTTGATTCTTCATCCAACGATGCAATCGATGTGATACCAAGTCTCTCATTACCGTGGCAGCTCGCGAACGCCTCGAGCTTCCCGTTTTCTCCAATTCACCTTTGGCAAGGGATCCGCCGCGAACCCATCGTCCGACCAACGTCTGCAAAAACACAGGTCGCGAACAAAGCCCAAGCGCCACGCGCATCGAGCATTGAACCGTCTGAAAAGATTGAGACTGCTAACAAAGTTGAAAACAATGACGGTCCAATTGAAACCAGGGAAATCCAACCTCAACTCATGGCTCAGAACCCCCAAAACTTAGAGCCACTGAAAATCGATGACAGCATCGCTGTCTCTACCAAACCAGATACCAACGACCAAACGACTAGCTCCGATACCGTAGAAACAAAATCGACCAATTCCACGTCCACCGATGCGAAACCACGAAGGAATGTGCGCATCCCTTTCGGTGATGAAGAAACTGCCGTAACGGACGAGCCGATCATCATTCCGCGACCTAGCTCCACGCCTCGATCTTCGCTTGCCGAACTAGACGAACAAAAGGGGCAAGAGGCCCCTGCCATCGACTCAAAGTCCCTGGACCGAGCCAAAGACGAACAAGGAGCAGACGCACTCCAGGCCGCTAAACCAGCCACACCACCAAAACGAAAAATAAAAATCGATGACCCACAATTGGAAGGTCAGCTCGTACCAGCTAAACCAACTGATGCACCTGCGGTTATCAATGCCGCAGACGCTCTTAGACTACGCCGCGCTCAAGCGTGTTTGGACCATTATCTTAACTTTCCAGAGTCAACCTCCGTCAGATCCCCTTGGGCGGTGATGCACGCACTGCTTCCCTTTGGCGGTGATTACGAAATGATTCACGGCAATCAACGCGTTAATGCGATCGGCTGGATGTGCCATAACGGAACCTGTAGAACACAACGGATTTTCACCCCTTCCCGAAATGGATTTATTCCTAACATCGGCGGTGGCGTTCAAGGTCACGCGGGTCAATTCATGGCGATCCTCGCGCAGTGCGGTGTCCCGCTCGACTATCCTATCCAAGTCGGAAATCAAAAGTACAAAGTCGAAGATCTAGTTCGTTACGAAATGGCCACCTGCCGCGAAAAAAGCGAACTGACCTTCAAACTTATCGGGCTCTCCTATTACCTAGATTCAAACAAACAGTGGCGATCTAATGACGGAAAGGTATGGAGCATTCCCAAGCTTATCTCTGAGGAACTCGCTCAACCGATCAAGGGTGCTGCCTGTGGGGGCACTCACCGACTTATGGGATTCTCGTTTGCTGTCAAGCAACGGACCATCCAAGGCCTACCAATTGATGGTCAATACGCTCGGGCCGACAAGTTCGTAAAAGACTACGTGGAATATGCATGGAAACTCCAAAACTCCGATGGAAGCTTTAGCACTTCTTGGCTAGAGGGACGAGCCGATGAGCAAAACGAAGAACGAAAAGTCCAAACAACTGGACATATTCTGGAGTGGCTTCTTTTCACGATACCAGATTCGGAATTGAACACTCCCAAGGTTCAAAAGAGTATCGATTTCCTCCTGACTAAAATCTACGACAAGAAGACGTACAAGTGGCCGATCGGACCGCGTGGCCACGCCACTAGAGCGGTTTCGCTTTTTCTCAGCCGCTATGATGAGATCAAGACGTCTAAGCCAGAACTCTTGCGAGTTGAAGCAAGAACCGCAACTCCACGAAACTCAGAACCATTTAGTCGTAGATAACCACATTACACCTATTGAAATCGCCAAGGCGTTGGCAATCAGCACGGTAATAGCAGTCTTCACCCGAAATCGATCTTTTGCGATGACATTCGAATCGTTCCGCCCAGGACGTTCGTTACCTGAGTTCACCAATCAGCACGCTTTCGTAGATTTCTCGAATCCGTTTCGTCATGGTTTCATGGCGAAACTGCTCTGTGAATCTCTTAGCCCCTTCAGCACCGTATCTCGCTCGCAAATCGCGATTTGTCCCCAGAAGCACCATGGCTTTTGCCAATCCTGCAATATCTTTCGCGGGTACTAAACACCCCGTTGCACCATTGATTACGACCTCTCTCGCGCCATCAACATCGAAACTGATGGCAGGCTTTCCTGCAATCAAAGCCTGTGGTAGAGCTCGTGCTAACCCTTCGCGTAACGACGCATGGATCAATATGTCCATCGCGCTGATATAAGCAGGGATTTCCGATGGTGGTACCAAGCCTGTAAAGACAAACCGACCATCAAGCTCAGTGCCATGAATCTTAGCTTTGATGGAATCCATTAACAAACCGTCGCCGACCAACAAAAACTTCGCGTGGGGTACGGATTTTACCGTCTCCAGTGCGGCTGCGACGACGTATTCGTGCCCCTTTAGCTGAAACAATCTTGCAATCTTCCCGAACACAATATCTTGTTCAGAAAAACCGAGCTTCCGTCGCATTGATTGACGATGAACAGAACTTTCTACAAAAGGCTTCACATCCATTCCACTTGAGATTGTCGTAAACTTTTCTGCTCGAGCGACGCCGGCATTGACCATTAAGTCGGTCATAGCGTCCGCAACAGAAATCATATGATGACAACGTCTTGCCGCCCATCTTTCACACCTAATAAAAAACAAGCGACTGACGGGATTTTGAAAGGGATGAAATGGGGCACCATGTACTGTATGCACCACGCACGGAACACGTTGTGACCAACCTGCAGATCGCCCTAATAGACCTGCCTTCGCACTATGCGTGTGCACTACTTCGGGTTGCCATTGCTTAATCAACTTCTTGAGATGAGCTAGGGCTTTGGAATCCTGAATCGGATTGATGGAACGGATAAGCGAATCGACCGTCTGAACATCAAGATTAGAATGATCGGACTGATGCAGCAAATTTCCCTCCGCACCAAGTGACGGACCGGTTACCAACAATACTTGGTCACCATGCAATTCCATCAAGTCAACACAGTTGTACAGAGTATTCTCTTGGGCTCCCCCAACAATCATTCTCGTGATGATGTGCATCACCCTCATGAATCCACCTCATCCGCAGCAACTGAGTCCTCATCCCTTGAATACTTCATAGCTCGCTTAGACCGAAATGGCCTAGGCAATGACGCGTAGCGGCTAAGCAATCCGAACAGAATTAACCCCGCGCCCACCCATGTCCACCACCCTGGGGGCAAGTACTCGGGATCATTTCTTCGTACTAGATGGACCCAAATTGGAAGAAACACCGGCTCCAGCAACGAAATCAGTGCAGCAATATGACTGGGTGTAGTTTTTAAGCCATGTGCAAAAAGAAAGTAGGGCAATCCCATTTGAAAGATCCCTAAACAAACCAGGACCCACCACGCTCCGCCGGACGGAATAGCCATCCCCCCTATCAAAACAATAGGGCCGACCACAAGCGCCGTAGCACCATGGTTCAATGTAATCAACCAAGCAGGATCCTCGTTAGGAAGTGCCCTCATGGACAATATCACACCTGCATAGGTAACTCCGGACAAGATCGCCAAAACCGACGCATACCATTTCTGATCAGGTCGATTTTCTCCGGACATCGTCTCCATGAACAAGATAAACAGTACGCCAGCAGTACAAAAACTCAACATGACCCAGTCTCGCGATGTGGGCCGATCTCCATAAACCAGGATTGCTCCTAACATGACCCAAGCCGGCGCTAGGTATTGTAACCAAATTGTATTGGCCGGTGACCCAACAACCATGGCCGTAAGAAAGCTGATCGTCATCGTTGCAAAGCTAACCACCATGGGGATCATGGCAAAATGCCAACTGATTTTGCGACAAAGCGGAATCAACAAAACAAGTGCGAAAAGAGCCCGCCAAAACGCAATCGCCGTCCCCCGAGTATCCTTTTCCCATATACCAAGCTGAGGTAACTGAGTCAGAAAACCACTCAAACTCCAAAGAAACGTCGCCGTAACAATCAGCAGAACCCCATACCTTGTCGGCGATAAACTTTGACTACTAATTTCAGCGTTCCTGACAAATTCTTTGACCGACAATTCTTAGGCAGACGAATCCAAATCCTGCATCTCACACAGAGATTTAGGGGATTTCCGAGCCTGACTACCTTGAAAATGTAACTGGCAGGGGCGCGTCGCCCCCCCCGTCGTTATATTTGCGAATCGAAGCTATCACAATCCCATTGCCCCTTGGGTAAGGGCCAATGGTACATTTGCAACGTGTATACGGACAATCGCCATTTTTGTATAAACCATGGCCCACTTGAACACCGTACAATGCACGGGCCCGATTGCCCGCCCTCGTATCTGCCGCCAACCAGTAACTAACATGCAGGAATTTGACTACCAGCTAAGACCCAGAATCGTGTTTGCAGAAAACGCTATCGAACGTCTTGGCAACCTCGCAAGGCATCTTTTGAACGAGAGCGGCACGAACAATCCCCGAGTACTTGTAGTGAGTGACCCTGGTGTCGTATCGGCAGGAATCTTTGACCGCGGTTCATCAAGCTTGGCGAAAAGTGAGCTAGAGGTGTTGGGTTTTCATGAATTTTCTGAGAATCCTACAACGAAACATGTAGAGGATGGGGTACGAGTCGCCCGCGATTTCCAACCGCAATTAATTGTGGGACTGGGGGGCGGCTCAAGCATGGATTGTGCAAAGGGGATCAACTTTCTTTACTCGTGTGGCGGCCGCATGCACGACTATTGGGGAGTTGGAAAAGCCCCACTCCCCATGCTCCCCATGATTGGGATTCCAACCACGTCTGGAACTGGAAGCGAGGCCCAGTCGTTTGCTCTAATCAGCGACGCTGAGACCCACGTGAAAATGGCTTGCGGCGACCCAAAAGCATCTTGTCGAATCGCCTTGCTGGATCCAAAGCTAACTCTGACAATGCCCAGCAAAGTAACTGCATTAACAGGCATTGATGCGATTACCCACACCTTAGAGACCTTTGTTTGCAACAAACGCAACCCCATCTCGGAATGCTATTCGTGGAGCGCGTGGGAGCGACTAGCAGCAGGTGTCGCTCAAGTTATTGCAAACCCTACGGACATCGAGGGACGGGGTAATATGCAATTGGGAGCCTGTTTCGCGGGCATGGCCATTGAGGCTTCCATGCTCGGGGCTGCACACGCGTTGGCAAATCCATTAACAGCCTCACTTGGAACCCCTCACGGACAAGCGGTAGGCATGATGATGCCCCACGTGATCCGCTTTAACGCTTTGGTGGTCGGTGACCGTTATCAAAAATTGGTGCGGTTGCTCAGCGACACCAACGCAAGAACCCCTTCGGAAGCCTGTGAGTGGCTACACGACCGCATGACCCAGTGGCTTGCAGATTTTGAACTCTCAACCCGCTTAAGAGCATTACCAGGATGGCCAATTTCTACGGAATCGGAAATGCAACTTGTCCTAGATTTGGCCGACTCGGCAGCCAAGCAATGGACAGCAACCTTTAATCCTCGCCCCTTGTCCGCGTCCGACTTTGTCGAACTTTATCAGGCCGCTCTTTAGCACGAATTCACAGCACGAATTCACGCTGCACTCCCGAGGAAACAGCCTACGAATTATCCCGCGTTGCCATACGAATGCGAAACAGCTGGCCAGGGACTCCTCTATTGCCTACAACCGATTAGCTGGGCCGCATTTTAAGCAATTTCAACAAGGGTAACCTGGTTTTTTACCATCCACTCCAGCCACCTCTCTTGGTCCTCGGTCAACTCAATCTCTGCCTTGGACTCCGCGTCGAGTGGGGAAACGAGAGAGAAAACGCCGTCTTCCAGCCAAGCTTGTGAGTTCGCCAAGGGGATCCAGTACTGATTCTTGCCACATATTGGTGCCCCTGGGATGTCAGGCGGGGTCATGAAATAGACGATTTCCTTGCGAAAACGCTCCGGCATTTCCATCACACCGGCTTCGGGTCGATCAATCGAGATAACTTGCATGGGTTGTAACACCAAATTGGATAGAGTTTGGAGCCTAGGGGGCGAATGTTAGGCGTAGCCTATTTCCCCGGAATCGCGTAAACTCTCCGGAAATATAGGGGTGTGTTCGGCGATTCATGGCTGGCCGTACCACATTGCAGTTCCATTACACTTCGTATCCATTAGTGAGTTTTTTGTGGCAACGTACAAGACCAATGACCTGAAAAAGGGTCTTAAAGTCCAGATTGATGGTGAGCCTTACCTGTTGACTAACGTTGATTTTTTTAAGCCGGGAAAAGGCAATGCGCTCTATCGTTGCAAACTCAAGAATTTGATCCGCAACACCGTTTTAGATCGAACACTCAAAGGTGGGGATGAACTGGAAGCTGCCGATGTTGAAGAAATTGACACCGTCTTCCTCTACAATCAGGCCGGCAATTTCGTGTTCATGGATAACACCACTTTCGAACAGTACGAGCTAACCGCCGACCAAGTGGACGAGTACTGGAAGTATCTCATCGAACAAATGCCCGTATCGATGGTCCTGTTCAATGGAAATCCCATCACCATCACTCCTCCATCTCACGTTAACCTAAAGGTTGTGCAAACAGAACCTGGCGTGAAAGGGGATACGGCAACCAACGTGACCAAGCCTGCCAAGGTTGAAACTGGCGGTGAATTCCAAGTCCCAGGATTTATAAAAGAAGGCAACGTCATTCGAGTTGATACCCGCACAGGTGAGTACATCGAACGCGTAAGCATGGACTAATGTCAGATCTACGTAGTCGCGTGTGGCGACGCCTATTCGGATCAAAGCAATTCATAATACCCGCTGCCGTCGCGGTGGGCACTGGGTGTATAGCCGTCATTAGCGGAGGTGTTTGGATCGCAGTAGCAACCACGTTCGCTCTGATCGCAACGGGAAGTGTCGTCTTAAAGCTGGCCGCGGGGGCCGAGCAACTCGAGAAAGTCGCCCTAAACGATCAGATCAATGATCGTCGCAGCCAGGAAGATCAACGACTTAACGATTTGCAAAAACGGCTCAGATCAGATCGCGACTTTCGCACGAAGGATTGCTTCCAATTAGCATCCCAAGCACGCACGGACTTCTATTCCTTGATCCAAAAGGCCCAAGGAAATTTTGCTTTCCTCCAGTTTGGACAACAATTCGACCAATTGTTCTGGGTAACTATCGAACAGCTTGAGCACTCGCTACAACTCTACGAACGAGCGGACCGGCTTGTTGACGCACGCCGAAAAGAAATTCTCGCTGAGCGAGAACATGTTGTCGAGGACCTAATCGGTGCGGCCGACAGGCTTCGCCAAGTAGTAGATAGAATCCGCTCAACCGCAATGCATGACCGAGAAGCCGAACTCAACTCTCTGTCAAAAGAGCTAGATGATTCCCTCGAAATCGCCAAACGAGTTGACCAGCGCCTAACGGAACTGGAAAGCGAGCCCAATCGAGATGAGTTTTTAAAACAATAATCCAACAGCACCATTCTTTTCCATTTGAGGAACCAGATTCATGTTCAATGCGATCGGTCGATTTTTTCGAGCAATCAAGTATCTAATCACAGGGAAAGTGGACAACGCAGCCGACGCCCTGAGCAAAAACCCAACCGTGATTAAGGCTACTTACGAAAAGGTTATTGAAGAAAAGAAGAGACGCATCAATGAATACAAAGATGCTATCAGCTCGATGATCGCACAAGAAGAAAGCAAGAAAAAGCGACTCGAGGGACTCACAGAAGAAATTGACAAGCTTGAGAAACTAAAGTCGGGTGCTGCGGCTCGTGCGAAAGCCATCGTAGACAAATACAATGGCGATATCGTTGCTGTTAAAAACGACCCGGAATACCTGAAATGCCAATCTGCGTTCAAGGACTTCTCAAGCACTCTCGCAGAAAAGCAGGCTAGAGCCTCCGAAATCGATGAGGATCTCAGACAGCTCATCACCAACGTCAATGGTCACAAGACCCAAATCCAATCGTTAATGCGAGATTTGGAAAAGATCAAAGAAGAAAAACACGACGCTGTTGCCGATATGCTTTCCGCCAACGAGGAAAAACAAATCGCCGATATGGTCAATGGAATTACCAACGACAAAACAACGGAAGAGCTTCAAAGACTACGTGAAATGCGACAAAAAGCGGTTGCCAACGCACGCGTTTCTCGCGAACTAGCAGGTCTCGATGCGAAGAAAGCCGAAAACGAGTTCCTGGAGTATGCTCAAAGAAACGCAGCAGACGATGAATTCGATGCACTCATCGGTATCTCTGCTCGAAAAGAAACCTCGCAGCAGACAACTCATGATGCAAAGCTTCCTGAGTCATAACCCACTCGCTCCTAGTCGCGAATACGCTCGGTAATTTCGCCCCGATAAACTAAATCATAACAACCCAGCCGACACCGGCTGGGTCGCTGTCTTTACTAATTTTCGGAGCTGCTCGGTACCCACAACAAAGTATCCAGCTTTGCTTTTTCAATACGATGTCGCCGGGATCGAGAGTCACAAACAGGACCAATTATTTGGCTGTTCGAAATATTCAAGTCCATCACCTTCCCGCCCATTTCGCACAGCTTTACGATCGGTTGAAAAGGATTCTTGGCATTTGGTTGTACGACTACAGCCACCTTATCATCATCCAATTTGACTAAACTCCCAATCGGAAACATAGATAGCGCTTTGATCATCGCAGGCAACACTTCGCGATCGATGTGGCCGCATGTCATTTGATGAATCATGTAAGCCAATGAATCCGACTCGAGAAATGGTGATGGCGAGAATAAAGGTGAACTAAGCACCAAATACACCTCGCTCATGCTGACGATTCTCGATTCCACCGATGTTTGCGAGGATGTCAATCTGTTTGGGAAGCCCGATCCATCCGCTAGTTCATGTGTCTGGCTAACGCATTTAATGAGCTGTTCCTCAAAAGACCCAAGCGATTCAATCATCCTGCCACTTTCTAACGGATGATTTCTATACTCCTCTGTCTTGATAACCTGTGGCCTTATATACCGACGTTCATCGAACCAATCCTGATGGTTACCCATTGAGATATCGGAGAACAATGCCGTTAATCCTGTCCGCAGAACAGTTGGTTTATCCAAACCCATGGATGTTGCAATGGATGTACTTAAACAGGACATACACGCCGAACGCTCAGAGATTGCTCGTACAATGTCCGATTTGGATTTTAATGACCGATGCAAAACGACTGCCAAGAACGCTGAGGCGTCGATTGCAGCTTGATCAATGAAAGATTCCACACAATCTGTGACAAGTTTCGGTTCAATAGAGTCACCGTTGATCAGCGACGTGATCGAACGGTTCAAACTTTCAATCCCCTCCTCGAGCTTTTCTGTGATCGCCTCAATGTGCGACGCATCAAAATAGGAGCATAAGATTTCCCCTACTCGGATTTCGGATGACTCTCCACGGACGGTTACGGACGAAACTCCCATGGATTCTAAACGGACCAACAATCGTTCCGTTACAGGTACGCCCGCCGCATGTAGAATATTCCCTTCAGGATCCCGAAGGGCGAAAGGTAACGTAGTCCCGACCACAAGATCGGATGTCTTAATTTCATGTTTTGTATGTGTCATCATCAACTCAAGCCCATCATATTGATTGATGTCCGACACCGGGGGGCGCGGCTGAACTACGGACTCATCTGTCGGTTACTCGATTGTTGGTCATAAAATTAAACCAAGAGGTGTTGGATTTTGAGAATTACGACTGCGGGTTACCGCAGTATCGTGCCCGCAGTGCAATTAACTAATACAATCGTCATAATCGATGACTACCTTAGACCAATTGACTCAACCACCCGTCCGCCGAGGAAAGCAGCTGCAAGCTACGACTACCTCGCCATAATTTGCATGCTGGCCGCTTTCAGGGTGCTCGTGTCCGCGTTATCAACCTCCGCCACATCTAACTCATCAGGGAAATCATCACCAGGCTTCAGAATGAGTGGTTGATCCGCAGCATTCTGAATTGCGAGCAATCCATGATGCCGCGTCAACTCCAATGTAGCAATAAACATTGCGATGACCGAACTCTTGTGCATACCCCACTCTAACAGGTCATGCAACTCGAGTTCACCTCGCTCTTTAACGATTGTATGCAACCGCTTCATATGAACGTGTATCGGCGTATTGTCGTACTCCAACCGATGGTCAGCCGGTTTATGATGAGCCTTGATGATGCGTCCGAATGCGTTGACTAAATCCCACACCTCGATCCTCGCGATCTTGGTCTCTAGTGTGTCCGATTTTTTTGGCAATACATCCATAGTCGTTCGGGCGAACCGCATCTGCCACTGGCGACTTTGTTCATCGAGTAAGCTCGCGACATCTCGGAACCTCTTGTACTGAATCAATCGGTCGACGAGGTGATTCATCGAGTCAGGATTATTCGATTCGGCGATTACTTCAGTATCCTCTTGAGGGTCCTGTGGAAGAATACTCCGAGCCTTAAGCTCAATGAGTTGACTCGTGATATCGATAAACTCGCCAACTTCATCCAAGTCGAACTGGCTAAGCAGCGCGACGTACTCGAGATACTGCGAGGTAATTTTGGAGATCGAAACCTCCTCGATCGGCAACTCTTCTCTCCGAATGAGGTAGAAAAGTAGATCGAGTGGCCCGTGATACAACGGCAGATCGACTCCAAACATAAACGCGTGTTACCTCGCGACGCCCATCGAGAATTGGAATAATCGTTCATCGTCCGTATCGGCACTGTTAACAGGAACTGCAAAATCGAACGCAAGCGGTGCAGGTCCTAGCGCCGGAACAGCTACGCGTAACCCCAAACCTGGGGCAATTCGAAAATTCTCCCAATCAAATTTAATGCTGTTTTCCACAGTTCCGAAATCGACAAACGCTACCATTCGCAGCATGTCATCTGCAGTCAACGGCATCATGTACTCAAAACTTCCCAAAAACTGGAATCGACCTCCCGTGTGAATTCCCTCCTCAAAGGGCCCAACTCCTCGGAAATCAAAACCACGTAATGTCGAAAAACCACCCGCAAAGAAATTCTCAAAAATTGGTGTCTGCGTTCCCGTATAACCAAAACGAAATGCCGTGGAAAAGGTATGCCTTCCGGTCTTATCAGCTCGCTCGCGAACCAAGAAGTATTTGCTGTAGTTTACTTGTGCACGTGGAAAATCGTGCTCACCAAAATACTGGTCAAAGATCAGATCGACTAGGTGTCCTTCGGTCGGCAAGAACGGACTGTCGCGAGTATTGTGCGATAAATGAACTCGACCTCGATACATGTCATTGCTTCCAATCACATTATTTAACGCTGGAAGAGTGGCTACCGCCGGGTCAAAGACCTTTACATCTTCTAGGTTGAGCTCCGTCACCAACGATAGGTCTTCTGTAACCTCATACCCTAAACCAACACGCCCACCCAATCGCTGTTCGGTCCACTCTTCGAATATTCTTGTAAAATAAAACCCTCCGACCGACAGGCTAAACGGCGAGTATCCAAAGATATTGGGTTCAGTCCAGTTAACCGTATACCGCTGGACCCGATTACCTGGCATCAATTCCATGCGAAAGTTTTGCCCCGCTCCTCGAAAGGCTCCATTGAGCAATCCGCGCTGAGAATTAGGCCAAGCCCATATATCAAAGTTTCGCTCCTCTATCGTAACATTTCCTGTAACGCCTAAGTCACTGTTGACTGCACCACCAATTGTAAAACGCCCAGTCTGCCCTTCTTGCAGATAAACATCCAACGGAACGTCCCTCACTCGAGGGTTATAACCGAATGGCGGCCCCTGCATAAACGTTGGATTGGATTCGAGTTGCCAGGGGGGATTCAACCGCCCAAGCGGTTCATTCATCGGCCCCGGTGCAATCATGGGTGAATTGAACGGTGGCATTGCATTCTGTGCAATGGGGACAGCCACTCCGGGGGTATTGTTAGCCGGATCTCCATAAGGGGTCCCATAAGCTGGCGGCATATTCGGATTAATGCCCTGTGGATTTTGATAGGCTACATTCGGCGGACCTCCGGGAACAGGATTCGACTGCTGGTAGGGAGTAGCCGGAGCATTGACAATTCCGTTTGGCACCGTGGTATATGGCCCACCCACCGGTACTCCGTTTCCCACTGGCAATCCACTCTCTCCATAATACTGGCCCAAGGCAATTTTACTGCTGCATAATCCGAAACCGCTTACAACGCAAAGGCCGATCGTTCGAAGCAGCTTGGTTCGCATAGCAAATCGGTTTTTCGGTTGCATTGTTGATGAGTCGTACATGTGATTAAGGCCGATTATTACGTTTCAGTGAGCATGAAAAAGGAATGAGATCCGATGGATTATCGTCTTACCCAATCATCAATAGTCATCATCGATTAGATCTTCAGGTGGTTCGACTTTGATCGTAGGCACAATCCCTTGCATAGGATCCATATTGAAGATCTGAGAGAACCCTAGTCTCCGTCGAGCATCGTCGACTTGTTTGCTGTTGATAATGGAACCAGGTCGGAGTGGTCCGAGCGGGTGCAATGCGACTCTTTCCTTTGTGTAGTCACCTTCGAGATGGATTCGAATATCGCTAATTCGATAAACGTCTCCTTCCCCGACGTTGTAAACAATGTCAACCACATTGTCTGGTTGATAGATGATTTCCCCAACGACATCGCAAAAGAAGTGCCCCTGAATTCCGTACAACTCTCTAAGAAACGCTTCGTCTTTCTGCTTATCAAAAAAGCTAAACGGTGCACCTTGCTTAATCTTCATGTAGGGAAGCAATTCACTTGGCTCATACCTTTTCGTTCCGGCAATCGATACCGAACCAACGTGATACTGCTCCCCCTCGACGATGACAAAAGTGGCCGAAACGCGGTCACCGCTACTGTTGTAGTCTTTACGCACATCGACTTTAGCGTCAAAGTACCCCAAAGAGCGGTAGTGCCCTAAAATAAACTGTCGATCATCTTCGACCGCCCGATCAGAGAACTTGGGGGGCAAAAGAACAGGATAAATCTTAGTCTTGATCTTAGCTTTCAGCCACTCGGTAGACACCTTAGTGTTGCCGATGATTGTGATCGATTTCAATCGCTCAACAGGTCCTTCTGAGATGTAAAAATCCACATCAGGCTCATCCGGTCGAAGCCCGCTTCGCACCTGAATGTCGACTTGATTCATCCCCTGATCTTGGTAGTACTCAATCAGTCGCGTCTTCGCGGAATTAATGCGAACAGGATCTCGTGGATCGCCGGCTGTGAGCCCCGCATGCTTATCAAGCGACCGATCTTCGAGCCTTTGATTTCCAGTAAAGTACACGTTTCGTATTAATGGTCGTTCCTGTACTCGCAACTTCAAATGAACGCCCTCAGGTGTCTCGCTCGAATACGACTCGATCTTGCCAAACAACTCCGTTCTGTGCAACGCAGCGATATCTTGATTAAAGACCTGCTGATCGAATACTCGATCCTGACGCGATTGCATGACTGACTGAATGTAACTCTCCGTGACCGTTTTGTTTCCCTCGACGGTAACCGATAGAATGATGGCTCCCTCTTTCGCTAATCGCGTTCGAGGCCCCCCCTCCTCATAAACTCGATCTGAGAATTTTGGCTGGGAAAATGCAGGAGCATTGTCTCCTCCCCCCATCCCCCCCATCTGCGCGAATGATCTGGATTCCCATGAAGCAAACGAGGCGATTGCTAGAGTCGTAGCCACGCTATTTCGGATAAAGTTTCTTCGGAGCATCGCGTTTTCCCTCGTGATACAGAACTTTCGAACGGTTCAAGATGGGAAATAACGGAAAAACTCAGTTGAAAGCAATGTCACCAACCGGAAGACTTTAATCATTCTCGCAAAGTTGATTCAAATTGTTGACAATGTTAGACTTGAGTTGGGTCCCCAGCCTACCGCGTCGATACCAAAACACCTATTTTTCCTAGTTTCGCAAACCAACCCCCCCACCCCTCGGACTTCAGGATCCCTCTCCCCATGCTTCATGTTCGATCGTGGTCGCTCACAGTCGCGACACTAGCCCACGCTGTCCTGGCCACCTTGGCAGTACTCCATATAAATGCCCTGCCAGGATCACTTTCTCATTCACTCTACGGTAGTGACTTTCCTGTCCAAGAACCCGTTATGAGCCCGTCAGAATTCGGACTCACCATTCGCTCGACACCCCACCGAAGTCCAAAAGAAGAACAAGCGGGTTTTCATGTTCCTAAAGGATTCACCGTCGATCTGATTGCTTCGGAACCTACTATTTTCAAGCCCCTGAATATTGCGTTCGACTCTCGCAGTCGCCTCTGGGTAACCCAAACACAGCAGTATCCGTTCCCTACCAAAGAAGGGGAAGAACCCACAGACTCGATCATTGTTCTTGAGGATAAGGATTTGAACGGTACCTTTGAGTCCTCTAAGATTTTTGCAACAGGCTTGAACATTCCCATTGGCATCCTACCTGTTGCTGACGGAGCCATCTGCTTTTCTATTCCTAATATCTGGCACCTCAAAGATACGAACAATGATGGCGTTTGCGACGAGCGCTCGATTCTTTACGGGCCCTTTGATACAACTCGCGATACCCACGGTATGGTAAATTCGCTACGAGATGGTGGAGATGGTTGGATCTACGCTTGTCACGGATTCAATAACCAATCCGTTGTGCGTGGAAAAGATGGTCACGAAATCTCCTTAACGTCCGGCAACATTTTTCGATTCCGACTCGATGGCAGTCGAATCGAACTCTTCACCCAGGGCCAAGTGAACCCGTTTGGTATGACTCGCGATTCGTACAACAACTGGTTCACCGCCGATTGCCATAGTAAACCCATTTCGCAATTGATCCGTGGCGGCTGTTACCCTAGCTTTGGTCGCCCTGACGATGGTTTGGGGTTCGTCCCTGATATGATGGAGCATCTTCATGGCAGCACCGCTATCGCAGGCTTAGCCCACACGGCGGACTCTCGCTTTCCAAAACAAATGGAACACCAATTTCTTAGTGGAAACGTGATGACTTGTCGTATCAATAGAAATAAATTGGTCTATGAGGGTGCTTCAGTGAAAGCGATCGAATGCACCGATCTCCTCACGAGCGAAGATTCATGGTTTCGGCCGGTTGATCTCGTCTTTGGCCCCGACGGTCACTTGTATATTGCCGATTTCTACAACAAAATCATCGGACATTACGAAGTCCCCCTCGACCACCCCGACCGGGACCGAACCAGTGGACGTATCTGGCGGATCCGATGGACGGGAACCGATTCCTCAACCCCTACAAGAATCGTATCGAATACTCAGTCCCCCTCGCTCGATTCTTTGACATCTCTCAATTTAAAAGACTCAGCGGAGGCTTTCCGCTGGATTCGCGAGGTTGATTCTGCAAGCGAGATCGCAACGCCCAGCACGGTTACCTGGTTGCTACAGCAATCGGAAACCATTTCAAAATGCAATGATCCGGTTCTCTCCCAAGCGTTTTTGATCTCCCTGCGTCGTTCCATCCAAAATGCAAAACGACAATCCCAGGAAGAAGTGCTACGTATTATTGAAAAGGTGGCGTTGAGTGGACAAAACGACCAACAACTCGCTTTGCTAAGAATCCTCCCATCGGTCGGGGACAGCCGCTTCGTGACTTCGCTCCTGAATCTGATCAAAGCTAGACAGCAATCAGGTTTGACCAACAAGCAAGAGTTACGATCAACTCTTGATCGGCTTGCAAGCGTCGTCGACGAAGCCAACATGCCTGGCTACATCAAACTGATGGTGGATTCTCTAGAGGACCAATCTGCCTCTAGCCTGGCCATAACAGCAGAGCGTATTCAACAACTGATGAAACTCCAGCGGGATCGACTAGGAACCATCTCACCAACTCTCAAGAAGTATGCGATTGAGGTATTCGTACGCTTGGAACAATCCATCGCGAACTCCACCGAAATCCGAACGATCACAAGCTGGATTCCATCCAGCCCCACCAACGATCGACGAAATTGGCCAACACAAACCAGATCCCGCGAATGGATCAACAATGGCACCAAAGCGGTTCCGGTTTATAGCAGCTTTCCCCTCGGTGAATCCTACGTCGGAAACTGGACGACAACACCGTTCTCAGCCCCCAATTCAATAAGCTTTGTTGTTTGCGGACATAATGCTTTACCTAGCGAACCCGATACACAACTTAACTTCGTACGTCTTTGGAAGTGGAACAAAACAACAGGCCAACGCGAAGAGATTCGGAGAGCCTATCCACCACGAAGCGATGCCGCAAAAGAAATTCAATGGGACTTGAGCGACCAAGTCGGAGAAACGGTCGCCATCGAGATTGTCGACCAAGATCGAAATGGCAGCTATGCTTGGATCGCGGCAGGAGAATTCAGCGTTCCAGAACTGAATCTTTCCCCCGTACGAGACTATGTAGACCGTTTGCTCGCCATTGGTGAAATGGTCGCTTATCCTGACCTCCCAGTTGATTCGGTTCGCTATCTGCTAGGAAATAACTCAAAACTGGATCTCCGCTCTAAGCTTCGATTAGCTCGCTCCGTTTTGGCAAATTCGGGGGCCATGCAAACCACACTCGTGGAGTTCGCGATGGAAAATTCCCATTGGGACCTGATCGCAAAACTACCCTCTATCGACTTTTCATCAGAATTAGATAGAGCCCACTGGCTCAAGGAATCACAAAATCTAGCTCCCGAATTGTTAAAGCGACTGTCCGCCGAACATCAGGCCCAATTGCTTGCCCGACTGTCGAATCTTCGAGAAGCACCGAACCGTTTCGTCGAGTGGTTAGATAAAGGACTCGTAGGGGTCGATGCCTTAAAGTCCATTCCTAACAGTTGGTGGGATTCCCTCTCACCAGATCAACAACCCCGATTGCAACCCCATCGTGATCGACTGGCAAAACTCGTTGACAAGAGCCAGATCGTTAGGGAAAAACTTTCACTTACACGTGCAGCCATTGCAGACGAAGCGATCGGCAAAAAAGTCTACGCCGAAAAATGTTCTCTATGCCACCAACTCGGCAAAACCGGCAATGTCCTCGGACCACAACTCGAAGGGGTAGGCAACCGTGGCGAAGAACGACTCTGCGAAGACATACTCTGGCCTGATCGCAATGTGGATGAGGCCTTTCGTGTCACTCTGTTTCTACTATCCGATGATACAACCGTAACGGGCTTGGTTACAGAACGTACAGATTCGACCGTAACGATCGCTGACCAAATGGGTCAAAAGCGTTCCATACGACTAGAAGATATCGAACAAGAAAAGCGAAGCGAGGTGTCCTTGATGCCTGGAAACTTTGGCGAAACCCTAACTGCCGATGAACTTGCTTCCCTCCTAGTTTACTTGAAGGAAAGTGCCAAAAAAGCTCCCTAACAAGGCGCATCGAAAGGCGCAAAGCCCCTACAAACAGACTTTCAACGAAAAAACCTTGGACAGGCGAACCCCGTGGGGTTCATGGCCTATCCAAGGTTTCATTGTATCTCCTGCGTTGGAGAACCCGACGCAGGGTGGGAACGACAGTTTTCGATCCGTGATCAACGCTCCATAAATCAACAGAACGCGGACGATCCTGGATTTTTTGTAGTTATGAGTGATCTTCCTTGAGGCCGCGTAGTTCGGCCGGTTGGATGTGACTCGCTTTGCGATTTTCACGTTTGATCGCCTCGTAGACTTCCTGTCGGTGGACAGGGATGTCGTTTGGGGCTTCGATACCAAGCCGCACTTTATCCCCACGGATATCCACAACCGTAATGACAACGTCATCGCCGATCATGATGCTCTCATCTCGATGTCGCGAGAGTACCAGCATTGGAGACTCCTTTTCT
>JBKCTT010000163.1:0-49726 GCA_046318795.1 Pirellula sp.
TTGAAGCTCAGCGGATCGGATCCGTTTCCAAAGTATGGATCGAGTGTCGTGAATCTGTGTCCATCGTACCAGCGTGCCCTTAGGTACAATTGTCCAATGCGGCTATCGAAGGCTTCGCCATTGTAGAGCAGACTCGTGAGAGCTTGCGGTTGCAAGCCTTGAGCACCGATCGTCCCTACCGATTGAGCGATGCGGTTATGAATCGCGATTAACTCGCCATAGGCAGCATAAGTAAATACTTGCGCTATCGCTCCTGCCGCATCGGTAAGCATCCGAACGCTCGTATGAGCGTCGTGCGAGAAGGTCAGCGTGGTTCCTGCATTCCAACCCGCGCCACCTCCTGCCAGTGGTAGATAAGTCGTTTGCGAAATCTCGTCGCTGCCATACGTATAAACAATACGCTTGGTCGCGACTCCAGCCGCGTTCTTGGTCGTTTCGACAATCGTCTGCGCGTAACCTGTGTGGTTGGTGCTATCCACCAAGTACTCGACCGAACCAGTTCTTTCACTGGTTGAGAACGAGTTATTCAGATTGGCATCGTTCCAATCGACCGATAGGGAACGAATGCCCGTGCTAGTGTAGTCATAATCCACGCGAGTTCGGCTCGTCACCACATTGCTGCCATTCTTGTTTTCGGTAACCACTCGGGAAAGCATGCCTGGCAGTGTGTAACTAAAGGTTTGGGTCACAGTCGATGTCGATGGAATCACGACCGTCTTGCTCGATTGTCGCGTCCCGCTCCAACCGTACGTTGTTGTTTGATCCGTCGTGCCATTGTTCTGTTTATCGAGCAATTCACTTGTGATACGGTCATCCGCATTGTACAGATAAGTAATGACTTCATCCACATAGGCCGTGCTCGGCTTATCGGTCGTCCGTTTGCGACGATTACCAAACAAATCCATCACAAACGTATCGGTCCGATCGGCGGCATCATCAAAACTATCGAGGACTTCGGAGAGCAATTTACCATTGGCGTCATAAGTCCAGGTATAAGTGTTCTGTTTGGGAACGTCGGGTGTATTGACATTATTGTCCGCATCCAACCAGAACTTTTCGATCATGCTTGTTCTACGGCCGGCAGCGTCGAGCGAATACAAAAACTCACTGCGTTTTGGATTGTCGGCCAAGTCGTGTGGCGTATTGTCTGGTCCGAATTCTCGCATGCGAGTTACGGATTCGGATGATCCGAACGCAGAAAAATGAGTCTTGTATTTTTCTGCATTCGATTTTTCTGCCTATACATCGAGTAAACTGACTCGCCTGCCCAAGGCTTCTTCAAATTACGTCAAGCAGCCGAACCGTTAACTAGGACCAATGGTGCTCCATGACCCTCACCATCGTGACAAACGAATCATGTTTTGAACTTAGTTTCGATTCGACCGGCAATCGCCACCTTGGAACACGTGATAGATTTGATCGATCCATTCAATACGACTATCCAGGAAAGGCTGTTGGGTGTCTTGAGGCAGCCAGAATGCTACAAGGCCGCACTCTGCCGAGTATGATCCAGTCCATTTGGGGACCAATTTTAGATGGTAAAGGGAAGCCCCTTGATCCCATTGAAATTTCTCGGACTATTCGCAAACCCGAGCTACGTGATCTCGAACTAGGTCACGATAAACATTATCTCGAATGCTTACTGGAGAATACGGAAAAGGCAAAAGCATTGGCAAAGACTGGAAAGGATCCATTCCTTTCCGATTTTGGAAAGGAAGCGGATATATCCCCCGGTACCTTGGATGCAGCCCTCCTCGCAGTCGGAGCAGCCTATGATACGATTGATATCCTACTGAACTCAAAACAGGGGAATACAGCGTTCGGATTGGTTTGGCCTCCTGGTCACCACGCCGAAAAGGATCTGGCAATGGGATTTTGCTACTTATCGAATGCTGCCCTGGCAGCACTCTACGCTCGCGACCACATGATTAAGATTCGTCCTGACCAATCCAATCGAGTCATCGTCATTGATATCGATCACCATAGAGGCAATGGTACAGCGGACGTTCTAGCGAACCAAGCCGATACACTTCTAATTGATATTTCGTATCGGTCCCCTTACGATGAGATTCGTCAACGCTTTACGGATGGCCGATATGATGCGATCCAAGATCGATATTTCGATGCCGGTAATGAGTACCCATACTCGCGGCCTGACTCTGATTGGGGGCTAGAGGCTCACCCTATGCCCATCGCGTCGAATATCGTATCTGTCGAATTTGAGGGGGTGCAGTCCTCCGAAACGCTTATGATGCGGTTCATTGACGAGATCCTACCCATTATGAGAACATTCAACCCAGATTTAGTCTTATGGTCTGTTGGGCTCGATTCTGCGATTGGGGATCCACTCGGTGGTCTCGGTAATCTACCTAGCTCCTTTTACACCATGCTTCGAGGCGTGCGGTTAGCATTCCCAGAGGCGAAACATGGTGGTTTGCTAGAGGGCGGTTACGACAAGCTCAGGTGGTTTACTTGCCTACCGCCGGCACTACTTGCCCTTCACGAACCATTCGAGGACAGCGGCGATCGTTGCAAATCATTTAGTAAATACCGACAATACTTCATACCATAGGCATTGCTCCTTAGCTCAGTAAGCTGCCCCGTCCATTTGATCCACGGTACGCAAGATGAGAAGATAGATGATAATTCTAGCGGCCGGCTACTCGAGTTTTGCAGATCACGATCTATTACTGCAAAAGGACATTCGATTATGGGAGGCTTGCATAATTTGCGACATGAACGGACCGCAGCAGACTTCGACGAGAAAGTCGCGAGCTTCTTGAAATGAGGTTTCGTATCCATCACGTTCTATCTTGGAATAGTATGTAGTAAGCCTAAAAGACAAAATGCCCCTTGGATTAGACATCCATGGGTTCGTATCTCTGCTATTATTCCCACTCTGCCCTACGATTCTTGCTGCTTTGATCGTGTGGCAATTGTGCGGGAAGTCTTTCCCCTCACTAATTTTTTTCTTGTCGCCATGTCCCGGGCGGCTGATTTCGGGCATCTCATTGGTGTAACCAAGGCATTGAGCGGATTCATAAGGTTCGGATTATCGTGCCGTACACCGCTCCATCCCAAGGTAGATCACTCACTTTAGGCCTGGCCCACTTTCGTTTGCTGCGTTCGGCCAGAAAGGAAGCAATGATGTCACGATCCGTATCACTAGACAACCACGTAAATCAAGGCGTGATATTGCTCGGACCACTTCGCACGCAATGGTTGCGAGCCTACCTGAGTTCATGGCTGTTCGCACTCGCTGGCGGAGCATCGATCGCCGCGACGTGGTCCGTAGCCAAAGATGAACCGATCGTAGCGTGGTGTGTAACTGGCACGGTGGCCTTGTGCATGTTTCTAATGATGCGTCGCTCCACCAAGAAAGGCGAGACTCTAGCCAGGAGTTTTAACCAATGGCGAGCTGAAGCCGTCACTCAAATCCATTCCGATGCGGCACTTGATGCCAATTCCTACCTCGACCAGAGCAGTTTCGACGCGTCTTTGCTTTATAGGACCGTCTACAACCGCTATAGCGGCTGGAACTTCATTCAACTAGGCAACATGAAGTGCAGTTCGCTGTCCGTGAAGCACGAATACCAAGAGACCTACTACGAAACGGAAACCTACACCGATTCCAATGGTCAAACCCAGTCACGCCAGGTTCAGAAGACGCGGACAGTTGTTCGGCCAGTCTTTGACGGAACGATGATAGAGATCCCAGCTCCAACGCCGTACCCAGTAACGGCCATATTACAACACCCGAGTCATGGCCTTGTAAAAGACCTACAGAAGTTCCGACCGGAAAGCACTTATTTATTAAAGAACTATGCCATTAGCGTTAGCGACCAATTCGCTAGTCATCGGATGCTCACACCGTCCATGCAAGTCGATATAGAAGAGTTCAGTCGCATGTTCAAATATTTGCCTGGATATTCGTACCGAGGAAATCGCGTCTACGTCTGCCTACCGAGCTTTTATCTTTCCTACGGAGAACGGCCCGGAAAATGGAGAGCGATTACAACGGCCAAATTGATCAAGGTCGTAGAAAACTGTCAGAAGTCGATTGAGTTTCTCGAATCGATTACGCCTAGACTGATTCCCGATACCGATACCCACACGCTTCAAGCAGTCTGAGTTCCAACACAAACATCAACTCAAGTCCTATCTAAATAAACCTAAAGAGGAAACCAAAATGGAAACCATCGTCGTAACAGCCGTAGTTCTCGTCATCGCCTTTATCATGTTCCTCTGGATCTATATTTCGATCTGGAACAATTTGGCGCAACATGCCGCCCAGGTAAACCAGTCGATCGGAACCATGGCTGCCCAATACCAGCAGCGGCACAATCTGATCCCAGATGCGTGCCATGCTGCCAAGGCCGCAGTCCGTGCTCAGCGAGAGTACTTTGATAATCTGCTAGCCGTTCGCAAGGGGCTCATTTCCAATATTCAAATTACAGATTTGGGATCTGTACCACCCGATTTTGTGCCCGTTGTGATGGCAGGTCAGGCAGCTAGCAACAGCAGATCGGTTAACGAAAGCAATCCGGCAATGAATGTCGATGCTTATACAGAACTGCAACGCATCATGTTGAGCACGGAAAAAGATGTTACCGCAGCGCGACGCTTTCATTGGGCAGCAGTCGCCGAATACAACGCCGCAATAAGATCCTTTCCTGCAATCATCATTGCAACCCTTCATGGATACGAGTCGATACCAACCCAGGTAATCACCCCAGAAATGGAGAAGAAACCAGACTATGACATTTATGCATCACCCGCCTGACCAGATTACAGGTCTGACATAGCAATCAATTCACATTCCATTTAAACCGATCGTTTTCGCAAAAGGTGCTTTCATGACAAGCTTTTCCCATCGCAATAGACAAGAAAATTCGACTCCAACCATGAACGATAACAATCAACAGCCGCCTGATGACAACCAAGACTTGTCGAAACAATCGTTCTCCGAAAACTTGCAGCAGTATCGTCAGTCGCACCTCCAAGAGACTCGCGATCAGCAACGATCGATGCAATCGGAGATGACACCACAACAACAATCAGGTCAATCGTCTCAAGAGCAGTCGCAAACCCAGGGGTCGCAGCCCCAGAATCAAACTCAAAGCCAACAGCAGGACCGCTAGTCTTTGCTTTGGCTAATCTAAGGGTATCACCAAATTTTGAGAGTCGCTTTCTCAAGCAATAAATAAAAAGATGCAACATTTACTTCCCACGGTGGCGTCCATGTCCAATCATCAAAATCCAGTTTTGCTAAGCCTTTCTCAGCATGACATTTGGTCAGCGACTGACGCCTACGAAGGAACAATTATCTTTGGAGGTAATGGTTCAGGTAAGACCTCCGGAAGTGGTAGGTCTATCGCTCACGCGTTCCTTAGAAATGGATTCGGTGGGTTGATTCTCACAGCGAAAATCGACGAGGAGAATCTATGGCGCAAGTATGTACAAGAGTGTCATCGAGATGCTGACTTGATCGTGGTTGCACCTGGCAAGAATGCAACGCTGAACTTGCTCGAGTATGAATCCACGCGACCAGGCCTAGGGGCAGGGCTTACCTACGAATTAGTCCGTACGCTCAAGACGGCTATGGAGGGTGGTCGTGAACGGGGTAAGGCAGAAAACCCTTACTGGGAAGACTGTGTAACGCAATTGCTAACCAACTCGATCGATCTAGTGAGAATGTCATCCGGCCGCGTAACTCTGGATGAGGTGATGGGCGTTATTCGATCTTTGCCACAATCCTCCGACGACGTCCGTACGCTTAGCCTTTCCGATACGGAACGAACCGAACTCCGGAGACGTAATGGCATCGTTTGGGCGGATGACTCACTTTGTGCCAACTTATTAGCCGCAGCTCACGCGCGGACTCGCGGCACAGATGAAGCAAGAGATTTTCGAGAAACACACGCATTCTGCACCCAAGAATGGGCGCACCTGGATACCAGGACTAAGAGTACCATATTGAGCACCTTGATGAGCCAATTAACAGGCTTGTTACGCACGCCATTCCGTCAGTTATTTTCCTCTACCACGACCGTGACACCAGAGGACACTTTTAATGGCAAGATCATCCTACTCAATCTTCCGGTAAAGGAATTTGGAGATGTGGGACGGTTGGCACAGATCCTTTTCAAGACCATTTGGCAGCGTGCTGTAGAACGGCGAGGATCTTATGGTCGCCCAGTGTTTTTGTGGGCCGATGAAGCTCAATTTTTCGTATCCAAGTATGATATGATGTTCCAGCAAACTGCGAGATCATCGCGGGCGGCTTCAGTTTATCTGACGCAATCGGTGGTCAACTTTCGAGCATCGATGGACATCGCTAACTCGACGAATATATCGGATAGTTTGCTTGGGAACTTGCAAACAAAGATCTTTCATGCCAATGCGTGCCCACATACCAACGAATACGCCGAACGATTGTTTGGTCAAGAATTACAAGCAACGGGTGGGATGTCCTTAGGTGCAGGAGGTTTAACAGGTAGTATCACGCGAACGATGCTTCCCAATCTTCCCGCAGTTAAATTCACAACCCCGAAAAAAGGGGGCGAGCAGCACAAAAAAGTTGTCGAAGGCTATGTATTCCAAGCTGGAAAACAATGGAAAGGTGACGACGCAAAACACAACAAGAATTGGTTGCTGGTCCCATTTGTGCAAGAATAGTAGGTAAGACAACTCGGACTGATCTTGGTTTTTACGCCCCAGTAATCGCTCAAGACATACCAGTGGCTTTAACTCGTACCATGTAAGCTTTACTCTCAATGACATCGCAACAGAAACCCACGCAATCTATGAATTTTATCGAAATGAAGGTCGTGAGATGGATGGTTAATAGTCCGAAAGATTTCACTCGCGTTAGGCCCCCCCGATACTGGGGCATGACTTCTTTGCATTTCCTGTTATTGCTCTTCATCTTCATAGGGCTCGCTCTGCCCGGGATTGCTCAGCAGAACGACGTAGAAGCCAAGGCGAAAATCAAAGAACTTGAGACAAAATTAGCATCCTTACCAAAGGACTCGTTCGACTGGGATCTGCATAACGAACTACGCCATCACTATGGGGCTGTCGATCCCGCGCGGTCGATGAAGCATGTCGAGATAATTCTCAAGAATCGACCAAGTGATGATTATATGAAACAGGTCTTGGGAGGTAAGGATCCCGACCCTGCGAAAGCAATTGTATTACTTTTGGATACTGCGCAAAAGTATCCTAAGCTAGCCAATATAAAAGCAGCTTGTTTACTTTGGGCTGGTGAGCTCGAATCCAATCCGAAATCCGCCGAGTCAATACTGCGGCGTGTCTTGGCGGAACAAGACGCTGTACCTACCTATCGAATTGCCGCCGAGGAACTCTTAAGAACAAGGTTTGGTCAGAAGGGTACCTCGACTAACGCCAAGCCCAAGAAGGTCACCCGAGCTCCTCCTGGAATGGAAAAGAGACCGGGCCCATGGAATGATCCTGCAGACCTCACCGTATGGCCCAATCAAGCTTCCAACGCGAATAGCGATCCGTGGTTGGTTGAAAACCATGATCAGATTCAATTGATGCGTCCAAGAGTCTTGATCATCAATTTTTCCAATGAACACACGACGGATCATATCGCCAACCTTTCCAGACAGCTTATCAATGCACTGGGTGAAGGGAGCCGCTATCACGGTTACAAGTCTGCGGAAAGCCCCGTGTTTCTCGAGTATCAGATTTTCAAGTATGTCGATTTGCGGGACGCTACATCTAAGGTTGGTAATAGCACCAGGATTCCTGTGAAAGACCCAAAAGCTAAATCGGGCTTTAACATGAAGTATGCGAGTTTCTTCTCGGAAGAGTTTGCCACGTACTATGCTGTTCCGTCCCCGGATAACCCAAAGAAGTTTTTGAATTTAGCCGAGCTTCTAGACGGTGGCTATGTGCACGAAGTTTGGTTTGTTGAAAGTGGTAATGTGAATGCGGCAATTCATGTTGGGTCGTATGAGGTAGTTGAGGAAAAGCCGCGTTACAACGAAAAATTTGAAAAGATCCCAAACCAATGGGTACAAGCGGGCAATGGTGGTGACCCAGACCAACCTTGGTGTGGTCGAAGCTGCCGCATAGGTTGCATCAATGCTTCGCGGGGCATTGGATGTTTCCTGGAAAGCTTAGCGCACGGTCTTGAGGGGACAGCCAATTCTGATGCCATTCCTTACTTATCAAAGTACTTTCGCGAGTTCGCGGATTTCGACTTAGATAAAAGATACGGATTACCTTTCAACAGCCTTTACGGTGTCAGTTACCGCGACCAAGAGATTGAATATCCGGCGCCGAACAAGATGATCATAACGCATAACGGCGGAAAACATGTTATCGACGACTATATTGCGAGGGGAGGTAACGCCCACTTTCCCCCCAATGGGCGGCGACACTACGATCTCGACAACCCCAATCCGGTCATGTCCACCATTGAAGATTGGAGAATCGGAAGTGGCCCCGGAGGCAAGGACATTGCCAAACCATTTACGAATCAAGCGTTTCGGGCTTACCGAGACCTCGCTCCCGATTGCATGGGCGCTTGGTTGGTTTATTGGAGGCAGAATATGCCAGGTCTCAACAACAAACAGAAGGACGATCAAGGTCGCCCGATGAAGAACTGGATACCGTTCCTGTTTTACTGACACTTCGGCGAAAACTTACGTTTAGTATCCGTTCGATGTCGACAGAAGCCTTTCCGCCAACCTTGACACAGCCTCCGCCCAATTTTACTTCACACGTCGGCGAGGGCGATAGCCTGGAGTTGACGGGTTCGTTCCTGCATTGGGAACATGGCGTTGTTCTTTGCGAGAACCTTTCCTTTTCTTTTGGCCGTCTGACGCATTAGCCGCGCCTGTGCGGCCTGCCTCTGTCGATTGGGAGTTGTTTTCGTTCGGTTTTTTACCGTTCGGATTCGGTATCGTATGGACATACTCTCCCCGGAATCGTTGGTTTGCATCGCTTCGACGTTTTTCGATCGCTTCACGAGGCGGTTTAGAGGGAATCAAGCAATCGCAACCTTCACCGATAAGATCGCTTCGGTTTACAGATCGCAATGCATCACGAACTTCAAAGTAGTTTTCGGGTTTGAAGAACTGCATCAAGGCTCGTTGAGATTTGCGATCCTTGAGGGCTTTGGCAATATAAACTGGCTTCAAAGAAAACGGATCGAGTCCTGTGTAGTACATGCTCGTCGCAATATCTAATGGTGCGGGAATAAAGTCCTGGACTTGGTCCGGTTTATAACCGTTTCGTTTGAGAAATAGAGCCAGTTCGATCATCGATTCGATCGAGCTTCCTGGGTGCGAGGCAATAAAATACGGGATCAAGTATTGCTTCTTGCCAGCTTCCTCCGACGCATCTTTGAATTGTTCGGTAAAGAACTCAAAGTCATCGTTAGCGGGTTTGCGCATCTTGTAGAGCACATCCGGATCCACATGCTCCGGTGCAACCTTGAGATGCCCGCCGACGTGATGTTGTGTAAGTTCTTTGATGTACTCTGGGGATTGGCGGGCCAAATCCATTCGTATACCACTGGCGACCAACACCTTTTTGACGCCTGGGACCTCTCTCGCTTCACGCATCAGTTCTATAACCGGCGTATGATCAACCCCGAGGAGTTTACAAATCTTGGGATGAACACATGACTGCCGTCTGCAAACCGCTTCAACCTCGGGTTTCGTGCACCGCATGTGGTACATGTTGGCAGTAGGACCACCGATATCGCTAACGATACCTTTAAAGTCCTTGTCTTCGGTCATGTTCTTAATCTCGTTGATGACCGATTCTTTAGAACGAGATTGGATAATGCGTCCCTGGTGCGCGGTGATCGAACAAAAAGTACAGCCGCCGAAACAACCACGCATGATCGTGACCGAATTTTTGATCATGTTAAACGCGGGAATGGCCTCTTTATAGCTCGGATGAGGTCGTCGAGTATAGGGAAGGCCATAGATACGATCCATGGCTTCTTGACTGATGGGCAATTGCGGAGGATTCGCGACAACGATTTGCGTGGAATGCCGTTGCATCAGACGGCGAGCGTTGAGCGGGTTCGTTTCGTGGTGAATCATTCGTGTCGCTTTAGAAAAGGCGATCTTGTCAGCCACCACATCTTCGTAGCTGGGGAGCTCCAATGCATCCTCTGGAGGAGTCTCCGAGGCACCCAGGGCATAGGCAATTCCTAGCATGTCGCGAAGATCTTTCACCGTCTCGCCTGCTTCGAGCCGCCTCGCCATTTCTATGATCGAGTTCTCACCCATGCCAAATGCGACCAAGTCCGCTTTGCTGTCCAACAGAATGCTGCGCCGAACCTTGTCGCTCCAATAGTCGTAGTGGGCGAAGCGACGCAAAGACGCTTCCACTCCTCCAGCGATCACAGGAACACCTTTGTAGGCTTCTCGAGCGCGTTGGCAGTAGGCCAAAGTCGCGCGGTCTGGACGTAATCCGATTTTACCGCCGGGCGAATAGGCGTCATCGTTACGGACTTTACGGTTGGCCGTGTAATGGTTGATCATGCTGTCCATGTTGCCCGCGCTGATTGCGAAAAACAGTCTGGGCCGACCAAATGTCTTCCACGCGTCGCAGGAATGCCAATCCGGTTGGCTGACGATTCCTACCCTGTAACCGGCGGCTTCAAGTACCCTACCTAATATTGACATCGCAAAGCTCGGATGATCGATGTAGGCATCACCCGTTACAAAAACGACATCAATTTCTTCCCAGCCGCGCGCGCGGGCTTCTTCCATGGACATCGGAAGAGGTTGCTTTGCCAGTGGGCCATGGGGTTGGCGGTCTCCTCGGTCGTTTCCGAGGTTATCCAAATATCTCGATACAACGTTAGTTAACCTGCCTGCAGACGCGTCGCAGGTGGTTGAGTCCGCCATTAATGAGCTGTCTGGGGTTTGGATTACGGGTAATTGGTTGGTCATGCTATGCGGGCCTTCCGAGCCGATACGTTATCATTAAGTCCACTGATCTCATTCTAGGCGAGAAAACGGTTTGCCTAGTCTGATTTCTTTGTGATTGCCCAGGTTTCTAGTGGGCATTATATTCGTCGCGATGTTTGAGTCATCCCTGCGGGGATACTCGCAGTCGTCGGATGGTCAGAGCCTCAGAAATTTGAGCTTTGCGGCGGAGTTCGGCGGCAAAATTGTTGATAAATCTTTGTTTGAAGAGGTATTCAGGTGGCACTTCGAATCGCAATTAACGGGTTTGGTCGAATCGGACGGTTAACGTTCCGCAACTTAATGAAACGTTCCAGCGAGTTCGAGGTTGTGGCAGTTAATGACTTGACCGACACCAGCATGCTGGCGACTCTTCTAAAGTACGACAGCATTCACCGTCGTTACCCAGGCGAGGTATCGCACGACGGAAAGAATTTGATCGTTGATGGCAAGAAGATTGCCGTAGTCGCGGAAAGGGATCCAGCCAAGCTTCCTTGGGGCGAGCATGGAATCGACATCGTGATTGAAAGCACCGGCCTTTTCACAGGTCGTGCCAAGGATGGCAAGCCAGGTTACGACACCCACTTGGCAGCAGGTGCGAAGAAGGTGGTTTTGAGCGCTCCAGCAAAAGACGGAGCCGATTTGACTTGTGTTCTCGGCGTCAACGACGACAAACTCACAAAGGATCTCAAGTGTATATCAAACGCATCATGCACAACAAACTGCCTCGCTCCGGTAGCGAAGGTTCTCAACGATACCTTCGGAATCGAAACGGGTTTGATGACAACGGTCCACGCGTACACCAACGACCAACGCGTCCAAGATATGCCTCACGCGGACGCGTATCGAGCCCGGGCCGCTTCTCTGAACATCATTCCTACGACGACTGGAGCAGCTTCGGCAGTTGGTTTGGTTATTCCTGAACTCAAGGGCAAGCTAACCGGAATCGCGATGCGAGTTCCAGTCCCAACCGGTTCTGTTGTGGACTTGACCGCCAACCTCAAGAAAGAAGCGACCGTTGCTGAGATCAATGCTGCGGTCAAGGCGGCTGCAGAAGGTCCAATGAAGGGAATTCTTTGCTACACCGAGGATCCGATCGTCTCGACCGACATTATCGGCGATCCGCACAGCAGCATCTTCGCAGCAGACTTCACGCAAGTGCTAGGCGACAAGGGCAAGCTGGTTAAGATCGTTTCCTGGTACGACAACGAATGGGGCTACAGCAGCCGAACAGCAGACTTGTGTGCTCGTCTCGCGACTCTGATGTAGTAGGTAGTTGCGATTGGCGACGATGCACTAGTTGCTACAAGAAATATAAAACGCTTGGTTTTCCGCCAAGCGTTTTTTGTTTTACGTAGCGGGTTATCGCAATTGCGATGTTATCGTAATAATCAGTTCGTTCCGAATCGATTGCGAACCTGTCGTCGGTAATCTTCGGCCAATTCCTTTAATTGGCCCACCGATCTAGATAACAACTCGTTCTCATCTAGCGAATCCAATCCTAGTACGCTACGACAAGTATTGATGGTCCCAAGCAACGTACCTTTTTCGATACCCTCCTTGATTCCCTCTTTGGTACCCTCCTTGATCCCCTCCTGGACGCCCTCCTTGACGCCTATAGCGATTAGATCTTTGCCAGCCTGGGTATCGCGAAGATCGGGTAATTGTCCGAGTAACATGTTTTCAATCTCCTGTTTTGCAAGTTCGCTGAAACGTTGGCTTAGCTCTTCACGGTTTACTGGCGATTGCTATGGACAATGAACAAGCTCGCCTCGGACCGAATAAGAAGTTTGTCCGTCATCGGAACGATGGTAGATCGAACGGGCTCTCCTAAATCAATCTCTCCGACACGCTCGAAAACATTGTTGGCCTTGAGGATCTGTACAACTCCTGAAGCGGATACGTTAAGCAATTTGTCGTTCACAATTACCGGTGAGCCAGAAAAATCCCCAGGCACGCGATCTGTCCAGATCGTCTTGCCTTCCTTAGGATCGACGCATGTGACAATCCCCGCGTCTCCCCACAAGAACAAATGCTGATCATTGGCAACAGGGGATGGAACATAAGGGCATGACTTGGTGACGCGAAAACGTTCCTGTTTCGTATTGAGGTCCAAAGCGACTAAGGTGTTCCCTTTACCACCTCCAGAGCCCTGAGTGCCAATCAGCAAATCACCGATAAGAATCGACGACGAGCAGATTCGTTCTCTATAACACTGATGATTCCAGAGCAGTTTGCCTGTCGCTAAATCGAGTCCAAACATTCCTTGTGCGGTCGTGCTACATACGAGTTCTTTTCCTTCAGGGTTGTCCCATACGCACGGTACTCCGTAGCAGACTCGCGACGTGGGAAGTTCGGTTTCCCAAACCAAGTCGCCCGTCTTTCGGTTGAGAGCGACCATGCGATCTTGTCCCGGCTCCACTCCCGGAGGTAGCTCCAAGGCATCTTGGCTGTTGAGCAGGATGACGAGTTCTCCAACGCAGATCGGCGAGGTACCGAATCCGTGCTGCGAAACGTAGCGACCGAAATCACGTCGCCATATTTCGTTACCGTCGTGAGATGTAGCGACTAGTACGGTTTGATCAGGATCGGCCCATGCGGAATAGATCGCATCTTCGTCCACACATGGAGTCGTGGAGGCGTACGAAGAGAATTTATGCATCGAATAGGTACGCGATCGATAATCTTGTTTCCAAATCAGAGATCCCGATTTCAAGTCGTACGCCAACAAATATCGAGTACCCGTGTTGGGATCGGCAGACATTAGAAAAGCTCGGTCGTTCCAAACGACTGGTGACCCATTTCCAGAACCAAGGAGCCTTACCCGCTCAACACTTTCAGATTCCCAAGGAATCATAACGTGAGACTCTGCGACCCCGGATCCATTTTGGCCACGGAATCGTGTCCAATCTTCCGCGTAAACTCGTTCGTGAAGGCCAATCGAAATCGCCGCAAAACTGAGCAAACAATGGGTGAGCACTACTCTTGGAGTTGAGCCAGATATCATGACTGAGGAGTCCTACATCGGAGAAAGCGTCGAACAAGAACTCGTTACGAGCCGAGTACAAAAACTAGATGATAACCGATGAGGAACAGGGATGCGTCGACAAGACCGTGACTTAACCAAGCTGGCCACAGACTTTTCATCTTGCGAAACATCACCCCCCAAATGACTCCGCCAACGGCAACTCCTGCAGAACAGACATAGGTCCATGTCGATCCATAGCCAAAAAACTTACCAAGCACGAGAACATGGTGAGCCATAAAACCGAGGCTGGATAAGCACAAAGCCCAATGTTCCGCCATATTTCCGCTCAGCCCTCGGTAGATAAAGCCTCGCCAGTAAAGCTCCTCTAGCCCCGAGTGGACGAGGGAATAGAAAATTCCAATCGCGGCTAGACCTAGTACCGAATTACCTCCGTAAGCGGCTAGTTTCTCCTTGGCCACATCTCGGACACTTTCCATGGCTCCCCAGGGGAGCAGCAACCAGAGGTAGATCGCAAAGATCGAACCGCCGATTAGCATTCCAGAAGCGGCACCGACCAACCAATAGCTCAAACGAATCTCTTTCCATCGTCCAAGCGATCGCTTTATCTCGCTACCTAACCAACCGTACAAGACGAACCCAAGGAGTAGAAACTGCATTCCCTTTCCGAGTCCGTATGCGGCTTGCTGCCTAATGGGCGGCGCGTCGGCGAGCCAAACGAAATACACCCACGTAATGGCTGTTGGAATCACCGACCCCAAGATCAAATACGCCAGCGGGACTTTTGGACTGCTGAACTTTCCTTGTTGCGTGTCCTCCGGGGGTGAAATCGACATTTAGCGGCTCAGTTCTGACAATCGCTCTTGAGCTTGCTTTGCAATTTCGTGGTCCGAATGATTGTTAACAACAAACTCGTAAAACTTCTTCGAGACGCCGATGGCCTTGGCTCGCGATTCCCCCTTGAGGTCGCTTATCAACACCTCGCTGCACCGACCTGCCTCCCATGCTGCCAATGCTTGCCAGTTACGAATTTCCTTCGGCGCTTGTGTACCACCGTAGCCATACATAACTTTCTGGAATTCCGAGATCGCTTTAGCATGATTGCCGTCGGTGAAAAGGACTTCGCCGATCATAAACCTAGCATGCGCGCCCACTTCCTCTCGGTAGTTTTCCGCCACCTCAGAGTACAACTCTACGGCTTCTTTCGTTTTACGTTGCTTTTGTTTGGAAAACGCAAGTTCGTAAAGTGCGTATGGTTTGTATTTTGACTCAGGAAACTTGGAGATCAAAGCATTGGCCAGCGATTCGGCTTCGGCCCACTTCTTTAATTTACTGGCCGCTTGTGCGCCGTGTAGATAAACGAGAGCTTGCGCTTGGTCCGATAAAGAGCTATTCTTGGGATCTTTATCTAAACGGGAGCGAATCAAGTTGTACTCTCTAAATGCTCCTTCGAAGTCCTCTTTTGCTAGGAGGCATTCCGCGACCATGAATCTACCGTCGCTGGCGAGAGGCCCATTGGGGAACTCTTTGAGTTGCGTACGAAATTGAGATTCAGCGGAGGCTAGATCGTTTTGTTGATAGAACGACCATCCGAGCTTGTACAGCGATTTTTCTTGAACGCTTCCGCTTGCACTCTTCGTTGCGGCGACTGTATAGGCTTTGATTGCGGAATCGAATTTGTTGCTTTCATATTCCGCTTGTCCGATTTGAAAGGAAGCTTCTGCAACGTTTTTGCTAGAAGGAAACTTATCGACAATCTTCTGGAAGGCCGAGGTCGCATCCTCCTGTTTTCCGGTCGCTTTGTAGGCAAACCCTAGTTCGAGCAAAGCCTCATCCAACAACGGGAAGTCGTTTGCAGAAGCGATAAGTTTTTTGAAGGTATCGACCGCTTCGTTATTTTTCTTGGCGGCGACTTGGCTCAATCCCAACTCGTACCAAACATTCCATTTTTGGTTACCTTGAACGGAATTTTGGATCGATTCGAGCAATTGAATTGCCTGGGCTGTGTCACCTGTTTTTCGCAAGCAAATGGCTTTAGCGATTCGAGCTTCGGCCACGAGGAAATCATTTTCGTTGCTATCACAAACAGGATTAAGCAATTCCAAAGCCGCTGCGTAATCACCATTTTGCATCGTGATAAAGGCTTTGCCGAACTTGGCGTAATTCCATTGCGGTTTCGATTGCGAAGACTGCAGCACGCTATCGTAGGTAGCAATCGCTGTTTTCAAATCACCTGCATCAGCTGCGAGTTGGGCAATCCGAAGTTCGACCTGCCCGCGTAGTCGAGATTGAGGAAACTTCGCAACAGCTTGTTGTAATGCTGCGATCGCCTCTTTAGTCTTACCCGCATTAACGAATGCTTCCCCCAATTGTACGGCTGCTTCGTCTGCTTGCGGCCAATTGCTCGAGGTAGCGACCGATTTTGAAAATGCGTCAACGGCCTCGGCTGGTTTATTGGTTTTGAAAAGACTCAAGCCCTTCAGATAGAAGACTTCTGCGTGAATCGGGGTATCCAAAGCCTGCGACAAGAGCTTGTCACATAGATTGATATTCTTTTCGTGTTGGCTCGCTAAGTTAAGTGCGCTGGCTAATCTTAGTTGCCAGGTGGTAACGAGCGGATCGCTGGGTTGTGACGCAATCAGTTGCTCAAACGCGTTTACCGCAGAGTCGTACTGTCCAAGTTGCAATGTTGATTCTGCGCCGACATAGGCAACGTCGGCGGCTAGTGGATCGTTCGAGAACCGTTTAAAGAATGCCTCGCTCCATCTTTGTGCATCAGCCAACGAACCTAATTGTAACGACGTGAAGGCGGCATTATACGTGGCACGAGGCGCAATCGGATCATCAGCATACTCCGTCGCAAGTTGTTCATACAAGCGTTTTGCTTCCGGGCGTTGAGCAGGCAATGAGCTCATGCCGTCAGCCAAGTCCATCTTGAGAAGGATTTTCGTGGGAGTATTGCCGGCCCAACCGAGTGCGGACTTGGCTGTATCAATAACGTCCTGCGGTTTACCCTGCAGCAGTTTTATTTGGCAGATCCAGTGAGCAGCCTCTGCGCTGCGTTCATCTTGGAGTGGCATAAGGGCTTCAAAGGCGCGAAGAGCATCGTCATACTTTTTCTCGCGCATGAGAGCTTGCCCTGCGGCCAAGCTCGAGTTTTTAGCGAAGCTCGAGTTCGGGAATTGCTCAGAAAGTTTCTTGTAGGCAACGGCGGAGTCTTCAAATCGACCGTTCTTTGCCAACGCAAATCCATAGCGATAGAGCGCATAATCCGCGTTCGCGATTTTCTGGAGGCTAGGCTGGCTAACGAGCGGTTCCAATACGCTCGTGGCCTTAGCTGGCTCGTCGGAGGCGAGTGCCAAGTCAGCATACCGAATTCTAACATCGTTCGCGTAAGCATGGTTGGCGAAGTTAGCGAGGAACAAATCATAGGTTTCTCTCGCTAGTTTCGACTGTTCCATCTCTTCGTAGGTTATTGCCATACCGAAGAGCGCATCGGGTCTAACCGCGGAATCCTCCAAACGCTTTGTTTGAATCAGTTGTTTATAGAGTAGCAGTGCTCGTTGGCGGTTTCCCAATCGAGACTCAACTTCAGCAGCGTGGAGAAGCGACCGATCGAGCGATCGACTATCAGGGTACTTGTCGATGACTACCGCCAACACTTTAGCAGCCTCAGAGAGAGTTTCTTTGGAACCGGCTCCCTCAGTAAGAATCGACTTCTGGAACAGGCTCCATCCCAAATTGCTGAGGGACTCTTCGCGTTGCTTTAGTTCCGAGTCTTGCAGTGCAAGGCGGAATTGTTCGATAGCCAAGTCAAAATCGGGTGATTCTTTTTGGATATAGCACATTCCCAAAAAGTGATGAGCGCTAGAAGCTAGCGAGTCGTTAGGGAACTGTTTGAGCATTTTCGTCCAGTTCTCGATCGCCAAATCAAAAGCAAAGTTGTTTTGGGCGACAGCCGCATCCGCGTAGAGTTCTCGGGCCCGCTCAGACTGGCGTTCTTTGTCGGAGAGCTTGGCCTGGACCCCACCCGACTGGGAAGTCGATTTTTGGGGAGGAGAATTCTGCTGTGCCTGCAAAAAGCCCGTCGAAAGGGTAGAAATCAGAATAGCAGCGAAGGTTTTCTGGGCTCTTATACGATTTTGAGATTTATTTGCAGTCATTGATCCCGGTTCAGATCCTGTTTGGTATTGTCGAGTTTGCTGATCCATGAGACTTTGGCAATTCTAGGTCAGGACTTGGAAAAGACTTACTGCTAGCGATAATCTGAAAAGTCAGTTTACCGCAGTAGGTTGGAATCGGAAAGTTTTTCCCGTTGCGTGAGATCAAATTGACGGAGCGGAATCGTTTGCCACGATCCGTTGAAGCAATCGATCGCACCGGTATAACCTCTCCCATCGACGTAGCCCCTAGATTTTACGGTAGCGGATAACTCAACGCGACCAACAAAGCCCATAAACTTTTCTCAATCCCCTAATAGCCTACATGAATATTCTAGTTACCGGCGGCAGTGGCTTTATTGGTTCCCATTTGACGGACCAGCTCCTGACAGAGGGGCACACCGTGACCGTAGTCGATGATCTCAGTACAGGAAGTCGAAAGAATCTTAGCCATCATTCGACCCACCCCGGTCTGAAATTTGTCCAATCCGATTTAGGAGATCCTGAATTAGTAAACCACTTATGCGACTCGGCAGATATGGTTTACCATTTGGCGGCGGCTGTCGGAGTGGCTTTGATAGCCAAGTATCCAATCCAAACAATTCACCGCAACATTTATCCAACGCAATTGTTACTGGATGAATTGCGACGACAACATTTATCTGGTAGGTCGGTGCCGCTTTTCTTAGCCAGCACCAGTGAGGTTTACGGCAAAAATCCGAAGTCGATTTGGAACGAATCGGATGATCTGGTTTTTGGTGCAACAACTAAACCACGATGGAGCTACGGAGCGAGCAAGGCGATTGATGAGTTCTTAGCGCTCGCGTGTGTACGGGAATGTCAAATGCCAATCGTTATTGGTCGATTCTTTAATGTTGTTGGCCCGCGACAAACCGGAGCTTACGGAATGGTACTACCTCGATTTGTCACCGCCGCTATGCAGCACCAACCACTCATCGTGCACGACGACGGTAAACAAGAGCGATGCTTCGCACACGTGAGCGATGTCGTGAATGCGGTAACCACACTGATGAAGACGCCAGAATCCTTTGGGAGAATTTACAATATAGGGTCCGACCAGCCTGTCTCTATTTTAGAAATGGCAGAGCGGGTTGTGGCTGTATTGGGTAGCAATTCCAAGATAGTCTTTCAATCGTATGCTGACGCTTACGACCACGATTTCGAGGATATTCGTAGACGAGTTCCCGACTTGAGCCGGGTTCGCCAAGCGATTGGTTACGCTCCGAAGCTAGGACTCGACCAGATCATTGCTGATGTGTGGCGCAGTCTACGTGAATCCCAACCATCTTGACCCGATCGCGATCCAGACAGGGATTGTAATCATTCCCATTAACGAGGTGCCCACGATGACCGTACATGCGGTCTCGACATCTTGATTAAAAAGCCGGGTCATGACGATTGGAAAGGTCGCTGCTGGCATGGCGGCTTGAAGCAATAAGACTTCTTGAAGTTCTTTTTGAGCGACGGCGTACTTAGCGATTAGCAGAAAAACGATCGGTAATAATAGTACTCGTACGATCATACCGAGCACAAAAGATCGCCAGACTTTCTTCAAGTTTAGGTCGGTGACGCAATCGAATACAATGGCGCCGCTCAGGACCAAACCCATCGGAATGGAGCATCGTCCCAATTGTTCTGACATTTGTATAACAGGCCTTGGCGTATACAGATTTAGACCTGATTGTCGAATGACCAATGCCAGAGTCACCGACATAAGAGGAGGGCTAAATAAAATGCGTCGCCAAGAGCCCCGAAGCCCTTTACCGCTGATGATAAAGAGTCCTACGCTCCATAAAGCCAGATCGACGCCAGCATTGTGCACTAAAAGAGTCACCAAGCATGCCGGAAAAAAGAGTTCTGCAATAGGGATGGGGATATAACCGTAGTTGCATATTCCCGCGCTTAGAGAGAACGATCTCTTTGATGAACTTTCTACTAAGCCAAACCATTTGCCGATGGTGTAAGCAAAAATAGCCGCAACCGCAAACCCGAGTACCGTTAGTCCGAACCCCAAAAAGGCAGGGACCCAAGCACTAAGAGTTCCAATATCGTTTTTATCGGTGAGAATACGATGAAAGAAAAACGATGGAAGCAGGACATTGGCAAGAAACGCCGCCAGATAACGATCGACATCGCTGGTAAGCCACTTCAAGTAGCGAGCAAGTGCGCCGACAGCCATCACCAGGAAAACGCCCAGGACAGTTGCTGCGATCGAAGGTTCGTTTGGATTCAAAATGAAGTATCTCCGGCCCTGGAACCGGAACTCCAACAGAAGCTTATCGCTTGGAGAACGGCCCGAGCCACTCGTTAAACACAGAGTTGTCGTCTCGGCTTACTAGAACATGATCGCCTGGGCGAAGCGAATAGTTTTGTCCCTCCATGACTTTTTGACCAGAGCTGTCAAAATCCACGTCGAGCCTCACGGGAGGAAGATTAGCTCCATTAGGACGTATGATTGTAAGCTTGATTTTTCCAAGTCGCTTATAGAGCTGAGCGTCAGCGACCATGTCCCCGATGAACATTGGCTCGCCGGGGTGAAGTGGGATTTTTTCCATATGCCGCTTGCCGTCTCTAACCTCGAGAACTACGCATGGCTCTCCGTTTTCCGTAAGCATAGCGGACGGGCCGCTGGCCGGTCCTGCGGTCAAGCCTGCGACCTTCATGCTGTCCGGATCGAGGTTGCTTACCGAGTTTTTGGAGCGACCAACCAAACTCGAGCATCCCGTTGAGAGTCCGCACAAAATGACGCATCCCAAGACCCAACCAGTTTGGCGTGGCGTTGATGTGCGCTGTAGTTTGCCGGATGAATGCATAGCGAGAGTCCTTAATAGTCCCCGATAAGAATTTAATGTTCTCGATCTTTATCGTCGGATCAGGAAAATGACTTAAAAGAAAAGTCTGCTTTATCCGAAAATTCTTCTTTGGCAGCCCAAACATCGCAGATTGCCCATTCCCCCAACATAGAGAACTCGTTATGGGATCGACGTATCCAAATGCGGGAATTCAATTGCAATTAGAGCAACACTAAAATGCTTCGAATCCTTGTATTGTGGCTGAGAGGTGTTAAAACAGAGTGGATCGTCGGGCGAATTTATCAGCGGATTCACACATATTCGTGTGCAGAAACCGGTTGCAATCAGTTTTGCAGCATCATGTAAGGACTCGAATTTTGGAGAAACAAACAATGAAACGATTTGCGACAGTCTTGGTGTTAAGTGGTATTTGTGTTTCCACCATCGGTTGCGACCAAACGAAGGATGCCGCTCAAAAGGCTGCGGATCAAGCCCAAACGGCTGGTGCGAAACTGAATACGGAAATGATCGACAAGGCAAAAGAGGCCGTAAGTGAAGCGAAAGATGCCGTGAAAGAAGCTGCTGAAAACAGTGGCGTCGCGGATGTATTGACCAAAGCGAAAGAAGCTTTGGCATCGGTTGAGGGTGGTAGCGATATGCTCGAAAAGGTCCAAGGGTCCTTTGGTACGCTGAGCAAGTTGCTTGGAGACATCAAAGACGAAGCAACTGCTGGCACCGCAGTTGCCGAACTCAACAAGCTGACAGAGTCCTTTGGTGGAATGACAGAGCTTTTTGGCAAGTTGCCCGATGCTGCGAAAGGCATGGTGGGCCAGATATTCGAGTCTTCTTTGAGTGACATCAAACCGATGATCGACAAAGTGATGGCAATTCCAGGTGTAGAAGCAGTTATCAAGCCAGCGATCGAAGCATTAATGGCAAAGCTTGCCGAATTCAAAGCCTAGAGTTTAGATCAGTTGTAACTTTATCCAGCGATCGGTGTTTATATCGATCGCTGGTTTCGTTTAGTGACAATCCTTAATATCCAAAGCCGTTACTCAGATGGGTCTTAACAACGATTGTGCCGTTCAGTTAGAGGGAGTGTCTAAGAGATTCGGATCATTCCAAGCGGTTAATCCAATCGACCTCACGGTCCCGGTTGGATCGATCTATGGGTTTATCGGCCCAAATGGTTCCGGCAAGACCACGACCATGAGGATGATACTGAGGATTTATCAACCAGACACCGGGCGGGTACGGGTGTTAGGCGCGGAGCATGGCGATTGTGCCGATGATCGCGTTGGTTATCTTCCCGAGGAACGAGGACTGTATCGCCGGATGACCGTGCGTCGGGTTTTGCGTTACATGGCAAAAATTAAAGGGTGTACGAATCCAGATCCTGAAATTGACCGTTGGATGGAAAAACTAGGGGCTACGGACTGGTACAAAAAGCGGATTGATCAGCTGTCCAAGGGTATGGCACAAAAAGTTCAATTCGTGGCCACTGTTGTTTCAAAGCCTCAACTAGTCATTTTGGATGAGCCGTTCAGTGGACTGGACCCCGTCAATATGGAGGTTTTGAGAGATGCAGTTTTAGAACTCCGAGCTAATGGGACAACCGTAATCTTTAGCACGCACGATATGAATATGGCCGAGCAGATGTGTGACTCAATCTGCATGATTTTCCGAGGCAACAAAGTACTGGACGGAAAGTTAGGAGAGGTAAAGTCTCTGTATGGAGAACCGCGACTTCGCGTAGCAATGGCAGCCGGCCAGGTGTTGCCAAACGATCTTCCCGGTGTCATGGAAATGATCCCAGCCCATCCTTACACCGATCTGGTTTTGGAGCCTGAGGCTAGCAAGCAGGCCATAATGCGGCGGTTGGTCGATATGGGAGAAGTGGCCCATTTTGAGAACCGCTTGCCGTCGCTTCACGATATCTTTGTTCGAATTGCACAACCGACCGATAGCGTTGCGGTCGCCTAGCCCCGGAGCATCTTTCGTGTCGATCCGTGGAAATGTCGCGATCAAAACTCAGCCTCAAAGCCAGGGAATTCCTGGCAAGTCCCTTGCTAACGCTTTTTGAAGTGGCTCAGTAACTGGTCTTTCGGGCCGAAGGCCTTACGTTTGCCTAACCCAGGCAGAAGGCTGGGAATTGAGAAAACGATGATTTTTAGGGCCAAAGATCCGGACGTTTAGGATGGCTCGGATATTAGCAAGGAACAAATGGTCAGGCCGTTGACCCTTGAAAATTCAAGGTGAATCGCGTTCTAGGCCCTTCAGGACTGGCTAGGTAAACGATCAGGGCTTTGCCCCGAAATCCAGAATAGCGCAACGTCAAAACTAACTCTTCGGGTTGTGATCAACATCAACTCCGAGTTGCGACACTAGAAATAATTGTGGCATGCGCGAACGAGTGATGTTTCTGCGAATCGCTGAGATACAATAAAGGTCCTGTCACAGAATGCTGCCGGGGGCTGTTTTTGGATGCCGGCGTCAATGGAAATAGTTCTTAGTAGCGAGACAGGTCTTGTTCAGGGCTGTTACAATCTCAATTATGAACGCATCAGAAAATCTCTCATCGTCCAATATCGGTAACAAGTTGCTTGCTCGGTATTCCGACACGGACAGCTTGTTTGCCAAACCAACACCTGTAGCAGCATCCCCCCGGACCACCTCGATCCCTCTTCAGCGGTCACAGGAACTCGAACAATCGATCAAGCATTCGCCAGCTATAGTTGAGCCATACATCGAACTGGCGCAGATCTACGTTCAGCAAGAACGTTGGGTCGATGCTCGACGCATTTTGGAAGCCGGCAAGCAAAATTGTCCCGAGAACGAAACCGTTCTTTTGCTACATGAAGACTTGATGCTAACGCTCTCCACGCAGTTGCTTGAAAATGCCAAAAAAGAGTTAGCACAGAGACCGTGTGATGGCACCCGCTATGCAAAAGAGCAAGCGGAAATCAGTCTCATCAACGAAAGGATTCGTGTTTGTCGCGAACGATATCATCGGAATCCGGACCAAAAGGAAATACTGATTACCTGGGCGATCGCGCTGAGACAACAACACAAATACGATGAAGCGATTGCGCTTCTCAATCAGGCCAGCAAAGATTTAAACCTTAGAGCGCGAGCATCACTACAATTGGGGATGTGCCACCAAGCACAAGAGCGTCCACTCGATGCGTTATCCAGTTTTCGACGTGCTGCCTTATTTCGTTCACCTCCGCCTGATCCAAAGGTCGCATCGGTGGCGCTCGAGTTAGCTGCGTCCCTGGCGGAGGACAATGGACTCATCGATTCCTCTATTTTTTACCTTGAACAACTAGTCAAATTAGTTGCGGAAGACGAAAAACAAGCGATACGCGACAAGATAGAGCGACTTAGACCACATCTCCCTCAATCGCATACTTAGATTTTGAATCAACAGACATCAGTCACAGCAAGTCATCCGGCGCACTCCAATGGTACCACTCTCGGGCTCGTTTCGTTAGTCTGTTTGGTGATCGGTAATATGATAGGTGTCGGCGTCTATGTATCTGCCGGCTATGCACTCTCCGATTTGCGCAATGCACAATACGTTTTGTTGGTTTGGCTCATCGCAGGTATTCATGCAATGTGTGGAGCCATCGCTTATGCAGCGGTTGCGAAACGTTTTTCCGTATCGGGAGGCGAGTATGCGATTCTATCCCGATGGGCTCACCCGAGCCTCGGTTTCGTCGCGGGCTGGGTTTCGATTTTTGCAGGCTTCGCGGCTCCTATCGCAGCTGCTGCTCTCGTTTTCGCTGACTACACAGGGAAAGTTATTAGTTTACCTAGTCCACAGACCACTTCGGTGCAGTCGATTGCCATCACGGTTATTTTTGTTGCCGCTATTTTTCATTGGGTAGAAATCAAGTGGAATGCTTGGATCAATAACCTGATTATTGCTCTCAAGTTTATTGGTATCACTATTTTTATCGCGTTGGGGATTCGTTGGATTTTAGGGGGACATGGCTCCAATGGGGTGTTGGAATCCACGGACGGATCAACACTCGCGAACCAGGAATTGATCTGGCTCGCCATGGGTTCCTTCTTTTACACGACCTTGGCCTACACTGGCTTTAACGCCAGTATTTATTTGGCGGGTTCAAAAACTAAAGATATAATGGATCCAACGAAATCGGATCCCACATCGATTGAATCCAAACCGACTGCAAGTTCCACTACCAGTTCAGATTGGAATCGATTAATCGCCAATTCGATGATCTTAGCCTGCGCGATAGTGACTGTCATCTATCTCACTTTAAACGCAATATTCTTGTATTCGATTCCTGCAGAAAAACTTACAGGCGCTGGGGAGGGGTTTGTAGCAGAAGTTGCCATTGCAATCGGTGGCGATTGGTTCGGACTAGTAACGAGCTGGTTGATCATTCTATCTACTGGGACGAGCGTACTGGCCATGATGATGACCGGGCCACATGTCTACCTTCAGTTGGCCCGTGATCTGGGTTGGTCCAATCAAGTTCGCAATGAACGGACCCAAACACGAATCGCCATTGCATGCCAAACGATCATTGCATGTTTGATTGTTATGTTCAGCAAGCTCTCCAGCACGATTTCTTATTTAGGCTTAACATTGACCGCATGTGGCGGGTTGGCAATCGCGAGCATGTGGCTTGCTCAGCTAAGAGGTGAGTTTCGCAACAAGCTTGATATTCGTTGGTGGGAGCATTTGTGTGCCGCGATTTATGTTTTTGGTGCCTTTGCCTTGTTAGCAATAGCCTTTATGAGGCCGGAGCAGCACTTGAAGTTCGTCTGGAGTATGCTGACCTTCCTCGCGGGTCTCGCGGTGTATGGTATTTTTCGTTTGCTAAGACGTCGATAACGGTTTGGATTTCCTCTCATGTGTTGCCATATCTTACACGTCGCTCGCGATGTGCTGCTTTCTTTTGTGACTTGTACTGCATTCATTGTTTGTGGCATGACCGCATCGAGCGCACCTCCCGTGACAGAAGGATTACGACACGAATGGGATGCCGATTCGACAGGTCAATCTAAGGCAATAAGTCAGTGGATTAGTGGATCTGGAAGGAAGATAAGGGCGGAACAGCCAAACTCGGATCTGCAGCCCAAGCGGGTCATGATCGGAGATAAGTCGGTCTTACGATTCGATGGAGACAACGACGTCTTTCGAATTGTTGGTCTAAACGAGACACTTAAGCATGCCACCATTTTTGTCGTAGCTGCCCCTCACAGCAATCAAGGTGATTTTCGAGGGTTGGTTTCTGCAAATGGCAAAAATCAACGCGACTACGAATCCGGTTGGAACATCGACCTAGGCCCTGGCCCCAGTAACCGCGTTAACTTTATCAACATCGAGGGAAAAGGCTTTGGAGGAGCATTCAATGTTCTTTCGTTCTCAGGAAGTCAATCCGGAACCGAGGGACCTGAATCACTTCCTTTAGGAGAACTATTTGCCTTTCGTTTGACCATTGATCCACAGAACAAACTGGTTTCTACAGCTTTGAACGGAGTGACTAAGGGGACGCGGCCATTTACCCCCAGTGACCTCAAGATGGACGAACTTACCTTGGGGGCGAGATTCTACACCAATGGACCAGGAGAGCATCAAGTAAGATCCCCTTTCCACGGAGATCTGGCTTGTATCTTGATTTACGATCGTGTCCTGTCTGAGACCGAGACGCCCCAGATCGATCGATACCTCGCCGAAAAATATTTGTCACTCAATCCACTGCTCAAGAGCACGTTACCCAAATCTATAAACTCGTCGGTTCCATTAGTACATGTGGAAAATCCTAGACCGGTGCAGATGCTTGTGCCTGGGTTTGATGTTAAAGAAATCCCTGTGACTTTAACTAATGTAAACAATGTGAAATATCGACCGGACGGGAAATTGGTCACGCTTTGTTACAACGGAGACATACATATCTTATCCGACGAGGATGGAGATGGTCTGGAAGATAAAGCGGAATTGTTTTGGAAGAATACGGGAGGGCTGCGTGGCCCCATTGGAATGGTCATTGCGCCACCAGGTTACCCCAAAGGAGCAGGAGTGATCGTTGCTTCGAAAGGAAAGGTGTCAATGATCGTTGACCACGACGGAGACGATCGTGGCGACGAGGAACTGATCGTGGCATCAGGGTGGCAAGAAATACCTCAAAACGTCGATGCTGTGGGATTGACGATGGCTGAAGATGGTTCGCTGTACTTTGGGTTAGGTACCGCGAATTATGCCAATGCCTACTTGGTGAATGAAAAAGGAGAGGCCCAATACGATTTGGCGAGCGAACGTGGAACAGTCCAAAAAGTTTCTCCCGACTGGACGATTCGTGAATCGGTTTGCACGGGTATTCGTTTCCCTATGGCCTTTGCTTTTAATCACATGGGGGATCTGTTCTGTACGGAACAGGAGGGGGCTACATGGATGCCGAATGGAAATCCGTTAGATGAACTGCTGCATATTCATTTGGATGGGACTTTCCCAAAATCGAATGTCGCGAAAAAACGGCATTACGGTTTCCCTCCGTTTCACCCCAAGCACAATCCAAATGTAATCGATGAACCCTCTACCTTTGATTATGGCCCGCAACACCAATCAACCTGCGGAATGTTCTTTAACCATACGGATGGAAAAAGTGTAGCCTTTGGGCCCGTCCATTGGCACGGCAATGCCATTGTAACTGGCGAATCACGGGGGAAACTCTGGCGAACCAAGTTAGCAAAGTCACATGCTGGTTATGTTGCCGATACCCAATTGATTGCGTGTTTACAGATGCTCACTGTCGATGCATGCTTAGCCCCTAATGGCGACATGATCGTCGCATGCCACAGCGGACCTCCAGATTGGGGAAGCGGACCAGAAGGGATTGGCAAACTGTTCCGAATCAAAAATCTAAGGTCCGACATGCCACGCCCAGTAGCGATCCATGCAACAACTGCAAGCGAAGTGGAAATCGTATTTGATCATCCGCTAGACCCATCAAATCTCGCAGGCTTAGCTGACAAGGTCCTCTTAGAATTCGGCGAATTCGTGCGAGCAGGGGATCGCTTCGAAAATTTGGTACCTCCCTATGCCGTTGTGGCTTACCAGTTGATGCAACCTAGGTACAGGCTTCCCGTTCAGAGTCTCGGTTTGAGTCACAACAATCAAGTACTTCGGATTACGACAACCAAGCTTACACAGAACTCGCATTATGCCATAACCATTCCCTACGGCGATGATGAGATCGATTTAGATTTTTCGTTAAAAGGGGTTGCGACTACTTGGAAATCGGAAGAGGGATCTGAAATAGAATGGGCCGGTATCCTGCCACATCTTGATCTGAATGTATCAAAAGAGTTTCTAACTGCCTCGATTCGTCACAAAATGCTCTGGGACGATCAAGTGCCGAGCGGAACCATGTCGCAATCTACGATTCTCGATCTGCGAAACATGTTGCATCCTGTCGTTCAGCCAGGCAGCAAATTGGATTACGAGCGAGTTGGTGAGCAAGTAACGATCCACATGCGAGGTCCGCGCGGGATGAGGATTGTTGCTGGTTCTCCGAATGCCCCCCTCGCCGTGAGCACTAGTGCAGACCAAGAGGCAGTGTCACAGGATACCGTTCATTACGAGATAACTGTCGACAGTAAGAATCTGATGTTACCGCTCCGGCTTGTTTATACCACAGACGGAAGCCTCCCTAAGACGGAGTTTTGGTTTACCACCTCAGAGGATGCAACACCAAGACCTCTTGAGACACGTCGCTTCCTGTTGCCATGGGTTGACTTGTCCAAAACAACTGCTGATGGTGAATTGACATCAAACAAGGATCTTCCCGAGTTAGCGGGAGGAAACTGGGGGCGAGGCAAAAAACTATTTGACGACAATCGAACTCTATGCGCCAAGTGTCATGCACTTCATGGTTCCAGCGGTGGCGGAGTAGGCCCCGATTTAAGTAATTTATTACATCGCGACTATGCATCGGTGCTACGAGATGTAATAAATCCGAGTTATTCTATCAATCCCGACTATTTAGGGTTTGTCGTGACGACAAACGAGTCTCAAACGTACACCGGAGCGGTACGCAGCGATGGAGACGCCGTCATAATTGGCGACTCGAGTGGTGGGACGGTTCGAATTGCTCGGTCTGACATCGACGGCTTGAAACCCATGTCGCAGTCGGTCATGCCCACAGGATTGCTTGACAAACTAAGCGAACAAGAGAAGCGAGATTTGTTCACTTATTTGTTAACTCCAGCACCTAGCATGCCGCTTGAATCCCCATTAAAGGCACCACCGGTACGATCCAAAGCGGAGGTGCTCGCGGTGTTAGAAGGGAGCGAGACTGACGCTTCAACACCCAGACCAATCAAGATTGTCTTAGTCGACGGCATCAAAGATCATGGGCCAGGTGAACATGATTATCCTGCCTGGAGGATCGCGTGGTCCGATCTACTCAGTGCGGCCCCCGGCGTAGACGTTTCTACCGCACGTGATTTTCCCAGCGAAATGCAATTGAATGAGGCCGACGTTCTAATCTTCTTTCAGAAAGGGAGCTTCACTGCGGCGAGAGGCGCGAGTCTCGACCGCTTTCTCAAGCGGGGAGGTGGCTTGGTATTGGTTCACTGGGCGGTAAATGGAGATGATCGCGCAGCCGATTTCGCTAGACGAATTGGATTGGCGTCCACCGCCGGCGGAATTAGTTACCGTCACGGCCCCTTGCACTTAGACGTAGAGAATTCGAACCATCCGATCATGAGAAACATCTCTCAACTTGCTCTCTATGACGAAAGCTATTGGAAACTATCAGGTGACACCAAACAGGTTCAAGTACTTGCCAGCAGCGTGGAAGACGGAGAAGCGAGGCCGCAGATCTGGCTAAAAGATCACGGAACTGGCCGTGTGTTTGTGAGTATACCGGGTCACTACAACTGGACCTTTGACGATCCCATTTTTCGGATTTTACTCCTTCGTGGAATCGCTTGGTCGGCCCAGGAGCCCATTGATCGTTTCAACGAGCTTGTATGGCCAGGAGCCCGTGTTGTCGATTAGACAATTCGCCATGGCGTTCTCGTTTGGTCTTGGCTGCTTTAGACAGCCGTGCACAATGGCAAATCAAATTGCACTGAAGCTTTTTGCTAGCGGAGCTCTTTGCGTGAAGCAACACGTACACTTCATTTCGTGAGCAGTAACAAGAGCTCTAAACAACTCTAGCAGAGCTGAAACTTTACGATTTGGCACGACTAAGGCAACGCATCCGAGTTCGCGATTAACCTTTACGTTGGTTGAGTTAGCAACCAAATTCGGCTCAGAAAGCCTCCAATTATAGACCGTAGCACCAGAACAGCCCTGCTCTAAAAAGCTTTTAAAAATGGTCTCGGTGTCTTTTCGTTGGCAGACGACATTTAGCAAGGTAACGTCGCGGCTAACTCCTTGATTATTCGCAGAAAATTCGCGTGCACGCGAGTCGTGAATCTGCAATGGATTCGCCCTCCAGTGCGTGCCACCGTGCAATGCATCAATGGCTTTAACCATTTGCTGAATACTGACTGAGTGTTTCTGAGGCATAAAAACACTGGCTAGATTGGTAAGCCCTTTGCTTACAGGTAATTGGTACACGAAGCCACGCCCAGGTTGATCTACTTTGCCTGTTTGCGACATGGCTTGAAAGACTGCTTCGACGTCAAATTTGTCAACAACCACAGTAATCAGTTCCTTGTCGTGTTGTTTTGTGATCCTCAACAAACCTAAACGGTCACGCAGCCCATAACCACGAACGTAAGAGATATTCGCCCCCTGCGATCCAGCCTTGATAGCAGCTCGAGCAATTGTCTCCGCAAATCCTCGGTCTGCTATATGCGTTAAAGCAACCAGATCTTGTTTAAATCTGATGTCAAATGACTTGGATTCATACTGGTAATTTCCAGCGGTCCAAAGTGGGTAATCTTCAGAACAAAAGAACTCCTCACAGGGTACAGCGAAAATCGCTCCCGCTCCGTAAAGTTGCAATTTGCCAACAATCACGATTTGTTCCATCAACCGATCTGCCTCTTCACTGGGTACAATGAAGTGCAGAGTTTCCTGTTCGAGCGAAACAGCTGGTAGAAAGGACTGATACCAATGCTGTTGGATCAATGCACCACGGGAATTCATCGAGAGAACATGGGCTGCTCCACATTGGAGAACCTCTTGAGTCACTAAACCAGCCGTCGTACGCGGGAGAATTGCCGTAACGAACGAGTACGGAACAATTGAGCTAAACGATTTCATCAGTCACCACATTGAATTCGTCTTTTCGAGTTCTTTGTACGACCAACCCGACAATAAGTACCGTTAGAATTGGACCAACCGATGCCAACGCCAAGATTCCAAATCCATCGATCACACCCGGAACCTTGGAGCCGATTCCAAGTCCCATCGCCAAGACCAGCGGTACCGTTATCGGCCCGGTTGTTACTCCCGCTCCATCCCAAGCAAAGTTCACGAACTCCTCAGATGAGAACATGGTTAGAACGATGAGAAGTGCGTAAGGTGGAATTAGCAGCATCGTCAAATCCAACGACTCAAATGCAATCTGTGCAACGCCAGCAGCAATACCCGCCCCTACACCGACTGCCACGACATGCATCAACAGCCGCTTTTTGAAGACCCCAATCGTAACGTCTTCTACGGTTTCCCCCATGGCGTTCAAAGCAGGTTCCGCAAGTGTCGCCCCATAGCCTAAGAAGAACGCAAACAACATCGCGACCAGCTTTCCAACAACTGGATTTTCAAATACGGCGGGTACCGCACCGGTACCTCCCCAAGGAACGATGGACGCGAACGTTACAGGGATATTGCTTCCAAGCTGAGTGCCGAGCGGGGTCAATCCCATCGTCAGGCCGAGGCTAAACATCGCCATACCAATCAGCGCAAACGAAATCCCGAGTGCTATCTCATCCCCTTGCCTGAGTCTTTCTCTCAGGATCACCAAAAGGGTCACAAACATAAAAATACACAGTGGCAATATTGCTTGCGCGGAAACACGCAGTGCACTTAGCATCTCTTGCCCTAACTCTAAACTACCATCCCAAGGATGGCGAGTTTGGCTAACCATAAAGTTCTCGATGACGCCGGAATCATCGACTTTTTCGAGAACGATCTCCGCATTTCGATGGATGATTCTTCCATTATCTAACACGACTTCCCCACCGGAGTAGTAAGTGTTGTAACCACGTGGGTCGCCGGGCAACTTGCGTTTCTGAACATAATCTTGAAACTCCGCCTCCGTGATACGCGGACGTTCAAGTTCCTGAACCGCATTATCGGTTATCGTTGGTTGTGTATCAGGACTTTGGCCCGACTCGATTACTGGACCTCGATAAGCTTTAGCTCCATAGAAATCGTCAGCAGATTGGTGATAAAGGGCGAGTAAAAACACTGCGAAGATGGGAAGCAAGGAAGCAAGCGTTACGATTCCAAACCCAGCATCAGCGCCACCAGAACCTTTCGCTCTGTCAATGCTGATAATTCGACACACACCAATCCCTAATGCGAGCACCAAGGGGACTGTGACTGGGCCCGTCGTAACTGCTCCGCAATCCCAAGCTAAACCAATGACGGGTGCTAAAAGTGGATCTGTGTAAGCGTAGATTGTCAACCCAATCAAACAGGTGACTAATGGGATTATAAACCTCTTGAGAGACCATCCAAGAAAAAAGCGGAGGATGCCTAAAGCAACAGCAACTCCCACACCCACACCAACCGATAGAACCAATTCCCAAGAAAAGTCATTCAGGAGACTGTACAGCAAGGGGGCCTGATCAGGCTTAACGTCGCTACCCGCTTTCTTGAGGACCGATATCGCTGGCTCAGCGAAAGTGGCCCCGACGCCCAAAAAGAAGGCAAAGGTCAAAATCAACGGCAGTTTGGAATTGCGAGGCAAAACGGCGCCAATCGTCTCTCCAAAAGGCATTAGGCCTAATCGCAACCCCTCCATGAAAAAGGTTAATCCGATGACTACAAACAAAATCCCCAGAGCGATTGTCACCCCGTAAATCACAGGCAACTGTAGAAAAAAAATCTGAAACAAGAGCAAGTATAGGATAATGAACCATACACTTCTCAATTGTTCGACAGACTTGTCACGAAAGTAGCGTCCTAAAATCGAAAGAACACCACTCAGCCCTAGGGCTCGCACGGAGGATTGTTGAACGCCTTGATCTGACATGTTGATGCAAACCGTTTCGTGAACAAACAATGTCAAAAGAATGACTGGAACCGGACTTTAAGTTTGCATCCGAATCGAGTTCGTTTATGCCGCGTAGCGATCAGGAGTTAATCGCTCTACGGGAATCGACGTTCTCTCATCGCTAATCAATTGAGCGATAAGCTGACCGGTAATAGGTCCCAAACTAAGTCCCATCATGGCATGCCCTGCGGCAATGGCAATGTTGTCCCAGTCTTTACTCTTGCCGATATAAGGTAATCCATCTGGCGTCACTGGTCTCAAGCCTACCCAAGGTTGTATACCTTGGAAGTCGCTTAGAGAGAACTTAGGGAAGTAGGACACGACACTCTTTTTGATGCCATTGAGTTTCTCTGGGGAGATGATATTGTCCGGTTTGCCAATCGTCATCGTCCCACCAAATCGGAGTCTGCTTCCCATAGGCGTTACCGCGACTTTGGCTTCGCACAGAATGGAGCAGATGGCGGGAAGCTGCGTGGGGGATGACAACGTAAGGGAATAACCTTTACCAGCAAGCATTGGGATCGATAACCCCATAGCCTTTACGAGTGAGTCAGACCAAACCCCACCTGCGACAACAAACTTATCTCCAGTGACTTCTCCTTGAGAGGTCCTCACCGCCTGGATCGTACGTCCACGCGTCACAAAGTCGGTTGCATGTTGTCCCCACAGGAACGTGCACCCACCAAGCTCTAGTTTTTTGCGAAGAGATTGAAGTAATTTATCCGGCGACAAATGACAATCCTTGGAATAAAAAACGCTGCCTTCGATCGCCATATCAATATTGGGGTCCAGTGCAGCTGTTTGTTCTGCGTTAAGAACCTCAGCGGGAACACCAAGCTTTTGAGCGTGCAGGGCCAGTTGCACCTCTTCCTGCATCATGTGACTGGTATTGCAAAGCATCAGCAAGCCTTTTTGAACAAGACCGCTATCGATCCCACTTTCGGCCCACTTAACATAGAGTTCACGCGAGGCCAAATTCAAATCTCGCAAAAGCGGGGCGGCTTGATCAACTTGTGCTTTGGTGGACGCCAGAAAAAAGCGTAAACCCCATTTCAGCATATCTAAACTAAGGGATGGGTTAAGCGAAAAGGGGGACTCGGGATCCTTCATCCAGCGGATGGCTTGTCCCATGGTGCCTGGTGCCGCCAAGGGGACGAAGTGGCTGGGGACAATCATTCCAGAATTACCGAGCGAGCATCCATCAGAGGTCGGCTGCCCCCGATCGATGAGCGTAACATCCCATCCTTTTTCTTGCGCAAAATAGGCCGTCGAAAGACCGATGATTCCACCACCAACAACAACTAGTTTTCCGCGTTCGTTTCCCAACATTCTAATCTTCGTAACTTCTTGGATTGTGGATTGTTTTGTATGAATACGGCCTGACGGCAACAGGCAAGAGTATAACTCCATTCCGCTCCCTCAGGCTAGACTTTTCCCAGCATAAGCGATCGCGCCCCTATGGATTTTGCAAAGGGAGTTTTGGTTTACACCAATCGAGCCATGAGCAGTTCCCGCTGACACATGAGCTCTTTCGGCATCGTATGATAAAGCTTGAGGAAAAGATCAGATTGGCTCGTGAGCTCCGCTAGCCATTCGTCTTGATGAAACTTCATCACTTCATCGAACATCTCACGGGTAAAGCCTTCGAGACCTTCGGTGTAAAAACCCTTCCAATCCGGGGTCCAGCCGATGGGGGTTTCGTAGCCAGCGACCTTGCCCTGGCATCGCATGACGATCCACTCGAGGACACGCAAGTTTTCGCGGAAGCCAGGCCATAGGAAATCCCCCTGAGAGTTTTTGCGAAACCAATTCACGTGGAAAATTCTCGGCAACCTTCGAATTTTGCGTCGCATTTCGAGCCAATGCCCAAAGTAATCGCCCATGTCATATCCGCAAAAGGGTAGCATAGCCATCGGATCACGCCGGACAGTGCCAATCGCTCCTGTTGCTGCGGCGGTCGTCTCAGAGCCCTGGGTTGCCCCGAGGAAAACGCCATGCGTCCAATCAAAGGATTGGTAGATGAGTGGCATCGTCGTGGGCCGCCGCCCGCCGAAAACGATCGCATCAATTGGGACTCCTTCTGGATCTTGCCACCGAGGGTCGATATTGGGGCATTGCCCAGCGGGTGCAGTGAATCTCGCGTTTTTGTGAGCCGCTAACCTACCGCATCCAGGAGTCCAATCCTGTCCTTTCCAATCGATCAAATGCGATGGTGGGTCGGAGTGTCCTTCCCACCACACACTGCCATCATCTGTCAAAGCGACATTGGTAAAAATCGTGTTGGCCGACATGGCTTGCATGGCCCCAGGGTTGGATTCCCAGGACGTACCTGGTGCTACTCCGAAGAAGCCCGTCTCGGGATTGATGGCATGAAGCTTACCGGTTGTCCCGGGCCATAACCACGCAATGTCGTCACCAACGAGTGTGGTCTTCCAACCTTTGTCTCGGTATTGTTCTGGAGGCAGGATCATCGCCAGATTCGTTTTTCCGCAAGCACTGGGAAAAGCAGCCGTCAAATACGTCTTAGTCCTATCGGGTGATTCGATACCCATGATGAGCATGTGCTCAGCCAACCAACCATCATCTCGGGCTATGGCACTAGCAATTCGTAATGCCACACACTTCTTGCCGAGCAGAGCGTTACCTCCATAACCGCTGCCGTACGACCAAACTTCTCGCGCCTCGGGAAAATGCACTATGTATTTTTCGTCGTTACACGGCCACGCGACGTCCGCCTGCCCTGGAGGCAACGGTGCACCAACCGAATGCAAACAGGGAATATAGCTGCCGGAATCACCGAGTTTTTCCAGAACCTTTGCTCCCATGTGACACATGATCTTCATGCTGACGACCACGTAGGGGGAATCGGTTAGTTGAACACCGATCAGTGCTAACGGGCTATCGAGCGGCCCCATGCAGAATGGAACGACATACATTGTCCGGCCCTGCATCGATCCTCGGAATTTCTCCTTGAGTAGATTCCGCATCTCTTTTGGGTCGCGCCAGTTGTTCGTTGGACCGGCATCTGTCTCTCTGAGGGAACAGATAAACGTTCTGTCTTCGACTCGGGCGGTATCGGATTCGTGGCTGCGAGCGAGAAACGAGTTAGGATGCTTTTGCGGATTCAGTCGCAAAAATGTCCCCTGGCTTACAAGCAAATCTGTGAGTCTTCCCCATTCTTCTTCAGACCCATCGCACCAAACGACATTCGCCGCCTCGCACCACTGCCTGTTTTTTTCCACCCACTCATTGAGTTTTGCATGTGCTGAAGTTTGAATTGTCATGACAGATAGCCGTGTCTGTTCGGGAAAAGTTGGATTTGCGTTTAACGGGATGGGAGTGAAAACAAAGACGCTCACTCCAAATCGGCTGGTGTATTATACCGTCCAGCCGATTTTTCTTGAGGCCATTATCAAGGCCTAGTTTGCTGCGTCTGTTGCGTAACTTTCCACGGGCGGACACGAGCAAACTAAATTCCGATCGCCGAAAACGTTATCGACTCTACCCACGGGTGGCCAATATTTGACGGCGTAATTCGCCTCCGCGTCCGGGCAAACTGCTTCACGCCGCGAGTAGGGTAGATCGCTACCTTCGAGAATTGAGTCCAGGGTATGCGGTGCATTGTGAAGCGGGTTATTATCGGCGGGCCAAAGACCATCCCGAACTTTCTCGTATTCCGCGAAGATGGAATTCATGGCTCTGCAGAATCGATCCAATTCCTGTAACGATTCACTTTCCGTCGGCTCAATCATAAGAGTCCCACCAACAGGGAATGACATGGTCGGTGCATGGAACCCATAGTCGATCAATCGTTTGGCCACGTCCTCCACCGTAACGTGATGTGCACCTAATGGACGAGTGTCGATGATACATTCATGAGCTACCAAACCGCGATGCCCGGTGTAGAGAATAGAGTAATTCGCCTTGAGTTTATGAGCCACATAGTTGGCGTTCAGGATTGCAACTTGAGTCGCCTTTCTCAAACCCTCGGCTCCCATCATTCGAATGTACATCCAAGAAATGGGAAGAATACTGCTGCTGCCGAACGGGGCCGAACTAACCTTTGAACCGATGCGATCTGAATTAAGCCCATCCTTTGGCAAAAAGGCTGCCAGATGGCTTCGAACCGCTACGGGACCAACCCCAGGGCCTCCACCGCCGTGAGGAATGCAGAATGTTTTGTGAAGATTCAGGTGCGAAACATCGCCACCAAACTTACCAGGCTTTGCGACGCCGACCAACGCGTTCAAATTCGCACCGTCAATGTAGACTTGTCCGCCTGCAGCATGGACTTTTTCGCAGACCTCGGTCACGACCTCTTCAAACACGCCGTGTGTCGATGGATAAGTAATCATGATGGCTGCGACGCGATCTTGGTGGGCCGCAATCTTGGCATCGAGATCGTTCAAGTCCACGTTGCCGTAATCATCGCATTTGACGACAACAACATGCATATTGGCCATTTGTGCACTGGCAGGGTTGGTGCCGTGAGCACTGCTGGGAATTAGGCAGATGTTGCGGTCCAAATCACCCCGAGATTCGTGATAAGCTTTGATGGCCAGTAGTCCCGCATATTCACCTTGTGAACCTGCATTGGGCTGAAGCGAAATGGCATCGTAGCCGGTTACCTCGCAGAGCATTGCCTCAAGCGAAGAAATCATCTCTCGATATCCCTCGCACTGATTCGCTGGAGCGAATGGGTGCATGTTACCGAATTCGGGCCAAGTAACTGGTGTCATTTCTGCAGCAGAATTGAGCTTCATCGTACACGACCCAAGTGGAATCATGGCTCGATCTAATGCGATATCCATTTCTGAAAGGCGACGCAGATACCTCATCATCTCGGTTTCACTGCGGTATTTGTGGAAGACCGCTTGTGACATATAAGAGTCGTCACGACGCAGTTCCGACGAGATCGTATTGGATTCTGGCTCTGCATCTCCGGCGATGGTAGCACCAAACAGATTCGCAAGAATCACTAAGTCGTTTTGTGTCGTGGTTTCATCGATGGAAATACCAACGTGATTTGAGTCGTACTCCCGTAGGTTGAATCCAACCGCACGTGCACAATCGTGAATCTTTTGGGTTGCCGAGCCTGTATGGATCACAAGCGTGTCAAAAACGTTTTCCGCCAAAACTTGATAGCCAGCGCTACGAATCGCCTTGAGAAGGATTGCTGCTTGCGAGCTTACGCGTCTTGCAATGGACTGCAACCCTTGTGGACCATGATAACAGGCATACAGGGTCGACATGATGGCCAATAGAGCCTGGGCTGTACAGATGTTCGATGTGGCTTTTTCCCGTCTGATATGCTGTTCACGGGTCTGCAAGGCGAGTCGATAAGCCGGCTTGCCATGCGAGTCGATCGATTGACCGACGAGCCGCCCCGGCAAGGTTCTCTTAAGCGCATCTTTGGCCGCTAAGAACGCGGCATGAGGACCGCCAAAACCAAAAGGTACACCGAACCTTTGAGCATTCCCCACCACAACATCAGCTCCCATGCTACCTGGAGATTTCATAATGGTCAGAGCGAGGAGATCGGAGGCCATTACAACCAAGCAGTCTTGTTTATGAGCCATTTCGACTTGGTGGCTAAGATCTTTTACCGATCCATCGGTAGCTGGATATTGAAATAGGATGCCAAACGCATTAGACAAATCTAGTTGCTCGCAGTTTTGGTCAAAGGAAACAACCTCTATCCCGAGCGGTTTGGCCCGTGTCTCAATGACTTCAATCGTTTGTGGATGGCACTGCGAAGCAACAAAGAATTGATTGCCTGCTTTTCGGCTACTACGTCGGCAAAGGGTCATAGCTTCGGCCGCTGCAGTTCCCTCATCCAGAAGCGAAGCACCAGATACATCCATGCCAGTCAATTCGCAGACCATGGTTTGAAAGTAAAACAGCACTTCCAATCTGCCTTGGGAGATTTCAGGTTGGTACGGTGTGTAAGCCGTGTACCAAGCTGGATTTTCGAGAACGTTTCTCAAAATGACTTTTGGCGTATGCGTTCCATAGTAGCCTTGACCGATAAAACTTTTCAGTACTATGTTTTTCGAGGCAATAGCACGAAGTTCGGCGAGGGCATCCTCTTCGCTGACACCTGCCGAAAGATTCAGTCGATCTCGGAAAGCGATGTTGTTCGGGACAACAGTATCGGTCAAATGATCGAGTGATTCGTAACCCAACAGGGTCAACATCTCGCGAATCTCATAATCGCGAGGCCCGATGTGACGTGAAACGAACGGGGACAGGGGCTTGTTCAAGTTAGACATTAGCAGACCTCAGGGAAAGCGATTCGTAACCACGGGAAAACCCGACGCCCAAATTCGTTGAATGCATGAGCGAAAAGCTCGCGATGAATTTGCGAACCTTTCAATGCGAACAAGCCCGATGGGATCAGGAACGCTTGCCCCTCTGTCCATTTACCTGAGAGATATTGATCCGGGAGAGGGATCTTTCCCCTTCGGTGGATCATACATAGTCACTGAATCCAGTAGGAGCTACCGGAGTCCGACTAAGTTTGATCACTCTCCAGAGACGGTCGATAAGAAAACAGTTCTTGAGGCCTGAGCGATTCTGGGTCAATATTGCGCCTTCGGCGATTGGTTTCATGGTCATGTTGAATCCTGAAACCAATTCTCTCCCGATTTCTCTAAAACCGTACCCTCTAGTCTAGATCCGGGCGCCATAAGTCGCAACTGCAGCCGAGCAATTTCGGGTATTCAGTTAGAATATAGGAGTCCCGTGTACTGCTGCCGGTCGTCTCAAATGGTAGTCGCGAACAGGGTTGTCTTTACCCACGTTTTGAATGCGGCGTTTGGGAGCAGTTTTTTTGTAAGTTGTTTGCGGACTGATAGTTAAGTGTTTGCTGCTGTTGAGCATTGTTTTGGTCTTCACCAGCGAGAGCTAACAGGAAATTGCTGGTTGGGAGAGCCCATCCTAATTCGTTGGTGCTGGCAATTGGCAACGAACCGTGCATGGTTAAGAACGTTAGTGGTTGCGAGTTGTAGGTGAGAGACGCACGGAGCGGTTAGTCTAGATTCCGAAAGGCATGCAGGTTGCATCGGACAAATCTTAGCGCACCAAAATTTCGAATGGTTCAGATACCAAGTGTTTCGAAAACACCTCCAAACCACGCCATCATAATTCGGTCACGACTACGTCGACAATTCGACCTGTTACAACTACGACCGCAACTCCGCCCGCTACAGCAAACGCATGAGATTCGCTCCAGATGAGCGGATATCATCCATCGCGGCGACGCCGCCTCTTTGTATCCCGATAGGGATGAAAGATTGTAGCCAGGGGTTGAGCGCGAGCGACACCCCTGGATTCAAACCCACACCATTCTTCCCATCTTGAAAGGATGGCAGATACGTGCGTGTGGCTGGCATCCCTACCGGGATGCAAAACCCGTGCGTACCTCAACCGGAGGTGTCGCATTCGCTCAACCTCCGGCTATAAGCTTCAATCCCTACGGGATAAAATCCGACGAGGTCGGGGGCGTACATCATGAGATCCGTAAAAGCCAACAAGCACTGGTCTCACGAGAGTCGACTCGGCCCGCGACATCGCATCGGTCCGCTCCAAAATTCGTAACAATTCGGCCCGTAACACTTGGGCGGGGGCATTACTGACTGGGTCTAGCTCTTATTCTGTGAACCTCGCAATCAAAGGCGATCACATTTCTATTCGTAGGTAGCATTGTTACTGTTCGCAGTTCTCGCACTGTTCTCCGCACTCTAGAAATTCGTGAGCCGTGCTGCGGTAAATCCGACTGTGAATTGCAGAATACAACCGAAAGATGTTATCACCTTTGAATACCTCGAAAACTTTCGCAAAAGCACTAACTGAAATCCGGCAACCGCGATCATTGGACTCGTCAATACGATTAAACCGAATTGGACCCTCGGAAAATTTGGAGACTCGTACTCCGAATAAACTCCGACCAAAAGACCCGCAACTGAACTCAGCGCAGACAACGACAAATGCAAAAAGAGTTGGCTAGTACTCACAAAAGCAAATCCAAGAAATCTAAGGACAATTCATGTGACGCGACGGACGAACACCATAATAACGTTGAACATTTGGCCCGGCTGGTTGTAGCATTTGTGTGTTTCCGATAATCACTCCACAGAATCCGTGCAAGATCCCACCATCGAGAAAGTTAGCAACTACTATTGGTTCAACGTCTTCCAAATAGTGCCCAGAAGTTCCCGGTCTTTCCCGATCCACTGTACCCGCTCCAGGTGGTTGAGTGATTAGCTTTCCGTCGGCGTCGAAGACGCATTGATTGTAATTTCCATTTTTACCAACACTTCTCATGGTATAGGCCGCTCCAGGGTGCAGTGCTGCTTCAGCGGCAGAGGGAACCCCAGGGTCCTGCCAATCACTTGCATCAGGGTTGACCGGGCGGATCCGCTCTGTCGAGATTATTACACCTCCTTGATTGTCCCACCCAATGCACCTCTTTTTAAGCGTGAGATTGCATGGGCAGCGAGGAAGCTGATCGATCCAGCTCAGGTCTTGCGACTCTAGACGAATCCATTCATCGAATAATTGCTGATAACTGTACGAAGGTGGAACATACAATGGAAAAGTTGATCCTGCGCAGAATGAACCAGGAAACGAGGGTAATACTCCTTGGTCCCTTAGTGATTGTTCTGCGTCAGTAAGGCTGTAAAGTCCGAGCGGATCGGAGGACAAGAGCGGTTTCGCGGACACGAATTGGAATAAGTTATTTGCGTCAACATACCCAATCGGATCTCTTCCCAAGAACCTACCCGCGAGCGGGCTAATCCATCGGGCTCGGAAGTGATGAAGGCCTAGGGTTTCATCCCATTCTCTACCGGTATAGGTATATCGATTGGCGATTTGCGATTGCTGATTGCCGATTTGAGAACCGGAAGCATCTAAGATCGTAGGTTGACCGTAGGCGGTGTAAGCGTATCGCTCTGCAACCGCGCCGGTCGACGTGGTCATAGCGGTGATAGAGTACTGTTGGTTGCGATGGTAGCCTAATGCAACTTCGGTGACGGTCGTGGTTTCTAAAGTGGGTACTACAGACGCAGCGAAAGTGGTGGTTAGCGATTCGATGGAATCGAACGAGGCATCGAAGAGCGGCGATGCGAGAGATGGGCTTGCGGGTGTAGCATTGGGGTGATTGTTCATGCAGTAAATTGTAAACGGGAGAAGAGGCGGATTGCTAGTTTGTCTTGGGGGGGGTGATGCCCGGTTTTGTAGTGGACGAGGCTACGAGGCCCGACTGCCTGGCACGAATATGGCACGAATGTTATTAGCGATGCGGCAGGCGGTCTTGTGTGCAAATGGCCTCCTAGCGTCGTCCACTACAAGAACCCTACCCTCCTGGCGTCGGCCACTACAAGAACCCTACCCTCGTGGGGTTGACCGTGGGTCTGTTATGAGCGGTAACGCTGGACCAGTCTTCGACCTTGGTCTGATTCCAGGACTGAGTCAAGGTTCCAATTGCGCGCATAGCCCGTGAGACGATCTTCGTCGTCGTAGCTGGTGCCTTCTGAAGTGAACTCGTAACCGCTCATCGTTCCGCCAAGGCGCTCGGAAGTTTTGTTCTTGTTCGCATCCCAAGTATGACTGAGGTGGCCGATCGATTTTTTAGATCATGAATCGTTTTTGTAGGAGTTCTAGTTCAGGCGAGCCTGAACTAGAACCGTTACGCTCATTTTGCAAGACGATTTGTAGTTGTCGCAATTGAACTCGCTGCACAATATGCAGTACTATCAACTAAGAAGCCAAGAATGCGGAAAGATTGACATCTTCCATAATGGCGGTCGGTGAAGAGAAAGTTCTAAACAAATTTACTACTAAGCACTGGCGTTTTGTACTATGACTTGGCGACATTGGTAATCGGGCGCACGTAAGTAAAATGTTGCTTGATGCCTAGTAGACCTCAATTGTTTTAACGGCATTTGCGCCTTGTATGGCAGCACCATCTCGGCAACGCCAAGCTGCTTCGATCAATTGATCGAGCTCAAAAGAGCGGGAGGGAGCATTCACCATCGCGACTCCTGCGATAAACTGTTCGGAGGCTTCTGAGTGAATACTGCTACTAGCCCCCCTGGATTGAAGCTTCGAGAAAGACTCTCTTAGCCAATAGGCAACGTCTGATCTATCAACATCGAAGAACATCAGAGCCAGTTCGCCTGCATCAGTAACGAATCCCTTAAGGTCCTCAGCTTCGCTCTCTTCACTAATTTGATCAACCATCGGTGAAAACCAATTTCCTGTTTTTTCTGTTTCAACACAGAGACGCGATACAACAACAATGGTAAGCATCGTTTGTTCCTCTCGGCTCATCTGCAATAACTGATCAAGCACTTTCCTTAACTGAGGATCGGAACAGGAGCGAATTTCTACTAGTCTACGATCCTTTGAGACCGGTACGGTGAAGGCCGGAGGCATGCTCGCTTTATCTTTTTGATCTACCGAATTGTTCTCCACTTTAGTACTCGCGGATTTAATCGCGTCAGGAAGAGTTGTTTCGGAACAACAACCCTCGACTGGGCCAATAATTTCTGCTGAGCAGTTTGAGTGACAGTGTTCAATAGAATCCAACGCTTGTTTAAGCGAGTTAAAGTGTTGCGGGATCTTTTCCCACGAAACAACGCCAAGCGACATAGCGTTCGGAATTTGTATTTGGGAGTCACCGCGGATTAGCTGACATGCAAGCTCCCATAAGCCTTTGTCGGTTTCTCCAACCTGGGACATGCATTGATTATCAGACCAGTATTGACTGGTTATCCTGGGTATCGAGATTTGCAAGTTTTGTTCGATTGCAGACTCAAGAAGTAAGCCACTGTTGAACTGCTCCTCTAGCCAAAGATAGCCGGCATCAGAATCCATGACTTTGAGCCAACCTACGACACAAACCGAGTGTCTCAATTTGTTCAGAGTACTTTCTACGGCTGGCACGATCTTGTCCCTAGTTGAAGCAAGATAGATTGGCATCAGGGAGTACAGCATCAATGAGTCGATGATTGTTGGTCGCGAAGATTCGCTTTGGAGTCGTAAATGACTAAGACAGAATGCGAGTCCTCTTAGAAATTTGGCATGCAGCTCGAATCTCTTGTTCGCTCCCGTTATCTGATCAAGAAAAGGCGGATTGATGATCTCGCTGAGCAATGGGACTATATCTAAGAATGCGTCGTCCGAGAGCTCCGTTGAGATCGGGTTTTTGAATGCGTGGTAGACCGATTCGTCTAATGGAAGTTGACGAGAGAGAATTCTTGCAAACAAATCGGATCTTGATTCAACATCGTTGTCTTGAACTGGACAGGTCTTTACGAGAATGCCTGCCGAGGAGCCAGACGGCTTAGCGATTTTCGGCGCTGCCGCAGAAAAAGAGGCAATTTGAGTAGTAGTAAAGGCGGTCATTTTCGATCAATTAACTTTGTTAGTATGGTGCACCGGAGCCTCGAAATGGTAGGTTGAAACCGCTGTTTCGCGATTTAGGGAGGCTTGGAACCGACAAAAAAGCGTCCCTCCGGTATCCGATTACAAAGGAAAAGACAGTCGTAACGAATAGGGGAGCTTGAGCCTTTTCGCTCCCATTTCCCATAGAGTAAGGTTGTGGTTTGGATCGAACTTTGACGGGTTTGGGGGCCCAGGCTCGTTTGAACTACAGAAATTCCAATGTCATTTGCAATTCCTGTAGTGCAAAATAAGCGGGAACGACTGAAAAATTGGCAGCACTTAATCTCTGGCATTAGATGCACACCATCTTAACGCTTTATTCCCATTTTCTTAACATTCCCGGGTTACAATCCCCCCCCGAAAAGAGAAACAAAACGAATGTCGCTACACCTTACACATGATCTTGCTGAAGCTCACAAATCACTTCTTCGTCTCTCAGGAGTCGTTGAAAAGATGATCGACCGAGCCGTGCAATCGTTGGTTGCTCGCCAAGCAGACGTAGCGATGATGGTAATCGGGCAGGATGAAGAAATAGATCGCATCGAGGTAAAAATTGAAGAAGATTGCTTGAAGATGCTCGCCTTGCACCAACCTGTTGCCGCCGATCTACGTCGCATCACTACCATGATGAAGATCAATAATGATCTGGAGCGAATGGCGGATCTCGCGTGCAACATTGCTCAGAGAGCGATCAGTGTTTATGAATACCCAGATTTTCAGTTGCAGTCAGGTCTGCAGCAAATGGCATTAATGGCAATCAGCATGGTTCGTCGAAGTCTCGACGCTTTTGTTAGGCAAGATGTTAACCTAGCTTTAGATGTAATCCGTAGTGACGATGCCGTAGATAGCAAAAACGTTGAAGTCATCGCAGTGCTTAATGACCAAATGCAACGGGACGTTGATCAAATATCCCCTGCTATGCACTGTTTCTCTGCATCCCGTCATCTTGAACAAATTGCTGACCACGCCGTTAGTATTGCTGAAGACACCATTTACATGGTCAAAGGTGAAATCGTCCGTCACCGACAACATCCACCCGTTTCATTTCAATCTCACAGTAGCTCCTGAAACTCGAAATTAGAATTGGCTAGAAGATGCCTCGTAAGAAAATCCTAGTAGTCGAAGATGACCGAGCCCTCTCGGAGGTCCTATCCTACAATCTTGAGAAGGCCGGGTTCGAAGTTATTGTATCGTTTGATGGGAGAGATGGACTTCATCAAGCTCAAACCAAACAACCAGACATCATTCTGTTGGATGTTATGCTACCGATAATGGACGGCATCGAGGTCTGTCGACGGTTGCGAGCTAACCAGGACACGGAAGCCTTTAACATTGTTCTTTTGACAGCCAAATCCGAAGAATCGGATCAGCTCGTGGGCTTCTCGGTTGGGGCCGACGACTACGTCACGAAGCCATTTAGCGTAAAAGTCCTTCTTGAGCGGGTAAAGGCGTTGCTAAGACGAAAACAAGCGCTTGAAACCAATGATGCAGACATAGTTAGTTCACAAGGCATTACGCTTGATCGTAGAAAATACCGAACGTTGGTCGACGAACAATCGATAGAGCTTACAAAAAGTGAATTCCGACTACTCGATACCTTGATGCGTCAGCCGGGTCGTGCATTCGAACGCAGTGAACTCATTGACTCTGCCCTAGGGGAGGACACCCTCGTCCTAGAACGAACGATCGATGTCCACATTCGGGCTATTCGCAAAAAGATCGGCGAAAAAGCAGATGCAATTGAAACCGTCCGGGGTGTTGGGTATCGGTTCAAAGAAAACTAGTATTGATAGTCCAATCTGCTTCAACGTTTCGAGTTGTTTGCGATGGGGCTGTGGTTACAAGTTCAGATAGGCGCTAACGGCCAGTTGATCGCATCTTTCGTTTTCAGGATGGCCGCTATGCCCCTTGATGTGGTGGAACGAAATTTTGTGAATGGACTGGAGAGAATCTAACTCTTTCCACAGTTCTGCGTTTTTTACTTCTTCCCAACGCGAGCCAGATTTACGTCTCCAATTGTTCTTTTTCCAGTTGGGCATCCACTCCTTAAGGCCGTTCAAGACGTAGTTGCTATCGGAATAGAGGGAAACCCTACAAGGTCGCGATAACGCTTTGAGTCCTTCTATGACCGCCTTTAGCTCCATACGATTGTTGGTTGTTTCCCGTTCTGCGCCGCTTCCCTCTTTCTCCTTCTGAGATTGCAGATCTCGCAGAACATATCCCCAACCACCTTTGCCAGGATTCCCACTGCATGCTCCGTCTGTAAAGAGATGAACGTGTCTGAGGGGCGCTAAATCCGATGTCATAAACTTTTCCAAAATCTACTTATCGATCGAGAGTGTGGACAAATAAAAAAACCTGGGTTTCCCCAGGTTCGATGTTTTCAATTTCTCCGAACGCCAATCAGAGGCGGACGAGGATTCGCGGTTGCGAAACTACTCGCGTGGGCGAATTGCGCCGGTCAGTCCGCTGTAGTCAACACGGTCATCTGAGTGCCACAATGGCTGCCCAAGCTCGACGCGACGACGAAGGACTTCGATCTTTTCTTGTGAACCAGCGGGAGCGTCCGTTGGCAAGAAATGATTGTCTACAACAGGGTCGAAATCTTCATCATGACCGTACTTGAGAATCGCTTCAAAGACGTTCTTGCACAAACTACTCATTAATTAATTGCCCTCCCAAAGTTGCCAAGGATCACGAGGCCATCCAAAACACCTCGCTTCTCTCTCAGGGATAGAATGGACTCCCATTCCAAGAACTGATGCGGTCGAAGATCAAATGCACGCCCTCGACTATCAAGACACAAGGTCTAAAAGTGAGAAGCATCGTCCGCAAAAATTCTCTTAAAATTCTCCCAACCGAACGATTATTGACATAGAGGGAATAAAGTCAAGAAAATTTCAGCCCTTTCCAGAACTGACTCCCTTGCCAAGTCTCGCGATTTCGAGCAGGTAAACTTTGACGCATCAAATCGTTCGCTGAGTGCTGTTTCTATCCATTTGATGTAATACGTTTCCTTTCGCAGAACAAGTTCCACAAAAGCTCGGCAAAGGGGGATAAGACGCCGCAGTCGCACTTTGCACCTTTTGCGATTCCGTTGGTTAACGGATAGCGAAGTGGGGCGAAAAGTGGCAATTGTCTAAAACGCGGCAGGGGAAAAACCATGGGAAATTCTTTAGAAAAAATAGGACGACCCAAGCTGGATTGAGATTTTGGGGTGCGGCAATCGCTTGTGGTTTGTACGTAGATTTCTCGGTGGCTACGCGCAGGATTTCCCTAGAGCGACAAATCGACTTCCACACTTATGTCTCGAATCGACCTGCTTTAGAATCGCATTTTGGATTCGCCGCCATGATTCGTTTTGTTCTCTAATAGCCCGATTTGATGCTCTATGTATGCCATTCCTGAACTGCGTTCCACAGAATCCTCCATACGGATCAGTCCAGAACGCGACGTTCCGGTTACTCCTCGAGTAAAACGGATAATTGATACAGCGGCGTTCCGGAGATTATCGAGTATCAGCCAACTCGGATTAGTGGCCTACGTATACCCCGGTGCGACCCACACTCGCTTCGAGCATTCGCTGGGCGTGTACTTTAATGCCATCCAGTTTGTTACTCAGTTGGAAACGAATGCATTGTTTCGATCCGCTATCAACGAAGAGGACGTTTCTTGCTTTCTTTTGGCTGCGCTACTGCACGACATTGGTCATTGGCCTTTTTGCCATGCGATCGAAGACCTTGGATTACCCAATGTACCTCGACACGAAATTTTGGCTTCACGCCTTGTTCTGCAGGGTGAATTGGCAGAACGGGTCGGTAACGATTGGCAACTGGATCCAAAACGGATAATCGATCTATTGAATCCCGATAAATCGGCTCAAAACACGCAGGCGTCTAGTATTTTGTCGTCCATGCTTAGCGGTCCATTCGATATCGATAAAATGGATTATCTCGAGCGGGATTCGGTGCACGCAGGTGTTCCCTACGGACGGAATTTCGATCGTCATCGCTTGATTCGTTCACTCTGTATTAACCCAGAGAGGAATGCGATCGCTCTTTCTGAAAAGGGTAAGACCGCGATAGAAATGATGATCTTTGCCCGATACATCATGTTTAGCGAGGTCTACTGGCACCATGCGGTCCGTAGCGCAACGTCCATGTTGCAAAACGTCGTTTGGGAATGTGCAAAGGCTAACCCGTCTCTCTCCTTCGCAGACCAGTGGCTCGAATCCGACGATGCCCAGATGAAACAAAGCATTCTGCAAATGTCGAGACATCAGCCTTGGGAGGGCTGTGCACAAGGGCTATTTGGATCGCATCGCTGTCTCTATAAACGATTAATCGAGTTTGATTCCCAAAACGAACCGCATTGGCATCAGAAGTTGTCGAGCCTCTCTGCTCCAGATCTGAGAGAGGCGGCCGGAAAACTATCTGAAGAAATCTCGAAAAAGATCGGTGTGGCTTGTTGTCCATTCGACCTACTCATCGACGCTCCGCCCGCCAGTCTGGATGTTCAATTCCGAATGGAAGTCCTGCTACGGAACGGTCGATTTCGACCTCTCGGTGATATCTCACCCATGGTCCAAGCGCTCGCGACCCAACAATTTGACGAAACTGTGAAAAGAGTCAGGATCTTTGCCTCACCATCTTTGGCCACCAAGATTCGAGAATCAAAACTAAGTCTGGTCGATTGTTTGGCAAAGGTCCATTGATCCCTCCGCTCGCGGGCTTGTTGCTTTAATTAGCCGTGGGCGCGCTAGCGTCCGGTTGTCGGCCGTTAACCGTGGGCTAGCGCCCCTGCGGCTAATGCTTGTTTTTCAAAACGCCATTAAAGCAACAAGCCCTCGCGGGATGTGAACCGAAAATGTAGCGATTTTGTTAGTCGTCGAGCGGCACTTCCGTTTCAATGGGCCAAATTAGCCCTATTCAACAAAGGAATGGGGTTTTCGTTTGAATCTAAAGACGTTATTTTCTCCGGTTCCCCGTTTTTATCCGGTCGCGAACCGTCAACATCCCATCGCGGGGTTGATGTTTGTTTGAGCATTCGGCGTTCACCTGCGACCTTCGTTTCCATTTCCTCGCATGGCACCGTTTCGTCGAGAGGCCCCCTATCGCAGTTTGATGAAGCAATTTGAAAC
>JBKCTT010000164.1:0-6290 GCA_046318795.1 Pirellula sp.
AAATACATCACGAGGCGCCAGAGGAGTTCATCATGCCCAATTCGGTCAAGCCGAGGTGAGTTGCGCTCTCATTATCGCGGCCCCATAATGTGTCCAAAAATCCGCGTTTGCTCCGAACCTGTGCCGGGAGGCAACGTCTTTTTCGTCGCCGCTCTGCGCACCCCTAGTAAATCTCAGACCAAAGCGATGATCTTCTACGACGAATACGCCGATGTGCCTAAAGAAATGATTCAGCAATTCGTGGCCGAACAGCAGCAGCGACTGATGCAGCACTATCAGCCGGATGGTGGTTACGAAGCATTGAACGCCCAACAAGCTATGTATCACGGCTCGCTCAACATGATCGCAGCAATGACTCTGACGATTCGCCAATGCAATTCGAGCTGCCGACGCTCTGCAATGGACTCTGGACTATGAAACGTCCAAGTAACGCAGCATCCGGATCCTCGCCAATCGTTTGACAACCTATCCCTCAACACTTCCAAGAGATTGCTACATTGAACATCCACGGTATCCCTTTTGGTGTTACGGACTGGTCGACCGTCCCCAAGACTGAGCATCCCGGGGAGACGGGAATAGCGACCTGGAAGACATGCCAATTCGGCCCGATTCGCGTCCGGATGGTCGAGTACACGCCGAACTATCTCGCGGACCATTGGTGTGACAAAGGGCACATTCTGCTGTGCATCGAGGGGGAACTGCTAACGGAGCTTCAAGACGGACGTGTCTACACCCTTAGACCCGGCATGAGTTACCAGGTATCGGATCAAGGTGAACCCCATCGATCTAGGACAGTCACGGGTGCAAAGTTATTCATCGTCGACTGAGAAAAACGCAGATTGTTTGTTTCGATCGAAAGGATCCAGCTCGATGCACTCTGATTTCGAACTCACTCGAGACGACCACTTGATTTCGTGCGACACCAGCAAACTCGACTTGGCAGTCGTCCATGGTTTTCTGTCGACATCGTATTGGTCATGTGGAATGCCACTCGACGTCTTGCGTCGCGCTATCGAGGGGTCGCTATGCTTCGGACTTTATCGCGGCGACGCTCAGGTTGGCTTTGCACGTGTTATCACGGATAAAGCGACCTTTGCTTATCTTTGTGACGTTTTCGTCCTCCAGGCATATCGTGGGAAAGGATTGGGGCGTTGGTTAATGGATGCGATCGTCAGCCACCCGGACCTACAGGGATTACGGCGTTTCGTACTTGTCACGCGCGATGCGCATGGACTGTATGAACAATTCGAGTTTCGTCCGCTGGCGCGGCCGGAAGGGTACATGGAATGGCATCGGCCCAACATTTACACCCAATGAGTTGATTCCAAGTCGACACACTATGTTACCCCGTGCGATGCCTGGGCACGAATGAAGAATTAAGCCACCTTGCGAAAATCGTTTGAGAATTTCAAATCCTTTTGCGGACACAACTTGACCAAGATGATGCGTCCTGACAGACTGCCTTTATTCCGAATTGCATCCATCGGTGGAGTGCTTCCAGCACCCCTTGCGGATTTCGTCTCTTGCACTTATCGAGCACTGGTTCTCATCCATGAAAAACGTTCAACGAATCCTTGGGATCACTACGGCCATGACTCTTCATTTTGCATCCACGACAGTCGATGCACAGGAGTTGCCAACGACCGGCAGTATCGAAACCAGGTCTGGCAAACTCGAACTGGAGAACGGATATCCGAGTTCTGCCACGGTCGAAAAAGTATTTGACGACATAGACTACCAACGCGCCTGCCAAGCCTACCTATGGGCCTTGCCGCTAATGGCCATGCAGCAGTGGCAGAACGAGCACTTGACCAAGTTTGAAGCGGGCAAGTGCGACTACGTGGATTACCTAACGTTTCAAGACAAGCTCGGTCTACTGACCGCGAACGCGACGACCCCTTACATCATGGCCTTTCCCAATCTTAAGGAGACAGGTCCGCTAGTTTTTGAAATTCCAGCTGGCCCAACGGCTGGTGGCTTCACCGACTTTTGGCAACGACCGATTACCGACTCCGGACAAACCGGACCTGACAAAGGTGCGGGAGGCAAGTACTTGATCCTCGGTCCCGATGATCCCGACATGAAGCCCGAGGGGTATTATATATTTCGCTCGCCGACCGTGAACATCTGGTCGGCTCATCGCGCGCTCGATCCGGATGTAACCAAGGCGCGCGCTCTGATTGATGGTTTGAAGATCTATCCCTACAGCCAACGCGGGAATCCACCAAAGACTCGCCATGTTTCACCAAACGGCCGCAAGTGGAGTGGAATGCAGCCTCGCGGACTCGCTTATTGGGAGGGACTCGCCAAGATCATCAACGAGGAACCTGTCCACGAACGCGATCGCATGATAATGGGCATGCTGCAACCTCTGGGCATCGAAAAGGGCAAGCCGTTTTCTCCGACCGCGAGACAAACAAAGATTCTGGAAGAGGCTGCGTTGGCTGGAGAGTTGATGGCTCGCACCATCGCCTACGAGAAGCGGTTTGAAGGAGCAACCGTCTGGGCCGGAAAGCATTGGGACATCTCGCTTTTCTTAAAGGAGACCAATCAAGAAGCTCCGCACCACACGCAATTTGACGAACGGTCCTCTTGGTTCTATGAGGCGGTTGGCGTTTCGACGGGCATGATGGGACGGACCGTTGGATTCGGGCAACTCTATCTCGAAGCGGCCAAGGATAGTGAAGGCAACTGGCTCGACGGCAGCAAAACCTATCACCTCCGAGTTCCGAAAAATGCACCCGTCGCCCAGTTCTGGTCGGTCACTGTCTATGACAACGAAACACGCTGCTTTGTCGATACCGGGGTTCAGCCAGACCGGTCTTCTCGCAACGATATCGTGAAGAATTCTGACGGCAGTGTAGACCTCTATTTTGGCCCCAGTGCTCCGAGTGGAAAACCGAAGAGCAATTGGATCCAAACGCTTCCGGGCAAAGGTTGGTTTTCCTACTTCCGGCTGTACGGCCCGACGCAAGCTTACTTCGATCGGTCATGGGTTCTGCCTGATATCGAGCCGATGAAGTAATCTGTATGTTGTTTTACCTCGCTGAGTCGGTCAAACGGCAGGCCGCTGTGCCTCCTTTAATCCCCGCGATGTGTTCCACTTTCTCGAGCCGACATTATCCATGAATTCCCTCCGTCATCTCCGTACACTGATTACTGCATTGACAGCTTGCGCGAGCATCGCTTGCACGGCTCAGGCTCAAAGTTCCCGCTTCGACGAATTGGCGAACGCTCCGTTCACGGAGAATCGGCCTGGGAATGAAACCGCGCAGATGCTACGGGACGAATTGTTGTTCCAGCGCGCAACGCAAACTTATCTCTGGGCGCTTCCTCTGATCAATACGCTCGGAATGAAGACCGGTTCCGAGAACGCTTTCGGTGCAGGCTACAACGTCTTGCCAATTTGGAAGAAGAGACTCGATGCGAAAACCTTGGTGACCACACCTAACTCCGATGTGATCTATGCGATGAGCTATGTTGACCTCGGAAAGGATGGTCCGCTCGTATTTGAGGCTCCTCCGATGCTGCAAGGTATTTTGCTCGATTTTTGGCAGCGGCCAATTCCCGTCGATGGTGGCAAATTCCAAGGAGACGTCGGCCTGCCGGGCCCAGATGCTGGCAAGGGTGGCAAGTTTCTCCTCCTTCCACCGGGCTATGCGGGAACCGTTCCTGAAGATTACTACGTTTACCGCTCCGGGACTAACAACGTTTTCATTTTTCTTCGCGGGTTTTATCAGGACCCGAAGAATTTGAAGCCTGCGGTCGAACTAATTGAGCAAGCGAAGATCTATCCATTAAATGGTAAAGCGACAGCCAACCCGATGGTGTTTCCCGATGCATCGGGAGTGCCGGTGAATATGTTGCCCGTTGCCGACGGTCGCGCTTTCGATCAACTCAAAGAACTTGTGGACTCGGAGGGAACCAATCTCGCCGAGTCGGATTCATTGGGGATGTTGGCTTCGATCGGTATCGTCAAGGGCCAGCCCTTCGCGCCTGATGCGGGGACGCGAGAGATTCTGGATCGGGCAGCTAGGACCGCCTACAAGATCAGCCGCGTCATTGGTTTCGAGGAGGTGTTGAACAAGGGCTCTCTCAAAATTTATCCAGACCGCCGTTGGATCAATCCCCTTGATAACGTAACGCCACCAAGCTCTAGCAATTCGTTAGACCTATCTTGGAGGAATGTCGCGGGCGGATACCTCGACCTCGATGCACGCATTTGGTTCTTCACGAACTACTACTCGGTAAGCCCCGGCATGCTTTCGAAAATCCCTGGTAAAGGTGCGGCATATATGATTGCGTTTACCGACGGAGACGGTGTGCCGCTGTCTGGAGGGGCTCGCTATCGCTTAAAACTTCCTGCCAATATTCCGGCCGCGAACTTCTGGTCGGTCACACTGTACGAGGCGGAAAACGCTTCGGGGCTTGCCAATGGCCAGCCGTTTCCTTCACTCGGCTCCCGAGACAAACCATCGCAAAACGACGATGGCAGCACGGACCTATACTTTGGTCCCCAAGCACCTGAGGGTAAACGCTCCAATTGGTTGGCGACGGTACCAGGAAAGGGTTACTTTGCCATTATCAGGCTTTACGGTCCGACCGAGGCCGCCATTGAGAAAAGCTGGAAACCTGGGGATTTGCAAAAAATCAAGTAAGCTGGACAGTCGGTCATTCAAAACTTGTTCCCTGCACCGTCACCTTCGCCACGCCAGCTGCCTTAGCAAAATCATCCTCGGTGACCAGCAAGTAGCTCTGCTGCGCGATCCGTGGTGAGTCGCCAAGCCAACTGCAAACCACATGCAAGGGAAACTCGCGTTGCGGTTCTGTTCGTCTGCTGGCCCTCATCGAATCGAACAATCTTGGCCAACCGGGATTAGGCCGAAATAGTCTATCAACCCTGCAATTAATTGATAGGCTCACAAGCGTCTGGTATCATTGAGCGTCGGGACGATACAAGCATGAGTGATAGGCTGCAATGGTTCAACCCGTCAGGGTGGCTGATCCAACCAGGAACTTTTTTGGCGGCGTGGAGGGGACATGCGCGAGGGTATCGAAATAGCACCAGGAAAGGTGTTACGTGTGTTGCCTGCGATTGAGGCATGTGCGTTGGCAGATGCCTGGCTTGAGGTGTTTGCCAGGAACAGGCAGGGGGCAAATACCAAAGCGTATCTCTGGCATACCTTCAGCGCTAATCGCTACCCCTCCGCTATGGGAAAAGAGGCGTTGGCGCAGTACGAGCTTCATATTGCGAGCCAGTACATTGTGCTTTCAAACGACAGAGATGTGGCTTTTGTAACGGACCAACGCCCTACGAATTGCTACTTGTCCGACTGGTATGTGTTTCCCGAGAACTTTGCATGGACCATGGCCTTCACCCATGAAGACGGTTGGCTAGGCCCGTACTTCGCTCGCCATGAGAGGTTTTCTGAACTCAACCGTGAGAACGAAATGAAGATCCGTAAAGCTCGCGAGGCTGAGGCGGCGAGGCTAAAAGGTTGGCGGTGAGACCAACCCAGATGGTCCTTTCAGCTTGTCGAGGACGCGTTCGTTCCTGCACAGAACAAGCGTTGGGTTGTTGTCTCGCCTCCAGGTGCGAGTGAAAGCCGCCTGCTTCTTGCCCGTGCAAGCACGGAAGTGCAGGCTGCCAGTATTGGCAATGAAACCGGCGGCCGCGTCTTTCTGTTTCTCTACACGAATGATTTCTGGCGTGACTTCGAGACTTACACGGCAATTCGGTAACCAGCAAGTAACTCTGCTGGGCGATCCGTGGTGAATTGCCAAGCCAGGAACAGACCAAGTGCAGGGGGAAGTCGCGTTGTAGTTCTGTTTGCCGGCTGGCCCGCATCGAATGGAACAATCGTGGCCAACCCGAGACGCTCATCCGATTCATTTCCCAATCGATGTCCTCCCAACGTAGCGATAACGTTTCCGAGGGCGTTCGAAGCCCACCGTAGCGACTCAGACCCAGGATCACTTGCCAGACGGGGTTGGCCTTGTCGGCTCAAGCGACCTGCTCAATACGATACGACTGACCTCTGCTTCTGAGGGCTAGAAATCCTCGACTCATGCGATTAACTCCGGTAAGATGAATATGGAGGGTTAATCCATGTCGGTTGAAACGTTGATTTGCAGTTTGACTCAGGACGAAAAGCGTTACGCCTTGGAATTGCTTTGGGCCTCACTTCGGGGTGAGGCCCAAGGATACACACCACCTAGCTGGCACGCAGATGTATTGGCCGAACGCATACGGAATCCCTCTTCCGAACCTTCGAAACCGCTAGGCGAAG
>JBKCTT010000165.1:0-2467 GCA_046318795.1 Pirellula sp.
ACGTTGGGGTTGGTCGCCATGATGACTTCGGTGTAATTGCCTGTTCTAACCCGATCGACGAGTGCCTCGATGGTCAGCTGATCGGGACCGATCCCGTCCAACGGGGCGATACGGCCCAGCAGCACGTGATAATGGCCTCGATACACACCTGCTTGTTCCAAAGCGATCAAATCTCTAGGTTGCTCAACGATACACAAAAGATGGTTGTCGCGACGTTGGTCGAGGCAGATATTGCATAACTCCCCCTCGGCTAGGTTAAAGCAAACCGAGCAATACCGGACATTTTCTCGCACGCTGCGGATCGCGTCCGACAGGGCCAACGCCTCGCTAATGTGAACCCGCAAAAGATGATAGGCCAAACGTTCGGCCGTTTTTCTCCCAATTCCGGGCAGCTTGCCTAGCTGCTCAATCAATTCCGTGACGGATTGTGATATCTCTGCCATCTCTTCGACGTTGCTCCTTGGTCCCTGATCGGTCAGCTGATAACATAGCAGATAGGTCGATTTCGGCCGAGAGTCTTATTTTTCCACTCGTTACCCTTTCCCGCAGCTGGTCGATTAATCCCGTCAGTTCGCTTGCCAGATAACTCAGTATGACCGTTTTGCTTCAAATTCGAAAAGCCTGTAAACGCTACGGCGACCAAGTTCTCTTGGATGATGCGGAGTGCACCATCACCAGCGACAAAAAAGTCGGATTTATCGGTCGCAACGGAGCAGGCAAATCAACATTGCTTCGTTGTATCCTGGGTGACGAAGAGCTCGATTCGGGACAAATCATCAAGCATTCTCGGCTCAAAATCGGCTATTTGCGACAACACGATCCGTTTCTACCTGGTGAAACGGCTCTCGAATTCTTGATGCGAGATAGCGGCCAACCCGATTGGCGTTGCGGCTCGGTCGCAGGCGAATTTGAGCTCAAAGGCCGATACCTGGAGGGACCCGTCAGCGAGCTTTCTGGCGGATGGCAAACGCGGGTCAAACTAGCAGCTTTGCTTCTTCACGAACCTAATCTGCTCTTGCTCGACGAACCAACCAACTTCCTTGACCTTCGCACCCAAATCTTGCTCGAGCACTTCTTAAGAGGGTTCCGAGAAGCCTGCCTTATCGTTTCACACGACCGAGCCTTTCTCGGTGCGACCTGCGATTCGACGCTCGATCTCTCGTTTGGCGAGTTGACGATGTACCCGGGCAAGGTGGATGACTTCTTGGAATTCCAAGCCGAACGCAACGAACACAATCAACGCGTTAATGCAGCCACCGAAGCCAAACGAAAACAGCTCCAAGAGTTCGTCGACAAAAACCGAGCTCGCGCTAGCACCGCGACCCGAGCCAAATCCAAGAGCAAGATGCTCGAGAAACTCGAGTTCGTCGATGTGCAATCCAGCCAAGCCAGTGCCGTCATCCGAGCACCCATGGTAGAAGCTCGCAAAGGCCCAGCCATGCGATGTATCGATCTCACCATGGGCTACCCCGATAAGAAAATCGCCGACAACGTTTCCATCGAAATCGAACATGGTAGTCGATCTGCTATCGTCGGAGATAACGGTCAGGGGAAAACGACCTTGCTTCGTACCATTGTCGGTTCTCTGCAACCAATACAAGGCGAAGTGCGATGGGGCCACGGTTGCAATATTGGGACTTATGCTCAGCACGTTTATACGAGCTTGCCCGAAAAGAAAACCGTGCTCGAGTATCTCGAATACGAAGCGATCCCCGGTACCAAGAATCAGACCATCCTCGATACCGCTGGCTCGATGCTCTTTCGTGGTGACGCAGTCAACAAAAAAATCTCTGTCCTCAGCGGTGGCGAGCGTGCTCGACTCTGTATGGCGGCCATATTGCTCGGCAACTACAACATTCTAGTGCTCGACGAACCTGGTAACCACCTCGATGTGGAGACGGTCGAGGCCCTGGCGACTGCCCTATTGGAATACAAAGGGACCGTCATCTTCACATCTCACGATCGACACTTTATGAGCCGCGTCGCTTCGAGCATCATCGAAGTCAAAGATGGAACCGTAGTGAACTATCACGGAAACTACGAATCCTATCTCTACATGGTTAATAAAGAAATCGACGACGCAGAGGAAGCTCGAACCGGCAATGCACCCGCCAGTTCCAACACCAAAAAAGGCAAAGGCAAAGAAGATAGCAAATCTGGTGCACCGAAGTCAAAGAATGCGATCGTCGACGACCGTGTCCTTCGAAAAGAAATCGGCAACCTAGAAAAACAAATTGCCAAATTGGATACCAGGAAGAAAGAGTTGAACGAGCAACTCATGAACTCGACTGACGCCATGTCTGCCATGCAACTTCACGAGGAAATGGTCAAGGTCACGGCAGAACTCGAAACTGCCGAGATGCGTTGGGCGGAACTCCAAGAACAAATCGAGAATCAACAATGACCAAACCTTTATCAGTTGCCCATCGACCGGACCTGATCTCTGAGTCTGCTTATGTCGCTCCCA
>JBKCTT010000166.1:0-28050 GCA_046318795.1 Pirellula sp.
GGGTGGTGTCGCTACGACACCGACTAACCGATATGTCTATGCTAGCTACATCGATGAACCGGTCGTGCGCAAGGCTGCGGGTACCAGCGGCACGATCCACTACTACCATCGCAACCAACAGTACTCCATCACCGCTATGACTACGTCGAGTGGCGCGGTCGCGGAGCGATATGCTTACACTGCCTATGGTCAACCTACGATTCTTAACGCCAGCGGAACAGTGCTTACGAGTTCTGCGGTTGGTAATCGATACACATATACAGGCAGAGAATGGGACGAGACTCTCGGCCTACATCATTTCCGTGCGAGATGGATGAGCTCGCTGGCGGGGAGGTTTTTGACCAAAGACTCGATAGGATACGAAGGAAGTGAATGGAATCTCTATGAGCTTTTTGATTCCAAAGCAACAACAGCCACTGATCCGACTGGATTGATTCCTGGACGTCCACCTCGGGGAGCAATCTTTGTTGACTGTGTTCCTAACAACCATTTTTCTTGTAACTCCGCATGTCTGGCCCAAAAAGGAAGGAGAGGACAAGCATGGATGTGCTGGGAGGTCACTGTATTCTCCATAAATCTACCTCCTGTCTTACAATGCGGCTGGACGATACGCGGACGCCAATGCAGGTGTGTACCGAGGAAGGGGCGCGAAGAAGAAGACAAAGACGATGACAAGAAGGGATCTTGCGTGCTGCAAGCTTCCATTCCGCCGAAACCTGGGCAGAGTTGCTTTCTTTGCAAGTATAAATGCACCGGCACCAGATATATGGCGGGCGGTGTGCCTATCGAGCGATATCAGAAAGGTGGATGCCATGGGGAACGAAAATGGGTTTGGGGTCACGAGAAGCAAGAGAATTGCGAAAAGAATACGGGAGACGATGAGCCGCTTGAAGGACTGACAGAAGAACAAATTCCGTGGGACTATCTTGAGTAATATTGTTTGTGTAAGGAATTTTTTAGGATCGCAAGGAACCTGGGTTGGACCGGAATTACTGAGTTTTCGATTCAGCGTAGAGGATTTGCCGACAGAGTTGAGATTCTGGACTGATCGTAAAAAGGCTGAGATTCTTGTCGGATTATCAGAAGGCAGATGCACCGCAAAGGTCGAAATGTTCTTCGAATACGATCATGTGACAATCCAAGAAGGTATCTTTGGAGAGTGGGGGACATCAAGTCGACTTGTATTCGAAAAAACCGACGACCGTTCGAAACGCCAGGTAGTAATTCACAGAGTTCACGACGCCGAAGTAACGATGGTTTACATGACTGACGTTTTTTCTTGACAGAATAAGAGATCGACTCAGTCAGTAATGTCTCCGCCCAAGGCGGACGGGTAGCCAGTTGGTCACTTTGGGGTGATTTGCCGTTTTCTCAATCTTTTCCCTATAGGATTACCAACGGTGTTTTGGATTTCCTATTGTCCAGATCGGTGCCAGATGAGCAGTTAGAGACCGGTTTCGAGCACTTTGTTGCGCCGAATTCGGTCATTGGCTCACCACTTGGGTTCATCCCAGTGGGAGCATGACTGAGCAGCTACCGATGACTCAAGCCACATACACCACATCCACCGTCTGGCCGAAGGCCAGACGGTGGAGAAGAAAAGGGGGGCCGCATTTAGTAGCCGCTCAGTCACCGGCACAGGGCCGGAATGGTGGCGGAAGAGTCGGTCGCATGGGGAATGCAACTTTCATTGATCTTCGGGCATTGGCATGAACAGTGCAATGCATTTAAGTAAAGCCTTCTGGTGACGCTGGGAGCGGAAACCGTGTGCTAGCGCACGATCGGCTGATAGAGCCTTTTCGTGTGCTAACGCACTGCGACTAAACCGTGTGCTAGCGCACGAGCAGCTGATAGACCCTGTTCGCGTGCTAGCGCACTGCGAGTCAACCGTGTGCTAGCGCACGAGCGGCTGATGGCAGTGGTTACTTGGACCATCTTTAGCTCAAAGCTACTCACACGAGCGCACGAACACGCAAGCTGTGAGCAGGTAATTGTCTCGCCCAATTCGAGCTCGCTAATCGACGCGAACTCTTGGCTCGTGTACCACCCGTTTATAATGTTCATCTGCGATCCTATTCACGCTCCCGAAGAATTCGGGAGGGGATTGTAGCCGATGTCGCCAAGACTTTGGAAAGCGCCCCGGCAATGCATCCAATCTGTGGCCAGATCGGCTACCAACCCTTGTCTCATGCCGTTAACTTCGCCAAGCCTTGCCACGGCCTAAGCAGCTTGTTACGGCCTACTAGATCTAGGCAGGGCAGTTGTTCTACTTTGCATAGCCCCTTAACATGAATTCGTCTTTGTCGGTAATATAGTTAGCTCGCTCGAATTTCCTTCCCAACCATTTTTGGAACTACCCCAAGAATCGACGCAATGATGCAATCTCTGAATTGGAACTCTAAGAATCTAACCGGCGGATGGCAGAGGGGCGTCAATGCTTTCTTTTGGGGGATGGGGTTCCAAGAAAAGGACTTTGAAAAAGCCCAAGTGGGTATCGGAGTGCCTCTCTTGGAAGGAAACCTTTGCAATGTTCACGCCTATTCCCTTGCAAAACACATTCAATCCGGCTGCCAAGACGCGGGCTTGATCGCCTTTCCGTTTGGCGTCCCAGCCGTTAGTGATAACCTCGTTCAAGGAGGTGAACATGGCGGTGCATCGCTAGTCTCTCGAAATCAAATCGCCAATGCAGCTGATATGGTATGCAATGCACATCGATATGACGCCATCATTGGTCTTCATCATTGCGATAAGAACGGACCCGGCTTTGCTATGGCATTAGCTCGCACCAACTTTCCAGGATTGATCGTAAACGGCGGATCGATCGTTCCTGGTTGTCACAAGGGAAAGCCAACAACTATTTTCGATGTTTACGACGCTCAAACGAAACTACAAAACGGAGCGATTGAGCCAGAAGAAGCGGAACAAATTCTTCGCACTTCTTGTCCTGGCCCAGGTGGATGTGGCATAGCAGCTTCGTTCAACACTTGGGGGATCGCCATGGAAGCGATTGGCCTGAGTCTTCCCAACACTTCTTCTATTCCGGCTGTTGACTCAGACAAGCCGAATGACTGCAAACGCGTTGGCCGTGCCATTCGTACCCTTCTCGAAAACAACATTCGACCCCGTGACATTTTAACTAAAGCCGCGTTTTGCAATGCCATGTCTGCCATCGCCGCTATTGGTGGATCTACCAACGGTGTACTGCATTTGCTAGCGCTGGCCCTGGAAGCGAACGTTGACTTTACACTCCACGATGTTCAGCAGATATGCCGTCGCGTTTCGGTCTATTGCAACTTTGCGCCACGAAGCAGTGGCACTATGGTTGATCTGCATCATCTGGGCGGAACATCAGTGCTCTTGAAACATCTTTTGCGAGCGGGCATTCTTGATGGTTCCTGCCTCACCGTTACAGGCGAGACGCTAGAGGAGAATCTTAAGGAAGCGCCCGCTGTTCCTCAGCCTAACGTATTGATTGCTCCTCTCGGTGCGCCATGGAAAGAAATTGCGGATCTTCAAATTTGCTTTGGAAATATAGCACCCGATGGGATTGTGTTTAAAGTCAACGCGCTCGCTGACACGCGATTCACGGGACATGCCATCTGCTTCCAGTCAGGCAAAGAGGTGGCTGACGCGGCCAGCAGCGGACTCATTCGTCCTGGCCACGTGGTGGTGCTCATGGGACTGGGGCCGAAAGGAGCAGGCATGCCCGAAGTACATGTCGCTTCATCCGCTTTAGCGCAACCCGAATTGCGAGGAAAAGTGGTTCTGATTTCCGACACCCGAGTATCAGGAGTTTCGAGTGGCGCGATAGGAGTTCACTGTGCTCCGGAAGCTCATGACGGTGGCCCTATCGGTCTACTTCAAGATGGGGATATCATTGAGATCGATCTTGAAACCGGCAGGATAGATGCTCACGTCGATTTTTCTCAACGAAAGAGCAAACTTCCAGCGGTTAAGCATCTTCATGGTTATTTGGCTGATTTCGCGGCCCTAACGACGCAGGCCAATCATGGTTGCGTTAGCAAATCAAGACTTTCAAAAGCTTAGACAGCTCGTCCCGCGAAAAATCCAAATAGAAGAAAACCAAGCAGCAATTCCTGCAGTCGAATAGAATAGCGATCCGGATCCTCAGAATCTATTCCTGCCAAAGATACCTACCATGAGCGTTTTCTCCTTTCGCCGGTCGCATTCCTCTCGCTTACTCTTAGCAACCATCGCCACGTTGGGATCGCTTTACAGCAACCATCGGGCGGAGGCACAACAAGACCCCACACCTCCGGATTGGTTACCCAAAACGACAATTGCTTACTTAGAGCTAAACCCAGCCGATACGTTCTTGGATCATCCGGTTCGTAAACAGATCCGCAAATCGGCGGCCTTCCGCACCATATGGTCCCATCCGAATTTGACACAAGCCCGAGTCGGATTGACGGCTATCGAATTCGCGCTTGGTGAAAAAATCGACTCGATTCTCAAGAAGGTCAATCATGGCGGAATGCACGTCGGATTTGATGCCGAGACACAAGGTTTGGTGCTTCTAGCTCGAACAGAGAGTGAAGAATGGCTCGTAGAGTATTTGCAGAATCTCAAGAAACTAGCACGTTCCGATGCGAAGTCAAAGAATCAGCCAAACCCAATCGAAGAAAAAGCTTATCGCGATATCGAAGCCTCCAAATTTCAAGATGCCATTGTCGCACCACTTGGACCGTGGCTCATGCTTACCAACAAACCAGATCTCGCAAAAGGAACTATCGATCGATATCTCGATTTATCGCTAGACACCTTATCCGCTAATGAGGCCTTCCAAAAGTACATCGCTAGAGCAAAGGAGATAAATGATACGACATCTAGTCCTACCGAAGAAAATGCCTCGCCGGTTATAGGTCGCCTTTTCTTGGACTTAGATACACTCAGGACAGCCGGAGTTGCTAAAGAGCTGCTCAGTCCGAATCGAAAGGACTTTGGAGCAGAGTTATTGCTAGGTGGATTGTTAGCGTCTTTACAGAAATCCATGTCGGCGAGCGCGGAGCTTGCCATGACTCCCAACGGTTTTGCGATCGCCGCTCAATTGCCAATCGAGACAGAGAGTTTGCAAGAGTCCCATACTTTTTTTGTTGGTCCCGATCACAATGGCTTTGCCCCAGTCGTCATCGATATTCCAGGAGCCGTCGCCAGCGTTGGTGCCTACCGCGATATATCACAATTATGGCTGAATGCAGGCGATCTATTCGATCAAGCAGTGAACGATCAACTAGCCCAGGCCGATAGCACATTGACAACCCTTTTTTCTGGCAAAGATTTTGCGGAGGACATTTTGGGGGTCATTGAACCACAGCTTCAACTCGTTGTAGCGAAACAATCCGAAAGAAACTTGAAACTGGCACCCTCTATTCGATTACCAGCTTTTGCCCTCATTGGAAAGCTTAAAGATGCGGGCAAAATGCGACGCGAGTTAAAGCGAACCTTTCAAAGTTTGATCGGGTTCCTTAACATCGTGGGAGCCATGGAGGGGCAGCCACAATTAGAGTTAATGTCGGATGCAAAGTCCGAACAAGATTCGCAGTTTTATTGGGCAGAGTATTTGCTAGATGCTGATAAGGAGTACGACAACGGTCTACCCATCCAATTCAACTTCCAGCCATGCATTGCCTTTTCTGGTGACCACGTCGCTGTTGCTAGTACGGTAGAAATTGCTCAACAAATCTTTTCGACGGAAGTCGCCAAAACCAATAAAGCATCGACCAAATTTGAGAAAGCCAACACAACGGTTGTGTTGGATATCACATCGATTTCAAGTTTACTATCCGACAACAGAGAGACCTTGATCACCAACAACGTTTTGGAGAAGGGACATTCTCGACAACAAGCGGAAGAGGAAGTCGACGTGCTATTTCTCGCATTAGGTCTCTTCAAAGAACTGCGCGCCAGCCTCTCATTTCAAGAGTCGACGGATTTATCGATTGAGCTAGATATACAATCGGAGGTAAAGGCCGATGCAAAGTGAATCCCCCTTAAATCCTGCTATCGCGTGGCAACCATGGACACCTAGCGATTCAGAACCATGGAACCGGGACCGAGCAAGTCTACTGTTTCGGCGCGGCGGGTTTGGTGCCAATGAGCCGTTGCTTCGAGAGGCAGTTAAACGCGATCCGCAAGAGGTTGTAGCAGATCTGGTTTCACGAGGTGTCAATGTCGAGCAGAATTCCTCCTTTGAAAAAGAATCGGCATCGTTAGCCTCTTCGATTCGGGCTTCGGGAGAAATGACCAAGCTGGCATCGTGGTGGCTTCATCGGATGCTAAATTCTCCTGCTCCGATCGTTGAAAAGATGACATTGTTTTGGCACGGTCACTTTGCGACGGGTGCGGAGAAGGTTCTCGATCTAGATCTCATGTATGAGCAGAATCAATTGCTTAGAAAGCATTGCTTGGGTGATTTTCGAAAAATGGTCCACGAAATTTCGAAAGACCCCGCCATGCTCATTTACCTTGACAGTGTCACCAATCGAAAGGCCCATGCCAACGAGAACTACGCGCGTGAATTGATGGAGCTCTTTTGCCTGGGAGAGGGTAACTATACGGAAGCCGATGTGCAACAGTTGGCCAAGTGTTTTACCGGGTGGGAGATTCGCCGGAAACAGTTTCGCTTTAACTCCTATCAGCACGATAACTCGGAAAAGGAGATTTTGGGTAAAGGCCCTATAAAGTCTGGAGAAGAGGCAATCGATGTTGTACTAGATTGTGAAGCCATGCCTCAGTTTATTGTTTACAAGCTTTACAAGTTTTTAGTTTGTGATGAACCAGAACCAGCAGCAGAGCTGTTGGAGCCTCTGGCTGTGAAGTTTAAAGAGAGCAATTATAAAATCGGACCTGTGGTGGAAATGATACTTGGTAGTCGATTGATGCTATCCGGTTGGAGCGTTGGCAAGCGGGTTCGTTCCCCGATCGAATTAATCGTGGAACTCATGCGATCCCTAAATGCGACCGCCAACTTAACGAAGCTTGCTGAACGAATAAAGCCACTCGGTCAGTCTCTTTTTTATCCACCTAACGTCAAAGGCTGGGTCGGTGGTCGCGCCTGGATCAATTCGTCCACATTGATAGGACGTGCCAATTTAGTTTACGACTTGCTCAATGACGAGAATACAAAGGTTGAAGGGAAACCGATCAACGAATGGTCTCAATCGATGAAACTCAGCGATTCCAAACAGTGGGTTGATTCACTTGCAGCGACATTATTCGCATCCAAGCCGACAATGGCAGAACAGCAAATGATTTTGACTCGTTTGGAGAAGACTCCCAAAGGAAGTTTGGCCAAGCAAACGATCATTGAACTAGTAACATTACCAAGGATCCACGTATCATGAAATACACCAATCAGAATCGCAGGTCCTTTCTAAGCGTTAATTTCAAAAGTGCATCTGGGCTTGCCATCGGCGCGAATTTACCCGGAATTTGGATGCAAGCGATTGCAGATGATGCAGCCAGAAACTCTTTGGACTCCGAGAAAATTTTGGTTGTCATACAACTCTCGGGTGGCAACGACGGTCTCAACACCATCGTTCCCTATCGCGACGAGGATTACAAAAAAGCTCGTCCTACTTTGGGTATTGCGGCCAGCGATGTACTCAAGCTAAACGATGACGTCGGTGCGCATCCCGCCATGAAGAACATCATGAGCGTGATCGACTCAGGACGCTTTTCCATTGTTCACGGCGTCGGGTACCCAACCCCCAATCGGTCTCACTTCGAATCGATGGATATATGGCATTCCTGTCAACGCAAAGAAAATAGATCCGATTCGGGGTGGCTGGGCCGAATCTTTGAGAAGGAGTTTTTAGACCAGAGCGATTCCGCTGGCTTACATTTGGGTGCAGAGCCCTTGCCATTAGCGTTGGTAGGGAGAGGAGTGCAGGTTCCCTCGATTAGAGAGGTCGAGCAAATGAAGTTCAAATCGTCGGCGATCGATTCGTCGATGGAGGGAATGAGTCTTGAGGCAGCTAAAGAACAGGATGGAGGGGACCTCATTGGGTTCTTATCCGCGAGCACTGATGCCGCTGTCCGAGCGAGCCAGCGAATCACGGGGGCTCTAGCCAAATCGGGGGATGATTCAAACTTTCCCGAGTCCCAGCTTGCGGAGAAGCTCAAAGTCATATCGAGACTGATTTTGGCGGGCCTCAAGACACGCGTTTACTATGTCACTTTGGATGGTTTCGACACACATGCCAATCAGTTGGCGGCACATCAGGGGTTATTGCGACAATGGTCCGAGGCGTTGGCAGCGTTTCACAAGCGACTGGAGCTGGCTGGCGAATCTGAGCGCGTGCTTGTCATGACCTTTAGCGAATTTGGACGACGGCTCAAAGAGAATGCGAGCGAGGGAACCGATCACGGTGCAGCGGCTCCCATGTTTTTGTCTGGCCCCAAACTGCCGCAATTGCAGGTTGGTTCGATACCGTCGTTGGTGGACCTAGACGATGGGGATTTGAAACATCACACCGATTTTCGCTCCATTTACGCTTCGGTGATCGAGAATTGGTTGGGGCAGTCCAGCGATTACGCTTTGGGAGGAAAGCACGAGCCGATTGCGGGCTTGTTAATCTAATCGGAAATTGGCTCATCTATTGGTGGTAGGTTGGGGACTCTCGCCCGGCTCGCGGCTTATCGTCGAGCAATAGCGTCCAACTTACGCCTGCTAGACGGTTGTTTTCAACGCGCGTTAAGATCGCTTCCCCGGAACGCCGTCGGCTTGTTAAAACGCGGCCATTAAAACTAGGTGTCCTCCGCTTGGGAAAAACAAGTAGGAAAACCTTGAGCTGGCTCTAGTGTCTTAGTCAGACCGCTTAAAACGATTGCGCAACCCACGATCTTTGTACTGCTTTTGGGGGATCTGACGAACACAAATTGCGCAATCACCCTGAACTGCGCCTGCGGCATGTTCCCCCTAGATCTACTAGACGGAAGTATTGATAGGACGATTTCTTAATCTTGGGTGAGATGTTTGAATTAAGGCTTTTATGACGAAAGCAACGCTTCTATCTTGATAGTGGTCCCTGATAGGATGGAGAGATTGTCTTAAGGCGATTTCTCGGATCGTTCGATGGAGGGATGTCGACTTTGCTAGCTTGTTTCTCATTTTGCTGACCAATTACTATGTCTTCCAGCGCAACGGACGAAAACGTAGAGCAGACCAAGCGGCGGATTCGAACGCTCGTGTCCGAAATCACCGAGCTCTCCAAATCGGAAACAGCGGCAGCGGATTATTATCCAGCCGTTTTGCAGCGAATTATCTCAGCTTTGGCTGCTGAGGGTGGTGCGGTTTGGCTGGTTGATCCGGATGGAGCGATGCGACTAGCTCACCAAATTCAGCTAGATCCGATTTTGATGCAGTCGGGCACTCCGGAATCGATGCAGCACGGACGACTGATCGGTCGTTTGATGGCTCAGGGGCGAGCAGAATTGGTTCCTCCCTACTCGGGATCGGGGGAGGCAGACGGGGAGGGAAATCCGACAGCCCATTTGCTCGTGACGGCCCCTCTGGCCTCTAGCAAACAGACGGTGGGTTTGCTGGAAATTTTGCAACGAGCCAATTCCCCGGCGGAAGCTCAGCGAGGCTACCTCCGCTTCTTAGAGCACATGACCAAGCTGATCGGCGAGTGGCTTCAAAGCCATACGTTGCAGCAGGTATCAACTCGTCAAGAAATGTGGCAACAGGCCGATCAATTCGCTCGGTTGGTTCACGACAACCTCGATATTCGCGACACCGCCTACACCATTGCCAACGAAGGCCGACGACTCATCGAATGCGACCGGGTCAGTGTGGCACAAATCAAAGGGGGCAAGACCAAGGTAATTGCCATCTCTGGACAAGACTCCATTGAGAGTCGCTCTAACATTGTGCAGGCGTTGAATACGTTGGCTACCAAGGTCGTGAAAAGTGGAGAGCCACTTTGGTATGACGGCAGCACCGAGGATTTGCCGCCACAACTCGAAGAAGCAGTCGAAGACTATGTCGATCTATCTCACGGTCGAACGATCACCATATTACCTATTCGCCAGCCAGAAAAGACGATCGAAGGGGACGTACTGGCAGCGCGAAGCGAATCGAATGAGAGCCGGCAGCGACGCAAGGTCATTGGCGCTTTGATTGTTGAACAGATTGAAACGCAGCTCTCTCGCTCCGCACTTGAGGGACGAGTCGACTTGGTTTACGAGCATGCATGCCGAGCCATGTCTAACTCCCTGACGCATTCGAACATTTTGTTCATGCCCGTTTGGCGATTCTTAGATCGCTGCTTATGGATGTTCCGTGGATCAGCACTCCCGAAGACCCTTGGCATTTTAGGGGCAGTGGCAATCGCGATTCTTGCGCTCTTCATAGTCAAAATCGATTTCACCCTCAAGGGTAACGGTCAGTTAAAACCATCGATCGAGGAAAACGTATACGCTCACGCGAACGGCAACATTGAAGAGATTTATGTCCGACACGCGACTGTTGTTAAAGCGGGTCAAAAGTTGGTCTTGATGAAAGACGATGACCTGTCGCGTGAGATTAAAGGGGTAGAGGATCAAAAGAACCTACAAGTCAAGAAGCTCGATAACCTCCGCAGCCAAAGCAATCAAAGTGGCGCCGTATCAAACGACGAACAGTTTCGAATTCAGAGAGAGCTAGATGAAACACAAGAAACCATCAAGGCATTAACAACTCAGTTGATGTTGCTTCGTCAAAAAGAAGACAAAATGATACGTACGAGTCCGATCGATGGAATCGTGATGGATTGGGACATCGAGCGTGTTCTCAATCGACGGCCCGTTGTGATGGGACAACGATTGATGACCATCGCTAACAAGAATGCAGATTGGGAGCTTGAAGTTCTCTTGCCTGAGAAAAAGTTAAGGTACCTCGAGCAAGCGTTCGCAAGGGAGGTAGAAAAAGGTTATCTCCCTGTGACGTTCATTCTCATGACCGAATCATCGACAGAATATACCGGTAAGCTCGATTTGAAGGGCGTTGCGGGGAGAGTAGAACTGGATCCCGAAGAGGGGCCAATTCTAAAGTTGCGTTGCATCCCAGATCCCGAAGCATTAAAAGCAATCATAAAGAACCCAGGCTCTAGAGTCATTGCCAGAGTTCATGCGGGACGCGAGAGTGCCGCTTTTGTTTGGTTCCACGAGATCGTGGAATGGGTTCGAGCGTACGTTTGGTTCTAATTGCCCAATCGGAGAATTTATGAAGAAGACCTTTATTGTTTCTAGCGCCGTCGCGATCGCCCTTTTGGCAGGACTATCTTCTGTTCCCCAAGTGCGTACGTTTGTTCATGGTTTGGTTCCATCGCTTGGGGTTGAGGGTGGAGTCGCAACCAAAGAGACGACTCCCACGGCCACGCTCCAATTGGGAGATATGCGTAGCTTCCAAGAAGCAAACCTTTCCGTGACCGATCAAGATTTCAAGGGGCAGTTGGTTGATATCGATCAACCAACCTCTTCAGCTCCCGAACTAGCAACTGTAGCTCATTCGAAAAGTGAAGAATCCAAACCAAGAGTTCTGCTCGCACAATCAACCGAACCAGCAAGATCATTGAACGTAGCTCAGACGGCAGTACCCAACGATCGCATGACTAAATTAAGCTCTTTTGAGCAGGTTCCCAACGAGGGAGTTCAGGTTCCCGCGGTGAGCTCAAGCGGCACTTTAATTGACGCAGGTGCAACACTCGTCTTTGTTAACGATATTACCGTGCCAGCTCAAGCGGATGGAATCATTACGAATTTGCAAGTAGACGAAGGGAACATGGTTCGAAAAGGGGATCCCATTTACCAACTCGACCCTCGGTTAGCCAATGCGGAGATTTCCGTTCAATCCAAGGAATTGGATCAAGCTAAGCTCAAATACGAAGACACGAGCAACTTAGAGTTTTCTAAGCTAGCCCATAAGGTCGCTATCACGGAGTATCAGATCTCGAACAATCTCGTAACAAAACAAGCGGAAGACGAGATGACGAACAAGAAAAAGGAACTTGAGGCCGAGAAGGCCAGACTACAAGTGGTCGTATCCGAAATGGAAAAAAGAAAGGATCTGACACTTGTTGGAGTTTCCGAAGCCAAATTGGACGCAGCTAAGGTCCAGTTAGACTTGAGGAGTTTTGTTGCACCTTGGGATGGCATTGTAAGCGAAATCAAGAATAGACAATCCGCCTATGTAAGAGCTGGTGAACCGATTCTGCAGTTGACTGACATGCGAAAAATCAGGGTTAAGGGACAGGTAGATGTATCGTCCGGCGTTGCTCCCCATTTGGTTCTCAATTCACCAGCACGCGTCGTTATCGAAGTCGCACCTGGTGTCGAGGAAACCGTCGAGGGGGTTGTCGGTTACGTAGCTCCAAGTGCAAAAATCGCCAATAGATACCCCTATTGGATTGAAATTGATAATCGACTGCTACCCGACGGGCAGTATTTGTTTCGCGGTGTGATGAAAGCACGCGTGGAAATTCAACCCCGACGTCAGTAAAAAGCAAAGCCCTTTCAAGCTCCCCAACTCGGAAGTCGTTAATCCATGACCTCGATGGCTGATTCACTAGTCAATAGCGCGATGCGACCGCTCAAGTTGCGTCGTCGCCCTGACTTGGAAGCTAGTCGGAACAAATACCATGGAAAGGCATATTGGGTTGTTAAAGAACCGGTAGGTCTTAACTATTTTCGTTTTCACGACGAGGAGTTCGCCATTCTCAATATGCTGGATGGTGAAACCAGCTTGCAACAAATCAAAGATGACTTTCAAGCGAAGTTTGCCCCTCAGCGAATTTCATTGCAGGATCTTCAACAATTTGTTGGAATGCTACACCGTAGCGGATTGGTGATATCGCATTCTGGCGGCCAAGGACGTCAATTGCGTCGACGGGGAGATCAGAAAAAGAAACGCGAGCTGATTGGCAAACTGTCCAATATCTTCGCGATCCGATTTCGTGGCATCGATCCTGAACGACTGCTAACTCGACTGCTGCCTTGGTTTGGTTGGGTTTTTACCGTTTGGGCGCTGATCTTCGTTGCTATTTTAGGATCGGCGGCAATCATGTTAGTCTTGGTCAATTACCAAGACTTTAAAACCAAGCTTCCGACCTTCGAATCTTTTTTTGCAGCAGACAACTGGCTTTATCTTGGCATTACGATGGCAGCCGTGAAAGTCCTTCACGAGTTTGGTCACGGATTGAGTTGCAAGAAATTTGGGGGGGAATGTCACGAGATGGGGATCATGTTTTTGGTCTTCACACCGTGTCTTTATTGCAACGTTTCCGACTCATGGATGTTGCCCAATAAATGGCAGCGTGTCTTTATCGGCGCGGCAGGCATGTACGTCGAATTGTTTTTGGCATCCATAGCAACCTTTCTTTGGTGGTTTAGCGATGACGGGATGTTCAATTTCCTGTGCTTGAGCGTAATGTTTATTTGTTCGGTAAGCACTGTCGTCTTTAATGGTAACCCATTGCTGCGGTTCGACGGTTATTACATCCTGATGGATATCCTCGAGATCCCGAACCTGCGTCAGAAAGCAAACGAAGTTCTCAAGCGATGGTTCCAAAAGAATTGCTTGGGTCTAGAACTACAAGAGAACCCGTTCTTGCCAACAAAGAACCGATTTTTGTTCGCATGCTTTACGATAGCGTCCAATATTTATCGATGGGTCGTCACCATCAGTATCATCATGTTCTTAAACGAGGTACTAAAACCCTATGGCTTGCAGGCACTGGGCAGAGCTGTTGCAGTGGCCGGTATCGTCGGCATGTTGGTTCCTGGCATCATTGCTATCACGAAATTCTTTAAAACTCCTGGAAAGGCCTCAAAGATGAAACGAGCCAATATTCTCACGAGTTTAGCTGTGACCGCTGCCGTCCTATCGGTCGTGTTTTTCCTACCGCTTCCCTTTAGTGTTCGATGCGCCATAGAAACCAAGCCACGCGATGGTCTCGAAGTCCGCTCCACAGTACCAGGCGAGCTCGTCGAGTGGAAAGTTAAGCCTGGTGACTCTGTTAGAAAAAATGACGTTATTTGCGTGTTGGACAGCATCGATTTGAAGATCCAGTTAGCCAAGGCAATTTCGGAACGAGATCTATCCAAGCGACGACTGGAGATCCTCGATGAACGCAAAAACATCGATCCAAGCTTATCGGGCGCTGCGAGTGAAGAACAAAAAACCTGGGAGCGAACAGTCCGGGCAGTGGAAGAGACCGAGTTAAAGCTGCAACGGCTCGTGGTGCGTAGCCCCATCGATGGCATTATTTTTGCCCCCCCCGAGAAAAAAGATAACAAGACGCTCGAAGCCCAAGGTCAATTGCAAGGCTGGACGGGTAATCCGTTTCATCCGAACAACAAGGGATTAGTCTTTAGCGATGGGGAACTTTTGTGCGTCGTGGCCCCTCGAAACGAAATGGAAGGCGAACTGCTCGTTGACCAATACGATCGCAACCTGCTCAAAGAAGGAGACTTGGTTGAAATCATGTTCGATTCGGCAAAGCTAAAATCGTTCCATGGAAAGATCGTAGGTTTTTCGGAGTCTCGCGTGACTGAGGCATCACCAAATGTATCAACCCAGGCCGGTGGAGCAGTGGACACCAAGACCGATGAAACCGGAAAAGTTATCCCCATCAGCGCAACCTACCAAGCGAGCGTCGAGTTCAATGATTTGGATTACACGCTACGCCCCGGATACCGTGGTCGATCAAACGTGCACCTAGCATGGAAGCCATTAGGCTGGCGGTTTTATCGATATGTTATGAAAACGTTTAATTTTAGATTTCTTGGCTAATGCGACTACGTGATCACAATTACGTGGTACATTGAAATTGTCTTTGGCGAAGCCTTGAGGTTTCCCGCATTTTGGATTTAGGAGGAATGAGAGTATGTCGTCAGAAGTAGAAACCCCAGAAACCACCCAACAACCTAGTGCTCCCGCACAACCCGTCCAGGTTCAAGTGAAGGACGAGGATGCACTCGCTCTCTATGCGAACTTCTGCCGAGTGACCGGTTCGCCAGAAGAGTTGATCGTCGACTTTGGACTCAACCCACAACCAGTAGGGATTCCAAAAGATCCAATCGTTGTAAAGCAACGTATCATCATGAATTTCTACACCGCGAAGCGATTGCTAGCGGCTCTTTCTATGTCCGTTCAACGACACGAAGCTGTCTTTGGTGTTCTAGAAACCGACATTCAAAAGCGACTCAAGATTCAGCAGTAAGCTGATTGAGAACAAACTCAGAAAAGGCCCGACCGAAAAGTAAAGCTCTGTGAAAAACAGGGCTTTTTTCGTTTTACCAAAGGCAATCTTAGCGGTACGGGCGCAAGCCCTCCGGTAGGGCTCCAACTTGTCAACCGCCTAACAACCTCTCAGACATCGAACCGTACGGCTCGCGCCCTGACGCTATCATTCGCGCACGACTTCTTCTGGCCAAGTGACGTTGTAACCCAAGGCCGTTAGCTTATCTGCGAGGGCGGTCTTGGCCTCCATTTCGCCGTGGACCAATCGAATCTCTTTCGGTTTGACTGGGATATCGGTGACAAATTTTATAAGGTCATTTTGATCGGCGTGCGCGGAGTAGCCGGAAAGTGTATGCGTCTTTGCTTTCACTTGGACTCGCATATCATCTAGCTGCACCGTTCCATGTTTGGCTCCCGCTTCTTGAATGGCCCGACCCGTTGTTCCATTAGCTTGAAATCCGACAAATACAACATCGGTCGTTTCACGTCCCAAGAACGCTTTGAGATAATCGACGACCCGTCCGCCAGTACACATGCCGCTGCCAGCAATAACAATCGCAGGCCTATGAGATTTCAACAAATAACTAAGAGCCTCTCGATGATCGGCCCCAGCATCAACCTCATATAAATTCTCGAACACAAAAGGTTGTCTATCCATGCGCAATATCTCGCGAGCCTCCTCGCTCCAAAACTCTTCCCAAGTCTCATAGATATTCGTGAGTTTGATGGCTAAGGGCGAGTCGACAATAACATCGATCTTTTTTAATATCTTGCATTCAGTCATATGACATACGTCTTCCATGATCTTATTCAGCTCGAACAATATCTCTTGAGTTCGACCCAAACTGAACGCAGGGATAATGGTGACACCATTGTCCTCCATCGTCTTGCATAGAATTTCTTCGAGCGTTTTAACTCGCTGATCACGACCTTCATGCAGACGATCACCATAAGTACTTTCGAGAACCAGAAAATCAGCGCGTTCCGGGCTGACCGGCGTTTTCATAATAGGAGTACAGTGAGCCCCCAAATCACCGCTGAGCACAAAACGTTCGTCATTGTGATCGATTTCTACATAGGCCGAGCCTAGTATGTGCCCTGCTGGTTGAAAACGGAACTTAGCTCCCTTCTTTAATGCAATCCATTCCCCATACTTACATGGTTGTATCAACTTATTAAGTTGTGAGAGGATCTTTTTGATTTCTGTGCGATCTCGAGTCATGCTCAGGCGAATGGAATCTTCCAGCATGATAGGAAGCATCTTGGCCGTCGGTTTTGTGCAATAGATTGGTCCACGAAAACCCGCCTTTAATAGTAGGGGGATTCGCCCCACGTGATCATGATGCACATGGGTCACTATGAGGGATTCGATCCCATCAATAGAAAATTCTAGGTTGTCCCGATCTCGTCCGCGTGCGTCCGCACCTTGAAAGGCCCCGCAGTCGACTAAGACCGAGCGATGGTCGTCAAAGAATATTTGATGACACGATCCTGTTACTCCGGTATCGCCACCGTGATGTTTTAGATGCATGAAAAGTGAGTTTCTAGAAGAGTAGGATTCTGGAGAGTGCGTTCCACTCCGTACGCTTTATCTTAATCTTAACAGGCAGTGTTTTTCGTGTTGGACACCAAATGCCGGGACGTTCCCCAGGTTTTCCTTTACCGAGTACAATCAAAGCGATTATGTCGGCGCTTCCGGAATCAGTATTTCCCCCTCCAAAATAATAAATCCGTTGACTTCATTATGAAATCCTCTCCCGCATTGGTTTTAGGACTCGATTTTGGCACCGAATCCGTTCGTGCTCTCTTGGCAGACACCCATCGAGGCGAAATCGAGGCTCTTTCGGTACGTTATGCCCATGGACAGATAGTGCATGATATTCCCGCCTCCCTTACAGGCTCGGGCAAGCCGATTGCGATCCACCCACAATACGCTTTTCAAGAACCCGGCGATTGGCTTCGGAGTGCCGCCAAAGCTGTCCGTGCGTTACTCCGCAAAACAGGTCATTCTGGCGAGTCCATTCGAGGAATCGGCGTTGATTTTACCAGCTGTACCATGCTTCCCACGACTCAGGACGGAACGCCTCTGTGCTGGAGAGAAGAATGGAAGAACGAGCCGTTCGCCTGGCCGAAACTTTGGAAACATCACGGAGCACAATTGCAGACCGATCGCATTAATCAGATCGCCGCTAAGAGGGAAGAACCATTTCTTCCCTACTACGGCCGTGTTGTTGGCTTAGAGTGGTTCTTTCCGAAGATTCTAGAAACGATTGAAAAAGCGCCTCAGGTTTATGATGCTGCCGAAGTTTGGCTCGAGGCTGGTGATTGGTTTGTTTGGCAGCTAGTTGGTGGATCGGCTGCAGACATGGCGCGTTCCACCTGCCAAGCAGGATATAAGGGTATGTGGACGGCTGCCGAAGGTTATCCCTCGGAGGCGTTTCTAAAGGCTGTTAATCCCCGATGGAAGAACATCGTCAAAGAGAAACTACCAGGTCGTCTTGTACCGCCTGGGGTCGCTGCGGGGGTGCTAACGAAGGAGATGGCAAAACAATTCGGCCTTAGTCCTGGCACTCCCGTTAGTGCTGCGATCATCGATGCCCACGCGGGTGTACCCGGTGCTGGTGCAGCAGAACCTGGAACGCTGGTTATGGTGATGGGTACCAGCTCGTGCCATATGTTGAATAGTTGCACCGAAGCTTATCTTCCCGGGGTTGCTGGAGTTGTGAAAGACGGAATCTTGCCTGGTTATTACGGTTACGAAACGGGTCAAGCAGCCGTGGGGGACGCGTTCGACTGGCTTCGACGACTGACAAATAGCAAGAGCCTTAGTTCTCTTGGAGAGGAAGCCGCTGCATTACCAGCCGGCGCCGAAGGTTTGCTCTGCCTGGACTGGTTTCATGGTTGCCGCACTCCACTTATGAATGGCAATCTACGAGGGGCATTTACCGGATTATCGCTTCACCATGGTCCTGCCCACATGTACCGCGCTTTGCTGGAAGCATCGGCGATGGGATTGCGATGGATTGTGGAACTGCTGCAAGGTGGCAATGTTGAGGTAAATCGATTTGTAGCAACGGGCGGACTACCGCATCACAATCCATTGATGGTTCAAGTGTATGCAGATGTACTCAACGCGACCATCGAAATACATCCTAGCAAAAACGGACCTGCCCTAGGAGCCGCGATTCTCGGAGCTATGGCAGCGGATTTGTTTCCCGATTCCGAAACCGCGATACGAGCTATGTCAATGCCTAAACGCTCGCAGATGAAATGTGTTAAACCCACTCGCAATCTGCACAAAACATACGACGCTCTCTATCGATCTTATCGAGAATTAGCAACCTTTGAACTACAACGAGTTTAGGAAAATCGCTGTGGAAACATCATAGAGCAATTGCCTTAATTGCTTGGCAGGCCGGACGAGCGTTCCATTCGAAATCTATTCTTCAGTAAACACCGAACTCAAATGCCACTCCTGATGTCTCAAAGTAATCTAGCACACTGAAACAATCGAGGACAATGGTTCTACTTTGTTTTCGAATTTGGTCGCGATCTGTAGGACTACTTTTTATCGGTAGAGTCCAAGTGCTTCTCGAAAAAGAGCTTCATCTTTTCTGCATAGGGAACGCCATACTTCGCAAAGGTAGCCTTAACTTGATCATTGGGCTTCCAGTCGAAGAAGGCATGGCCCGCGCCATCAATTTGGTCATAGACTACGGTTTGCCCTTTCGCCTGCAGCGCTCTCGCGTACGAAGAGACAGCATCATCGCCGATAAGATTATCCCTCGTTCCGCGAGTGAGATATTGGGGCACCGATCGATTGGATGCTTCGGGAATATAACTTTGTGGGGCAGTGGCCGATGCAGCGTCTTCGGACATTCCTCGCTGAAATCCACGTAAGGCTTCTACTGCGAAGACTCCATAACTTGGTGCAGCAGCCCGAATCGACCTTAATAGCTCCTCTCGGATTTGCTCCGCCGTTTTTCCATCCGGAAGATAGGTTGGCTGGAACTCATAAATGCCATCTTTCTCGCCAAATCCTCCTGAGCCGATTTTTTCGATTAGCACAGCCACAGAAGCGGAGAGATGACCACCCGCACTATCACCAGTCACACCGACTCGGTTAGGATCACCTCCGTATTCCGTAGCATGCTCGCGGATATGAACTATGGCTCCGAATACATCCTCGATCAAGTGAGCCATGGAATTCGGCTTTTCGTCTCCATCCAAAGTGCCGATCCAGCGGTAGTCGACACTCGCAACAACAAACTTATTGTCCTTGGTCAACTCCCTGGCCAGGCCTCGCATGATGTCTTCATCGTTAGTCGCCCAACCACCGCCATGGATGATCACAATGACAGGAAGATTCTCAGCTTCTTTAGGAGAATAAACGTCGTACTTAAGTTCCTTCTTGCCAGGACGCGCGTACACGACGTTATGCGTTACCTTTAAGTGAGCGACACGATCGGCCTCAATAAACGAAGCTCCAATGCTTTTGTTCTGATCGATGGTAATTTCGAATTCAGATGTCAACGATTCGTGGTACATCGCCCCCCATCGCCCCGGCACAGAATAGTAGATCGAGTCCAATGCAAAGCCATCCTGGGGTTTGGCTCGAACCGTTACAACAGTTCCACTGGCATATTTACCATCTGCTGGCAACGACGGCTCAAGTTCGATAGCTCCATTTACAATGGCATCCAGCTTTACAGTAAAAAAATCTTCTTGTGCTAAAAGTGAGTTAGTGACGAGAACCATAGCTCCTACCATCGAAAGGTAAGAATTTTTGGGTACGATTCGCATTATTATCGATCCTATCTAATTGACGAGGGAATGGCATTTCCAGCGATTGGGCTACTTCAAGGTGACCGTACCAAAGTTTTTAGTATCAAGATAAGAATCATTCTCGGCATGGTTCCATTTGCTCACTCCGGCACGTGAACCATGTCCAGGATCGTCGTTGACTTGCAATTCGATTCCTAACTTGGAACCTGCTTCTTTCTTTGCGTGGTCCAATTTGATCGATAATTCTACTAGGTACCCCCCCTCGACTTCTTTCGCAACCGCCTTGATTTTACTCTCGGAGTATCCGTTCCCTCCCCCGGAAATTTTGCCCTTATAGGAGACTCGATACTGAGCATCGTCTTCCTGGTAGGATCCAGCTTTCTGATTCAACTCATCCACGAACAACTCAATGGAATCTTGTTCGTAGTCATTCGAGGACGCGTCAGACAGTTTGGAATCCTTAACATGTAACAATGCATAAAGATTATCTTTATCCCACATTAGCTTGACCATTGCTTTCGCAACCTTGGATTCTGAAATGGATGTTTCCGAAACGCAGATCTTCTTGACCTCTAATTCAGGAATATTCTTCCAAGCCTCATCGATTTCGCCATCTACCTGGGCGGTGCCATGAATAGCGACCGACTCAGTAGTCGATTCCGATTTCTTTTCGTTAGAATCCTGACCAAAAGATGTGAGCTGTGACGAGATCAGACAAGACACAAAAAAAGTGAAGATGTTAAAACGCATAAGGTGCCCTATTGGTTGGAAGAGGATCGTGAGCGTGACCTAAAGATGAGAATTTTGTTTCAAATTGGTTTGGTGCATTAGTGGATATTTTTTCGATCTACTTTCCAGATCGTAGATTTCGACAATTCATAGTGATCCGTTGTAAAGAGCTTCGCCGCATCTTGATCGCTTTTCAATTGCCAGTTAAGCCACCCGAGAGCAACAATGGCAAACTCGCCGCCGTGCGATCGTCCGTAAGTACCACCGTGCCCCACATCCATATTGGCGACAAAGGCGGGTATCTTTTCGATTCGCTTAAAGTCATCCATGCCGTTTTTGTAGGCTATGTCCGACTCACCGCCGAGAAGGTACAGTACCGGCGCATGCAACTTTGCTATGAGATCCTTGGTTACTGCAGGCATACCAGGTATTCCACTAGGTCGTCGTGGTTCTGTACCGGTCGGCGGAGTCGAAGCAGGTGCTGAACTATTTCCACCAGCAATAATTCCGCTATTACAGACTAATGTCGTAGAAACACGTGGATCAGTTGAGACCTCGAGTGCCTGCAGTCCTCCGCACGACATTCCCCCAACAGCGATCTTGGTCGTTGCGATCTTGCCATAGTACATGCTCGACGCATTCTCGTTCTGTGCAATAGCCCAATTGATTCCGTCGATTAACTGGGACGATTTGGTACGGCTACCTCTCGAGTTTTGTTCCGGCTCAAGCGGCCCGATAGCAATGACTAGGTATCCATGGGAAGCAATTTCTGAGAGGAAATTTTGGTGCTCCTTTGACGAATTCGCACAGGCTCCATTACCCCAAACCATAATCGGTAATAGGTTTGATTCGCCGAAAGCTAACAATTGTTCGGGCCTATAGATGGCATGCGTCGGAAGACTCTCGTCACTACAGACAATTGCTTTATGAACTCCAGTGCCGCCATCCTCTATGATGCGAGTCGCCGTCTCTTTAGATATCTTCCAATCTCCGTCGTCCATGCCAAAAACTATTGGCATCTCCATTAATGAGCTTAAAGCCAACGGAGCGATCCAACGCGCCAGTTTCATCTATACCTCGACAAAGAAAGACATTAGTAGTTCAGACACTACGCCTAAAAGCGATAAGATCAAACGCCAACGACATAACATTGCGTCCGATAGATGCAGGACAAGATGGAAATCTCATCCTGCTTTGTTAACTCTCGGATCAGAAAATCGCGTTTAACTAAGAATCGATGTGATCTCTAGACTTTAATTTCATAGCCCTTTCGGCTCTCTCGCTTTAGGAACGAATTGGCTTGTTCGTCTCCTACGATCTCTCGCTTAACGGGATCCCACTTCAACTCTCGACCCAATCGGATTGCAATGTTGGCCAAGTGACATATTTCCAGCATACGATTGTGAGTCCATACATCCGATATAGGCTGTTTGCGAGATCGCATCGATGCAATAAAGTTATCGGTATGATTTTCGCTCACGGGACCGCCATAGATTGCTTCGATAGCCCCCTCTGGCAATGGATTTGTAGCGAGATCCTCAACGGGCTTACCGGTCAACCGACCACGGTTTACGAAGATTCGCCCCTTGGTTCCCTCGAATAGGATACCGTTATCACCTTCGCTCGTGATAACCATAGGAATATCGCCCGGCATGTTAGCATGGATCTCGAACTTGGTCGGTGAATTATATCGATCGCTAACCTTCGGATTTCCGTTTTCGTATTCGACAGGGAGTTCATAACTCACTGGTGTAATTTTGTTAGGACCTGTTTCGTGAGCCCCCAACGCCCATGTTGCGATATCGACATGGTGAGCACCCCAGTCGTTCATTTGACCTCCTGAATACTCATACCAGTTACGCCACGCGTAATGGCAATTGGTGTAAAGTGGTACTCCACCACCGTAACCTTGACGGATTTCTGGCAGAGCTCGATAAGGAACCATTGGTGCTGGCCCGAGCCACATGTCCCAATCGAGTCCCTCAGGCACATCAATAGCGGGCAACTCAGGTGAGCCGGTCGCACCGTTGATTCCGCACGTAACCTTTTGGATATCGCCGAGTCGTCCGCTGCGAACAATCGCAATGGCCTTTAAGAAACGGCTATCAAACTCAGTTCGCTGCATAGTTCCTACTTGGCAAATGCGACCGGTTTGCTTCACAACCTTCTCAATGAGTTTACCTTCATCAATCGTAAGAGTGAGCGGTTTTTCGCAGTACACATCTTTGCCTGCCAACATGGCTTCAACAGTAATCTTGGTATGCCAGTGATCAGGAGTCGCGATCATGACCGCATCAATGTCTTTGCGATCAAGTATCTCTCGATAATCTTTGTAGGCATCAGCCGCTTTGCCCGTTTTATTTTTGAGCTTTTCGTTGATCGCTCCGAGTACATTGGCATCGACATCTGCAAACGCAGCAAAGTCTGCATACTTAGTGGACTTGTCTGTGATCGTCCAACCTTGATTCCGTAAACCAATCGTTGCAAAAACCGGCCGCTCATTCGGTGAATCCTGCCCGCGCGAGACACTATTGGTGCCGACAAAGAATCCCGTACAAGCTACCGCCGACGTAGTCTTTAAAAAGCTGCGTCGATTTTTGTTATTTGGAGAGATCATTACAAACCTTTCGAGAGATGAGATTATCGGGCGATTTGTGTGGGAGAACCTTAAATGTTAAACGATGTTACACGGAGTTCTCGTCGTCTACTTATCTATTAGTCTACCGGTCACATTATACCTTTTTCCACTATTTATTGGCTCGCAACTATCGCTTTGGCCTGGTTGAATTTTTTCCTCTTTCGTTTCCATTTTCAGGTGACCACCGTCGACACCAATCAACGGGCAAGAGTGCCCAGTTTATCTTTACTGAGCGCATAGAATCGTCTAGAGCAACAAACCCGTGAACGCGGGATAATGCCCAAGCGAATTCCCTTGCTTACACGTAGCTTTATGACAAATATCATCTCCGAGCTATGGCACTAAGTCCCGAAAGTTCTTCGAAAGATGTCTCGCGCTGGCTGCCCTTTGCCGTCTTCCGTCGCGTAAAACGGTCTCTTTTCCACTTCGTAGGCCGTTTGTGGACTGATTCCCATAGCGGTGAAAATCGTAGCGTGAAGATCTGTCACGCTTAATGGCTTATCAACCGCCACAAACGGTCTCTCTATGGCCGACGCTCCATAAAGCTGTCCGCCGACGACGCCACCTCCCCACATAACCACACACGATGAACCAGTAAAGTGCCGGTGCTGACCATAGTGTTTCATCGTTTTGAGGGACTCCACTGGTTCTGATGTTTGATCCGCAGCGTTCGATCCCGGCTTGCCCTCCATGATCATATCTCGACTAAACTCGCTCGCCAAAATAACAAGAGTTCGATTCAACAGCCCTCGGCTCTCCAGATCCAAAATCAACTGTGCGATGGGTTGATCGATTTCTTTTTTCATCCGCTGCAATGTTGTGTGGCCATCAGCATGGGTATCCCAGTTCAAAAACGGGACATACTCGGTCGTGACTTCTACAAACCTTGCTCCATTTTCGACCAATCGGCGGGCTAACAAACAACCTCTGCCAAACCGACCGGTGTCGTACTTGGCATAACTTTCTTTTGGCTCCAAAGAAATATCAAACGCTTCTCGTTCCTTAGAACTTAATAGTCGATACGCATTCTCTATCGATCGTAACTGAGACTCATATTGAAAGTCGCTCATATAATCGCGTTGGGGAGATGAGTCGATCAATTTCTTGAACAGCTTTTGTCGATTGGCAAATCGGCCCGCATCCATTCCGGCGGGTGGTCTAACGGACTGAGCTGCCTCCTCAGGAAACGGCAAATTCAACGGACCGTATTCACTTCCAAAGAAGCCAGCAGTCGTAAAAGCTTTCAGTTCTTCCTGCTCGCCAACTCCCTCTAATCGCTGACCGATATTAACGAACGCAGGCATCACAGAATTGAGGGGTCCCAATACCTTGGCCATCCAGGAACCAATATGAGGACACGCCACAGTTTGAGGCGGAACGTAACCCGTATGCCAATGAAACTGATGTCGTGAGTGCAAAATACTTCCAAGATCTGGAAGTACGTGTGAACGGATCAAAGTGGCTCGATCCATGACCCTGGCAACATGCTCTAACCCTTCGGTAATTTTTATATTGTCGACAATCGTATCAATAGCCGGGAAAGTACTCTCGATCTCCGCAACCGGAACACCGACTTGGAATGGAACATACCGTTTTGGGTCAAACGTGTCCGGGGCCGCCATACCTCCCCCCATCCATAACACGATACAGGAATCGGCGGTTGCAGTGGGATGTTCAGTGGCTTGCCCATCGTTAGCCGCGTACGCTCGCGGAGCTCCCAGGCCCAGAGTGGTCACACTCGCAGCCGCTAGCTTCTTGAGAAACTCGCGTCGGATTTCAAATTCTGCTTGCATCTTATTCGGATATTGCATTATTTCCTCAACGATTGATTTGAAATTCGGGAAGCATGATGATCGCCCAAAGAGTGTCTGCTACGGCTGACGAATTCAGCGGTAACGATAAATCGTTCGTCAAGACATTCAGCTCCTCTGCGGTCGGATCGCGCCCCAAAGCATACTGATACACCCATCGAACAAAATCGGTCGGATTATCCCACGATTTTTTGGATAACCGTTCCGCCCCAATCCTAAGATAACTATCGAGCGTTTCCCCGATGGACAGATCGATCGCTTCTAACGTCGTCATTTCGGTTGGTCGGACCGACACGATTTGATCTCGATTAGGTCGTCCCAACGAACGCATTAAAAAGTCACTCTTCACTAGCGACGCGCGAACCATAACGACATTTCCATTGATTCCCTTCGTCAATAGACCGTTCGCCAGCGGGGTAACTCTCCCTGACCAGATACCACCATGATTCACGACTTCGGCTGCCTGCCAGTCGCTTGGTCGCTGTTGATACTCACCATTCTCGTTGGGAAGTTTCGTGGACCACTGCCACGAAGCATCTGTTCCAAAACCTCTGACGGTTTTGTCTGGGGATAAAAGACGTAGATCGCACCAAAGCCCTGCAGGGTTTGGTGAATCACCCCCATTTCGACCAACAATAACTAACTCATGCTCTCCTACCGTTGCATCATCGATTGTAAACAAGTTCGGTGAATCCCACTGCTTACCTTCCCCGACAAGTCGTCCATCTAAATACGCGCGATACTCGTTATCACAACTGATCACCGCGACCAACCTCTCGGGTGCATTTTCTAGTTTAAAAACTTTTCGAAATGCAATTGTCTGCCCCGCGGGAGCTCGCGTCGCGTCTGATGTATTCCAAATCCATTGAGCCCCCGCAGTAGCCGTATTATTGGTCTCCGTTCCTGGTTCCGTGCGTTGAACCTGTGCATCCATGGCTACAGGCGCTGCGCCGGTCATCTGCCAAATGGCATCTAAAAATTGCTCAGCTGTCAACTTTTTAGCCCGTGGCCCGCGATAGACATAAACACCAGCTTCGCTTGTCTCGCTGACCGATTCAGATTGCGACTGATAAGCTGCCGAGGTCACGATCAATCGCAAGGTTTGCTTTAAGTCATACTGATTATCCGCTAAATGAACCGCCAAGTAGTCAAGTAAATCTTCATTCCATGGTTCCGACTGCATCGCGTCAGTCGGATGCACAATACCACGCCCCATAAGCCGGTGCCATAGTCGGTTCACAATGGTCCGAGTAAATCGTCCGTTATCAGGGTGTGTCAATAGATTCGCTAACTGCTCGAGTCGCTGTGCTTTATTCAAAGCAGGGTCAACGGCTCCTAGCTCAGGAAATAACCACTTGGGCTCCGCTATTTGCCCAATTGGCTTATCACAGCGATGAATCTCTAGCGGTCGCTCACTGTAAATGGCTGCCAGACCAAATGCTTCACTCAAAGTCCATCGATCCACAAAACTGTCATGGCATGATGCGCACTTAAGATTGATTCCGAGAAACGATTGGCCGACACTTTGCGCAAATTGGATTTCGACGGTTTGCCCAGCGCTGACTTCGCCACGCCATTTAATGCCATTGATGAATCCGGCGCTATCTGGTGTGGGGGGCGCGATAAGCTCGCGAGCCATCTTGTCATAGGGCTTATTACGGAGTAATGAGTCATACAACCAAGTCGTTATCTGAGTTCGGCCACCAGTAATAAAACCGGTCCCAGTATAATCATTACGAAGCAGATCGTTCCAAAATGTCAACCAATGGTCAGCATAGACTATATTCTGTGAGAGCAATCGATCAACTAATTGCGTTCGCTTGTCTGGCCGTGAATCGCTCAGAAATTCGAGACGTTGTTCCGGTGTCGGCAGTAACCCAATCAAATCTAAAGATACTCGTCTCAAGAAAACTTCGTCCGATACGATTGAGGGTACAGATTGCCCTCGGGAGGAAAGCTCCAAGTCTAAGATCCGATCGATTGGGTTATTTCTATTAGATTGTGCAGGGGGAAGCTCTGGCCGTCGTGGCTTGAGTGGTGGTTCGTACGTTCTCGGAGCAAAAGTGTAGCCCGACTCCCATTTGGCTCCCTGGTCGATCCATTTGCCAATCAACGCAATTTGCTCTTGGGACAACCCGTCACCATCAGGCGGCATTTGGTAGCCGTCTTCCTTTGAGTTAATTCGAAGAAAAAACTCACTGGACAAATGTTTACCAATTTCGATAGGCGATCCTGAGTCTCCTCCAGCGATTAAATCCTCGCGTGTATTGATGCTGAGTCCACCCTCCTTTTGTTGTCCCGCATGGCATTTGGAGCAGTGGGTTTTTAGAATGGGAACAATCGCATGAGCAAAATCAACATCCTCCGCGCAGCATGCTGGGAAAGACGCGAGAATCGCAAATAAAAAAGGAGGCATCAGTAGGAAAGCAGAAAGAATCGATTTTTGCACTTAGACGCCTTGGAGATCGAGACACTTGGAACCAATAAACGCATCGGGCACCCTGACCATAGATTAGCAAACGCGGATGAGCTTTGCGAATCCAAACCTCCTTGAACGGCCCCAATGGCTACGGAATAGCCTGTAAATTTACTTGCCGTCCCTCAAAAAGCAACGTTATTGCTCTTTGATCATCCCGCGAACCTAACCAGTCCACGAGCAATTAGAGCCTACAACCGAGATGACAATCGTCGGAATACGGAATGATTCTGACGACGACTAGTGAACAATGTCTCATCGTCCCAGTCATTCGCGAAAACTCGATCCGTTAACGACGGCGCTGCCTCGAACTCTACAATGCCAGTTTCCTGATCCGACTCTCCCTCACCCTCTGTCTGACTCGTAT
>JBKCTT010000167.1:0-45666 GCA_046318795.1 Pirellula sp.
GCTTCAGCTAATCGAAATCGTCGTAGAGCCGAACAACGGAATCTGAGGTGGGGAAATGGCCAAGCGGCGAAATGCTAGCTGTGGTCTTTGTTTGCCACAACAAACGCAAGATAGGGGTGATCCGAACAATTTTGCGGGTCAAACTGTTGCGTAGGGGGGAGAAGCCCAAATATTGCGCGAACAAAAACAAAAAGAGATGAGCGAACAGAGCTTGGCGGCTTAAACAATGGATGGCACAAACTGGATGAGGCTAGTGGGGGGGCGAGAAAGGTACGATCTCGCCGTGTCGGATTAGAAAGACCGTTTCGGTCTCTTTCGCGTCGATCAAATTTCGACCTGTGAAGTCGCTGAAAGCCGGAAATATCAACATGTTTTCCCTAAATGCAAAACAGGCTAACTTTTCACCATTGTCTGGCATCGAAAACGCAGGATGAACATGTCCCGCCATAACCATGACCTCTTGTTGAGATCCTGCGAATAACGATATTTCCATCGGATCATGAACACACATGAAATCCTCGAATCGCCAGGGAGGACTCACTATTTGTACCGGCCACTTCTTGATCTCACTCTTAGCCCGCCTATCATGATTCCCCTCAACCAATATCCAACAGCAATCCCCTCGGCCCGCTTGCCTATCCCAGAATCGATGCATAGTCGATCTGAACGAATCAGTAAATGAACTCGTACCATGAACCATGTCCCCCAAGACGACTACCCGCTTTGGTCTCAATTGTTCGATTAAAGAAGATAAACGATTCAAGTTCGATTCAAGCGATTGAACAGGTATGGGTAAGCTGGCTTTCTGAAAGGTCGTTTCTTTTCCCCAATGTAAATCGGCACAAAAAAAAGTTTCCGTGTCGGGATGCCAAGCGGATTTCTCCGCATTTAACTCTAACAAAATCCTTCGGTACCGAAATTTCTGAATCCCAGCTGGCTTCATGCTCCTACCCAATCTCTTTTTCTAATTGCATTTGAAGTTTGCGAATTCGATCTTCAAGCGATTCACTCGATATTCGCTGACGCAATTGTTCAACCACCAGGGGAAAACCTAAAGGGGTGGGACCTCCAGGTTTGCATATCTGAATTGAACTTGCCGCAATCCTTGCTATTGCATGACGCATTCGACCTATTTCAAACTGATTGTCAAGCAATTCCCTTTCGGCCTGGATAAGAAGCCTATTGGTCGGGTCAAACTGACGAAACGCATCATAAAACATATTCGCCGAGGCTTGCAAATGCCGGCCAGGTTTTGTCTGACCTGGTATGCCTGGATGAATTAGCCCAGCAATCCTGGCTATCTCCCGGAATTGCCGTTTTGCCAATTCCGTTGCATTCATACTCTGCAGGAGATGCTCTTGCAAAAACTCTTCATCAAATAGTTCTGATAGTTCGAGCTCCGAGAGTGTGAATTCATCTTTGGACTGAAACATAAATCCATAATCATTGGCGGCTATGGATAGCGTAACTCCTTTCGACCTTGCAAGTCTCCAACACACCAAGGCGGCAAGCCCCTCGTGTACCAACCTACCTTCGAACGGATAAACACATAAGCAAAATTCCCTTTTGATGGTAAACGATTCGACTAACAAAATTCCTTGCCTAGGGATTATGCTTCGCAAAGCTTGAAGCTCGAAGATGGGCCTCAAGCATTCCATTTCCTCTCCTCGGATTACGCCGTTGGCTGCTAGATTTAACTGCGCGCGAACCTCAGCGGCCAACTGTGATGACAATGGCATTCGACCTCCACCCCACCGCGGTGTCGTATTTGGCTGTTTAGTCGTTTTCTTTACAATTGCAGCTCCTTCTCGAATCATCATCAATTCAAGAGTCTTGCCTGCAAACTGAAAACAATCCCCCTCTTTTAATCGTGTAATATAGCTTTCTTCTACTGTTCCAAGCGTTCGCCCACTTGCATACTTGACTTGCATGATTATGTCTCCTGCGATGGTCCCCATCGCCATTCGATGCATTCTAGCCACCCGCGCATCGGTTATTTGGTATCTGCCATCCTGTAGGTTAACACGATGGAAATCGGGGTATGCTGTGAGCGAATCGCCTCCGTGTACGACGTATCGCAGCGCCCAATCTACGTCGTCCTCTATCAGATCCTTATATGCATAAGTCTGCTTGACCTCACTTATAAGTTCATCCCGAGTGTACGAGCTCTCCAATGCAAGGGTCATCGCATGCTGTGTTAAGCAATCTAGTGGGCATTGAATCGGTTCCTTTGATTCGAGTTTGATCCTCTCGTCATTCGGAGAACCGATTGGTTCTTCTGCCTTCTTGGCAACAATGTTTGAAAGATCCGAGTTGGGCGACAGTGTAGCCATAATGTTTCGGACTGCAGAAATTTCAATCAATTCGAGAGCATGCGTAGGGACAAAAAGTAGTTTGCTCACCTCACCAGGACTATGGCCGCTCCGTCCTGCTCGCTGCAGCAATCTTGCCACGCCTTTTGGGCTCCCAACCTGTATGACTTGATCGACCGCTGCGTAGTCAACACCCAGGTCTAAACTACTCGTGCACACTACACATTTTAGCTTAGCCTCTCTTAACTTATCTTCTACCCATCGCCGCACTTCAGCATCGAGAGATCCGTGATGCAGAGCGATTATCCCTGACCACTCCGGTTTAGCGTGAAGCAGTTGCCTATACCATTGCTCCGTTTGATTCCGGGTGTTAGTAAACACTAATGTAGAACGTGCAGAATCGATCGCTTCAACTACCCGCGAAACCATAGACAATCCCAGATGCCCAGCCCATGGAAACCGCTCTACTGGATCAGGTATACATGAGCGAACGTCAATCCGCTTAATCGATTCACCACGAACACAAGATCTGCGTTTGTCTCTTCTAACCCCACACAAAACATCTAATGCTTGACCTGTATTCCCTAGTGTTGCACTTAAGCCGAATCGAATTGCATTTGGTGCAAGCTTATTCAGTCTAGCAAGTGCCAATTCGGTCTGGACTCCCCGTTTGGTACCAAGCAACTCGTGCCATTCATCCACGACAATCGACTTGAGGTATCGAAAGTTCGTTCGAGATTCAGGGTAACTTAAAAGCAACAGCAGACTTTCCGGGGTTGTGATCAAGACCGTGGGTAAATGTTTGCGTTGATTGGCTTTAACGGATGCCGAAGAGTCACCTGTTCTCCGCTGTATAGTCCAGGGCAAATGTAAATCGTCAATAGTATGCGCTAACGATGATTCCGTATCCGCCGATAGGGAGCGTAACGGTGTTATCCATAGCACGGTTAGTGGTGGTGAAGGAGGTTTACCACGTTTACGAATCCAATTCGGTAATTCGTTAGGTGAGCTTAAGAATTCGGCTACTGGTCCGCCCCACGCTGCAAGTGTTTTCCCTGAGCCCGTAGAAGAATGGAGCAATGTATCGCCCCCCGCCAGATAGTTTGCCCAGCATTCGCGCTGAAAAGGAAATGGCCGCCATGATTTGGATGCGAACCATTCTTCTAATCTAGCGAGCCCCAAATTGAAGTTGGTCAAATTGTTGTCGCACGTGTTTGCCAACTTATCTCCACACTTCGAATTCAATTTCTTCGTGCTACTCATGATTCTTGCCGCATTCCATGCGTTCGCACTAAATCGCGTAAATCATCGAGAGTGTTCGCATCACGGGCTAATCTGTCCCTACGCCACCGCAAAATCCTTGGAAATCGAACAGCAAAGCCACTTTTATGACGATTCGAAAGTTGGATATTTTCAAAGGCCAACTCCATGACTAAAACAGGGGCAACACCCCGAACTGGCCCAAATTTCTCCTTGAGGTTTGTTTTTATTATCGCATCCACTTCTCGAATTTCTGCATCGGTAAGACCGGAATAGGCCTTCGCAAATGGTACAAGCCGGTCTTGATTCCAGAGGGCAAACGTATAATCCGTAAACAAACTGGAACGTCGGCCGTGACCCTTTTGGGCATAGATTAAAACGGCATCTATGGTCAACGGTTCGATCTTCCACTTCCACCACGCACCTCGTACCCGACCAACTTGGTAGATGCTATCCCATCTTTTAAGCATTAGACCTTCTGCGCCCATGCTTCGACTCGATTCCCGAATGTTGGCAAGCTCCGACCAGTTCGGTGCATCTTCATGTTTTAGAACGTTTATCTGTTCCGATAGTCTAAGTCCTGTCTCACCCAGCACATCCGATAGCCATAGGCGGCGTTGTGATAACGGTTCTCCGCGAACATCTTTACCGTTAAGCTCTAGAAGATCGTAGGCCATAAAGACAACGGGAACTTCGTTAAGTAGTTTAGGGGAGGTCGTTTTCCGCCCGAGTCTCTTTTGAAGGATTGAAAAGGGGAGAGGTGAGTTGTTTTGCCATGCTAAAATCTCACCGTCTATAACAGTTCCAGCGGGTAGATTTGTTGCTGATTGACGAATCTCAGGGTAGCGATCCTCTACTCGTTCTTCACCGCGGGTCCATATGAAGATTTGATCGGATCGTTTGATCAATTGAGCGCGAATTCCATCCCATTTCCACTCCGCCAGAAACTCGTCGGGGCGGCCGATAGAGTGAGGTTCGTTATCAATCGCATTAGCCAAGCAAAAGGGATAGGGTTGAGAGGGAAGCTTTTTCTCTGCCTGTTTCGAGATTAGCATTCGAAAGGAGTCCGCCGTCGGAAGCCAGTCGCCGGTTAAGCGATGAACGACCAATTCTGTGGGTAATTGGAATGCATCAGCAATTGCTCGTGTTACCAAGCGTTTGCTCACACCGACACGCAATCCGCCCGTAACAAGTTTTAGAAAAAGAAATCGCTCGGAGGGCCCAATTGACTGCCAGTAACAAGATAACTCATGGTGTATTCGATCGAGTGGAACAGATTTAAGAGGCTCAATCTTCTGCCTGACCCAAAAATCCAATCCACCCTCCGTATTCAACGCACTAGAAGGAACCAAAAGCGAAATAGTCTCTGCTAAATCACCGACCCAACTATAGCTTTCTTCAAACAGCCACTCGGATACCCCGCTCGATTGAACCGCCCACTCTCTCAGTGTGCGAGTGTTTATCAATCTTTTGACTCGTTCGCCAGACAAAAAATAGACGGCCCACGCTGCATCTTCATGTGATGCATTCAGAAAGTACGCTCGCATCGCAGCTAGCTTGGAATTCGTTTTCGTCGTTTCGTCGATAGATCGATATAAAGCTGAAAACTCTTTCATCAAACATTACTTTGGAGGTTAATGGATGTTTCTTTGTCTTCAGCACTTTCACCCTGGAATTCTGTCTGGAGCGGGGCCGCATTCCAACCAAGGTCACGTAGATGTCTGCTGAAAATATCGGCAAATCCGTGGGTCACCCAGACCTCTTCAGGCAAGGCGTCTTGAACCGTCGTTATCAACGCGTCCCAATCAGCATGATCTGAAAGCACAAAACCGCGATCCATAGATCGTCGTCGCCTGTTCCCTCTGACTTGCATCCATCCTGATACCATAGCGGTAGAGCGATTTCCAAATCGATTGATCCATGAGGTACCATGAGCGCTAGGTACCGCAAGGATCATAGCATTACCGAAGTCAAAATTGCTAGGGACTTCGCTAACAAGTCTTGTTTCCGGTAATCGTATACCCGCAAGGCGATACGCATCAATCGGTTTTTGTAATGCACCATGAATAAATATGGGACCGATCTTGTTATCCAACATGTTGAGAACTCGTTGCGATTTACCCAACGCATAACCGTACAGTATACTAGTCACATCAGACGCTTGGTTATCAATCCACCATGAATTAATTTGCTCAGCAGTCCGCTTCAGTTCTTGCCATCGGAAAACGGGTAGCCCAAAGGTTGATTCTGTAATCAAGCAATGTGCACGCAATGGTTCAAAGGGTACGCAAGTTGGATCGGACTCTCGTTTGAAATCCCCAGTAACGATGGAAACATGGCCTGCATACTCAATGCGAATTTGGCTAGACCCTAGTATGTGACCGGCAGGGTGAAAAGAGAGTCGAACGGGGCCGATAGAGATCGATTCGCTATACTTGATTCCCGTTACTGCAATATCTTGCCCTAGCCGATCGCGAAGTAGTCGTACCGAGTCATCTGAACACAGATACTGATTTGAGCCCCATCGAGCGTGGTCACTGTGCGCGTGTGTGATGACAGCCCGATCTACAGGGCGCCACGGATCGATGTAAAAGTCTCCTTGGGGGCAGTATAGACCCTCGGGTCGCATTTCTAGGGAATGCGATTTCATCGCTGTTGTTGATGACTCCAAGGACGATCTCACCGGGATGAAGGAGACTTGCAGCCTGATTTGGCCCCGGATCGTCTGCATCGTTCGCTACAGTATTTGACCTCAGCCCATGATCTTTCCCACTTTTTTCGCCATTGGAATGATAATTTACAGACAGGGCAAATCTTGTAGGGGAGGTTCTCTTTCGAATTTTTCATCGTAAAGCGACGACCTGTGTAACGTGGATCAATTCTGGTTTCAATCGCGGCATTGCGACTCGATCATTGTCCGGGGACGTCAATCCCTTCGGACGCCAGTCGTCAGACCGTTTATAGCACGATCGAGCGTCGAGATTGTAAACTTCTCGATGGTAATCTATCCCGTCAATTTCCAGAGACGACCTCAACCGCATTGATAACCTCGAAGTCACGGGTCGCAGAGCGAATCGTTTCCTGCGCGATCTGCTTAATATAGAAAGACTCTACATGGCCTACGAGTTCCAGATGTTCGTTTTGCAACTTAACATCCAGCGCACGAACCGATGCAAAGCTACTGGCTGAAAGTAATCGCTTTGCTATTCCAGCAACATCCTGAAATCCTGAATCAATCATCGGACCACTCCTTGGGCGTTAGAAACGCTAGACTCCTAATCCTCCTCAAGCTGTAAATTTGAAGATAAAATTGCGAGGAACTATGTCAAGTGTTTGTTAACGCAAAACGAGTTAAATTCGGAAAACACGCTAAGGTAGGATTGGTCGAAGATTTAACGGCATCCGGGTAGCGCACAAAAGCTAGCAGCCGATTTTGTGTCAGCGGAGAAGAGCCGAAGGGGATCCGCACAATCCTCACAATCGGATTACTTGTGTAAAAACTGCGCCCTTAACTTCTATTCCCTAAACCTTACAAAAGCTTCTGCTATGCAGGGCACGACATTATCTAAGCGAAGTAACTGCCTCACCCTCCGGTTCGATTCATGTCTTGGTCCCGATTCATTACGATCGAAAATCTATGTATTGCGGCGGAAGTAACTGCCGCGATGCTTTTGCTGGCATTCTCATTTCCAGAGCAGCGTTCTAAGGTCAAGACATCAGAAAAAGACGACACGAATATTCCATTGCTGGAGTTAGCCCGTCGGGCGTTTTTGGAGGAAAAGCTAGCTCGAAGCTTGGAACTTCTAGCGATGCTCGACTCCCCCCGTCCCCCGGTTGATTACACCGAGCGGTTAGCGTCTGAGTTCAGCGATGCAGAGGCGATTGGGTGGGTAGACCGACTAAGCGGAACATTCAATAGAGCGTTTATCGACGCTTTTTTGAATCGATGGCTGGCCCTGCCAAACGATAATCGATTCGGCTCATATCTTTCCATGATCTCGCTAAAAGATTACACCGAGTTGGTTCGTGATTCTGGGCCGGTACAGGTTGAGTTGATGCTACGAGACTTGGGAAGTCGACTTAAATCCCAGTGCGCGGACCAAGCTATCGTTGCAAGACTACCCCCTGATCAGTTCCTGCTGATAACATTCGATGGGGATCCATCGGCCGGAGTCCAGTGTGTCGACTCTGCAAGCGAAGAGTCGCGAGATCCGGACGCCACTTCCGACGCACAATCAAAGCCAATGTCGTTGGTTTGCAGCGTAGTGGAACTTTCTGACGAGATCTCTTCTTTCGAGGAAGCAGTTGGCCAGCTTGAGACAGGTAACAATACAGCCGCCCAACTCGGCGAAAAGTTTTATTTCAAGCAAGGTTCCTCCTGGACAAGAGACATTCCCACGCCAAGCACTTCGAAACGAAAATTATCCCCTCGTTCCGACGACTCATCACTGCCCAGGAAAGCAGCAAAATCCATTACTCCAACAGCTAATGCTACCGGTGATACGCAATCGAATTCTTCGGAAACAGATGACGCTGCAGAACAGGCCTTGCAAGAAAACGGGACTGCTGGAAATCAGGACAAAGACGCTCCGGAATCTGATTCATTGGAGGCACCGATCCAGGGCAAATCCTCTGACGTTTCAGCGGTCGCCAGCAATGAGGAAATTGCGGCTCTTTTTGCTCAGATCAAGAAGCACGACCGTCAGTCGGAAAAATCTCAAGGTGCAACGACTGTCGCAACATCGGTGGATCCCGGTATCGCCAATCCAGAAACCACTTTGGAAGCGGTTCGATCTGAGCGGGCAATCGAGACGCCGACCACAGGAGGGCCTCAATCTGCCGTCAAGCCACAGGCTGCTTCGGGCCAACAGTCACCCGCCGAGCCACAGTCTTCGGTTAACGCGTTGTCTGCTACTGACTCGTTATCCGAAAGTGATTCCGTTTCTGCTGATGATATCGCTTCGCTCTTTGCCACATTCAAAACCGCTGAAGTTTCGAAAACACTACCGACCGACAAGAAAAGCTCAAGCGACCAGTCACGATCTGCAGACGTTTCATCACAAAGCACGAAAAAAACAACTGATTCGGAAAAGGGGGGTGCAAGAAGCGTTGATATCGCGGAACTGGAGAGTATGTCTGAGACAGCTTCGGCAGATGATATTGGTGCGTTGTTCAAAGCGGTTCAGCAAGAAAGAAAGCAAGATAAAGCCGAACCTGCCATTTCCAACGCGGTGTCGAATCGTCGAATGGCACAAGAAATCAAAGAACTTTCGGAAACGGCAACAGCTGATGACATCGCTGATTTGTTTAATGCAGTGCAATCGAGTGCGGCACCAGCAAAAAAGCCTCCATTAGCGACACCGTCCCCCTCAATTGAGGATTTAGGTGAGACAGCTACAACGGACGATATCGCCGCATTGTTCAAGGCGGTTCAGCAAGAAAGCAAAGAAGTCAAATCAAAACCTTTGAGTCCCAATCCTTCTGCCGATCGTCAATTTGCACAGGAGATCGAGGATATTTCGGAAACGGCAACATCGGATGATATCGCTGAGTTGTTCAAAGCGGTTAAATCAGGCCTAGGACCTACGAAAGAACCCGCGGAAGCTCCCCCAGCTCCTACCCAAGAGGACTTAGGCGAAACCGCTACTGCCGACGACATTGCAGCATTATTCGCATCGTTAAAGCAAGGATCTGTTAACAAAGGGCCCAATTAAGGTAACGTCTAATATTCCCAAGACAAAAACATTTCGCTCCTACGCTTGTTCTATCAACAAATTGAGCAGGCCAACGAAAAATACAGCTGAACTAATTTTGACCGTAGTGCAAATGGATTTAGTGCGATTGCCGGCTCCATTATCCTCGTCCCTTAGGGATCGTCCTTAGGAACTAACGACGAGTTCGGATTTTGTTCTTGAATCTTCTGATTCAGAACTTTTTCCATCGACTCAATAACAGACAACTGGGAATCAGCTAGCTCATTCATGTTGACCAGTCGATACGCTTTTTCTAGTTGTTTGCGGCTGTTGATATGAGCCGCAACAGCACGAGTATCATCAATATTAGGATAAAAGTTTGTCGCGGCCTCCAGTTTAGCGATTGCTTCAACGGGTCGATTTGCGATCAACAGAATTTGGCCGTAGGTGTCGAGATAGTTTGGATTTCTCGGGTTCCTCGCCACCGCTTCGTTGATGAGTTTAAAGGATCGCTCCAGGTCTGGCATTTCTTCTCGTGCTAGAAGCATTGCTAGATCATTTCGCGAATCAGAATCTGCTTCAGATTTTTCCACGGCGATTTCAAAGTTCTTGATCGCTTCCGCAGTATTTCCCATGGCGTAGTATCCCAAGGCCAAGGTTCGATGCGTTTTGGCAGACGTTATCCCAGCATCGATTTGCTTTTTGAGAACGGACAACGCATTCCTAGATGGTTTCATCTTTACTTGAAGCATTTGCGCGACTTCTTCGGAGATAAGCGGGTTTTCGGGATCTGCCGCAGCAGCCTCATCTAGTGCTGCCATGTCAGCTAGGTTTATACCATCATCAAGAGTTTGTTTCGATTTTCGAAATGTTTCGATTTTTATATTCGATAAAACTCGGGCAAGAGTTTTTTTGTCGTTTCCTTCAGCTTTGTTAAGGCCTTCGATAACTATGCTGATTGCAAGTTCTGGTTTTTCTAAAAGGACATTAGCTTCAGCAAGGGCCAGTCGATCAATCACTCTTTCCGATGCCGAATTGAGCCTTGGAGTGTAATAGGCCGCGACTTCATAGCCAGCGGTTCTAACGCCGTCCAAATTACCAACCCTTTTAAAGTATCGCATTAAAAGTAGGTTGTAAGCACGATTACGTTTTGCAGCTTCTGTAGCGATTGCAATAGCATCGGTGGTCATTTCAGACTGAAACAGATAGTCGGCGTAATATTCCAAGACTTCAGCTTTGACACCGGGCCAAAGCGATGCAGGTTTAAGGTTCGCAAGTATCTCCTGTAATGTTTCCCGATTAGGATTTTTTTGAAGACGATCGATCAGCTCGGTGGCTACCCAAGAATTAGCTGCGGGAAATGGACCTGAGTCACTTTTAGCCAGAGCTCTCATATCGTCGAGAGCTCCATTTTTGTCTCCCGCGATTGCTTTCACCAATGCTAACCGGTAGGCTGCGCTACCATCTTTAGGTTGCGTCAAAAGAATTCGTTCGTTGAGAAGTTTTACGTACCTTTTTTGTAGTTCAGTAATCGAGCTCGCTACGGCAGAGTTGGTGACGTTGGACGTATTGGCTGAACTAGTGTTTAAAAAATCGATCGTGCTGTAGGCCGTATCTTCTAAAACCTGAGTCGAGCAAACTTGCTCGCTCTTTACTCCGTACCTCTGAACGCGGGTATCAGTACGTTCAAACAAAGAAAATCCGAACGCAAGATAAACTAAAATCAGAATGAAAAACGCTGGGAGTGATACAAAGAATTGCCACCAGCGTCGAGAGTATCGCCATCCTCTAGCAGCATCGAGAATGCTACCTGCAGCGGATAGGGGAGAGGTGAAAAATTTAAAAGACTCAGTAAAAAGCCATTTAAGGTTTTCCGAAACAGAATTATCCCGCTGCATGTTTACTCATCCTCCCATTCGTCATCGAACTTCTCTTTTGCGCGGCTGGGTGTTGATAGTTTTAGAGAAGGCAATTGCGAGAACCAGTTCCATAGATAGGCAACGAGAGGTAGATCTTCATTTACAAATTCAGCAGGGATCGGTGCGAGCAGTGAACCGAAGAATTGATCCAGCAATACGATCAAAATCGCTCCGATCGAAAATAGAATAATCTCCGTTGTCAGGGTCCATTCGTGCCAAGAACCATATTGCTCTGCGTACCAAGCAAAGGTAACCCATGCTGATGCGCGTATGGCCATCCAAACGAAAAAGGCCATCGAGACAGTTAACAGCGACGGGATCAATGTTCTTCGAAATAGATAAATGCAGAAGAACGAGATTCCGACAAATGGTAAAATACTATCCCATCTTCCTACACTTGAAAAACGATCGGCTACGCCGTGGCCAAACTCAATGATGCCGTCCCGTTGGATATGAAATTGGCTCAATGCCTCTGAGAGGCCAGAGGTGAGTGTCAGGACTGCCGATTCAATGAATTCAAACGCGCCTCGTTCCTCGCAGGCATCCACGACGGAGGGGACCATAAAGGCAAAACCGAGGCTTAGCGACTGGGCCAAACTCTCCCCTCTCAACCACCGCGACAGCCAACCCGCGACGGCTAAACCGGCCGATATGCCACTTAGTTTCACGCGGCCAGCAACCATCGCATAAAAAAGGACTAAAAATGCGAGGCTAAAAAATACCCAAGGGGCGATAGTTCGGCGAGAAACGGGATCGAAAAAAAGGCCGCGGGACACAGCAACAGCAAAGCCCAGCCCTAGGCATATCGAGCAAACAAGACTATCGGTCTGAGAAAACCAGCTTGTCCAAAATCGCCATCCGATAGCGAAGGAGAGCAGCAATAAAATGATCGCCGCGATATCAACAAGGAACCCAAGAATGTTCACGTCCTTGGTGGAAATTTCAGATCCTGCCAGGTTGGCTTCTTGGGTCATGCAAATTCGTTTATCACAAAGGGGAGTGTTCTGTTAATCATCGGCGATCTTGGTACGATAACCACAAATGCATTATCTACTGAACCTATTGTACTTGCTAGCGATCCTCTGCGTCAGTCCATTCGTTCTTTATCGCGCAATTCGACATGGACGGTATCGACGTGGTTTTCTTTCAAAAGTATTTGGGCGGATTGATTTAAACGACAAAAGCCTTGCAACTATCTGGATTCATGCCGTCAGCGTTGGTGAGGTTCAGTTAGTACGCCCCCTCGTTCAGCGGTTTGCCAAGGATTTCCCCCGGTATCGCATAGCGATATCTACGAGTACTGACTCGGGATACGACATTGCACGAGAACTCTATCCCGAGCATTTTGTGTTTTTCGCCCCATTGGATTTTTCGTGGGCCGTATCAAAGGTCTTTCGTGACCTCAAGCCTAAGCTCTTGATCCTAGCCGAGCTAGAGCTTTGGCCTAATTGGCTCCGTCAAGCAGAAAAGAGTCGTTGCCCCGTGGCAATTGTTAATGGGAGATTAAGCGAATCCAGTTTTCGAGGCTATTCGAGGCTGTCGTCTATTGTTGGACGTTCCTTGAGAAGTATTGACTGGATCGGGGCTCAGAACGCAACGTATCAGGAACGATTTCTGGCATTGGGAGCTGAACCGACACGAGTCACAGTGACAGGCAGTATCAAGTTCGATAACGCCACTTCAAGCCGATCGGCTGATGAGATCCTGGCTAGGCGTCAATTGTTACAGATCGATGGCACAGACTTGATTTGGGTCGTTGGCAGTACTCAACATCCCGAAGAGCAGATAATGCTTGACGCGTTTGCGACGCTCCGAGCCGACTTACCGAATTTGCGAATGATTCTAGTACCGCGCCACAAAGAACGATTCGATGAGGTTGCCAAAAAAATTCAGTCCTCGGGCATTTCCTGGGACCGACGTTCCAGATTGAATGACTTGCACCCCATCCGACCGGATTGGCAGATCTTTCTGGGGGATTCGATCGGTGAGTTAAGATGGTGGTGGGGCATCGCGGATATTGGTTTTGTGGGGGGAAGTTTTGGAGATCGCGGTGGCCAAAACATGATCGAACCTTGTGCGTATGGCGTGGCAACCTCGTTTGGTCCGAACACAAAGAACTTTCGAGATATCGTTGGTCTTCTTCGAGAGAAAAACGCATGTCGACAATTCGACTCCCCCTCAGAGATTGTGCCATGGATAAAGGACTTGGCTCATCATCCGGAGCTTCGAATTGAAATGGGTAAGCGAGCGGCGTCGGTTGCTTCTGAACACCGCGGTGCAATCGATCGCACTTGGACCGAGCTTCGAAAACTTTTAGAGTCGAATTGAGCCAAACAGTTACAATCTATTTCCGATCTGTTCTAGATACCTCGGGACTAAACATTAGAATTGCGGCTTCTTTTTCACTTAGATGGAACGAGTTCCTTTCCGCCTCCCTTAGGGAATGCCAGTATGAACGAAGCAGCTATGCACAAAATTCAATCTATCTACGGGATAGAGAATTGGTCGAACGGGTATTTCGACATAAATTCGTCTGGCAATATCGTAGTTAGGCCCAGTCAAAACGATCCGCGAAGTGTCGATCTCAAGGTTATTGTCGACCACCTAGTTAGAGATAAAAAGGTAAGTCTACCTCTGCTCGTGCGTTTTCCGCAAATTTTGACGAATCAGCTACGCACCCTGTCCAACGCCTACAAAGAATCGATGCAGTTGTTCGAGTACGGTGCAACTCACTATCCCGTTTTCCCGATGAAAGTGAATCCGCGCCGCGAAGTTGTCGAGGAGTTTTTAAAGGAAAGTAGTCGATTGCGTTTGGGGCTCGAATGTGGATCTAAAGCAGAGTTGTTTGCCGCGGTGTCACAGGACCAAGATCCTGACACACTATTGATTTGCAACGGCTTTAAAGATGAAGCCTTTTGCCGACTGGCAGGGCTCGCGCTGCAATCGGGCAAGAACGTTGTAATCGTCATCGAGAAGCTAAACGAGTTGAAGATGCTCCTGCGGGTTGCGGAGACCACAGGCGTATGCCCAGGTATCGGGCTTCGTGCGAAACTCTACACACGGGGGTCAGGTAAGTGGGCTAGTTCTGGTGGAGACTCGGCCAAGTTCGGATTGACATCATCCGAAATCGTACAGTGCCTGAAGCTTCTTCGAAACACTGGTCATTTCGACAAACTAAAGCTGCTTCATTTTCACATTGGGTCCCAAATTACCGATATCAAGCGAGTGAAAAACGCGATGAAGGAGGCCGCCAGGGTCTATGCGAAAATCCATCAGCAAGGAGCAAATATCGAGTTCTTAGATATCGGCGGTGGACTGGGAGTTGACTATGACGGATCGAAAACTCGATTCGAGTCTTCCATGAACTATACCGTCCAAGAGTTCGCGAACGATGTCGTGTATTCCATTAAAACCGTATGCGATGAAGAGCATGTTCCCCATCCAAACTTAGTGACGGAGAGTGGGCGAATGATGACCGCTTACCATAGTATTCTGGTTGTATCCATTCGCGAGGAAATTGAGACCTTCGCCGACGACGAACCCGAAGTGGAGATTGACGAAGACGATCCTCAAGTGATCACGGAATTGAAATGGCTGTGCGACGAAATCAACGGCAAGAATTACTTCGAGTATTATCACGATGCCGTCGAGCATAAAGATGAACTTCACACTCAATTCAACCTGGGATTGATATCCCTAGAGGATCGCGCGAAAGGAGAGGTTCTTTATTGGGAAGTTTGTGCTAGGGCTCTGAAAGAAGCAGAACAAGCGCGTAGCCACAATGAAGAATTCGAAGAAGTGAAAAGAGTTTTGGCAGCCAAGTATCTTTGCAACTTTTCTCTATTTCGCTCGGCCCCTGATTCGTGGGCTATTGGCCAATTGTTCCCCATCGTTCCCATACATAGGCTAAATGAGTCCAAGCTCGATTTCGCGACGTTGGTGGATGTTACGTGTGATTCCGATGGAAAGATTGATAAGTTCGTTGACCTAAAGGATGTCAAAGAAACACTAGAATTACCAGAGTGGAAAGCGGACCAAGATTTTTACTTAGGAATCTTTTTGGTGGGTGCCTATCAAGAGGTGATGGGTTCTTATCATAACTTGTTCGGTTTACCTAACGAAGCGCACGTCTTTGTGGAAGCAGATGGGCGATATCACTTATCAAAGATAGTCCAGGGATCTAGGATCCAGGATATGGTTCAATTCGCTCGGTATGAGACTAGCGCACTAGTTGCAAACTTTCAGAAGCGTGTTAATGGACTGGTTGCAACCGGTAAGTTGTCGGAGGCCCAAGCCCAAAATCTAACCAGAGACTACACCGAAGCGGCGAGCTGGAGCACCTATCTGGAGGGTTAGTCGGATATTAACGACTTTTTGGAATGATGGCGGAACAATCGGGAAACACAGACGGCCATTGCCCTGTCAGTTTGGGAGCGATATGACTATCCTAGGTGCCTCAATTCGAAGATAATATTGATTGGAGAACCCTCGAAATCCCAACTCGCAGCATGAGGGCGTGTTGCTTTAATCAGCCGTAACGCGATAGCGTCCGGTTATTTTCCGTTACCCGTGGGCTAGCGCCCTGCGGCTAATGCTTGTTTTTCAAAAAGCCATTAACGCAACAAGCCTATGAACGAGGAACAATTCTCCGAGCGAATTCCCTTGCTTAAGCATCGACTTATGATCAACATCATCTCCGAGTTGCGGCACTAGGGGTATTCGCGACAGGAAATTAACCATGAGGAAAAATCAGTTTGAAAGTGTCAGGGAGGCGCACGCCAGTGAAAAAGCTCAGGATTACGTCGAGGCGATTTCGGAGATAATAGCCGAAAACGGTGAGTGCAGACTCGTTGACATTGCCCGTCGGTTTGCTGTCACCCATGTCACCGCTAATAGGGCTGTCGCTCGTCTCAAGCGGGACGGTTACGCCACTAGCGAACCGTATGGCCCCATTGAACTGACCGAGAACGGCAAAAAGTTAGCAGAGTTCTCCCACAAAAGACATCGAATCGTAGCCGAATTCCTAGTTTCGATAGGTGTTCCCGAGGCTGTCGCAGAAAACGATGCCGAGGGGATAGAGCATCACGTTAGCCCCGAAACGTTACGCGCCATGGCAAAATTTACCAAACGCAAGCAATAATTAGTGCCGCAGACTAGGCAATTGTCCAAAGCAGACCACTTTCTGGTTGAATTCTTAAATAAATTCTTCAATTCCGTACACTAGTTGCTCGGAACTTTTGCATTTGGTACGGGTTTTATCTACTGGTAGCTAAAAACGGGATGGTATCTGTTCCAATAAGTCCGGGTTGATTCCGAACAATTTTGGTCGCTGCCTAGGTTACCGCTAGATAACAGTTCCCCGGTAACTAGAGTCGAACAGAGTGCAATCTTTGTCCTTCGTTAATCGATCCATACATGAATATCGCGAAAAAACTACGTCGGCAATTTTTCTCCTTGGTGTTAGCCAGTACGTTGGCTAGCACCACTTTAGGGGGGGCCGCTCGGGCCGAGGGAAATCCAGACCTGGTGGGCGTCTTAGCTAGCATCACCGATCCGGCAAACGCGGCGGAGCTTCGCCTGACGGAAGACCAAGTTTCACGGTTAATTGCGATTATCAAACAGCATGAGAGCAAGGCACTAGATTTTGCGGCAGAAATTCGGCAGCTACCGTCTACCGACCGACGGCTGAGGGAAATGGAAAATGTTCGAGCCGTCGAAAAGCTGGGGCTTGCGTTGCTGTCCGATGAACAGCGTAAGACGGCCGATAAGTGGCGATTGGCGAGATTAGGGCCGATGGCGATATTGGATCCCGATATCGCATCCGAATTGGGAGTTGATGAGGGGCAGTCGGCAAAATTCATTAACATTTTAGAGGGGCGCGGGGCGTTGGTTCGGTCGATGGGAGCCGAGTCCGCTGCTACCGAAATCAACAAGCGTTTGCTCGAGGTATTGACCGACGCACAGAAGACCCAATGGTACGCTCGAGCGGGAGTCACGCCTCCAGCCGCCAATGGCGTTGCAGCGGCCGTGGAAATGACTAACCAACCCCAGGAGTCCGCAGCACCGGTTTTCACTCGGAGTACAGCGGCCCAAGAATCGCCTAGCGATTTGGCGCCGCGATCCATGGAGTCGGTTCCGCCCGTTGGCCCAGAGGATGGACTGCTCATAAACTTTAATGCGGCCCCGTGGAAAGATGTGCTCGGCTGGTTGGCAAAGGAAGCGGAATTGAGTCTTCAATTGGATCAGATTCCGCAAGGCTCATTTACGTACCGTGATCCGTACAAGCGATATACATTATCCGAAGCCATGGATATCATGAACGGGTTGCTTCTCAGCAAAGGGTTTACCCTAATGAAGAAGCAGCGAGTTCTAACCGTTCTTGATTTGGAGCTAGCCCCAGGCGAGACGGCCGAAATAAAGAAGGCTCTTATTCGCGATGTAGCGGATTTGGTCGATGTCAAAGACTTGGATACCCGGGGCGCCAATGAAATTATCAAGTGTGTATTCTCCTTCGAACGATTGAAGGTTGAAGATATCGAGCGTGAGATCAAGCTCTTGATCGGCCCGCACGGCTCAGTTGTACCCTTGACCACTTCGGGGCAGCTGTTGGTTACGGAAACCGGCGGAAAGCTTCGCATAATTCGAGACATGATTGAGAAAGCTGAGAATCCTCAGGGAAGCAGATCTGGTTCAATCGTTAGCATACCGTTGGAATATGTAGCGGCAGATGATGTTCTTAACATTGCTCGCAACATGCTTGGCATCAAAGATAACGAAATGCGAGCTGAGGATATCAGCATCTCCATGGACGCGTTAGGCACGATGCTTTTTGCTACCGGTTCGGTAGAGAAAATGCAGAAACTACGCGATGTCGTTTTAATGCTCGATAAGAAACCAACGGAAACGGCCAACAGCAACGCAACGCCCGAAAAGCCATATGTCGAGAGTCATTCGCTTTCTGGTTCGGATCCGACCACGACGCTAGAAGTGCTTCAAACCACGTTCGCCGGCCAACCTGGCATCAACATGGCACTCGATCCCAAGTCGAACAATATCATTATGCTGGCTACGGAGGAGAGTCACAAAAAGGTTGACGAGATCATTGGCAAACTAGCCGGACAGTCCAGCGATTTTGAAGTCATCACGCTGGAAAGCATCGATCCACAAGCGGCCGTTACGACATTGGAAAAATTCTATGGGAAACCTGCAAAAGATGCCGATCCAACCAAGGCCAAAGGGCCGGTTTTCTTTGCAGACGCCCCGAGCCGCAGGTTGATGGTGCGAGGGACCCCGCAAGAAGTCGACCAGATCAAGACCTTGCTCGGCAAGATAAGTGACAACGGTCCCATGTCGGAAACGGATGATGGTACCAAGTTTATTCCGTTGCGAGGCAAGGCTGCGCAGCGACTGCTAGAGCAAATCGACATTATCAATCGAGCCAGCAAAAAGAATATAAAAATCAAGTATCCCAAGGAATTTGAATCTGGCCAACCCAAGCCGAATTCGATCCAACCTGTTCGGAAAGAAGAAAAGAATGCCTTGCCGGTTTCGCAATATCCTCAATCAACAATTACAGAATCACTAATTACAGAGGAGCGAGCGGGTGTAGAACCCGCAACCTTTTTGACGTCTACGGTCGTATCGCAAGACGGTAACCAAGAGGCAAACCAAGAGGGAGCTGTCGTTCCAGCGGATGATCTTCAATCGGCACAGGTGATCACCTCGGAGACAGGGGATCAAGTCTACATTCTTCAAGGTCCAACAGGCTTGGTGGCTTACAGCGACAACCCAGAAGTAATGGCTGAATTTAATAGGCTACTCAGCCGTGTCGAACGCGAGATGTCCTTGGCGCCGACCGAGCCAACGATTCGCTTTCTCAAGTACATTCCCGCAGCGGCTGCAACCGAGTTGGTCAAGAGTATCATCGCTGGAGAACAAGCGTCCGGCGGTGGCGGTGGTGGCCTCCTGGGTGACGTGGCTTCAGGATTACTCGGCGGAGGTGGGTTGTTCGGCGGATTGTTTGGTGGCGGCGGAGGAGGAGGTTCCAGTGCGGCCAGTGGTGTTTCCGGATCTTCTACAAGTGGCGAAGTCTTCATAACCCCAGATCCGAGACTAAATGCGGTTTGGATTCAAGCGGCACCGATGGATGCGTTGTTTGTCGAGGACATCCTAGAGGTGATCGACGTCGAGAACAGTGAGGTCGAGATATTGACCAAAGGAACGCCCAGACTCATTTTTGTTGAGAACACAGACGTTGCTGACGTTGAGGCATTAGTAAAATCTGCGTTCGCGGAACAAATCGGTGGACAACAAAACAATGCCGGTGGTGGAGCCCAAAGGCAACCATCCCCACAAGAGTTTATTGAGCTCCTTCGCGGCGCAGGTGGCGGGCGTGGCGGTCGAGGTGGGGCTGGCGGTTCACAAAGCCAGCTAAAGGAACAGACTATGACAGTCAGTTCCGATAAGAAAAACAACGCGTTGCTCGTCGTAGCACCGCAAGCGCTTCACAATCGCGTGGTTGCACTAGTTCAAGAGATCGATAAGTATGCGGCCGAGGATGAAGAGGTCGTGGTCCCAATCGCGTTAGAGGGAGACGTCAATCCTCAGTTGCTCCAGAGTGCGATTTCCTCTGTATTCGGCTCCGCAGCGCGAACATCGACCGCATCAGCCGGCGGAACCACACAAACGGGGGCGGGCGGAAACAACACTCCACGTTTCAATCCAGCCATGTTTCAACAGTTCCAAGGTGGCAACAGAGGCGGCGGATTCAATCAATTCGGCGGTGGCTTTGGCGGAGGAGGATTTGGCAATCAAGGCGGCTTTAACCGGGGCACCCAAGGTCAGGGCGGACAATTCAACCAAGGCGACCGAAACAACCAGGGGAATCGCAATAATCAAGGCAACAGAAACAACCGAGGCGGCCGATGATCACCGAGGCGGGAGAGTTACTATTGCGAAGGGGGCTGATTACTCAGGATCAGCTTATTCAATCCCGATCTACTTCGGGTGCGACAGGTATCTTGGATAGTATTATCAGCTCTGGGTTTGCCAAAGAAGAAGATGCTCTCAAAGCGATCGCAGAAGAGTTTGGACTCGATTTTATCGATCTGCGAGAAGCCAACGTAGACCTAACATTGCTACAGACATTTCCGCAGAAGTTGATTTATCGCCATTCGCTTTTTCCTATCAAGCGAGAGGGCAATACCCTTTTTGTTGCGACTCACAATCCGCTAGATCTCTATCCCATCGATGAAGCGTCAGCCGCAACGGGCCTGCAGGTCGTTCCGCTAGTTGCTGAGCGCACCGAAATTGCCAAGCTCGTCAAAAAGCATCTGGGTGTCGGTAGTGAGACCATCGAAGGGTTGATGGCAGCCAAGTCAGATGAAGATAACGAAATCGAGCTTTTGGAAAAAATCGAAGCCGATGGCAGCGAGTTAAGCGAACAAGCGCAAGAAGCTTCGGTGGTTCGGCTTGTTAATGAATTGCTTGTCGAGGCTGTTGACTCCAGAACCTCAGACGTTCACATCGAGTCACAGGGAAGTGGGTTAGTCGTACGTTATCGCATTGACGGTATCCTTCACACGCAGCCTGTTCCACCTGAGATTAATCGATTTCAAGCGGCAATTATTTCACGCTTGAAAATCATGGCCAAGCTGAACATTGCAGAAAAGCGACTGCCACAGGACGGTCGTATCAAGTTGCGAGTTCACGGTCGCGAGATCGACATTCGGGTATCCGTAATACCAATGATTCACGGCGAGAGTTTGGTAATGCGGATCCTGGATAAAGGGGCCATGAAATTCGACTTGCGAAGTCTTGGTATGGGAGAAGCGACGTACAAGCTGTTTAGCGAGTTGATTCGTTTGCCCCACGGAATCATATTAGTCACCGGGCCAACCGGTTCCGGTAAAACCACGACTCTTTATAGTTCACTGCTGGAAATTCAATCGCCTGAAGTCAAGATCATCACGACCGAGGATCCAGTCGAATATCAGTTAGAGGGAATCAATCAGATTCAGGTCCATCCAAAGATTGGTCTGACGTTCGCCGCATCTCTTCGGAGTATTCTTCGTCATGATCCGGATGTTGTATTGGTTGGGGAAATTCGGGATGCAGAAACGGCCGAAAACGCCATTCAAGCGTCACTTACCGGTCACACGGTATTCAGTACGCTTCACACAAACGATGCCGCTGGAGCATTTACTCGGATCGTGGATATGGGAATTGAGCCATTCCTCGTCGCGAGTACTGTCGAAGGCATTATGGCGCAGCGACTAGTCCGTCGGCTATGCACATCATGCAAGGAGCCGTACACACCGACCCATGAGGATGTTCCTCGTGATTTTCCTTGGGACAAACTTGAGGGGCGGCCGTTGTACCGACCTAAAGGATGTCGAGTATGTCGAAATCTAGGTTATTCCGGACGTTTTGGTATCTACGAATTGTTAGCCACGACGGAAGACGTTAGACAATTGGCGCACGATCGCAGAAGCTCTTTTGAGATCAAGCAAGCGGCCATTAAGAACGGTATGTTAACGCTTCGTGATGATGCCTTTAGAAAGGCAATGGAAGGGACGACAAGTCTCGATGAAGTTCTTCGCGCCACAAAGGGTGATCACCTCGGTTAAGAACTATGCCTGACTTTGCTTACTTAGCTCGTGACATGAATGGAAAATCGATTGCTGGCACGATCACGGCCAACAATCAACGCGATGCCGCTGCCCAACTCGGTGCCAAGTCCTTGTTTCCAGTTTCGATAACCGTAAACAAAGGAACGCAAGTTAAAAGCACCCGTCGGGTATCGGGAACCCAAATGGCGGGATTCTATGAGCAACTCGCTTCGCTCTTAAGAAGTGGCGTTCCGTTGCTGCGGGCGCTAGCTGTTTTGTCAACGCAGGGTGGCACCAGTAAGTCGCTTCGCTTTGCCGTTTCCGAGATCAAAGCCAAAGTCGAAGAGGGGGAATCGCTTGGGGACGCCATGGCTCGATTCCCAAGAGTCTTCAACGATATCGGCGTCAACATGGTTAAGGCTGGTAGCGAAGGTGGATTTCTTGAAGACGCGTTGGAGCGAGTCGGCTCCTTCGTTCAGCAGCAGGAGGAAATGAAAAGTAAAACGGCCGGCGCGTTAGCTTATCCCGTGTTCGTTATGACGGTGGGTGTATTAGTTGTGACCGTCTTGCTGATCTTTTTCGTCCCGCAGTTCGATGCGATCTTTGCGTCCATGCGAGCAAAAGGGGCATTGCCACAAGCAACCGAAGTTCTGCTAGCCATCAGTCGTATCGTCAAAGGCTATTGGTGGATCGTTTTGGGATTGGTTGGACTAGTTGGTCTAGCGATTAATCAGTATCTCAAAACGGAAGTAGGAAAAAGGCGGTTTGATTTAGTAAAAATAAAGACACCTTTGCTGGGATCGGTGTTTCTAAATCTAGCGGTCGCTCGATTCTGTCGGGTGCTTGGAACGTTGCTCAAGAATGGAGTCCCTTTGTTGCGTTCGCTCGACATTAGTCGGCAAGCAGCGGGGAATTTAATTCTTGCCGAATCCGTTCAGGCGGCCAGTGAAGAGATTCAAGCGGGCGAAAGGCTCGCCAAGCAGCTTGAGAAATCGGGCCATTTTCCAACCACTGTGGTGGAAATGATCTCCATCGCTGAGGAGTCCAATACCTTAGATAACGTTCTAGTCACTATCTCAGATAACTTGGAAAGGACCACATTCCGACGTTTAGAGACCGTGGTTCGACTGTTAGAACCCTTTATGTTGTTAGTCTTGGCAGGGATGGTGATGTTCGTGGTCATGGCATTGCTCCTGCCGATTATCAATTCTGCAAGTTCGCTGTAGAATGAGGGGCTCTGGGGAATAGGAAAGCCTAGGAAAACACACTACCGAAATAATTAGGAAAGGAAAAACCATGAAAGCAAATAGACCTACCCGCCGATCGAAAAGAAGCGGTTTTACACTGATGGAAGTTCTGTTGGTACTTATCATCATTGTTGTGATCGCTGGATTCGGAATTCGAGCCTTAAGTGGCACGTTGCAGCAAGCGAAGCAGAAGGAGGCCAAGGCTATGCTTGGAGTATTGTCCGCTTCTTTGAAAGAGTACCAATTGATGGTTGGCTCTCTCCCAACGGACTTGGAAGGGCTAGTCACACAACCTGCTGACGTCGACCCTGCCATGTGGGTAAAGAAGCTAGATAAGCTTCCCATGGATCCATGGAACAAGCCTTACGAGTACAAGCCAGCTGGTGCAGAATTCGAATTGCGTAGCGTAGGACCAGACGGCCAGTCCGGAACCTCCGATGACATCACCCCGTAGTATCTACGCTCGACGCAGAACAGAATATTGTCGCGGCTCGGACAATTGTGTCAGAACAGCTGTTTTCGGCACACGATTGCTTCGACGCGGCTTTACACTGCTTGAAGTCTTGTTGGTGCTTGCCATACTGGCAGCACTAGCGGGACTGGCGGCTCCCACCATTGATTCGATGATTACAAGTCGCAAGCTTTCGGTGGCGGCGGACCAAATTGCAAATGATATTGCCGAGGGGCGAATCCGAGCGATCCAGACTGGTCAAACACAAGTATTCGAAGCCACGTTGGGCGGGCGGAACTACACCGTAAAGCCTTGGTTGACGGCCAACGACGAGATCAACGCCTCCGCTGGGGCGACGATTACAACCTCCACAGGCTTGACTCTCGACACATCCGCGGCGGCGGGAGGGGGAGTGGAAAGCTCTCCATCGACTGGCCAAGCGAAAGAGTTGGGATTAGATCCATATGTACAATTCATCGCTGTAGAAACCTTGATGGATACGCGGAGTGCCGCTGCGATCCAAACAGAAACAGGAACTTTGCCCGCATCGGGATCGGGCGCAGCGGGTTCGACAAGCAATCCCGTGTTGATCTATCCAGATGGTTCCACCACAACCGCACAAGTGATCTTAATTGACCAAAAGGGGCGTCGCATGGTTGTACAGCTACGTGGAATCGTGGGACAATTGTCCAAGTATCAGACAACGAGCGTTGATCCTTCCGCTTTTGTACCGGCTCAATAAAAAGGCAAATCGCACTTATGAGAATCGGTAATCAACAAGTTTCCGTCAGACTGACCGAGCAACCTTTTCGGTTTCAGGTCAAATCGCGTCGTTTAAGTTCGGGCCGCGCCGTGAAAACGGGCCGCGCAGGAATCTCCCTATTGGAGGTCGTGCTCGCCTTGGCGATCCTCGCCACCTCGGCTGCTCTTTTAGCGCAAATTACCCGGCAGTCCACTAATAACGCCTTGATGGCCCAGCGCATTGCGTCGGCGCAATTAATTTGCGAGGGCACCATGTCGGAGATTTTGGTTGGCGCCATTCCCATGCAGACGACCGACTGGGCTCCTGTTGAAGGCAGTTTTTCGCGAGGAAACTGGTACTACAAGTTAGATACCGTGACTGCGGAGCGGCCCAATATGATCGGATTGAGATTAGCCATAACAGATATCATTGATTCACCGGACGGTGTGAAAGAATTGTTCTACGTCGTACGTTGGGTCATAGACCCCTCACTTGGGCTAGATACCCCACCAACTACGGATGCCACCGGTGCAGCGAATAGTTCCTCGAGTACAGGAGGAGCGAGTAGCCCATGATCGCGTTACACGACAAACCTCAGCTTTGCATTGAGAACACGCCCCGACGAATGTTTAGAGTTTCTCGAGGTGGTTTTACGTTAGTGGAAGTACTGCTGTCGCTGGCCCTCACCGCTGTTGTGGCAGGAATCATTGGTGGATTGGTTCAAGTCTACATGACCAATCAGAACATTGGGCGAGATCGCGTCAAGCAGACGCAGTTAGCTCGGGCTTTGCTGAATATGATTGCGGATGACATTAGGACGGTGGTTCGAAATCAGTCATTTGATACTGCCGGATTGAGTGAATTGTTATCAGGAGGTCAGCAAAGCGGCGGTGGCGGTGCAGCAGGTGGTACTGGTGCGGCATCGGGGACAGCGGGAGCCCCGTCGTCGGCGAGTGGGGGAGCATCCGCTGAGACAAGCTCGAGTGCGAGCAACCAGTCCGCGACACCCACCGTCGCCACATTGCCACCTGGAATTTATGGGACGAGCACATCCATTGAGATCGACATCAGTCGGCTGCCTCGCCCTGATGAATATGTTCCGATGGAACAAGATGTCGTAAATGGAACGGTAGCTGATATGCCCAGCGATATAAAGACTGTGGCTTACTTTGTTCAATCGAAAAGGACCGATGGGATTCGTGATCCTCTCGCGACGGAGGTTGATATCCGATCCAAGCAGGCGAATTCCGACGGTGCAGCGGGAGGTTTGGTTCGCCGGTCTCTCGATCGAGCGATCACGTTGTTTGCCTACGAACAGGGGACTACGGATTCACTGCAGCGGACAGGCGAATTGTTGGCACCAGAAGTTGTGGCTATCGAATTCGAGTACTTTGATGGTCAGTTGTGGCAATCAGAATGGGATAGTAGCGTTCAGGGGTTGCCCATTGTGGTTCGTATCACATTGGCCATGCAACTAGAAAGTAAGCGGCAAATCGATCCTGTAGATCCTGGGCAGTCGATTTCGAGCCTCACGTCCGGATCGCTCGCAGAAAGTGGAATTGAAATTTACACAACTACAACGCTCATCCCGGGTTCAATGCTCCTAACTAGACCGCAAACTGATTCTGCGACCGGTGACAACGGCATGGGATCTCTCGGGCTCTAATGCAACGGATTCGGACATCGTACTATCGTGTACAAAGGATTTTGATGATGACCACTAAGCAACGAAAAACCAAACGAGCCCATTCGCTTCGGCGAAACCGGTTGAGTTGTGCCCATGTCCAGGAAAAGCCAATAGGGCGATCCCGTCGAGGCATCATCCTCTTGATCGTTTTGTTGGTTGTCGCATCGATCTCGCTCGGGGCACTTGCGTATTCTCGGTCCATGTTGAGTGGGTATCAAGAATCGGTTCTTCTGGGAGAATCCATTCAATCTCGTTACGCGGCGGATTCGGCAATCGATGCAGCGAGGCTCTTTTTAGCGTCGACTCGCACGGAACGCGAGGAAGCGGGCGGAACCTATAATAACCCTGACAATTTTCAGGCGATTCCTGTGTTACAAGGACGCATGCAAGGGAATGTCTGCAACTATTCGCTCGTCGCTCCCGATCTGGATGAAGCGGGACGCCTGGCTGGTCTTCGGTTTGGCATGATTAATGAATCCGCAAAACTCAATCTAAACGTTTTACCGCTGGTCGATAGTCAGTTGTCTTTAGGGCAAATTGCTCAGCAGGTTATGCCAGGCATGGATGCGATGGGACTCGGGGCAGCGATGGCTGCTGGCGGTGGAGCCTCAGCAGGATCGGGAGCTGGTGGAGGACAGTCCAGCGAACCCGCTCCGTCGGGAATTGGGCGAACACTACTCATGGCTCTGCCAGGTATGACCGAGGACATTGCCGATTCGATTCTCGACTTTATTGATGAAGACGACGATGCGAGAGAATACGGGGCCGAACGAGATTACTATTCCACACTCCCTGCTCCGTACGCACCAAACAACGGTCCTTTGCAATCGATCGAACAATTGCTGTTGGTGCGAGGTGTTACAGCTGATTTGCTATTTGGTTTCGATCAGAATCGAAATGGAGTACTCGATCCAGCTGAGGAGTCGGTGGCAGCGAATGCTGGTGTGCCCATAGGAACAACAAGTGCGGATTCGTCGGAGGGATCGACGATTCCACCTCTAGGATGGGCTGCTTACTTGACAGTCTATTCCAAAGAGAAAAATGTTCAGCAATCGGGGGACCCGCGAATCCACATCAACGGTCAAGATATAGCGACCTTGCAATCGGATTTAGAAACTGCGGTCGGGGCCGATTTAGCGACCTTTATCATTGCTTATCGTTATATGGCGAATTCACAGCAACAGGGGGGTGCGGCTGGCGGAGCAGGTATGCCTGGCGGTGGCGGCGGACCTGGCGGTGGCGGCGGACCTGGCGGTGGCGGCGGACCTGGTGGTGGCGGACCTGGTGGTGGCGGACCTGGTGGTGGCGGACCTGGTGGTGGCGGACCTGGTGGTGGCATGGGACCTGGTGGTGGCATGGGACCTGGCGGTGGCGGCGGACCTGGCGGTGGCGGCGGACCTGGTGGCAGTCGCGGTCAGGATGGCGGAGGACGTGGTGGTGCTGGTGGTCGCGGTAATGGTGGTCCCGGAGTCAGTGGACCGGGCGGCGGTGGAACTGGAGGCGGCGGACCGGGTGGCGGAGGTCCGAGAGGTGGGGGGCGTGGCCCAATTGGATTCGCTGCACCTAATGAACTAATGGACACTGCGTTAGCGAGTTCCGCAGGATTGTTTTTGTATCCCAACAGTTTGAAATTGACAGGATTGCTGCAACGAGGTGGACAGTTTGGTGGCCAGAATGGTGGAGGCCCGCCTTTAGGTGGCGGAAACGCAGGAGGCCAGCGCGGGCCGGGACGAGGTGGTGATGCTGGAGGGCCACAGCGAGGCGGCGATGCCGGTCAAGGACCAGGCCGCGGTGGTCGCGGTGATGATGGTCGCGGTGATGGTGGTCGCGGTGATGGTGGTCGCGGTGATGGTGGTCGCGGTGATGGTGGTCGCGGTGATGGTGGTCGCGGTGATGGTGGTCGCGGTGATGGTGGTCGCGGTGATGGTGGTCGCGGGCGCGGCAATGACGGCCCGGGAGGTCCCGGCGGCCCGGGAACGGGGGGCGGTATGGGTATGGGCGGCAATATGGCCGGCGGTGGTGGAAACGGTGGGGCAACCCGGAGAGTCAAGTGGTCGGCCGACTTATTCGACCAGCTCAACATTGACACCGCAAATCCCCCCTCGGGCTCGATTCGCCAAGTACTCGATTTGATCGGCGCAGAGTTCACGGCAACCATCAATAATGAACAAGTGACCATAACCTCGCCACTCGAAAATAATCCGATCGCGATGGCTTTGTATTTGCCAATGATTATGGACAAACTTACCGCAGTAACCGCGACGGTAATGCCTGGACGAATTAATATAAATGAGGCTCCCCGCGAGATTCTGGCAGGTTTACCAGGAATGACCGAGGATATTTTGGAAGCTCTGGTTGAGGCCAGGGGACAATCGGCAGACAACGAAAATCGCAAGTTTGAGACTTGGCCAATGGTTCAGGGAATCATCTCCCTCGAACAGATGAAAATCATCTCACCGTTGATCACAGCGGGGGGTGATTGCATGAGAGTGCAATCCGTTGGTTACTTCGAACAATCGGCTGGATTCTCTCGCATTGAAGCCGTCATCGACGCTTCAGGTCAGTTGCCTGTGGTAGTCATGTACAGAAAACTCGATCACTTAGGACGAGGCTTTAGTCAATCAACGCTTGGCCAACGCGCGTTGCTGGGTGTCGTTCAATAGGGTTCATTACCTTAACCAACTTTGTTTTACAGCTTGCTTTACTCGATTCCAACATTACGCGAATCCGTCCCATGTCAAAAACGATAACAATAGATTGCGATCCCAAAGAGATTAGGCTCGCGATCGGTTCCAGCGGCTTGACCGGTGTTTCGATTGAACACCTGTTGAGCGCCCCATTGGATCTGCAACCTACTGAAGACTACATGGATAGTCCAAAAACGGTAGCTGCCATTCAAATGCTTCTTAAGAAAGCGAATACCAAGGGAGGAAACGCGGTTGTATGTATCGGTCGTAGTAGTATTGAATTGAGATCGCTTCAGTTACCGTCCACAGACAAAAATGAGTTGCCCGACATGGTTCGGTTTGCGGCTCAGCGACATTTCGCGAACGTCGGCGACAACTGGCCGATCGATTTCGTGGTGCTAAAGTCAGGAGACGGTATCTCTGAAATTCTGGCCGCATCCATGAATCCAGTTCGAATTGACCGCCTCAGTCACTTGCTGGAAACCTGTGGATTAAAGCTGAATCAGTTGGTTCTGCGTCCCATGTTAGCATGCTCCATGGCCATCGCTAAAAAACCAGAACTAGCGGCAACACCGACCCTTTTCGTAGATTTCGTCAATGATGAAATCGATATGGCTATTACGGAAGGCAAGAATGTTGTCTTCATGCGTACGATTCGAACCAATGCGGAACAAGACGAAGCGAGCAAGTCCCGTGTTCTCATGGGTGAAATCAAACGCACGCTATTAGCCGCCGCATCACAGCAGTCACAACTCAATGTTGGTCGGGTCGTGCTATGGGGTTCACCAGATTCCCTAAGTAGCACTTGTGCGGCACTCTCCTCAGCACTCGACATGCCGATCGAAAGTCTCGATCCATTTGAACTCATCGACGTTTCCTCTAAGGCAAAGCAAGAGGTCGGTAGCGACAAGAGCCGTTATGCTGCCGTGATTGGTGGAATGTTAGCGCCCAGTTTGACCGGTAGTCTCATCGATTTTCATAACCCTAGAAAACGTGAAGAAAAACAAAAACCCGTGCGGCTCTTTGCATTGGCTGGTACCGCCGCAGCACTCATCCTAGGTGCTGGTGTGTATTGGTATTTTGCTAGCCATTCTGCACTAGACACAGAGATTGCAGAACTCAATTCCAAGATCGAGGCAAATAAGAAAACCCTCGAATTAGCTAAGACAACAACCGCTCACTGGAAAAAGCTTGAAAAGTTCCTAGCCGGTTCTTATTCCGTTTTGGAGCAGTTAGAGTATGTTTCGGCCAATGCATTACCACCCGATAAAATGATCTTTCGGAGCACGACATTTAATCTAGAAACGAAGAAAGACGAAGGTGTCGTTTCTACGAACTACATCACGCCAGATCAAAGCAATCGAACGGAAGCGGAAGCTCGTCTCCGCGGCGAGGGACGAATCGTAACAAGTGGTGGTTTCACAAAGAGCATGGACAAATCGAGCCCCTATGCATGGGCATCGAGTTTGAACATGAGACTGTCTCCTCGCAAGGTTGAGGACATTCGCAAATGGAGTAATGTCTCCCTAAACGATTTACCTAATACTAAACCAGCTGCAGACCAGGATTCTTCATTGGATCCTGGCAGCACCGAAGAGCGGAACACCAAAGAGTTTGATATCGCCCCGCTTACACCTCCAACGACCACTCCTCCACCTCCACCAGGCATTGACAATCCAAGCCCCTCACCAGACGAGCCATCGCAAAAAGAAGCCACTACACCCCAAAGCCCTAACCAACTGGGGGCCGCATCATGAGCATGACCAACCGAGAAAAACTCCTTGCAGGTGCCGTCGCTGTCGCGTGTAGTCTCTTTGGCGGCCAGTTTATTTGGTCCTCTATTCAAAGTGGATTCGAATCTAAAGAACAAGAGGTTGCTTCCCTACGCACTAAGCTTCAAAATCAAGAGCTGGAAATCACCGAAGGAAAAGTATCGACCATGAGATTGATGAAGGCTTTGCCGCGATCGATCTCCAAAAAAGTAGAATTTGCTCAAACCGACTACATGGATTGGTTGATCGAAACAGCCAATTCCGTTGGTTTACAAGATCCCAAACCGCGTCCAGGTGCCGCGAACGCTGAACGCGATGGATTTACTACTTACAAGTTTTCGCTCGATGCGGAAGGGACCCTCCGAGAAGCGACCCAATTGCTTCACGCTTTTGAAACCAAGCCGTTCCTGCATCGCGTTACTCGATTTGTGATTCAGCCACGAAACGATCCAAAGGACGCCGGCAAATTGCAGATCAGCATGGACTGCGAAGTGTTATCGCTGCCTATGTCGAAAGAACGCCAGCCCACTCCTAAATCTGATCCGAGTATACTTGCGAAATCGATCCAAGACTTTGAGTCGACGATCTACTCACGTAATTTGTTTGAGCCGAAAAACAATCCTCCACAACTTAGACCCAACAAATCGATCGATGCAGTTGTCAACATTCCAGTAAACTACTCGATTGAAGCCACGGACCCTGACCCGAACCAGAAACTCAAGTATGCAATCGATGGCGAGGCTCCTGAGGGACTCAAGCTGGATGAAGCTACAGGCAAAATTGCCTGGACGGGCCGAGAAATTGGCAAGACCTCCTTTAACGTGATCGCAATGGACTCCGGGCTACCGAGTCGATCCACAAAGCAAACCATTACGATCGAAGTCAAAGAACCGCCTCCGCCTCCGCCCTCCCCCACACAATTCGATGTTGCTTCGCAAGCGAAATTGAGCGGCCTGCTTGCGGGTAAAAATGGATCGGAAGCGTGGGTGTTCTCTCGCACCGAAGGTAAAACGTTAAAGCTTCGCGAAGGGGATGAGCTCAAGCTGGGGGAAATCCGGGGCAAAGTAGTGAAGATTGGAGCGAGCTACATCGAGGTAGAGACCGATGGCAAACGCTGGACGGTCGGCACCGAAGAAACGATCGCGGATGCCTTTAAGAGAGGACAGATCGATTAAGATCAATAGCGGTCGCTGTCCATCGAAATTGAGCCTCTTAAAGAGAGGCTACAATAACAGCCTCTTCCCAAGAGGCGTCCCTGTTGTAATAGCCTCTTTCCAAGAGGCGTCCCTGTTGTAATAGCCTCTTTCCAAGAGGCGTTGTTCCTCGCCCAGCGAGGAACCCGCCCCTCTCTAACTCAGGCCTAAATCGCGCGAGTCCGCACCGCGATCCCTCGCATGCGATCAGCAACTAGGGGGATTGGCGATCGGATTACTAATGTTTCGGGAACGTCAACCAGCATGCGACGCCTCTCGGAGAGAAGGCTACTACAGCATTCGCCTCTCAAAGAGAGGGTGCGGTAATAGCCTCTTTCCAAGAGGCGTCGTTCCTCGCCCAGCGAGGAACCAGCCCTGCTCAAACTCAGGCCTAAATCGCGCGAGTCCGCGATGCGATCCCTCCGCAAGCGATCAGCAACTAGGGGGCTTGACGGTCGGATTACTAACGCTTCGGGAGCGTCAACCGGCACGCTACGCCTCTCAGAGAGAAGGCTACTACAGCATTCGCCTCTCAAAGAGAGGGTGCTACGCGGGGCTTCATGCAAATTTGCAAAGAACAGCCTAAGTTCTCTTTTGATTGTTATAATGAAAATATTGAGGGTTGCACTGCATCTTCACCATTCTTGATCCCATTAATATGAGAAACGCCATGGATCGTTCTGATCTTGCCCATTTTAATCGTGACCAACCTTTCTCCATTATTAATAGGGTAACGCCACATTGGGTTCAAAGCGGTTGCTTGGTTTTTGTTACTTGGCGAACAAAAGATTCATTGCCCGCATCTGCGATTCGACAGATCGAATTAGAAATGACCCAACATCGGAAACATTCCAATGATGCTGAGGACTTGGGAGTTAAAGAAGAAGCGGACTTGTTTGGCATGTCTTGTCGTCAGTTCTTAAGTTGGAACGCATTTCATCTTTACGAAAAGTATGTCGATGCAGGTCATGGAGCATGTCTACTAAAGATTCCGCGACTCAGGAGTATTGTGTTTGATTCGATTTTGAAATTCGATCGAGATCGATACTACGTAACGGACCTTGTAATCATGCCTAATCATCTTCATCTGCTAGTAGCCTATCCGGATGAAGTCGGGCTGTTAAGGCAATCAGAAGATTGGAAGCGATATACTGCACGACGGATAAACCAAGAGGTTGGCAGACGAGGTGACTTTTGGATGCCAGGTCAGTTCGATCACCTTGTCAGGAGTGAAAAGCAGTTTGATTTCCTTCGCGAGTACATCGCCAACAACCCAAGACTTGCAAACCTTAAGTCTGATGAGTTCACTCACTACAGCAAATAAATCGATCCACCGCGTCAACCGGCACGCTACGCCTCTCAGAGAGAAGGCTACTACAGCATTCGCCTCTCAAAGAGAGGCTACCGTAACAGCCTCTTTCCAAGAGGCGTCGTTCCTCGCCCATTCAAGCTTTCGCTAGCGCCGACTCAATAAGCCGCTGCATCCGTGGTGACGCGCCTATAGCAGCATTTGCCAAGGCTTCTCGTAGTTCAGGCATTACCATGGGAAGGCAGCCTACCGCCCAACAGATTTTCTCTCGGGCCGACTCTTCCAATCTTTTATCGATCAATCTCGCGGCAAACGTTTTTTGCAATGTGGGATTCGTTCCGATAACGCTCGTCGAAGTGTCTGATAATAGACGCCCTATAAGAGTTGCTGCCCAGTACACTCGCTGTGATTCCGAGTCGCTTAGGTATTTCATCAGTAGATCAAAATGCTCGCTGCGCGGAGAGCCACAATTCTCTAAGGACTCTAATGCAGGATTCGCAATCGATTCGTCGTCGTTGCTTACCGACACGATAAGCAATTCGAGATGTTGCAACGCGTACTCAGGGTCATTCATGCAAGCTTCGAGTTCAGACTGGCTCATCTCAAATCCCTTTCTTAAAGCAGGTGCAAGGAATCATTAACGCTGGCGGGCCATTTGCTGAAATAGATCGTATCTCGCCTTCATCTCCACGAGGCTATCGCCACCGAATTTGTCCACCAAAGCCGCTGCAATTTCAAAGGCGATAACATGTTCGACAATGATGGCGGCGGCGGAAATAGCACAAACATCGCTTCGTTCGTAGCTGGCCCGATGGGAACCTTTGTCCTCCATGCGAATCGAGTCCAGGGGCTTGCGAAGCGTACTAATCGGCTTCTTGGCGGCACGTACAATAAGTGATTGTCCATTGGTCATTCCACCTTCGAGCCCCCCCGCATTATTGGAGGGGCGAACGTATCCCAGGTTCGGTGTATGGACTTGTTCTGGATCAAAGTGGATGGGATCATGGACCTGCGAGCCAGGGCGTCGCGCTGCTTCGAATCCCATCCCGATTTCCACCCCTTTAATTGCTTGAACGGCCATGACCGCTTGCGCAATCTTACCGTCTAGTTTACGATCCCACTGAGCGTGAGTTCCTAGTCCAAATGGGAGACCATCGACCCGAACCTCGATAATGCCTCCCAACGTGTCGCCATCGTCTGCAGTGCGATCTATATAGGCCTCGGCGTCTTTGTCCTTTTCAGGTTCGACTGAATAAATGCTGCTCGTGTCCCGAATGGCTCGAACCTCGCTAACTTTCTTGCTAAGCGAGTCGCCTCGGCCAATCGGCATGGCACCCAACTCCAAAACATACCCGATTGTTTCGATGCCAAATTGACTTAGCAATTGCCGAGCCAGCGCACCTGCCGCGACGCGTACTGCCGTCTCCCGAGCACTCGAACGCTCCAGAACACCTCGAATCGAACCGAGGTATTTGATCGAGCCGGTCAAGTCAGCATGGCCGGGGCGAGGACGCTCGAGTTCCTTAAGTCGCTCGAGTTTGTAGTCGTTATTCACAACCTGCAGAGTGAGAGGAGAACCTAGCGTCATGCCCTGCCAGACACCGGTGAGAAACTCCACTTTGTCCTGCTCTAGCTTTTGTCGGCCGCCTCGGCCATACCCTCCCTGCCGTAACTGTAATTCCCGGTCGATATGGTCGGTATCGATACTCAATCCGGCGGGAAAACCATCGATAAGGGCTAGAAGGGCTTTTCCGTGCGATTCTCCGGCGGTCCAATAACGTAACATGGAATAAGGTTGATGTGGTTAGCGAGATTTGGCGACGGAAGAGCGGCAACTTTCAAACCTACCACTCGTCTGTATATATTTCCCATCAGTTTAGTATCGTTTAGCCCCAAGCCAAGCCGCGTTACGGATTCAGATTGCCTACTGCCGCCATCTTTAGAAAGAACCATCGATGGATTCGCCACATTTAACAGGTAAATTCGGGTACTGCATGAACGTTCATGCAGGCCGGACCTTTTCAGAAGTATTAGCAAATCTTGAAAACTACAGCGCACGAGTTCAGCGTTTTGTCGGAAGCCCCATTGGCATTGGTTTGTGGTTTTCCGAGAGCTCTGCAGTCGAAACCTTGGAGTTAGGCAACCTGGACCGTTTGCGATCGACCTTGGACCGCTTCTCTTTGATGCCCTTCACTTTGAACGGCTTTCCTCAAGGGGACTTTCATCAGAAAGTGGTAAAGCATGCGGTCTATCATCCAACATGGTGGGAGACGTCTCGCTTGGAATATACTCGCAAGCTAGTGCGAATCCTTGACGCGATCTTGCCGGATGGAGAGTCAGGTAGCATTTCGACGCTTCCGATCGCCTGGGGGATGCCGGCACCATCGAGTGAGCAACTACTGGTAGCTTGCAAAAATCTCATCTTCATCGCCCAGGAATTAGCGAGTCTTCAGGAGAGCTCAGGGCGATCGATCGTGATTGCCATCGAGCCCGAACCAGGATGCTACTTGACCTCGACCGAGTCCTTTCGAAAGTTTTATTGCGACCATCTTTTGACAGCCTGTTCAAGCGAATCTGTCCGCAAGCATGTTTTGAATCATATTACGATATGCCATGATGTTTGCCACGCGGCCGTCATGTTCGAAGATCAATCAAGAGAGCTGAACTCGCTATTCGAAAATGGAATCCGTGTGGGTAAGGTCCAGGTCTCTTCAGCTATCTCGGTGCCATGGTCCAAAATGACTCGGGAGCAAAGCGAGGTAGCGATCTCACAACTCAGCCAATTCGCAGAGGATCGCTACCTTCATCAAACTACGTTTGGCACAACATCGCCCGAGCCATCCTCAACAGGATCGCCCATTTTGAAACGAATGGTCGAGGACTTACCACTCGCGTTACCACGCGACCATTTCGGTTTGACCTCCGTGGATCAACTAACGAAGTTGGGATCGCTCTCAGAGGAATGGCGAGTGCATTTCCACGTGCCCATTTTCGTTGAACGATTTGGTGAACTCTCAACCACACAACCAGAAATTGAAAAGACTCTGAAGTTGCTCGGTCCCTTGGCGGGGGCCTCACAATTTCCTACAGGGCATTTTGAAATTGAGACCTACGCGTGGCCTGTATTACCTGAGGGATTAAGAGTCGAAGATTTAGCGAGTGGAATCGCTCGCGAGATCCAGTGGTTTACTGCCAAAGCTCAGGATCTGCGTCGCTAGGCATACGCCAATCGCCACGAGGAGACAAAGAAACGGTACCAACCTTGGGGCCATCCGGGACGCAACTGCGCTTGTACTGCGCATGAAAAAATCGCCGGAAAAAGACAGTGAGCCACGATTCAATGTTCGCCGGCGGATAGTTGACGCTGAATTGTGCGTTGGTCGCTAGCTCGAGAATCTTGGCCCGCGACGCACCGCTCCTCACAAAATGATACAAAAAGAAGTCATGTAACTCATATGGCCCAACCGTATCCTCTGTGGCTTGACTCACGCTTTTGTCTTTTGCCAGAGGTAGTAGTTCCGGAGAAATCGGCGTCGCGGCGATATCCAGCAGGATCTGCCTGATTCGGCTGTCCCCATCTTCCATCGAGGCATACTCGTGGTTGGCTACGAATTCTACTAGAAATCGGACCAACGTTTTCGGAACGGAGCAATTGACATTATACATCGACATGTGATCAGCGTTGTAGGTGCTCCAGCCGAGCGCTCCTTCGGACAGATCACCCGTTCCGATCACAAAACCGCGGCTCATTAACAACAATGTCCGCATCCGCGCCTGTACATTTTCAAAAACCAAATCGTGTCGATTGGAGTCGGGTAGCTGTTCCAACTCATGCTGAAGTGACTCGATTGTGTGTTCGCGACAGTCGATCCCAAAAGGGCGATGGCCAAGATTTCGAAAGATCTCCAAACAACTCGCCCGTATGTCTATGATTTCAGACTTAATGCCCAGGCACCGCATCAAATCAATAGCGTTGTTTTTGGTTTTGGAGGAGGTCCCAAATCCCGGCATCGTGAGTCCGTGTAATCGAGATTTATCGAAGCGTGTGGAATCGAACATCCTAGCCGCAACCAACAGGGCGAGCGTGCTATCTAGTCCACCAGAAACACCTATAGAAAGAGGGGTGCTAGTTGGCAAACTGCCAATTCGCTTTGCCAACGCAGCGACCTGAATTTCAAACACTTCGGCGCAACGTTCTGCCAACTGCTTCGGGTCGCTTGGCACAAAGGGGCGTGGATCAACAAATCTCTTAAGTTGTCGAGACACAATCGGCAGTTGGCAAGAAATCTTTCGAAACGGGGGCACACTAACATTCGTCTGATGCATAGTGCCTGTCATGCGGCGATCGTGCTCGATCCGTCCCAGATCAATATCCGCCGTTGCGATCGAGCTGATGACGGATTCGGACTTATTGGCATGGAGTTGTAGTCCAGTTCCAATGCGCTGCGACTCTGCGAGCAAGGTTCCGTTTTCGGCAATCATGCAATGAGCACCGAATACTAAGTCGGTCGTCGATTCGGTCGGTCCGACACTTGCGTAAGCGTACGCGACATTGCATCGTCCCGATTGCGCCGCCACTAATCGTTGTCGGTAGCTTGCTTTACCCACTGTTTCGTTGCTAGCGGACAAGTTTAAACAAACGTTCGCACCGGCTATGGTTTGTATCGAGCTTGGCGGAACAGGCACCCACAGATCCTCGCATATTTCAACACCAATCGTTGCCTTTCCGCATTCGAAAAGCAGATCTGGCCCGAATGGAACCGGCAAGGTTTGTTCAGGGACTTTCAACAACTCGGAAACGCCACTTCCCGACTGGAACCATCTCCCCTCGTAAAACTCCTGGTACGTTGGCAAGTGTTGTTTCGGTACTAATCCTAACAACGTGTGGTTCCAAATTATGGCAGCGCAATTGTAAAGCTTGCTCGCATGGACCCACGGAACACCGACCACCACAATCCGTTCTTGGTTTACCGACGTGCAGAGTTGGAACAGCTCCTGTCGGCAGCTTTCCAGTAAAGTCGATTGAAGAAAAAGCTCGCCGCAGGTATATCCACTCAACGTTAATTCGCCGAAGAGCAGGATATCCGAGTCGATTGTTGTCTGTATAGCATTTTCAATCGACTCCCGGTTTCGTCTGGGATTACCGATCGATGTAGGAACACAGATCGTGGAAATTCGGAGGAAACCGGTTGGTGTCATTTCGAGCCTAAGATGTTCCGGCGTACAAGTATGCGTAGGGTAGATCCACTGCTATTAAGCTGGGGATCGGTGAAAGTGCACATGCTTCCATTTGCCATTTTGACGATGCCAAACACGGGTTTCTTCCATAGCGGATGTCGTGGGCTTACCATCGGTCAATTTTTGAACTAGTCTCACGTAAGCGATGATGCCGACGTCACCGATTATGCGAATGTGAGGCCCAATCATGGTGGCTTGCACGGGTGATGGGTTAGGGTTAGGCAAGTTAAAGTAGTATCGATGAAAATCGAGGCCATCAACTAGGTTGCCAAGTGCTTCTGGTTCGAAACACGTTAGCGAAGGATCGCAGAGTTCTGCATAAGTATTCCAGTCTCCACCGGCGATAGCCACGAGCAACTGTTGAGTCTTAGCCAAGATTGCATCGCGATCGGATTCCAACGACATAGTGATTATCCAAGAAATTTAAGATTGATGAGTTGCAGTAAAGAAACGGAACACAACATGCTGTATGACTTAGGGAAGTATTAATGGTAAGATCTCAAAGTGTTTTACGCCAGACGGAGTTGTGCAATACGACCTGAAAGTGGCTACGCCTATCGGAGAGAGGGTGCGTAATAGCCTATTTCCAAGAGGCGTCTATCGTAATAGCCTATTTCCAAGAGGCGTCCCCAAACAGCACCGCCTTTAGTCCTTATTCATTGCGGAGCGGGCGCGAGCCCCCCGGTGCCGAGCAATGCGCCAGCAAGCCGGCTCTTTTAGTTGGCCTAATTCCCGAGTAGTTGATAGTCGGTTGCGGGTTAGCGTCCAACCGTAGGTCTTGCGCCCTTACGCTAACAATTGCTTCGCAATTCGAATAATAGCGGAGCGGGCGCGAGCCCCCCGGTGCCGAGCAATGCGTCAGCGAGCCGGCTCTTTTGGTTGGCCTAATTCCCGAGTAATTGATAGTCGGTTGCGGGTTAGCGCCCAACCGTAGGTCTTGCGCCCTTACGCTAACAATTGCTTCGCAATTCGAATAATAGCGGAGCGGGCGCGAGCCCCCCCGGTGGGTTGGCAATACGCCAGCGAGCCGGTTCTTTTGGTTGGCCTAATTCCCGAGTAGTTGATTGTCGGTTGCTTGTTAACGCCCAACCGTAAGTCTTGCGCCCTTACGCTAACAATTGCTTCGCAATTCGAATAATAGCGGAGCGGGCGCGAGCCCCCCGGTGGGTTAGCAATGCGTCAGCGAGCCGGCTCTTTTAGTTAGCCTAATTCCCGAGTATTTGATAGTCGGTTGCTTGTTAACGCCCAACCGTAGGTCTTGCGCCCTTACGCTACTATTTGAGCCATCCCCGGCCGACCCACCCGCGCGCGGGAGGGTGAAGTAAGACGCAAGGCGGGAGCCTTGAGTACATCCCGTTACAGGGCTTCAGCCCTGCAACGGGATGTAGACTCTTTCCAAGAGGCACTGTTACTTCGGCCTCTCACGATTTGATTGAGCTTTTTCCCATTTCATGCACGCTTGATCCGCCGCTTGCCAATCCCCAGCACGAGCTTTGGCGATGATCAGTTGAAAGTGCGCCCATTCCGGCTCGCTTAATTCACCTTTGTCTTTCAACAACTTTAACGCTTCGTCAACTTTGTTTACATAGTCTGGGCGCTGACTCGATACGGCAGTGCGAAGCGACTGGATGTACCGAAGATTGGTGAGAGCGACCGCAGGTGGCTGAAGCCAATAGAACAAAAAGAAAATCAAACCAACCACGGCTGCACATAAACTTGCACCAGCAATAAGCCATCCGGTCGGGAACGTGTTTTCAACTTTTTGCCTACCCACTTTGTGCTCCGAAAATGTTACTAACGTCAGACTATTCCACGGCTCAGGCGCCGCGCATGATCAACGCCATCTCTAACCATCTCTGCCGGCAGCAAATCTTATAGAGTGGCATAGCCTGCTGCACCATTTATCTAAAAAGAATCTTCCGCTACGACTTCCCCTTTGTTGCGGCTATTAACGGCTGCCCAAGTTGGCTGATGAATGCTCTCGCTTACGAATCGGATACTACCATCTCCAAATGCCACATTCGCTCCACCGGGATGTTCTGCATACATCTGACATACGTGGGCCAAGCGGCTATTGGGTGGGTGTATAGGGGCAAAACCTGTCAGCGGATCGATTTCGTCCGCTGCTGGACCACTATGGACATTGACTAGGGTGGCAGCCACATCACAATCCGTGAGCGGAAAACGTTGTGGGTTGTTACCGCAGACGATCGCTCCCGCCGTAACAGTCCCCCACGTTTTGTCGCTTACAATCGGGGAGTGCTCTCCTAAGAACACGGTGTTGCTCAGGCCGTCGGGTACATCGCCGTGCCTGATGCGTGAGTTACGAAACATAGGACCGTCTGCGATAGAACCATAATCTTCGATCGTGTATCCCCACGGTTCATCTTGTCCCGCGTTCACGACGTATGTGGATCGGGCCGCCTCGGAGAGCACAGCCCCCGATTCGTCACGGATAATCACATTGCCCTCCGCACGAGATGCCGACGGACAGATGAAAACTGGTAGTCGCGTTTGGACCAAAAGTTGGTTTGGATTCGTCCAGCTAGGGAGTGAAAAATTTATCTGTTGATGCAGGGGAGTCTGTTCTAGCTGTGGCAGGATGAGGGCCCCCCACGCAAAACCATTGGGGCCGTCAAATGTGATCGGATCTCGGTTCGGGTGGCGAGTTTGAGCAATGTATGCCGGCGGGAAGACTCGAAACGCCGACTCATAATTCATGATGGCGAGCGACTGTTGCTTCATGTTGTTTTGACAAGACATCCGGCGAGCTGCCTCTCTCGCCGCTTGGACTGCCGGCAGTAGCAACCCTACTAAAATTCCGATGATTGCAATAACAACCAGTAATTCGACGAGAGTAAACGCGGGTCGCTTTATGAAAACGCTGGAGTTGCCCCTCCGTCCCAAAGGGTCGCCGGGACGCACAAAAATCCGCTCGTTTCGAAATCGATGCACGGCGACGCGCCTCGAATGCAACTCGTTCGCAACCGGGCAAACCAACCTCAACTGTTTCGTCATGACTTGGAACCCATCCAAAAGCATTTAGAACTGATAGAGTCGAATTTGTAGCATAGGCTACACTTCAGAAGTGTAGTCACGGCTACACTTTAGTCAAGAGAATCTCGTTACAGGGCTCTCGCCCTGTAACGGGCTGCCCCAAGGCTCCCGCCTTGCGTCCTTCTTCATCCTCCCCCACGCCGGAGGCTCCCAAAATAGTAGCGTAAGGGCGCGAGCCCTACGGTAGGGCGTTACCTCGCAACCGCCTATCGACTACTCCGCAATCTTTCGAACCAAAAGAGCCTGCTCGCTGGCGAATTGCCAAGAAACCGGGGCTAGCGCCAAGACCCGGCTGATTAATAGGGACGAAAGGCTGTGTTAGTTAAGGACGCCTCTTGGAAAGGGGCTACTACGGCACCCTCTCTTCGAGAGGAGTGTGCGGTAATAGCCTCTCTCCGAGAGGCGTAACGCGCCGGTTGATGCAACCGAAGCATTAGTAATCCGATCGCCAATCCCCCTAGTGCTAACCGCTTGCGAGGGGGGCAAAAATAGTAGCGTAAGGGCGCGAGCCCTACGGTAGGGCGTTAACGAACAACCGACTACCAACTACTCGGGAATTGGGCCAAACCAAAAGAGCCCGCTCGCTGGCGCATTGCGTCAAAACCGGGGCTAGCGCCAAGACCCGGCTGATTAATAGGGACTAAAGCGATGTTGGTTAAGGACGCCTCTTGGAAAGAGGCTATTACGATAGACGCCACATAGAAATAGACCACTAAAGGAACTGCTGGCAAAAGGCACTTTAGACCCTTTTGCAGGTTCACAACAATTGAATATTGTGGTTTAATGGTCGGCCCGCTTAGTTGTCTTGGGCGTGCGAAAGCCACTTCTGGGACAGAGTACTAGACCTCGGTAAACAGAGTATTCACCGAAGATTTAAAGCAAAGCGGAAAAGCAAGTTCGGAGTTTACACGGAACAACCCCGCAAGAATAACTGTTAGAAAAGGGAGTGTCATGCGATTTTCAATCGTTTTTATTGTTTTGATTCTCGGCATGCAAACGGCGGCTGAAGCTGGGCGTTTTCGGCGCAATGTCAAAACGATCCCCGCGACGGCTAGCAAAACCATTTCTCGCCCCGCGCAGGTGACTCAGGTTGCTAACTCCGCGCAGACCGGTCCTACAGTTCAATCGGCGTCTCATTCAACGACGGAAGAGACGTCGAAAACTATTCCAGCTAACGTTCAAGAAGTGAACGACGCCTTAGCAGAGGTTAACGCAGCGCGGGCAAAGCGTGGCTTGCGACCGTTTCAGCACGATCCGCAATTAACGCAAGCTGCATTGCAATGTGCCCAAATTAGGGCATCGAGAAGAATTGCAGGCCATCTTGCAAATGACTTTGCGTATCTGCCTGCAGGCACAACGGCTCGATCAGCGGGCTGCGGAGCAATGGAACCCAGCTGGGGATGGGGCACATGCTGCACCTATGAAAACTACACCTACGCAGGCGCTGCATGGGTCATGGGGGCCGACGGCAAACGTTATATGCATTTGTTCGTGCGTTAAAGGGCCGCAAAGCGGCTATGCTTATTGCGGCGGCAACGCGGCATGCTTGGTGCTTGGTTGGAAACCCGTTGAACAGCCAGTTGAAAGGCAAAGCTCGTTACAGGGCTGAAGCCCTGTAACGGAGGGACCAAAAATGGTAGCGTAAGGGCGCAAGACCTACGGTTGGGCGCTAACTTATCACCGTCTATCAACTACTCGGGAAGCAGGCTAACAAAAAAGAGCCGGCTCGCTGACGCATTGCCAGGCACCGGGGGGCTCGCGCCCGCTCCGCTAGGATTCAGTTTGCCAAAGGCAAATAGTAGAGGTAGGGCGCTAGCCGTCCGGTTAGGGCGTCAACGGGGCGATCGAGTGATTCCTTAATTGGGGACAAACCGGGGGGCTCGCGCCCGCTCCGCTATGAATATGGACTAAAGCGATGTTGGCTGAGGACGCTTCTTGGAGAGGGGCTATTACATCGGTTTTATGACCAAGCACTATGAACTAAGCAACTGGCCTAATTCGGCGGAGCTTGGAAGATTGATTACCTCGCACTTTAACTCTTCCGTTCGAATTAGCTCCGCTCGTGGGCAATGAGAATAAATTGCCAGCTGATGCATTGGCTCCCATATCGGGCGGCTTTGATACCCCGCTTCATTCAATAGCTTCAACACGGAATTGCGATCCTCGATCGACCTACCGGGCAACCTAATCGCATTCAACCAATAATTGCTCGAACTATCAGACGGTTCTCTCAAAAACTCGACCTCAGGCAAAGCGGAAAAACAGGTTGCATATCGGCTCGCTAACTCCCGCTTCCTCAGCAAGATATCAGAAAGCTCCTCCAACTGCGCAACCCCCAGAGCAGCATTGAGATTCGGCATCCGGAAATTCCACGCGATATGATCGTGATGGAACTCCCACGCGCTCGGTACCTTGGCCGTTGACGTTACATGTTTCGCCAAATCTCCTAGCTCTTCATCATCACATAGGATCGCACCACCCCCACCCGTTGTTACGATTTTGTTTCCGTTAAAACTGATCGCAGCAAGCTTGCTGAATCGACCGGTATGCTTCGCTTTGTAGTAGGATCCAAGCGACTCGGCAGCGTCTTCAATAAATATTAAATTGAACTCATTGCAAACCGATAGTACCGAATCGATGTCACCCGGATGCCCGAAGCAATGCATTAAGCACAATGCAGAAATCGGCCTACCCGTTTCCCGATTGACAGTGCGTCCCGACTCATCCAACTTGGCAATCTTCTTTAGGTGAGACCGAAGCGATTCGGGACAGATCGAAAATCGTTCTATGGAAACGTCGACAAAATGAGGAACGGCGCCGCAGTGGCTGATGGCATTCGCTGTCGCTACAAAGGTAAGGGAAGGGCACAAAACTTCGTCGCCTGGCTTCACGCCGGCCAAACGAAAACAGATCTCAAGTGCGGCAGTGCCATTCACCACCGCAACCGCTCGCTTCGCACCTGTTACCCTCGTAAGCGCCTGTTCAAATTTCGTTACGTAGGAACCAGCAGAACTAACCCATCCCGTCTCCACGCATTCCCCTACATATTGAGCTGCCGCTGGCGGAAGATAAGGCCGATGCAGCAACACCATCTCTTGTGGTTTGCCAATCACATGCTGAACACTAGCTAGAATCTCATACGCTAAATCCATCGTTCTACTGATCTTTCTTCAACCGAGGGACGGGACGATTCAGGCGAACACTACATAGCATTGCTGCAGATACATTCCTGGCAACATAGGTCAACGCGTCAACTTGGCAATCGTCTCCCACCGACACCCCTGCATTGATAAAGGCATTGCTGCCGATCAATACACGTTTGCCCACGCGGACGTTCCCGCTGATACGGGCACCAGGTAGTATTGCGGAGTATTCCCCAATGAGTGCATCGTGTCCGACGGATGCATGGATATGGACAATTGAGAAATCTTCAACGACGGCGTTCGCGGATATCACTGCCAGCGGTCCAACAAACACTCCCGCACCGATTTTTGCACTACTGGAAATAACCGCAGACGGGTGAACCACAGAATAAGGTATCCAATTTCGAGCTAAACACAACGAAACGATTTCTTGCTTAGCGGTAACATCGGCCACCCCGGCATGAAAATAGATACGATCATATTTCGATTCGAGTTCCGGAGCGAGAGACTGAGAGAACTCAGGCTCACAGAAATAGCGAATCGCAAGCTCGCTAAACTGGCTGCAGTCGCCTAGCTCTGCGGCTTCTGCGACTTCTATCGCAGTTCGGTTTCCGAAAATGACTAGAATAGACATAGTGTAGCGGCAGAGCCGCGTGCTTGGTGCTTAGTTGGAAATCCGTTGAACAGCCGGTAAACAGCCAGACTCGTTATAGGGCTGAAGCCCTGTAACGGGATGTGCTCAAGGCTCCCGCCTTGCTTCACAATTCACCCTCCCGCGCGCGGGTGTATCGGCCGCTTCGGCCGGGGAGGGCTCAAATAGTAGCGTAAGGGCTCAAGACCTACGATTTGGCGCTAACCAGCAACCGAATATCAACTTGTAGTAAATCAACCTAACCAACACCACTAATCTCGTTTCGCATTTCTAGTCACGGCCGGTCCCGCTCCCTCACGCTAGGATCTCCAATCTGAAACCGGACGGAAGAAGGTTCAGCCACGAGGAGACACAAAAGACCACAAAAAAAGGCAGGGAAGAAGTTTGACCACGAATGAATCGAATAACACAAATAGAGAACTCGGAGTAAAACAAGTTGTAGGGGATAAGGACTGAGTGGTAAGGAAAACAAAAGGCGAAGAGCAGAGGGCACGGAGCAAAGGGAAAAACAAGTTGTCAGAGGGCAGACGTCAGGGGGTAACAAACCTAAGGACGAAGGACGAAGGACTAAGGACTAAGGACTAAGGACTAAGGACTAAGGACTAAGGACTAAGGACTAAGGACTAAGGACTAAGGACTAAGGACTAAGGACTAAGGACTAAGGACTAAGGACTAAGGACTAAGGACTAAGGAC
>JBKCTT010000168.1:0-18229 GCA_046318795.1 Pirellula sp.
CGCGGCGCGCGATCTCTTGGAGGTTTTTCATAAACTGAGTTTTGTCAATTGACGTTATCTTGATTTGCCGTAAAGAGATACGGCGATTTTTTGGCCTCGGCCGAATCTAGGGTAGGGCCGATGATTTGTCAAGCTTGTATCTCGGGCGTGGGGCGATTAGTCGGACGCATAACCGTTGAAATTCCTGGGGTTCTCAAGAATTGGACTCTCGAATGCGTGGCAATGGGCTTATTCTATTACTGTGTTCAAGAATCGAACTTGAGGTGATTTTCGTGGTCCCTCGGGGTAATGTTTTCCGCATTGGGCTGTCAAGGATTTTCAGAGCTTGCCGGCGATTGCACCACGCACGCGGTTGGTTCCTTGTTTTGGTTCGATTGGCAAACCGCTTGATTGATTCGTCTCTAAATCTTACTGCTAACCCATGTTGCACCCTTGGTCTCCCGCGTCGTGGAAGAATTTTCCTGCTTCCCAACAACCCACCTATCCAGAACCCCATACGCTAGAAGAAGTGCTTAAGCAGCTCAGGTTGCTACCACCCTTGGTTACAAGCTGGGAGGTCGATCGTCTAACAAACTCCATTGCGGAAGCTCAACGAGGCGAAAGCTGGCTTTTGCAGGGCGGGGACTGTGCGGAGACCTTTGAGCAGTGTCAAACGGAGCCCATAGCGAGCAAGCTTAAGTTGCTGCTGCAGATGAGTTTGGCAATCGTATTTGGCTCTCGCAAACGCATAATCCGGGTCGGGCGCATGGCTGGACAATATGCCAAACCCCGCTCAAGCGATATGGAAACCAAGGGGGACACGACATTGCCCTGCTATAGAGGTGACATCGTCAATCGATATGAGTTTCACGAAAGCTCTCGACGTCCCGATCCTGTTTTGCTTCTTCGAGGGTACGAACGATCTGCGTTGACGCTGAACTTTATTCGCGCTCTGAGCGAAGGGGGGTTCGCGGACCTTCACCATCCTGAGAACTGGAATCTCCTGTTCGTGAGCCAAGCTAAGGGAGAGGTCGCCGAACGTTACAAAGAGTTGCTGAAATCGCTAGGTAACTCCATCAGCTTTCTAGAAACTATTCTCAGGGATTCCGCTCCAGAACTGAGACGGGTCGATTTCTTCACATCGCACGAGGCATTGCACCTGGACTATGAAACGGCATTCACTCGTCCCAGTATCCGCGGGATTGGCTACTACAATTTGGGAACACATTTTCCATGGCTCGGCGAGAGGACTCGTCAAGTTAACGGAGCTCACGTCGAGTATTTTCGGGGGATACGAAATCCTATCGCCGTCAAAGTCAGTGGATCGATCCAAAAAGACGAGCTGATCGACTTGATTGATCGACTCAATCCGGACAATAAACCTGGTCGGTTAACACTCATTCATCGAGTCGGTCGTAACAAGGTTGAAACACTACTGCCTCCTATGATCGAAGCCGTCGCGAAAGCGAATCGAACGGTGCTATGGGTTTGTGATCCGATGCACGGAAACACTGTATCGACGGCGGGTGGACGCAAAACCAGACGATTTGATGATATCGTGGACGAACTAAAGCTTTCGTTCGCCATTCACCGCGCGTGCGGGTCCCAGTTGGGAGGGGCACATCTGGAGCTAACCGGCGAAGATGTGACCGAATGTGTCGGAGGAGCTGGTGGCTTGACCGAATCCGATCTCGAATCGGCTTACCAAACACAACTAGATCCACGATTAAACTACGAGCAATCTCTCGAAATTGCTTTTGAAATCTCCAATCAACTATCTCAGCATAGAATCTAGGGGACACAGATCAAAGAGACTAGGCAATAACGGGGCGATTGTGCGGTTGCATTGATTTTGATTTGCAGTCGGGAGCAATCGTCGGTTTTATAACTAAAGCGGAAAGACGAACACGATGGCTACCCAAAAGAGAATCACGGCCAGCAAAACAGAAGCCAAACGAAAATCTGCGTTTGCATTGTGGATTGCACTGGGGATTGTCTTCTCAATCTCAGCCATATTTGCTTGGAGTAATCGTCCTGGATGGATGCGTGGAATCGAATCGAGCGATTCGGGAGGCCAGGATTCTGATGTGGCAAGCGTTGGTGATGACTATGTATCTCTGAATACTTTTGGTCCTACCATTGAGAACAAAACCACCGCGCCTTCGGACAGACCCGAAGGGATGGTTTTTATCCCCGGAGGTGAATTCTCTATGGGTTGTGAGGCTAAGAATGAATCGCTGTGTAGTACACCAGGTGTCACCTACGATGCAGGCCCCATTCATCGTGTCTACGTCGATCCTTTTTGGATGGACGAAACAGAGGTCACTAATCGTCAATTTAAAAAGTTCGTCGACGAGACCGGTTACATCACCATCGCCGAAATTAAACCGACCCTTCAAGAGTTTCCCGGCGCACCCGAAGAGAATTTGGTCGCCGGAGGAATCGTTTTTCAACCAACCCCATCTGCTGTGCCTCTAAGTGATTACATGCAGTGGTGGTCGTATGTTCCAGGTGCCGACTGGAAACATCCATTAGGCCCTCAATCAAGTATCGAAGGAAAGGAAGACGAACCGGTCGTACAAATCGCTATTGATGACGCGATCGCGTACTGTAAGTGGGCAGGCAAACGATTGCCTACCGAGGCGGAATGGGAGTTTGCTGCGCGCGCTGGAGTTGCCGGGGATCTCTATACCTGGGGGAATCAACTATCTTCCGACGGTAAGTTCCAGGCCAACATCTATCAAGGAGCGTTTCCGATCATGGACGGCGATTCGGCTGATGATGGATATGCCGGCATAGCCCCCGTTAAGCAATACAAACCGAATCGATATGGTTTGTATGATATGAGTGGGAACGTATGGGAGTGGACTAGCGATTGGTATCGACCCGAGTATTACCGAATTCTCAAGTCAGAAAACAGAGTCGCGAGAAACCCACACGGGCCATTAAATTCTTTTGATCCAGCGGAGCCAGAAATTGCCAAGCGAGTGCACCGAGGTGGTTCGTTCTTGTGCAGCGATTTGTACTGCAATCGATATCTGCTCGGCACTCGCGGCAAGGGTGATGAAAAAAGCGGCAGCAATCACGTCGGATTTCGTTGCGTCAAGGACGTTCCGAAGTAATTAAGCTAGCAGCGTATCGGTCCCGAGCTTCATCATGTTTTGAAGTGCCTCGACGAATCCTTCAGGGTCATTACGCCATGCGACTTCTGTTGCCACTTTGGTTAGCAAGTTTTTAATTTGTACCTTGCCCTCGTCCAGTTCTCGCGAACCTGCAATGATCGCCAGAGGAAAACCTCTCTGATCTGCATACTTCAATTGTTGTGCAAGCTTTTTTTCTTCCGGATACACCTCGGCGGAAAATCCTGCCTGCCTTACGATCTTGGCTAGCTCGAAGTAATCGTTTAATCGAGTGGGATCAAACAGAGCAATGAAGACATCCGCTGCAGCATGTTTTGCAGGGAGTCGCCCGAGCTGCTCTAACGCTGCCAGCAATCGATCTAACCCCAGTGACGCCCCAATACCGGGCAACTGTTGCTTGGTGTAGAGCCCAGCTAAATTGTCGTATCGACCGCCACTGCAGATGCTGCCGATATTGGGCAGTTCACTAAGGATCGTCTCAAACACAACACCTGTGTAGTAGTCCAGTCCACGGGCAATAGAAACATCAATACGAAATCGTTCGGCGGGCACTCCGGCGGCAATCATAGCCCCGACGATCTCACGCAAGCGACCGACCCCGTTTTGCCCGAGCTCGTCACCAACCAGCAATTGATCAAGTTGCATTAGGACTTGATCGTGTGAGCCTGTTATCGAAGCCAGACCGAGCACTCCGCCAGCTTGCTCGCTGGTCAGTCCGTTTTGCTCTAGCTCTTTCAGCACTTGTTCGCCACCGACCTTTTCGAATTTGTCGAGAGCACGAAGGACTGGTATGGCTAGTTGTTCGAGATTCTGCTTTCTGAGAAAGGCGGTCAAAACCTGGCGGTTGTTGATTCGAATCACGAACTTGTCAATTCCAATCGCTGTCAACAACTCGTGAATGACCAACGCAGTCTCAATATCGGAAACGACGCCGGTTGTTCCGATCGTGTCAAAGTCACATTGTACGAATTCTCGGAATCGGCCAGCTTGCGGAGTTTCACCACGCCAAACTGGAGCGATATGATAGCGCTTGAAAGGAGTCCCGAGTTCGTTGATGTGCTGCGCTGCAAAGCGAGCAAACGGAACCGTAAGATCGAATCTCATGCCCACTTCTCGACCACCGGCATCGGTAAAGTGATACATCTGCCGATCGGTTTCTTCTGAACCTTTGCCCGTCAATATCTCCAGGTATTCCAATGCTGGCGTATCAATCGGAACGAATCCGTACCGACGATAGACAGAACGAGCCACCTCCATTAGTCGCTCGCGTGGAATCATTGCCGATGGCAAAAAATCTCGAAACCCTTTTAACGTTCGAGGTTGAATCAAGGACATTGGATAACGTCGATCTGGCTATTGAGTTAAGAAAATTTCATTCCGATTCCCAAGTCGGAACGAGTCTCCATGCTCCGCTGATTAACGCAGAACAGGAAGCAGTTCAGGTGGTTTGCTGCGTATCTTGGTCAAGTCTGACGAGCCAAACCTCGCTTCCATGTATTCCGCGACTTGTTCGGCCGTCTCAAAATACATGTCGTAGACAGAATCGTCATCATACTCGCACGAATCGGTGGTGTAGTCGCGACAGATTTGTGGTCGTGTTTCGTAGATTCCGCAAAGATGGTTCGATTGCAAATGCTTGCAGTCGGTATGGACTAGCAAGTACCACGTATCATCTTCGATGAACACCGATGCTCGATCGTGCAACAAATACCAGCGAATGAAATCCAAATCCTGTACGCAGTCTGGCGTCTCAATTGGTAGTGCAAAGTAACGACAACACTTAGCGGTACAATACGAACATAGGACATCTCCCTTGGGGATGTCATCTCGATCGGGTTTTCGCCCGTCGATAGTTTTGGCTGGCGTTAAACGAATAGGTTGGAGTGTGGCCGAACTCATGGAGATCTTCTAACGTTGGAAATCAATGGTTGTTATGCGTGACGATACTCACATCACGTATAACCGTAGTCTGTACCAACCCACACCGCATAGCAAGAGCGGGAGTGGAAAAAGTAGGTCGACCAGCCGCTATGAGATATTTCCTATCGAATGATGGTCATTCACGCGGCGCTCTGAAATTCGGCATCAGATCGCTCCTCATTCTTGCTTGGTCGATCGAATCGCTTTCGCATTTCGTATCGAAAGATGAGAAAAAGACGCCCCAACTTTGTATGCTTGCTACCTTTGGTTTCGAAGATGGAACCGAGTGGACCGGCCAAGATCGATGGAAGTAGTATAAGTTCGGCTACGACACCAGCGATCAGAATCATCAGCATTAACCAACCAAATCGCTGAGTCGGAGTAAAGGTGCTTAAAGAGAACACAGACAGTCCGATCCCGCTAATGCATGCCGCTTGTAGGGCGGGTGTCGCACATTTTTTGTACGAATGGACGATCGCAGCACGCAGATCCATTCCGTTATCGAGATCCTTGCGGAACCATGCCAAGTAGTGAATCGTATCGTCGACGGCAACTCCCAGTGCGATGCTAGCGGTCATCATCGATCCAATATCAACGGCTGTTCCCAGCCACCCCATTGCGCCAAACACGACTCCAACGGGAACAACATTAGGAATCATGGCAACCAATCCTGGTCTGATACCACGACATACGAAAAACATAAGTGGAGAAATTGTCAAAAAGGCCCATGCGGTACTTTCGACCAAGCTAATCAAAAGGGCTCGCTGTGCTTTGTAAACGATGGGAACAACGCCGGTGTAAACCGAGTTGATCCAGCGATCGGGTGTGTTTTCATCAGATGCGTGCAAGTCTATAACGTTCTGCAGCTTTCCGCCCTCAATTGCTCCAACGTCCGCATTGGTGAAGCCGCCCGACAAAACGATCGCATCGGCGTCGGCCAGTTTCTGCATTTCTACCAAAGCGATATCCGTTGGAACGGCTTCTATTCGTGAAACCTTTATGCGTGCTTTGGCTAGAAGAGAAACCAGTTCGTCCGTTCGAACTTTTGCTTGACGTTGCTCTTCTGGGGACATATCGCGTGCCGCCGGAGACCACAACCGAATGTCTTTGCGAGTGAGCTTCGCATTACCGCTCCAGGCAACGATTTGACGAAGGATCCGAACTCGATCCTCCTGTGCCAAGATGATCGGAGACACAGCCTCTTTCAGTTCGGTTACAAAATGCCCGTAGTCGATGCCTTGAAATGCAGCGACCCTTAAGCTGATACGCCATAGCTCATTGCCAGTCTCGGGATCTATTCGAAGAAACCCTGATTGAACAAACTCCTCTTTCTTGCTCTCAAGAATCTTATTAAGCGCCTTGCGCACAAAATACGTTTGCGTGCTGGAACCTTTCGGCGGCAGGCTAGATGCAAAAGTTGCGGCAGAGATGCTTCTGCCGACGATCCCAGGACCAGCCTCGCCAAATTCTTGGCTTATAACTTCCTGAATACGGATGACGGTTTCCATTCGTTCGACGAATGAGAGTTTGGTCAATTCCTCGATGTTAGGCTCTTCCGAAGCAGCTTCATTAGCCTTTGCTGCGTCGCCAGACTTGGCTTCGATCTCTGCGACCTCCACCGGTTTGGCAATACTGTCCTTTTCAAACTCAACCACGATTTCCAATGGAACCAACATGCCCAATTTTTCTTCAAGCCATCGGTAATCTTTGAGAATTCGGGCTTGAGAGTCAAACAATTCAAGAAGATCGATACTTGTCTTCACACGGGTGATTCCAAAGGTGACCGTTCCAGCGAGGAGCAAGAAAGTAACCGCAACGACCGCATGATTCCGAACGATGAAACGAGCGAATACTCCCCAGAGCTTCTCCGCTTTTGTGTCAACTTCAAAAGCTAACTCAGCTTCACGCCCCTTGGGTTGGTTCCCAACATATTCACCCTCCCATCGTTTCGCATAATTCAAAATGTGAAGTATGGATGGCAGGAGCAAGAACATGACGACATTCAGGCATATAACACCCGCTGCAGAATAGATGCCGAACTTTTGAATCGGAACTAACTCGCTAAAGTACAAGCATCCTAAGCCCAATGCTGTGGTGACACCGCACAAGGTCGCTGGCTTAAGTGCATGCAAGACACCGCGCTCGGTGGCCCCGTGCAAGCCACCTTCTCGAACGGCATCACGGTAGTAGTTGATTAGGTGGACAGCGCCTGAAATGGACAACACGTATACCAATGATGGCATCGTCAATACGATGGCATCTACAGTCTGACCCGTGTAGTGAATGATCGCTAACGCTGTGGCTGCATTTACAACGGCGCAAAAGAAAACAATGCCCGTTAGCAGCAGGCTTCTCAGCGACCACCATGCCAATACGATTCCAAGCAGCCCGGAGAATCCCGCCAATCGCACTAGGGTTCGTTCACCCTCTTCATCAATGGAGATGTTGTCGACAGGTGGCCCACCCATGTGAAGCTGTGGGTCTTCGATCCCTGCCTTTGCGATAAGACGCCTTAGTACACCCGCGGGGACATTAGGACGGAAAATTCGCTTTTGCTCGTGCCCCAAAACCGGTTTGAGCTTCGCAGTAGTGGTCGGGTCCAACGAAACGACGACGCACGTCTGCCGACCATCCGCTCCAATCACTGAACCTTTGAGTCGTTCGACGGCCTCGGGGTAGGCCAGCGGATACTGGCCGCCGGTTAGCTGGTTAATCAATGTGCGACCAGTTGTCACGCCCTTAAAGAACTTCCGAGCTTCCGCAGAATCGGGGTCGTCAGGATTCACCTCGGACGGGAACACCAACTCGGCTAGCTTGGCAATCCTAGGATCGTCGCCAGAGGGATCTCCCTCAGGGTCCTCCGTGAGCGTACAGCCTTCCCAACTGATGATGATGAACTGATCCGATGGAAAGTTCTTGCGAAACCAACTGAGTTCGCCCGTCTCGGCGTAGTTCTTGGGAAGCCAATCCTCGACCTTGTTGACATTGCTCTGGATAGCATGACCAGCGCCTATAAAAGCCAACGGGACGCACAAGATCGATGGAATAAGAATCAACCATCCAAATCGGTCATAAAACGTCTTCTTCTTTGGGTTGCTCGGCCCCACGCTCTGCCTCTTGTTAGGTTTCTTACCAATCGAAATGATGCCGTTGCGGCTCAACAATCTTCCTTGATCGTCCCAACAGTGTACTAAAGTCACAGCCAGGCAAACAGTTACAAAACCACCTACCCGTCATGAAAAGCACTGTCTTGATAGAAACCCTTATCATAACCAGTGCTAATTGAATCCCCTTATTGACTCATGATTCTTGGTTTTACATCGACTTACCACGGTAGGTACACCCGTCAAGACTCGCTAAATCCATACTTTTACAAAGGGGAAAACGCACAATCGATAAAATCCGTACTGTTTCACACGGGTGGCGCGGTGCCCCCGGGGAAGGTTGTTTCAGCCGTAGGCTGGTCACTTAATGCTGCTATGCGGCAAACCCATACGGTATCATGGGCGGTCGGGCGGCACTGGTGATGTTGTTTTTCTCTAACGAATTTTGCCCATATCGCGATGTTTTGGGATTGGAATATAGATGGTTGGATCGTTGTTGCTGGCGCCTTAGCGGCCGTCGCTTCCTCCTTGCTTGGTTGCTTGCTGATGTTGAGGAGAATGAGCCTGATTGGCGACGCCATTAGCCACTCGGTTTTGCCGGGCATTGCCGTGGCTGTTCTTGTTTTTCAAACCAAATCCAACTCTTGGATTTTCTTCGCTGCTGCGCTGTCTGGGTTGTTCGCGGTGTGGCTTTCGTCTGCCATCAAGAAGTGGGGGGGGGTTGAGGAATCGGCTGCAATAGGCATTGTCTTCACGTCCTTGTTTTCGATCGGGTTGATAATGGTTTTTCGGGGCGACTCCTTTCTGGATCTTGATCCTGCCTGCATCTTATTTGGTAGTCTCGAGACGTCGATTTTGGCGACATCCAAAACATGGATAGGAGATATTCCTGAGATTGTCGTTTCCTTGGCGATAGTGTGCGGGCTGAATGCAGTCGCCATCATTGCGTTATTTAAGGAATGGAGAATTACGACCTTCGATCCAGAATTCGCAAACACACAAGGAATATCGGACCGGCTTTTTCACTATCTTCTGGCGGCCATGGTCTCAGTCACGTGCATTGCCGCTTTTGAAGCGGTTGGAACGGTCTTGGTTGTTGCCATGTTGGTTATGCCAGCCGCGACCGCCTATCTGCTTGGCCGCAGTTTGCCAAACATTTTTATCTTGTCGGTCTTAATCGCTATCTTGTTAGCAGGTTTCGGGCACTTATCGGCGATTACTATCCCCAAGTTTTTTGGACTCAAGTCTCTCAGTTCCTCGGCGATGATGGCGGCAGTTGGAGGACTATTTTTTTCACTCGCGGTTTTCTTTGGGCCGCAGCGTGGTCTAGTTGCTCAATGGCTACGTGCCCGCAAGATCAGTTTTCAGATCTTACAGGATGACCTGTTGGCACTTCTATATCGTGCGGCAGAGCGAAATAAAACCGAAAGCCAAAATGCTCCTTGCACGATGCTGGTTTCAGAAATGTCTTCCTTTGTAGAGCGTCCTTTGAAGCACCTTCGAAAAGCCATTCGGCAATTGGAAAAGAACTCTTTAATTGTTGCGACAGGCGATTGCTGTCAGTTAACTGACGCGGGTAGTAAAGCGGCTCAGAATCTCGTCAGATCGCACCGACTGTGGGAGAAATTTCTCACCAACGAGATGAATCTAGCTGAGAACAAAGTACACCCACATGCAGAGAAATGGGAACATGTTACCAATTCCAATATGCGGATTGAATTGGATGCGGTGACAGGAAATGCCTCGCGAGATCCTCACGGTCGGGAAATCCCACCGGAGTCTTGAACAGTCTGCTGCGCCGAATAGGATTGCTGGTTTACAAAACACCTTTGGAACTGGGTACACCAGATTGCCGTGGGTCTATTTCTGTCGCGATGCGAATGGATCTTGCGGTTGCTTTGAATATGCCTTCGGCTATGTGGTGTGTATTGCGACCGTAATGCAGGAGAATGTGCAAATTGCAGCCTGCATTGGCTGCAAAGGCTTGCCAAAAATCCTCTACCAACTCGCTATCGAATTCGCCAATCTTTTGAGCGGGCATGGGTGCCTGGAAAACGACAAAAGGCCGACCACTAAAATCGATCGCGCTGGTTACCAGCGTCTCTTCCATAGGTAGTACCATGTGACCGTAGCGTCGAATCCCTACTTTTTCTCCTAACGCTCGTTTCATGGCGAGACCCAAGCAAATGCCAACATCCTCGGTCGTGTGGTGCGCGTCGACCTCCAAATCTCCTTTAGCATCGATGGTCAAATCCATGAACGAATGTTTGGCTAGCAGAACGAGCATGTGATCTAAAAAACCGACGCCAGTTTGAATGGAATGCTGGCCAGACCCATCGACGTTCAATTCGAGGTCGATCGAGGTTTCTGCCGTTTGGCGACTTATCTTTGCGGTTCGAATAGACATGGCTCGGTTGCAAATGGAGTTCGGACGACGGGATACACCTCGTTCGAATACGACAAATCCGAACGAGCAAAACAGATAACAGACGGTGATTACACGTCGAGATTACGAACCTCTAACGCGTGTTTCTCAATAAACTCGCGGCGGGGTTCCACTTTGTCCCCCATCAAGACGCGGAACATTTCGTCCGCAGCGGCTGCATCTGATAACTGGACCTTAACCATCGTTCGGCACTCAGGGTTGAGAGTGGTATCGCGAAGTTCTTCAGCATTCATTTCACCCAATCCCTTGAACCGAGTGATGGAAAGCCCTCGTCGTCCCGATTCGCGAATCGCAGGTAGCAATTCCCGAAGGTCCTCGATTCCGCTTTCGTTTTCCTCGCGGAGAACTTTGAATCGCGAATCGGTCGATCCAGTTCGATCTTTCGGGATTAGATCCTCGATGGAGAATCCAAATTCCGCTAGCTCCTTTAGGCCGGTATTAATTGTTCGGACCTCAAAAAGTTCGGTAACGTGTGCGACGAGCGTTTCCTTGCTCGCGGGATCATTAGCGTTTGGTGTGGGTGCGTCTGCGCCATCAGCAATAGATGGTTGGCCAGCAACGGGAGCTTCGTCTACCAAAATTTTCCGCTGCGACATGAACTCATCGAGCTTATCGCGTGTAACAAACCAATGATCTTCGGTCCCTAAATCCAAGTGAAACACTGGCAATCGACCAGTCTCGGGCTCCATTCTTTCGGCGTGAACACGCAGCGAAATCCCGCGGCGCTCGAGATTGAGTAAAGCGTCTTCCATGGCTGACAATGTGGTGCAAAGCTTTCGCATTTCGTCACCCTCGAATTTTCGTCCACGGTCGTCGATAAACTGACTTAGCGTGAGCCCCTTTTCTTGGAGCTGAGTCTTCATCTCTTCTTCGGATTGAACGTAGTACTTTTCCTTTTTACCACGCACGACGCGGTACAAAGGTGGTTGGGCTAGGTAGACGTGGCCACCGGCCACCAACTGATACATTTGTCGATAAAAGAAGCACAACAGCAGCGTTCGAATGTGCGAACCATCGATGTCAGCGTCGGTCATGATAATGATTCGATTGTACCGCCGTTTGGCTATGTCCTGATCCATGCCAATCCCGCTTCCGATCGCTTGAATCATGCTCATAACTTCTTCGTTCGCGAGCACTTTGTCTTCGCGACTCTTGTAGGCATTGATAATCTTGCCCCGCAGTGGCAAAATCGCCTGAGTGTCGCGGAAACGTCCTCCCTCAGCACTTCCACCTGCCGAATCACCTTCGACGAGATACAGTTCGCACTCTTCCATTTTGTTGCTGATGCAATCTCGGAGTTTCCCTGGGAGTCCACCGCCACCGAGCACATCTTTTCGCTTACGAAGTGCATCCTTTGCCTTGCGTGCGGCCTCGCGAGCTTCTGCGGCTAGCAGCCCCTTGCGAGCGAGCAATTTGGCATTCTTAGGGTTTTCTTCCAGATACTTGGTCAAGGCTTCGCCGACGACCGAGTTCACGATCCCTTCAACGTCGCTATTACCGAGTTTCGTTTTGGTTTGCCCTTCGAATTGAGGATTGGTAACGCGTACGCTGATGACGCAGGTTAAGCCTTCGCGGAAATCGTCCCCTGTTGGTGTCAGATCCTTGAATAGATTCTCTTTCTTGCCATAGTTGTTGAGGGTTCTGGTGAGTGCGGCGCGGAAACCAGACACGTGCGTTCCCCCTTCGCGCGTGTTGATGTTGTTGCAGTAGGAGTGCAGATTCTCCGTGTACTCCTCGGAGTATTGCAATGCAATGGAATATCCGAAGTCATCCTTCTTGCCCTCGATCAAGATGACATCTTTGTGTACGACTTCGCTGGCTCGATTCAAATGCTCGACGTACTCTTGGATGCCTCGTTCATAGAAGAATTCATCACTTAAATCACTGCGGTCATCACGAACTTTAATTCGAACACCGCTGTTCAAGAACGCCAACTCTTGCAATCGCTTTACTAGCGTGTCGTAGGAGTATTTGGTGTTCGGGAAAATTTGGTTGTCGGGCTTAAAGGTTGTCTTGGTACCGCGCTTAGTCGTTGTGCCAGATTCGCGAACTGGGCCAGTCGCAACTCCGCGCTCATAAGATTGGGTATAGATCACGCCATTTCGATAGACCTCGACCTCACACCACTGCGATAGAAAGTTGACAACCGTCACACCAACACCGTGCAAACCTCCCGACTGTTGGTACGCCTTTTTCTCGAACTTGCCACCAAATTTCAAAACTGTCATCACCCCTTCTAGGGTCGATACATCTTTTTGAAGTATTTCCGACAACTGCACGTGATGGTCTACCGGAATCCCTCGACCATCGTCCTCGACCGTCACGGAACCGTCGGAGTTGATCGTAACCGATACCGCCTTGGCATGACCCGCCATCGCTTCATCGATGGAGTTGTCGACCACTTCGTAAACCAAATGATGCAACCCATTGAGAGTCGTATCCCCGATATACATACCGGGACGGTTGCGAACGTGCTCCAAATCGCTCAAGTGCTTTAGATCGTCGCTGTTGTAGTCTCCCCCGGGGGCCGGAGTGCCAACGTTTTCCATGCTGAAGTCTTGGTCGCCTGATGCGTTCATGAAGTATCCGTAATCGGTGGGAAAACCCTAGAAAAACGCCTCAAAAACCCATGCTTGATGCAACTGGTTGAAGCGGCCTGCAATTATAGCAAAAAACAGCTTTTTGTCTTTACTGAACTGCTCAACCCATCTCAAGCGGCTTAATATGGGGGGAAATGGCTCTAAAACATGACATTTCAGGTCATTTGTCCGACTTTGTTGCAGGCTAAAAAGAAAGAACGGGCCTGGAGACCCGTTCTTTAACAAGAATCAATTGGGGCAATTGCGCCGGTTTGTCTCTAAGCAATTGAGACAATTGCTCTACTTTGAATCAGCAATTGAGACAATTGCTCTACTTTGAATTTGGCGCGAGCACTCGGATCGAACGGGTGTCGGTGTAGACCTGACCGTGCATGTCGGTCGTCTTAACCTCGATCAGGCTGGTGCCAACAGGTAAATCCGCTGGCAGCGGCGATTTCCACAGGTGATCTGTCGTGCTAGGCTCGGGCAATGGTCGTAACCCAGGTGGCAATTTGCCCTTCTCTGCCGGCATCATGCTGGCTTCCAGTTTCTTCATGTCTGCAAAAAAGGGATCGACTCCGTCAAACCTCTCCATTACGGTCCACGCCCCATTCGGGACCAATCGATACTCGACCTTGGATCGCTTGCTGCCGTTGAATACGTTCACAACCATCGTGGTTGAGTTGATTTGGTCTGAACCGATCTCATCTGGCAAGTAGACGCTCATTTGATGGCTCGCTGGACGGCGAGCGGCTCGATATTCGAGTTTGTACGAGTTCTTGTCCAGGCTGAGAATGGAATAGCCATTGGCTCCTCCGTCGCTCATGGTCGCGTGAGGGATACCAAGCTCATCCGTAGAGCCTCTCCACCAACTGCCGCATACGGTCACGTTCACCAAATGATGATGCGGCTCCTTACCATTAAATCCGTCTTCTTTACCGATAAAGTGATGCTTGAGAAAGTGCGTGTGTGCCGAGAATGAAATCGCAAACGGACGATTCTCAATCAATTTATAGAACTCGAGTCGATCTTCAGCTTCGATGATTGGGATGTGCATAAGCAATACAACTGGCTGATCGAGAGGGATCGCCGCTAAGTCCCTCTTTAAAAACTCGAGCTGATCTTTTCCAATCCCGCCAACATATCGCCCCTTCTCTGTGGCGGTCGCGCCGATCCACTTCACATCGTCCAGCGTAACGAAGTGTACCGGGCCGTAATCGAATGAATAGTATGCTGGGCCGAAGGTCTTTTCGAAGGTCTCATCTGCCAATCGATCGTTGGGGGAGTCGTAGTTAAGATCGTGGTTACCGAGCACGTTGTACCACGGCTTGTCGAGTAATGCGACCGCCTCATTATGCGGACCATAAACGTTCAAATCATCAAACACCACATCACCGAGCGTTATGCCAAACGCAGCTCCGTGAACATTGTCCGCTTTGATTTGGGGTATAATATCGCGAGCCATAAAATCGACTTCTTGCTTGTTTCGTGGCTGCGTGTCACCAAACAAGATCACTTTGAATTGATCTGGCTCTGATTGCTGCAATAGCGGAAAATCTACCGATGCGGGTAACTCGCCCGTCGGTGCTACTCCGGCGTATTGAGATTGCGGCGATCCTTTGGGCTTATGAATGTAATGGAACTTAGGAAGGTTGAGCTCATTGAGAGGCGGTATCCAATTGCGGGGCTTGATCACAAACACGATTGTATCATCGCTCACATCGAGCGAATAATGGCCATCTGCGTTCGTTTTAACGATATCAAATCCATTGGATACCTTGACCCCCTCCAGCCCCTTCTCTCCGCTGTCTCGGTGGCCATTGCCGTTTTGATCCCAATAAACGTAACCGTTGGCGTGCCCGGTCACTGGTAATTCACCTAGCAAACGAGGCTGCGACTGCTGTCCAAATACGAGGGGGGAGACGCTTAGGGACAGGCCAAACGCCATGGCGAGAGCTGAAAAATTGGCTAATCTCACGGTGGTTAATTTTAATTCTTCGAGTAACTAATGGGACGCGAACCTATCGATTACTATAGACTAAGCCTTCCTTCCAAAGTGAAGAATCGATGAATGAACTGTTCAAACTTGGTGTAATCCAATCGATTTTTCCAAGCTTCTTCAACGCAAAACAGAGCTCAAGTTTTTTGGGAACCGCTATTGTGCAGGCTCCGTCTATCTAGAAGGGGAGCGACTTTTTCGCCACAACATCGGTTCTACCTACCTATCCAACATAGCCTGACAACCGAGTGGCATCGCTAGCAATAGAATTCACGACGTTAGAATCTGTCTCGCCTTATCACGTTTCCGGAGCAATACGATGTTGTCTACCATTCGCAAAATCGCAACGGTCTTTCTCGCCACGGGGCTCTTCTTCGCTTCGGAACTCCCATCCAAGGGTCGCGTTTTAGCCCAGACCATTCTCGTATTCCCAGACCATCCCCATCCGCTGCCCAGAATCCCAATCCGCCCCATACCATCTCCAGCTGTCACCTACTGTATTAAAGACCTCGACATCGAGGCTCGCATTCGTAAACAAATCGCCGATGTTCAGGTCACCCAAACCTTTGTCAACAAAAGTTCTGCAACCGTTCAAGCTCAATTTATATTCCCACTCCCGTACGACGGTGCGATCGATCGCTTGACTTTGATGGTAGATGGTAAAGAACTTCCAGCCACCCTACTCAGCAAAGAAGAAGCTCGAAAACGCTACGAAGCGATAGTGCGAGCCAATCAAGACCCAGCGCTCCTGGAGTGGATGGGGCAAGGCATGTTCCAAACGAGCGTGTTTCCTATCCCTGCCGGGGCCGAACGCAAAGTGGTGATTCACTACGACCAGCTCCTTCGCCAAGAACGGCAGCTAACCGATTTTCTCTTCCCGTTGAGCACAGCTCGCTTTACCTCGCAGCCACTGGAGCAACTCAACATTCGAGTCGCGATTGAAAGTGAATCTCCACTGAAAAGTATCTATAGCCCCACTCATCCTGTTGAAATTCAACGTCCCACACCAAACTCCGCCGTTGCACAAATTAAGCTTACGAACACAGTCCCAAGCTCAGACTTTCGTCTCTTTTACGATTCGGAACCAGGCCCTGTAACAGGTAGCGTTATCAGTTACCGACCATCCGAGTCCGAAGATGGTTATTTCCTGTTTCTCGCTAGTCCCGAGATCAAGCCCGCCAACGTGGAACGCCCTAAGAAGATCGTGTTACTCGTCGTGGACAAATCAGGCAGCATGTCGGGCCAAAAGATTGAACAAGCAAAGGGGGCACTTAAATTTGTCCTCAACAATTTGCGCGAGGGGGACTTGTTCAACATCGTGGCATACGAAACGCGTTTAGAATCGTTCAAGCCTGAGCTGCAGCTTTACAATGAAACCACTCGCGCCCAAGCCCTCGCCTACATCGATGGAGTTTATGCCGGTGGCGGTACCAACATACACGGTGCACTGAAGACGACCTTTAGCTTCTTACAAGACACCACGACTCCGACTTACGTGTTGTTTACAACCGACGGTCTGCCAACCTCTGGGGAGACCAACGAATCCAAGATTGGACTATTGGCTCGTGAATCCAATCGAGTTCGGGCGAGAGTACTACCCTTTGGAGTGGGGTACGATGTCAACAGTCGATTGCTCGATCGATTAGCACGCGAGCATCATGGCTCTAGCGTTTACGTTCGGCCCGAAGAAAACATCGAAGCGGCGGTCAGTCGCGTTTTCTCCAAAATCAGTTCCCCCGTATTCTCGCATGGTGTACTAGCCATTGAGGTCGATGCAGCCGGAGGAAACATGACCGCCAATCGCACCTATCCTTCAGGAGAAATCGACCTCTTCGAAGGGGAACAACTCGTCGTCGTAGGGCGTTACTCCAAGCCAGGAAATGGCAAACTTACCTTGTCCGGCCTAATCAACCAAGAAAAGAAAAGCTTTGAGTTTCCCGTCGAGCTCGAGGCCGACAGCAAGAACGACTCCTATGCTTTCGTCGAACGACTTTGGGCCACAAGAAGAATCGGAGAGCTAATCGATGAACTAGATCTCAATGGCAAAAACGATGAGCTCATAGCCGAGCTAGTCATGCTATCGACTAAGCACGGTATCCTCACTCCCTATACTTCTTTCTTGGCGGACGAAACGGTTCGCCCTGAACTGGCATCTGTGACGAATGCAGCAAGTGCATCCAAGCAGTTAGATCGTCTATCCGCTGTTAGTGGAGCTGGTGGTGTGGTTCAGCGTGCCACCAAGCAAATGTTTAAGTCGACCGATCAAGCCTACTCGCCTCAATCAGCGTCTGGTGAAAGTTACCCCGCAGCTCCCGGCGGTGGAGGCTATGGAGGCGCGCCGGGCCGCGTGGCTGGAATCGCATCACAGCAATCCGAATCCAAACTGATACGAGACTCTATTACAGTGATGAATTCGCAAACCCTTTATCGCCGCGGCCGTATGTTGGTGACTCCAGAAACGGCGTCCCTGGATTTAGAAAAAGACAGCAGCCAAATCACAAAGCTAAAGCGATTCACTTCCGAGTATTTCGAACTAGTCTCAAAGAACTCTGCCGCAGACAATCAGTTGCTAGGTCAACAAGCAACCGATGAATCGCTTCTCGTTAAAATCAAAGGTGTGGTTTACTTGATCGAGTGATACGGAGAGGACTGGTTAATTTCCGCTAGAAGTGTAAAGCGAATATCGAAGAAGAGAATATCGAACAAGAGACTCCGAATGAAGAAGTCCATGGATCAAGAGATTGACAGGACACGGTTTCCAGTGTCTCAATCAAAGAGAAGCTCGCGACAGGCGTGTAACTCAACGGACACAGTTATCGCACCTGCATCGATGGCCATAACCTGGTAGATTACCCCTGCGTCGCCGTTTCGTTTAATCTAGTGAAAATCCAGAAGCAAAATCCCTCAACATTCCTTGGCGGCGCTCTGTATTTTACGGGGCATAGGCTACCGCTTTATCCGAATATGCTATAGTCACAGTTGGAAGGACTGCCCCGGTTTAATCCACATCCGTGAATTTCTCGAAAGCAAAGAGTCATGACAATTAGAATTCTAAATGGACT
>JBKCTT010000169.1:0-2753 GCA_046318795.1 Pirellula sp.
ATCGGGGCTTCAATGATTGCGATTTGACGAATCGCTTTTTGAAGCTGCCGATCGGTCAAATCCATGAGCCCGAGCTCTTCGTCACTGATCACGAAATCGGCTACCGTGTAATCAATCGCTCGCGCGGAATCGATCGAGCCCTCGTCCGCAGTCGATCTTGTCCAGAATGGTTTGGCGGATTTACGACTTGCTTCACTTGAACCGGTGCGCGAAAGTGGGGATGCTGATTGCGATCGATCGATTTCATTCCATTGCGATCTCGCTTTTTTGATCGCTTTGAGAATCAATTCCGTTTGTTGCTCTGGATTTTGAAACCAGTCCGCTATCCAAACGCGATGCATCTTCCAACCTCGCAGTTCCAAAATCTGCGGTCGCAACCGATCTCGATCCCGGATCCATGGTGACGTTCTATATTGCTGGCCGTCACATTCAATTCCCATCAAGAAGCGACCTGGTGTTTCGGGATCGCGAATGCCTAAATCGATATGGAACCCGCCTACTCCTACTCGTTCGACAACTTCGTAGCCTTTCGACCGAAGTGTGTTGGCTAGATGGCCCTCAAACACATCGCGTGCTGGATTCGCATCGACCGCGGATTGAAGCGTTCCGGATTCTGCATAGGCTAAGAAATGATGCAATGCCTCGACGCCCGCCGTTGGGGTTCGCGTTAAATCAATATCGCATGCTCGAATCGATGAATAGACTTCGCAACAAGCCGCAGCCCGGCTTATGAGAACATTCAGCCGGCGTTCTCCACCCTCACGATTGAGGGGGCCGAAATTTTGCGATAGTTTGCCATCTTCGTCTTTACCGTATCCTACGGAGATCAGGATCACATCGCGCTCGTCTCCTTGGACATTTTCGAGACTCTTCACGAAAAACGGCGCTGGCCCTCCGTTCATAAAAAACGCTTCGAGCTTTGGCTCAGCGCGACGCCTTTGTTCTACTTCGTCGAGAATCGTATCTCGTTGTGCAGAACTAAACGCAACGACGCCAAGTGATAATTCGGCGTTGCACTGTGCGTGCCGCATGACAGCCTCGGCGATTGCGATCGCTTCTAAGCGGTTTGTGCGTGAACCACCACGATCATAGCGACCATCCGGGACGAAACGAAACTTAAGTCCAAGTGAATCACCGGAGGCCATGGGACTTGGAACAATGAAGAGTTTGTTCTCGTAGAATCGTTGATTGCTGACCGCGATCAACGATTCGTGCTTGCTACGATAATGCCAAGTCAGCATTCTTGTTGCCATCCCTTGGGACTCACACAAGCCTAGAATGCTCTCTACATCCCCTGCGTTGTCGGCGTCATGGTCGTCGTAGTGCAAATCCTCGGACTCACCCATCTCACGTCCGAAGAAGGTTGTCGGAGGCAATTGTCGCTGGTCTCCCACGACGACAAGTTGTTTGCATCGCGCGATCGCCCCCAACGCATCAACGGGTTGAATTTGGCTCGCTTCATCGATGACCAGCAGATCGAATTCGACGGCTCCAGGTTCGAGATACTGAGCGATCGAAAGTGGACTCATCATAAAGACAGGCTTAATTTTTTGGATAGCCTGTCCTGCTTCGCGAAGCAATCGACGAATCGGAATATGGCGTCGTTTCTTGTTGATTTCACGACGCAGGATTCCAACTTGTCCACTATCGGCTGCCGCACACGGAAGATTATCAAAGTGAGCTTTGGCTACTTCCCAACGGCTCATCAGAATTCGATCATGATCCAATTTGGCGAAGCGAGCGCGAAGCTCTTCATAGGTCGCTCCTTGGAACTCACCGAGGTCTGGATGACGCCGCCATGCTTCAGTGAGTACTGCGTTGTAACGCAATGAGTCCAAATTGTCGGTGATCTTACCCGGTTGAATAGAACCATTATCTATCTCGATCGCGAATCGTTTCAGTCCCGCATCGGATAGTCGGTCGAGACGCGAACGCACAGCGAGATAGTGACTCAACTGATCCGACTGCTCTAGCCAATCATCAATGCGTTCCATCCAAGCGTCCAAAGGAATATGCTGGAGACATTCCGTATGAAATGCGTTTGGCAAATGGAGCTTCAATTGCTTCACGATTTCTGCCAAACGACACTCTACTTCCTGAGAGTTTTTTGCAAGGATGGGTAGCAGTCGGGCCACGGTTTTCGCATCAACAGACCTAGCCACTAGGACGCGGCCAAAATGCCGAACAGCCGGAATCGATGCACCCTCACGAATCCAACGAACAATTTCTCTAGCTGCCTCAATCGGCGTCTCGATTCCATCAAATACGGTCCCGAGCAAGCTTCTACAACGTTCCGAATCCCGCTCTAGTTGTTCGAGTGTACTCTGGTACTCTAGAATCGCATCGAGCCATTGCATTCGCTCCGATTGCGACGTTGGTATCTTGCCTTTGGCTGAGCCTCGCATAAGAAACAAGGCCTTGCGATAGTCGGCAAAAACAAACCTCATGACGCTCGCCCCATGAGCTGCAATCGATTGCCGTGGTCCGATCCAATCCATGCGCAATGCTGCGTCCGTGACGCGTTCGCTTAGCCACGAGCGTAACGTACGAAGCCTTTCGATGGTATCGAGTGTCTTCTCAACGAATTTATGCTCACTATCCCACCGGGCGTTCGTTAGTTGATCGCGGTCCACCCCTTCTGGGCAGTTGACCATATACTGGGCAAGTTCTGCGAGTTCTGATGTGCCTGCAGAGTGAGGTGGCGCGTCGACTCCTAGCTGTTTCGCCAGCTCGCGGCTGGACTCGATCAGTTC
>JBKCTT010000170.1:0-28065 GCA_046318795.1 Pirellula sp.
TTTAGTCGACGGTTCCTGAAGTGGGGGCGAGGACAAGACTGCGAAAGTCGGCGGAGTGACGTTGTTGTCGATAGCCCATGCGAGTCGCTCTTCTGGGGTGGTACAACAGCACGAAGTCCAACATTGATATGCCGAGCGACAGCCACAGAGGCTCCCTTGGCAAGGATAACGTTCGCCGTCAGATTCAGGAGCAACCTCGGGCATGCTGGGAACAGGGAGAAAGCAAGCAACGAACGCAACCAAGAGTCCCCATCGGAAAATCCTGGCCTTCCTGCTCGGCCCAACGCCCACTAGATTGTTTTGCCCCATACGACCACTAACGACTAATCGTGGATCACGTTCGTTACTGGATCGCCCTCCGGGGTTTATTGTAACACCGGACACTTGAGATAAGAAGTGAGGCTCTGGTGCAAGACTTAAGGAATCCGCTGAGAGTGCCTGCGGCGTGGAGTCGCAGCGGGGAGTGAGGAGGTCGTCGCTTTGCCAAGTAAGTTAGGCGAGTCATGGTGCAGGGATAACGATTAAGCCGATAACGTGACAAGACAGGGATAAGCAAGATTGGGTGCGTTTCGGAAAAACGGAGAACTTGTTAAATTGTTGGGCGTGGACTGAATTGAGGTAGGCGGTCGGAGTTTGCCTGATGGCAGCATTTGCATAGTAGCCTCTTTCTCCTGCGGCAGAGCGGGATCGGAGAGGCAACCTTTATCACTTGTTCGAAAGTAACCCAGATATGGCAAAGCAAAAAATTTTGATTCAGCTCGATACCGATGCTCATGCGAGCGTTTTCGATGCGGTGGTTGCTATTGATGCGGGGGTCGAGCATCTGTTGCAGTATTCGAACGTCAAGCCGGAGGATGTACGTGGTCTAGTCCATGGGGCGATGTATACGCGAGGTCCTGGGGATTTAAACAGCACAGCCATCTTTGTTGGCGGTAGTAGCGTAGCTCATGGTGAGGCCATAGCGGCCGCGGCTCGCGACACGCTTTTTGATCCGTTTCGTGTCTCGATCATGCTCGATAGTAATGGAGCGAACTCGACCGCCGCAGCGGCGGTTTTGTGTGCTAGTTCGCATATGGATTTAGCGGGTTCTACATCGGTCGTTTTGGGAGCGACGGGGCCGGTGGGGCAAAGGGTCTGTAGGATATTGGCAAACGCCGGGGGGCGGGTTTACGTCGGATCTCGGACTTTAGAGCGTTCGAAAGAAACTATCATTCAAATTGCTAACGCCAATGTGGACGCGGAACGATTGCTCATGCTGGAATCGGAAGAGAACGATGCGTTGGAAGCCGCGCTTTCCCATTCGCAGGCTGTTTTTGCATGCGGAGCAGCGGGCGTAAGATTGCTACCCACGATTCAATTGATTCGAGCTCGGTCATTGAGGGTCGCTATCGATTTGAACGCCGTACCTCCTGCGGGCATCGAAGGAATTGGAGTAATGGACAAAGGGGTAGAGCGAAGTGGTCGCTTTGATTACGGTGCGTTGGGGGTAGGTGGGCTCAAGATGAAGATCCACAAAGCGTCCGTCGCGTCTTTGTTTGAGACCAACACGAGATTTCTTGATTGTGATGAGATGCTAACGATCGGCAAGGACATAATGGCTCGCAGAACGTTTGCAACTTAGTTCCGCTAACGCGAGTTCTTGATTTTTCGCCAGAGCTATTTTGATTTCCAGATGGTTGGCCAATTTGGGGAGTCGGTTCTGGCGGAATCGAGATAACGCTCCATGATGGAGACGATATCGGGGTGAGATGAGGCAACGTTGGTTTCTTCGCCGATATCAGTGGATTGATCGTAGAGCATGATGGGATTAGTAGGTGATCCGCTGCGAATCCCTTTCCAGCGACCGCGATACAATGCCGCTTGTCGGAATCCACCTTCATGAAATTCCCAGTAGAGGAATTCGTGATTTTTTTGTTGATCGTAATTACTGAATAGGGTTGGAACAAAGCTAATGGAGTCGCAGTCCTCGGGAGTTTCAAAACCTCCAAGTTCGGCGCACGTCGCCATCCAGTCACCAAAGTACGCAACATGATTCGTTTTCGAATCGGGGGCAATCTTGCCGGGCCACCAAGCGATCATAGGTACTCGAATACCGCCATCGGTTAGAGAGCGTTTGAGTCCACGAAGAGGGCCACTGGGTTGAAATACGTTGAGGTCGTGATTGCTTTCGTTGTGAGCGCCGTTATCGCTGGTAAAGATGACCAAGGTATTCTCCGCTAGGTTTAGATCGCGGAGTGTTTTTAGCATCGAGCCTACGTATTGATCCATGCGGGAGATCATTGCCGCATGGCCTTTGGTTTGATCTGTCCAGGCTTCCTCGCGATAGATTCCATAATCGGGGACTTCTGCCCCATCTTTAAGTTCACGTGTTCGTTCATTATTGGCATGGGGAACCACCAAACTCCAATAAAGGAAAAATGGGCTATTTCGATTGTCCTGGACAAACCGAAGAGCATCCTCTGCGATCAGATCATCCGCGTAGGAAACCGCTTTCGTTGCGTACCCACCTCCTCCGTTTCCTACCTTCTTCACTTCGTTATCGAGCTGTACTTTGTCTTCGTTTCGCCATAGAAAATCTGGGTAGTGATTGTGAGCATGAGTTTGATTCAAGAATCCAAAAAATTCGTCGAAGCCTTGTTTCCTGGGAAGCCCTTCCTCAAAGGTACCAACATCACCGAGTCCCCATTTTCCGGATAGTCCAGTCCTATAGCCCGAGTTTTTGAGCATAAGTGCGACCGTCATATCGTCAGCAACTAAGGATTGCGCTTGGGGGTTGTTTGGCCCAGCGTTTCCTCTTACACGAGTATGGCCATGATGTAGGCCTGTCATCAAGACGCTTCGGGACGGAGCACAAACGGTTGCACCCGCATAAAAATTTGTAAACGTCATGCCCTCTTTGGCCATCTGATCAATATGAGGCGTTTTGATTTTTGTTTGGCCAAAGCAGCCGAGTTCCCCGTAACCAAGGTCATCGGCCATAATCCAGATCAGGTTTGGTTTGGCGGGGGACTCGCCCATTATGGAGCTGGTGCCAAATACCATCGCCATGAAACCTAATAACGTCAACCAAACAAGACGGCGACAGTTATAGCCAAGCGTATGACCGAGCACTCCAAGGCGAGCGAGCAATCGATGTTCGCGGATGATGACAAATTCCATATCTAGGTGCGACTAGTACAAGCAAGGGAACGGGGAGGAATATTGGAAAAGCCTATTGTAACACGGGTTTGGCTTATCGGCTTAGCGCCTCGGTCAACCAGTCTAGAGGGGCACAAAAAACACGTGCTTCGGAGTGAGTTGAGTTCAGGAAGAGGGCAAGGTCGGAATTATTGAGTTTTTTCGGATCATTGCTTTCGGCCCGGTTGATTCAATTTACAATCAGCAACTCGCCAGGAATCCTCTTACGACTCAAAAGAACATGAAGCAAACAATTTACTCTTGGGCATGGATACTAATTGCATCGAGCTTTCCGCAATTTGCAAGTGGTGAAGAGACCAATGCCATTTCGGCAACGCAGTCCGAGATCGTGGATGGAGAGTATCGGAGTTTGTTTAATGGAAGGGATCTCGAAGGCTGGGACGGAGATCCGACGATGTGGAAAGTTGTGGAGGGAGTCATTCGTGGAGAAACCACGACGAGCAACCCTGCCAATGGGAACACGTTTTTAATTCTTAAGGGAGCGAACTTTAAGGACTTTGAGTTGAAGCTCAGCTTTCGTTGTACGGCGCAGAACAACTCGGGAATTCAGTATCGGTCCAAGCATATCACCGATGGTAGCGTTAAGAACAAATGGGTTGTTAGAGGGTACCAACACGAACTTAGAAACGAGTCCAAGCTACCGAATGTATCGGGATTCATCTACGACGAAGGGGGCAAGCGGGGAAGAATATGTTTGGTAGGAGAAAAGGCTGCTTGGGTGGAAGGAGCCAAGAAGGTCGAGTCAGGATTAATTGATCAAGCTGGATACGATAAGTTGTTCAAGGTTGATGAGTGGAATGAAGTAACGATCGTGGCCCGAGGGAATAAGATCCAGCACTTTATGAACGGGACACTTGTGCTGGAGTTCGACGATGACCCCGCGATCGCTCTTACGGGAGGGGTACTAGCTTTGCAGCTCCATGCGGGAAAACCGATGTGGGCTGAGTTCAAGGACATTGCTGTAAAAGAACTGTAATCCGCCGAAACATCTTGGGCTGAATTTTTACAATAGTCGGATTATCTAAACGTGAGCGTTCAATTGATCGATAGCATTGACCATGCGAAGCTGGCTCCCTATCGCCATCTTCGCACAAGCAATTTGACTCGATTCAGTGGTCGATTTGTTGCAGAAAGCAAGCCGCTCGTTTCCAGATTGATCACGAGTGGCTTGCAAGTGGAATCGGTATTGATAGACGAGAAGTTTCAAGACGAAGCATTGAGTTGGGTACCGGACGGATTAGAGATTTTGGTTGTACCGTCAGAGTGGATTGAGGAATTGGTTGGCTTTAATTTTCACCGGGGGTATCTGGCCTGCGGAATCAGGCCGGAGAGTCGGACCATAACCGAATTCTGTTCGAATTGGACTCGTTCGCCCCGCTGGACTGGCTGCATGCTCATCGGAGTTCAAGATCCTGAGAACATGGGATCCATTTTGAGAACATGTGCAGCCTTGGGGATTTCGGACATATTCGTGGGACCGGACTGTGTTGATCCGTTCGCTAGGCGTGTGCTTAGGGTATCGATGGGGAACGCATTCAAATTGAATTTTTTCCGTGTGAATAAACCAGTTGAAGCGGTTTTGCGACTCCGAGAAATGGAGATTCAGTCGATTGCCACATGTTTTGCCCAAGACAGCGAGGAGTTAGCCGAATTTCAAAGAAGTGGCCCGAGTGTGGTACTGATGGGAAATGAGGCCCATGGATTGCCGGAATTGGTGCAGAGAGCGGCAGATCGACGGCTGATGATCGCCATGGATTTGTCAACCGATTCCTTAAACGTAAGTGTTGCAACTGGAATAATTCTTCATAATCTTTGTCGCGTGTGTTGAGAGTTCGACACGTAAGGGACTGGAGACGCGTGTATACTTGAACATCGCATGGATGAGTGAAACCGTATAACCATGAAAAATTCTTTATTTTGACAAACGATCCAGCAAAAAACTCTAGTTCAGCAAACGCCTGGTTCGCCGTCGCCTCTGCCACTCATGTTGGTATGAGACGGCGAAACAACCAGGACAATCATGCCGTTCTACTGGCCTCGGACAGTCATTCGTGGGAGAAATTTGGCCACATGTTGGTTGTGGCGGATGGGATGGGGGCTCATGCCGCGGGGGAGTTAGCCAGTCAGATAGCGGTCGAGCAGATTCCACTCCACTACCAGAAGCTGTTTCGTGGCTCCCCCTCTGAGGCCTTGGAGCTTTCCCTGGTTGAGACCAACGCAGAGATTTACCGTCGTGGTCAGGCGAATCCTGAATTCCGAAGCATGGGAACGACAGCTTGCGCGCTGGCGATTGTGCCGGAGGGGGCCATTGTCGCGCACGTTGGTGACAGTCGCGTTTATCGGCTGCGAGGCAACCACTTTGAGCAATTAACCTTTGACCATTCCTTGGTCTGGGAGATGCGGGCAGCTGGGGATATATCGGAGGAAGCAATCCGCAATTCTACGATTCCTAAAAATGTGATCACACGTTCGCTAGGACCGAACCCTAGTGTGGCAGTTGATATCGAGGGCCCCTTTTCCCTTCGGACCGGAGACAAATTCTTGTTGTGCTCCGACGGACTCAGCGGGCAACTCAGGGATGAAGAGATCGGAACATTGCTGATGCTGTTGGACATAGATACGGCCGTACAGGCAATGGTGGACATCGCGAATTTACGTGGTGGGCCAGACAACATCACTGTTGTCATTGGAGAGGTTCGTTCTTTGGTGGGCATCGTCAATGTCCAGGATTCCAAAGTACCACAACGCGGTTCGGGGCTAAAGCAAAACCAATATCCAATTGGTTTTGCGATCGCAGCGGCCATTGGCGTGTTGTTATCAGTGGTGCTTTTGTTGCTGGGTCAGTTCCCTATGGCTCTGGTCTCAATCGTTGCTTCGATTGTCGCATTCGGGTCTGGTTGGTTTAAGTTCCGGTCGATGAATACGGGATCGCTATCGGTAGCGTCGGGACATGGCAAAGGGCCGTATCGCCAGTACCGTTGTAAGGCGGATGCCGCATTTGCGTCGAATTTGGATCATGTCGTCGAAGAGCTCAAGAATTGGTTCAAAGACAATGAGTGGTCGCCCCCTCCAGAGTCTATTGCTCAAGTGATTCAGAAGTCTAAAGAGGCATCATCAGCTCGCAATTTCGCGTCCGCGATTCAATTAAGCATTCAAGCGATTTTGGAACTGATGAAGTTAGCGAGGGATAACCAGATCAAGGATGAAGAAAAAGCGGACGAACGGAAAGTTGACGATGACGAGGATGGAGTCATCGATTACTAATCGAGGCTCGCCTGTTCGCCCGTTCGGAGAATCTCAACCACTTCGGATGGAGACGAAGCATATCGCAGGTGATCTGTCACGAATTCGCTTTCATCGAGAATGGTCGCGATGACAGATTGCAATCTTTGGTGAACCCGAGGTTGGCCTGCGGGTGTAAGTAAAACAAAGACTAAATAGGCCTTCTCCTGATGATTTCGATAGGGGATGCCGTTTTCTGATCGAATGAACATCACGATAGGAATCTGGAGTCCTGCTAGTCGCGCGTGAGGCATCGCAAGTCCCTTGCCGAGATAAGTGGAGACGGCTCTCTCCCGTTCATCAATGGCCTTAATTACTTGTTCTTGACTTACAGGAAGATTCCAATTCGTGGTCTTCATGGTCGCGTTGCGCACGACCTCGATCATGTCGTTCCCTTCGAGACCGAGATGAACAAATCGTTCGTCCAGGGAGTTGTATAGACTAATTTGCTCTTCGTCTTCGAATTCATCGCGGATGGTACCGATGATTTCTTCGATAACATCTTCGAGGGTAAGAAAACCAGTCCAATTTCCGTCGTTATCATGCACGAGCGCCACGTGAACTCTTCGTCGTTGCATTTCACTTAACAGAGATTCGAGGGGCTGATCTTCTTTCACATTTAGGAATTGCCTGCACAGTCGAATAAGGTCCCCATCCCCTTGGTCGGCGAGCATCAGATCTTTGATGTGAACGATCCCGATTGGAGCCTTAGTTGATTTCGAGAGCAATGGATAGCGACTAAACCGATATCGTCGGATTACCTCTTGGTTTTCTAGCCACGGTGCACCCTCTCGCAAGCAGTGAACCTGAGATCGTACACGCATTGCATCCCGTGCCTTAAGATCGCCAAGATCGAAAACATTTTCGGCAAAAAGAAGTCTGCGAAAGGACATAACTCCTTCGGATTGCGACTGGCTTAACAAGATTCGCAATTCGTCTTCACTGTGCACCTCGTGGCCGCCGGCATCTCGAAGTCCAATCATTCTAAGAAGCAGAATTGCCGAACCGTTAAGGACTTTGAGAGGCCCGAAGAAAAGCAATCGGAAGAATATCAGTGGCTTAGCGGTCCAGATCGACGCAGATTCGGTCAAGCGAATTGCTACCGTCTTAGGCACAAGCTCCCCGACTAGAATGTGCAGGTAGCTTACAATCAGGTAGCTGATAGCAAACGCGACCCCGTGTGTTGTCACAAATGAAGCCGTGGATTTCTCGTGCCCCATCACTAACCCGACCATGGGTTCAATCAACTTTACAACGGCAGGTTCAGCAACAAATCCTAGTCCAATTGAGGCAAAGGTAATTCCCAATTGGCAGACAGACAGGTATTCATCTAGTTGCGTTTGAACGCGCTTCACGGACGCGGCACCAGGAACGTTGTTTGCGACCAACTCTTCGACTCGAGAAGGACGCATTTTCACGGCAGCAAATTCGGCGAGAACAAAGAAGCCGTTCAACAAAAGCAGAACAACGGCAATCGCCAGATATAAAAGCACCATTTAGGTTAGATTATTATTGGGTAGGGCCAAAGGACGACACGCAGGGATTATAGCAGGTCGAACACCATTCGTCGTCAGCGTCGACCAAATTGCCCAGCTTTTGGTTTTCTTGCGAAACGGTCATGGCCCCGGTTTTTTCCGGACGGAGGTGTTTTACTCCCACTGGTCTATTGTTTTCATCAAACGATCTGCATTGATAAAGACTTCGGTTTGCCAGCCTCTTTTGGTGGCTGAATGAATGTTGTCTTGACGATCATCTGTGAAAAACAGAGATGGCCCCGAGTGCCCGGCCTCACGCTCGGCAGCCTCATAGATTCCGCTATCTGGTTTCATGCTTTTTGCTTCGAAGGACAGAATGATGGGGCCGAACCAATCGATAACTTGGGGATAGCCCATCCTCATGATCCAGTGCCAATGAGCTTCGCAGGTGTTCGAAAGAAGCCCCATGGGCAGCCCCAGATCACGAACTCTTTGCAAGACCGGCAAGATATGGGAATTGGGTATAAACATATCGGCAGCGGCTTCCAAAATCGTTTCGGTATCGAGTCGCTTGCCTAAATGACTAGCGATACGATCGACAAAATCCGAGCTGGAAATCAATCCGGTTTCGTACTCGATCTGGAGTTCGGAATCCATTACCGCCGCATGCATTTCTTGTGGAGTTACCCCTGCGAGTTTGGCCATTCTTCGAAAAGCTAGACCATGATCGAAATAGAGCAGGACATTGCCTAGGTCGAAATATACGAATTCAGGTCTCTTTGTCATTGTTAACTCCGTAAGGGATCTTTGTGGTCGTGCGTCGCAGGCGGAACAAGGTCTGGCCGGAGATGGCTCGACTAAGGCTTTTGCAAGGTTATTGCTTATTGTCGGGAATTTTTTTCGAGCGGATGCTAACGATTCCAAGCTGGTTCGTCGAGACGTTTAGGTGATAGAAAAGAGGAGCGTTCGCGACTTGAGCCAGTGCAGCCAGCGATCAAAGTTTCTCATTACGGTCTGGACTTGGGTTGCGAAATTTACTATTTCGGATTGAAGAAGTCAGGAAATCGTTGACGTTGTAACGGTCGGGAATGCAGATGACATGGGAAAACTCATAAGAAATCGAAGCATCGGGTTCATCTTCGCGATGGGTTTATTGCTATCGTGTACGTTTCTTCCTGGATGCGCTTCGTTCCAAGACTCTGCCAGCAGTAGTTCCTATTCGCGAAACAAAACATCGGGCTGGGAACGCTTTAAAAAGTCTAGCAAACGCGCGTGGTCGAAGACATGGGAAGCGTTGGATCCTTATCCAGATAACCCAAGCCCCCCTCCTAAATGGATACCTCAGCCAGAAGCGAAAAAGCCTGAAAGCGTTCAGGACTTTTTGGGGCAGCCTCGCGTCGGCACATGAGTTTGACCGTAATACGCTAACATTCGAGCTTAGGGCGTAATGGCCCGCGTTCACCGAAATGCGGGTATAAACCTAAACTAAAAAACGGCAAACTACGCATCTTCGATTCAGCGCGTTGTCATCCGCGTCTCTTCAGTATTGACAAGTGCGATCCAGGGTTCATTCGGCAACTTAAAATGCCCATTACGACTGTCGAACCATTTTCAATTTGGTAATAGATAGCGAATGGAAATGCCTTTGCAAACTTACAAAGTAATCCGTTGTGAATAGCATGTATTCCAGCTTCTTCCTCTAGATTAGTGAGGTCGAGTTCAATCGAATTTAAAAAGCGATCACCCCAACCAGCATTTTTATCATTAAAGTAGGCAGCTGCAGATACAAGGTCATCTTGTGCTTCAGGTCGAAGATTGACGCTCATTTACCCTCCGTCTGACATCTTCCATAGCTTCTTTCAGAGGAAGTGATGGTGTTTGGGACGGATTGTTTAGACGTTCCGCCAAAACATCGGAATGCCAATCAGGCGGTGCGAATTTGTCTGAATCATGATCGATCGAAGCCCAGAGCAATTCCAATGCACTTCGCCTGTCTTCTTGCGACAAGCTGGAAATAATCGTTTCAACAGTCATAGGGTAACCCTCCAGTAACATCTTAGTTTACGGGACGCACGGAGTCGAGGCAGTTAGGCTCTCTCAATTAGGCCGTATCTATAATCTTCGGATAACGCGATAGTGGTAGGATGCTCTCTGTTGAGCGACGTTGAAGCCAATCCTCACGCCTGGTTTATCGCTTGGGTCTAGGGCCTCGTTTTGCATTCTTAGGACCTCGACCGGTCCGATCCGACGAACGGGGACCGGGCTTTCGACCCCCAGCCGATGAGCGACCACCGGACGAGCCACCTCCGAACGATCTTCCACCTCTTGAGCCCCCTCGAAAGTTTCCGCTGGAGCGGTCGGTTCTTGGTTCGCCGCCAAGTTCGGAGTTAGAAAAGCCTCGACTACGAGAGTCGGTGCGGCCAGCACCACCAGATTCGCCAGTTGGTCGTCGATTTTCATAGCGTGGAGCCCCTGATGTGTCGGCTCCGTTTCGCCCCCCGGAGCTGCGTCTAGCTGGGGCACCTCGACCCGTACCGCTACGTCCTGATCCGCTGCGAAACGGCGTTCTTCCGCCTGCTCGGGGCTCTCCGCGTCCCTCAGTTGGTGCATATCCCTCTGAGCGTCCGCGAGATCCCATGGGGCGAGCGCTTCGGTCTGAAGTGGCACGGTCTTCGCCGCTGGCTGAGGACTGGAATCGTGTGCGTCCCCCTGTTCGAGAATTGCCGTCGCCTCCCCCTCTCGCGGAGGTTGTTCGCCGATCTGAGGAACCAGACCTGCCAGCGGGTCTGCCGCCTGGTCTGCGATTTCCCTCTGGCCTCGGACGACCGGAGCCGCCACGAGTTCGATCCCCATCTCGTCGAGGAGGTCGAGGAGAGTTTGGCTCTTCATCATCTGCCCCTAGGACTGCTCCGGTCGTTTTGGGGGAATCGTATTCGAAGTCATCATCCCAACTAGAATCCTTGACGAGTATGGCATCATCAACCCCCATGTCATCGTCATCATCGTCTGCCAATCGGTAAGGATTGTCAGCCAATGAAGGGAGCGATTCAAAATCCTCATCATCACTTAGGTGCATCGGTTCGTAATCATCCGACTCCTCGTCAAACGGCAGGAATGGCTGCACGTTCTTATCTTTGTTGCCGTAATTTTTGGTCGGCTTGGAGGATTCCATGGCCGGTGACTCGGACGAGTTGATACCGATACTACGAATTTCGCCACGGCGTTCATCACTGCGTCGTTTTCGTTCGCGACGGTCTTGATTTCTCGCTGAGCGAAGATCGTCCACCGCTTTGTACAATCCGGCGATTTCTTTTTCCGAGAGAGGTCGATAGCTACCTTCGGGGAGATCTCCTAGTTTAAGCGATGCGATGGAAACACGACGAAGCACGACCACTTTATGCCCTAGGCGAGCGAGAACGCGTCGGATTTCGCGGTTCTTTCCTTCGCTGAGGGTGATATCGATTTCTGTACAACCCTTGCGAACACGACGAATGGTCGCGCCATCAACACGAGCAATACCTTCGGCTAGGTAGATGCCACGTTGCAGGCGTTTCAGAGCCTCCTTGTCTACTTGTCCGGCTACTACGACAAAGTAACTCTTCGGAACACCGTGTTTAGGGTGAGCGAGTCGTTGAGCCAGTTCACCGTCGTTGGTCAACAATATCAACCCTGTGCTGGAGGAATCCAATCGACCGACAGGAAAGAGTCTTGCGTGACTGGGCACAAGTTCGATGACGCGTGGTCTGCCCTCTGGGTCTGCATTGGTGCAGAGAAAACCAGCGGGTTTATGGACCGCGAAATAAACAGGTTTGTGCCGTTTGAGTGGTTCGCCATCGACGAGAATTTTTGCTTTATCGGCGTCGACTTTTGTGCCAACTTGGGTGATCACAGTCCCGTCGATCTCAACACGCCCCTCGGTGATCAGCTCGTCGACATGTCGTCGAGAACCAAAGCCTGAGGCGGCTAAAAGTTTGTTGATGCGTTGCTCGCCGGATAAAAACGAAGGTACAGAGGAGCGACCGCGATGGTAGTTCGACATAAAAAATAGACCGTAAAATTGAGGGCTAACCGACATACCGATTGAAGCACGGCCGAATAAGCTGCAGGTTGTCATCACGACAGAATGCGCTACTCGAATGCGGCAAGAAATACATCCGAATCGTTTTTTGCCCAAGGTATAACGAAATCGGAAGGCAGCGTCTCACGACGCGACGGATTCCAATAGAATAACTGGAATGGTGCGATTGGGCAGTCCAAAAACGAGGAATTTCGTTGTTCAGAAGGCCGAAGATGGTCGATTGGCTAGTTTTGCAACCAGCAAATCACTAGGTAAATGCACTACGAGACAGTGGCCTCGATGGCCGCTTTCATGTTGGTCATGCTTTCCGAGAGGATCCGTTCGACGCCGGGCGAGTAGTCGAAAACCTCAACGCTGACCCAGCCGCGGTAATCGATTTCTCGAAGGGCTTGAAATAGTGGACGATGATCGACTTCGCCCATCCCAGGACCCAGCCGATTCGGATCATTCGCGTGGTAGTGGATTAGTAAATCGGCATTTTCGCGAATTATATCGGCGATAGGCGGGCCTTCGCTGCTCATTGCCTTGACATCGAGGTGGAGTCGCACGTTAGGGCTGCCAACCATCTGGATTAATTCGCGAGCTTGGTAGGCATGATTGAGGAAATTGCCTTCTTGGGGCCCGAGTGGCTCAATGGCCAACCGCACGTTGTACCGCTCCAGAGTGGGAGCAATGGAGCGCAGGACCTCGGCTGCATTACGCATGGCAAGCTGGTGACCCATTTCGGCGGGAAAGTTTCGTTGCAAAGGGGAGCCGAGGACCATGACATCGCCGCCGAGATCGCAGCACAGCTTCACCAGTTCCTGAAGATAGGTTGCTGTTCGCTCCCTCGTCCCGACATCTTCGGTGGTCAAATGGAAACCGTTTGTCTTAGCAAGCAACCAGTGCAATCCAATCACTTGCAAGCCAAACGACTCGGCGACACGTCTATAATTCGACCGCACGGCCGACGTGATTGCCAAAGCATCAGAGCCGAGAGTAAAGGGGGCGACTTCGATACCCGTATAGCCATGCTTTACGGCAAGCTCGAAACCGCGCTCGATGGGCCAATCTCCAAACGTTTCATTGCAGATAGCAAACTTCATAGTGGTTGGGTCAGATGTAAGGAGAGGCGATTTACAGTGCGATATCTGCTACAATATAGGGGAAACGAGGTTTGGTGGCGACCGCTGACTAGAGCGGCGCAAACTAGTTAGGAAGCCAGATAGGGCGACCGGATCCCAACCGAACAGGGAAATCTATGAAGCAACGATATAGCCAAAAGCGAAATAGCGACTCGATTTGCGCGAGTGGAACGATATGAGCTATACGATATCCAGGAGAGCTGTACTGCGCGGGCTTGGGGTTGCACTCAGCTTACCTTTGCTAAATGCGATGCGGCCGTTGAGAGGGGCTGACTCTCAATTCAAACCTTGGTCACGGTCACAGGTCGAACCTGTTCCACGAGCCATCTTTTGCTATGTCCCCAATGGTGTAAACATTCAGCAATGGCAACCTGAGCAAAAAGGGCTCGACTATCAACTGTCATCTAGCTTGAAGGTGCTAGAGGAGTTACGAACGGAGTTTAGTGTCATCAGTGGTTTAGGGCATCCACATAGTGAGGGTGGTCATTCTGGCGCTGATACTTGGTTAACCGGTGCCGATCTTAAGGCAGTACCCGGAAAGGACTATGCGAACACCATTTCGGCTGACCAGGTTATTGCCGAGCAATTCAGCAAACACACGCGATATTCTTCGCTTCAGTTGTCCGATCAATCGGGAACTGGTAGTGCAGGGCATTCCCATACTTTATCCTTTGATAGGTCTGGGACTCCGTTACCAGCTGAAAACTCGCCGCAGCGATTATTTCAGCGATTGTTTGTTCCCGAGTCTACAGCGGACAAACAAGCTACTTTGAAGAGGATTCACGAAAAGCGATCCATCTTGGACAGCGTGCTAAGTGAAGCCAATCGCCTCAGCAATCGCGTTGGAAAAGAAGATCGCGAAAAACTGGACCAGTACATGTCCAGCGTCAGGCAAACCGAACTGCGAATCGAACGCATGGAGGGTTGGATTGATCGTCCAAAGCCACAAGTCAACCCAACGGATTTGCAATTAGGATCGCAGTCGGGAAACGCGCATGACCGCCCTATGTGGATTGATGTCATGCTGGAGATTTGTTATCTCGCTTTTGTGACGGACTCCACTCGGGTCATCAGTTTTGAATGGTCTCGCGAGGCCGGAGGATTTGGTGGAGGAGGGGAAAATCATCACGAGCTGTCTCACCATGGAGGAGACGCTGGAATGCTCGAGAAACTTGCTAACATTGACCGATTTCATCTAGGTCGACTGAAGCGATTCATGGAGTTTTTGGCGTCGACGCGCGAGGGGGAGGGAACGTTGCTCGATAGCTCCCTCCTGATGTTTGGTTCGGGTATGAATAGCGGCAAAGGTGGCGAACACTCACCCAAGAATTTACCTCTACTTTTGGCAGGTGGCAAACGACTTGGAATGCATCATAATCAGCATCTCGCATTTGATTCCGAAAGCCATCCCCCACTTTCCAACGTACTGCTATCCATAATTCAAAAAATGGGTGTTGCCGAATCCACGTTTAGCGATTCCACTGGAACTTTAACCGGCTTGGTGTAGGGATCGTACGTAAAGAAGTTGTTCGATTTCGTCATAATGTTTTAAAAAGCCGGCACGCAATTCGTTTTCATCAACCAACATTAAACCCCATATGATTCGCGAAAATCACGGCCTGTTAGTCGTAGTGTCCCAGGGGCAGAGTCGCAGCCCCGACAAACGTGATCTGGAAGAGGGGATCGCCAATGTGGCGGCATCCCTACCCAAAACATTTTCGCTTGTCGTTCCCCATTTGTACGACTTGTCGCAGGACAGCGAGAGTCTGAAGCGGATGCGAGAGTGGAAGGGCCCGATGGTTTTGTTGACATGGCTGTTTGACAGAGCGGCGTTTTGGGTTCTAGACCGAATGGAAGTCCGCGGGCAATTTGGAGTCACGGAACTTAGGAATCCAGACACGCTTATGGATTCGGACGAAGAGGATGAGGAAGATGATGCAGCGAGCGAGGAAGACGATAAAGCCGAAGATCGTGTTGCAAACATACATACTCGCCCTGATCGGAACATTTATTCCATCGATATGAGATCCAGCTCAGCACTGGGAGATTTCGAGCAAGAGTTTCGACGGATCTTAGAAGCCGAAGATTTGTTACGAGATTCCGAGCGAACGACCTTATCGCTTGATCGTTTTTTGAATCCAACCAACACAACCGCCTTGTCAGCTAGTGTGGCGGGCGCTTTGGAACAGCCGATGGTTCACGATGCACCGCTCGGAATTGTTCCCATGCGTATTGAAGAGCATCCAAGTCGTCGATGGTATCCCGTGATCGATTACAGTCGATGCACCAACTGCATGGAGTGCATCGATTTCTGTTTGTTCGGAGTTTATGGAGTCGACAAAGCCGAAACGATTCTTGTTGAGCAACCGGATAACTGTCGCAAAGGTTGTCCCGCTTGTTCACGAGTCTGCCCTGAGAATGCGATCATTTTCCCCCAGCACAAGACCCCTGCCATTGCAGGAGCACCTGTCGAAGCCGGAGGCGCATTCAAGATCGATTTGTCCAAGCTATTTGGTGCACCCGAGAGAAACGAAGATCCGGCCGAGGCAGCTGCTCGCGAACGAGACGAGCAATTGATTCTGGCCGGCCGAGCGGCGGTTGGCATGGCAACGATGGGAACAGCCCAATCCTCAGCGGACGGCAAAATAGCTGAAGTGAACAAGAGTGAACGATCCAAAGATGAACTAGACAGCCTTATCGATCAATTGGATGACCTGGATCTGTGAGCACGGTACGACACGCTGAGGGAGTAATTGTGCTACAATTCGGGTAACGCTGAATCCGAAAGTGACAAAGGGCCTCTCCATGTCTTCCCTGTCTGCATCATCGTCCGCATCAGGATCATTGTCGATGCGGCCTACGTTTCAGGTTGTCGTGCCAATCCCCAAGCAGGACCTGCAACTTCGTATCCACGAACAGTTATCAAAAGGAGTTTGGAACTGGGAGAGTTACTCTTTTGACGGGTATTTCGAAATGCACGTGCCCGCTAAAGAGGTTCGGTGCTGGTCACCACATCTATCGATTAGCATGGACGCTCATGGAGACGAGACTAGGATTCATGGGCGGTTTGCGCCTCGTCAGCAAGTATGGACACTGGTGTGGGTATTGTATCTAGCGTTTGTTTTCAGTGCATTGTTTGCGTTGTTGTTCGCACTCTCTTCGATGCATGCAAACGATAGTGAATGGCGCTGGATCTGGATTTTATGCCCGACTTCGGTTCTAGGAATTGTTTTGCTTTATATTGTTAGCTATGTCGGACAAAGTTGGAGTCGCGATCAGATACACTCATTGAAGTCGCAATGGGATGAATTAATCGCGTCCGTATCCCACTCCTAGGAGGTGTGTCACTTTGATGGTAAGTCGGCCATTCGTAGCAGATATAGGCACCAGCGACAGGCAGGAGTGCCCATATAACGTTCATTGATCAATCGATGCCGCGCAAGAAGCAAACTGCTAGGTCGGGTTTAGATCAGACCATTTTTCTGAGCAAGCCATACGAGCAGACCTTTTTGAAGATGCATTCGATTACCTGCTTGGGGGAAGATAATGCTTGCAGCAGAGTCCATGGCACTGTCGGTTATCTCCATGCCACGACGGGCTGGCAAGCAATGGAGAATTTTGCAGTGAGATGGTGCAAGCTTCATGAGTTGTTCGTTCACCTGATAGGGGCGAAGATCGGTGTTTCGCTTTTCTGCCTCTGCTTCTTGTCCCATACTGGTCCAGACGTCAGTGTATACAAAGTCTGCATCACGAAGCATGGCCGCTGTGTTAGGGCTCTGTTCAAAATCGACCCAACCCGCATGATTTTTGACGCGATCAATCAATTCCGGTTTGAACTGATAACCCTCTGGGGCAGCCAATCGGAACTTAATCCTACCCATAGAGCACGCCGCCAGCAGTGAACGAGCGACATTGTTACCGTCTCCAACAAAGGTTAATTGTTTGCCTGTAACATTGCCCGCGACTTCTTTCATAGTCATAAAATCGGCCAGTGCTTGGCATGGGTGCGATTCGTCGGTCAAGCCGTTGATAATGGGGACCACATCATGAGCGGCCAATTCGTTGATTGTGCTTTGAGAGATGGCACGACAAACGACAAAATCGCAATACTCGGCCAGTACGCGAATAAAATCCCCGATGGATTCGCGTTGTCGCCAGCCAACATCGCCTGTTAAAAACAACGCGGACCCACCTAATTGAGCCATGCCTGCTTCCAAACTAACCCGTGTGCGGAGGCTAGCTTTTTCAAAAATCAGCGCGGCCGTTCTGTTCTTCAGAAGGTCTGGTCTTTCACCAGCGAGCAACTGCTTTTTTAGTGACGCAGCTAGATCGAGGACTCCGTGAAATTCATCAATCGTCAGGTCGAGTAGAGATCTTAGGTGTTTCATTTCTCATTCAGTTCTGTGTGATTCTGGTTGAGGCAGCATTACGACTCGGAACGATCTCTGTTCCGACTCCTGCTGTAGTGTAAATTTCGAGAAGAAGAGAATGACGCAGTTGACCGTCAATTATGTGAACCTTGCCCACACCACGATTCAGCGTCGCCAAACAAGCCTCGACTTTTGGAATCATGCCACCAGCAATGACCCCGTCTTGAATAAGTTGACGAGCTTCTTGGGCGGTGAGTGAGTGCAGGACACTTTCTGGGTCGTCTTTGTCGCGACGAACACCGTTCACGTCACTGATGAAGATCAGCTTTTCCGCACCGAGAGCCTCAGCAACGGCCATAGCTGCGGTGTCAGCATTGACATTGTATTTCTGTCCGTTCTCGTCGATACACATCGAGGGAATGACCGGAATTTGTTCGGTGTAGGTCAACGACTCAATTGTTTGTCGGTCGACACGGGTCACGTGTCCTACGAATCCTAGATCGAGCGGCGTTCCGTCTTCGTCCAAGGAGAGTTTCTCACCAAATAGCACATTGGTGGTTCGAAAGTTGAGATTCATGGCTCTGCCTCCCAGCCTCTCAATCTCGTTTGCAATGTACTCATTCGTCTCGTATCCCAAGACTCGCTCGACAATTTCGAGGGTTTTCGGGTCGGTGTAGCGTCGCCCTTTGATCCAAACCGGCTCTATGGCAGCAGCCTCCATCGCTTTGTTGATCGACGGGCCACCCCCGTGAACAACCACCGGGCGCATCCCGACGGTCTCCATAAAAATGATGTCCAGTAGCGTGTGACGCATCGCGTCTGGGTTGTTCATAAGAGAACCACCAAGCTTAATCACTGTGGTTTTGCCACGAAAACGACGGATCCAACCCATGGCTTCGATCAACGTATCTGCCTTGGCAATCGCTTCGAGTGGAGCCTTCATGTTGAGTCCTACAAATCTTGGTGGATTTTCTGTTAACAAAACTAATAACGCCGGCGCAGCGACACGGCTCTGCGACGGCGAGAAATGGTTTGGTTCGGGCGGCTTTTGGAGGATTTTTAAGTTGGTTCGCAAAAAATGCGGGAAAAACCCAGCCAGAATAGCATATATGCCATTTAAGTCAACTTGAGGGAGCAGACAGGGACTGGAGAGGGGGCTCGTTGAGTTGCGAGTTTCTCGAAAAAGAGGAAAACCGATTGCCTGAAGTGTTAAACTGTGTCCGACACTCGTTTTTGCGAGCATGCCAATCATCGGTTTTTCTGGACCCAGTTCTCTTATTAGTTGGGCTTGGTATTTATGTCTGCGGATGTTGTTCTGAGGGATGATCGAATGGCGGATTTTTTCGTGCAAACTTTGCCAGTAGAAGTGTTCGAAAAAAAGAGATTTCGCGATGGGAAAGGGATCTTCGCCATCCTTTGTTTGTTCACTCTGATTTCCTCGTCATTGTCGGCTCAGGATCAAGAAAAAGGTTCTTCAGAAAGTGATCGCACAATAATCCGCAGCGACAAGGTTGCGGAAGGTAAGAATGTCGCCATCGTTACGGGGAGCCCTCAATCGCGAGATGCTGGGTTGCTCATTCTGCAGGAGGGAGGTAACGCGATTGATGCAGCAATCGCGAGCCTTCTCGTGCAATCCGTCGTTGAAAACCATTTGTTTTGTTTTGGCAGTGAGGTGCCGATTATGGTTTATAGCGCGGATCGAAAAGTGGTCGAGGTTATTGCTGGCTTAGGTGCATCGCCGCGTTTAGCAACACCTGAGTGGTTTCAAGAAAATCGCAATGGACTCATTCAAGGTAGGGGGGATATTGCCAATGCGGTCGTCCCGGGTTTTCTGGATGCCTGTTTGACGGCTCTCGATAGATTCGGTACCAAATCCTTTACGCAGTCCGCACAGCCGATGCTTGTAATTCTTCGCGAGCGAGCTGGCGAGGATCCGTTAGTGGTAGCGAAAAAGGACCGTCAATACAAAGATAAACCCGATGAAGCTGTTGAGAAAGCCAAAGCGTATGTCACTCACCACAAGAACTTCCTAAGGCTAATTGAACGCCTTGTAGAAGCGGAACGAGGAGGGGTGGACAGAAGGCACGGATTGCGTCGAGTAGCCGACTACTTTTATCGCGGACCAGTTGCTCGCGAGCTTGATAGATGGTCTCGGGAGAACGGTGGTTTGCTTCGGTTTGTCGATTTAGCTCAGCACGTTACACGGATTGATGATCCATTGTCGATTCCATTTAGAGGGTACACCATATACAAATGTGGAGTGTGGACCCAAGGACCTTACATGCTGCAGACCTTGAAGATGCTGGATACCCTGGACCTCGAAAAGCTAGGACATAATACTGCGGATTACGTCCATATGGTTGTCGAATCGATGAAGCTGGCGTTGGCAGATCGTGATGCCTATTTTGGCGATCCCCACTTTGTCGAAGTGCCGATTCAAGAGCTTCTTTCGGATTATTACATCTCAATGCGCCGAAACTTGATCGACCCCAATAAAGCATCACTCGAGCAACAGCCAGGTGACCCATGGAACAATAAACCACTTTTGGGAATCGCACCCCAAGATTACAAAGTTCATAGTGGTTTCAGCAGTGATACGACGAGTTGTTTGGTGGCGGACTCTTTGGGTAATGTGGTTTCTGCAACGCCCAGTGGTTGGGGAGGTGTAATCGCTGGTGACACTGGTATTGAGCTGGGTAGTCGAATGATCGGGCTCAATGTATGGGAGGGGCACCCAAGTATCGTGGCGCCGGGCAAACGTCCTCGAATCACATTGACTCCAACATTGGTGATGCGAGGGGACACGCCAGTCTTAGCCATCAGCGTGGCGGGAGGAGACCAACAGGATCAGACGTCTATTCAAGTTCTTCTCAACAGGCTTGTCTTTGGAATGGATCCCTTGACCGCGGTCAGAAGTCCTAGATTTGGGACCGATCACCATATCAACTGGTTCGGTCATGAGCCGGCAAAATTAGGGAGCTTAACGGCCCCTGCTGACTTATCGCCAGATTTGGAAAAGTTACGGGAAAAGGGGCATCGGCTTGAGAGTAAAAAACCTGCGGCGTCCGCAGTGATCCTCACAATCACCCCAGAAACGGGAGTTAAAGAAGCTGCTGGCGATCGAGGGCGATATGCGGGGGCTTATTGATTAGATCGAGTTGGAATGCCACTCAATGGGCGGGATTTGTTAAGGAAAGTCGCTGGTTTCAAAAGTACTTAGCAATTCTGGGACTTTTTTGGAGATTTTTGAACGAAAATCCCACCCAGACGTCACTAACTAGTCTGGATGTTTAGCAAACGTAAAACGGCCATTCTTGCCCGTTTCATGGGGGCGATGTCGGTCAAGAGTGACCAACCTTCGATGTAAGTATCCAATCCCTTGCGGGCTTGTTGCTTTAATGGCTTTTTGAAAAATAAGCATTAGCCGCAGGGCGCTAGCCCACGGTAAACGGACAATAACCGGACGCTAGCGCGGTATGGCTGATTAAAGCAACACGCCCTTGCGCTGTGGGGTGAGGACAAGAGAGGGGTGGGATCGGGGGAGATTCTGCGATGGGAATTCTCTCCAAGATGCGGACGTGGGAGGCCAAAAGGGCCCGAATTTCGTGATGAAAGCGGATGATTTATGCGACTTACTTTGAGAACTTTGCTGGCGTACCGCGACGGCGTGCTGGACAACAAAGATACGCTGATGCTGGAATCCAAGCTGCGAGATAGCGTTACGGCACAGCAGATTTCCCAGCGAATTGATGAAGGGATGTCAAATCCACGGTTGGCACCGATTCCCGTTGATGCAAAGGAATTTGGTTTCGACCCTAATCATATTGCTGAGTATTTGGACGACACTATCCCGTTAGACCAAATCCCTGCATTAGAGCGTTGTTGTTTAGAAAACAATGCTCTCCTGAGTGAGGTTGGGAGTTGTCATCGAATTCTAACCAAAGCCTTAGCGACTCCTTTGGAGGTCCCGCGAGAGCTGCGAGATCGCATTTTGTCGATGCCCATGACACCGAATGTGAGGCCAAGTCGTCTTAAGATTTTGCGATTGGGCAAGGATGGTAGTACCGTGCGTTTCGATGCCCCGACCGTCGGCAAGTTTGAATCTGTCTACGCCGAGGAAACATCGATCGCTTCGAGTGAGCAAACAACGCTCGGGCCTGTTAGGCTATCCTCGACTGAGCCGAGAGGTTCTGGAATTGAATTAAACGAGGGCTTAGGTCATCAAGTTCCAGAGTACCTGATGGGATATGATCGGAGCTTGTTGCGTACGGCGTTGGTCGGCTCTGTTTTGGTGGTCGCCCTGGTCTTGGTCGGAGCGCTCGCAATTGGTCCTGTTGATCAATTGCGAACCATGCTGACGGTTGAAAATCCACCCGTTGATGGCAAATCACTCCCAAAGCAAATCAATGAAAAGGATGCGTCGCGAGGTGAGTTGAAACGAGAAACATCCGATGTGGTCTCGAAATCGACTGGAGAAGCGAAGACGAAGGGCTCTGCAAACGGGATTGACCAATCAGAACGAACAGCGGATAGCCAAGCTTTAAAATCAGTTGGTGATGAGGAAAAAAACAGCGAGTCACAAGGCGGTAAACTCAGCCAAGATTTGGAAGACAAATTAGTCGAATCGTCTGCTGAAGATAAGGCTTCAAGCAAAGCGAACGCTATGGATTCAGTCGTGGATTCGCAGTTGATTGCCCCCGCTGAGAAGATGGATTCTCAGACCAGTCGACCTGAAAAATTGCCCGTTGCGCCCGACTCGCCCGCAGTGAAGTGGTTACCAGAGTCGAAAGAATCCTCCGAGAGTCTTGTGATCTACAGCAACCCTGTTGACCCAGACTCGCTTTGGCAAAGAGCGACACCTGGCTCCGGATTGAGTATTGGGGACATCGTTATCCCCCCTTACCAACGGACTGAATTGGTAACTGGCGAAGGTATTCGAGTGATTGCATGTGATGCGTCACAACTGGAGTGCAGCGGCTCCGCGCCGCTATTTGTTCATTATGGTAAGTTCCTTCTGTTTCCATCGCCGAGCGGAAATGAAGTGAGGTTAGTCACGCCCAACGGCTCATTTCATATCGTATTTTCCGAACAATCCTCGAGCTGCGCGATTGAGGTCCGTCATAGTTGGGAAGAAACAACTAGCGAAGAAATCGCCAATGCCCAACTCAGCACTCGGAGTGAAACAATCGTTTATGGGATCCAAGGTACGCTTAAGTTGGATTGGAAAAACAAAGAGATTTCGCATTCGGTGGATTTGGCAGTTGGCGAAATTGCGTTGTTGGGCGGGACTGATTCGATCGCTAAGTCCGAGATGGAATCTGCACCCGTGTGGTTTCGTTCAACAGTCGGTCGTTCGATTGATCAGTTTGCATGGCAGGATGCGAATAAATACCTCAAGAAAGAGGTAGATAAATCTCTCATCGATGCGTTCTCTGATCTTGCTCAAAGTAAACGCGCCGAGACTGCATCCTTTGCAGTGCGAGTTTTATGTCAGCTTGGACGTTATGACAGTCTGTTCGCTTCGGGAGGTTTTTTAACCAGAAAGGGAGCGTATACCCATCTCCAAGTTTGGTTACCTGAACTTCCCTGTTTGCTCGGAAGTGCAGAGAGCAAAGAAGCTTTTGTTCAGTCAGTGTCGAGGAATCTCGAGAGCCGCACCAACGACATCTTGCGACTCCTCATTACGAACTCTCCTGCGCAGCTTAGGGAGGGAGGAGAACGATTGTTGATCGAATCTCTTTCCAGTAATCAACAGGACGAACGGTTGCTAGCCATTGTTCAGTTGACTAGTCTAACAGGCAAAACACTCGGTTTTCATCCGGAGAAGAACTCGACAGAAGCGATTGCTCAATGGCGCAAGCTTTTAGTCAAGGAAGATTCTCGCCCGTCTCAATCGAACTAATTCTAGGAAAAGCCATGTACTATCACGTCGTCAAAGGCCTCGTAGACGTTCTCCCAAAACGATGCTTGGTTTTCAATCTCTTTGGTCTTATCCTCGGATGCATTGGGACTCCGATCCATGCGGCTTCATTTGCACAGGACGACCCGTTCGGTGGTGGAGTCACGATTGTTCAAACCGCCGAGGGGGGGCAAGCCGTAGTCGTTCAGCCGGATGGGGTTATTCAGGCGATGCCAGCTACACAAATGCCTCCTGGAGTTGTCGTTCCTCCAGGAACGAATCCGCCAGGAGGGGCGACTCCTCCGGGTACGCCACCCAAAGGTGCTCCTGGTGCTACTGCTCAGCCAGGTGATTCAGCAATGCCTTCTCCAGATGGGCCAATCAAGAGAGAGAGCATTCCAACGGAGCCGCCGAACAAGAGAGAATTTGACATCAAGCCGGACGAAGACGGTTTGATTCAATTTCAGTTTCGTAACCAGGAATGGCCAGATCTTTTAAAGTGGCTAGCGGATGTATCCAATATGACTCTCGATTGGCAAGAATTGCCGAACAGTAAAGTCAATCTGGCGACCAAACGAAAGTTCACGGTTGAAGAGGCTCGCGATTTATTCAATCGCCATTTGCTGTTGCGTGGATACACCATGCTGGAACTCGACAGCACACTTCAAATCGTGAAAACAGAAGGGATCAATGTATCGCTCGTCCCCAAGATCCCAGCAGAGATGCTACAGAGTTTACCTCCTAATCGATTCGTTAGGACCTCATTTTCATTGCGAACTTTAGTTGCGGCATCGGTCGTTGATAGTTTTAAGTCTCTGATCAGCAAAAACGGAACATTAACGGCGCTGGAATCAACCAACCGACTCGAAGCCATGGACTGCGCTGGAAATCTAGCTGAAATTTACCGCATGTTAGAACAGGAACAATCTGAGGAGGCGCTCGATCGGCTCGTTCAAGAATTCGAACTTGAATTTGTTCGGGCGGAAATCGTCAAAGAACAGCTTTCTACTTTCCTCGGGGTGAGTCAAGGCAAACCGAATGCGCGACCAATGTCCCCTGAAGAACAGATGATGATGCAACAGCAGCAACAAATGATGATGCAGCAAATGCAACAGCAGCAAATGGCTGGCGGAGCAAAGCCTCCGAAATCGGCTGAAAAAGAGATCCACATTACCGCCAATACACGGCGAAATAGCGTCATTGTCCATGCTCCCCCAAATAAGATGGCTCTCGTGGAAGCATTCGTTAAACGAGTTGATGTACCGAACGATGACGCCGCAACGTTGCAACGTCTAGAGACTCGCATGCGGGTTCACAGATTAGCGTCATTAGATCCCAAGCAACTCGTGGCGAGCGTGGTGGCTATGGACGTTTTGGAGCCAACTACAAAGTTAGAAGTAGATGAAAAGAATCGAGCCCTCATCGTTTACGGTTCGCTTAGCGATCAGCTAGTCATTCAACAAGTGATCGAGCGATTGGATGGTTCCGCGAGGGAAATGGAAGTCATTCAACTGCGGCGATTACGAGCTGAAGATGTGGCCAATACGATCAAATTCCTTTTCGGAGATGAAGATAAGGAAGAGTCTCAAAACAACAGGTTTTTTTACGATCCGTGGGGCTCGAGAAAAACAGATGAGAAGAAAAATGATGCGTTTCGAGTGGCCGCCAACACACAGGACAATCAAGTTCTTCTTTGGGCAAATGAAATTGAAATCAAAGAAGTCTATAAGCTATTGGAAAAGCTTGGCGAGATTCCCGCAAAAGGGGCAAAGAGAAGCAACGTTCGCGTGATTGATGCCAGTCGTACTCAAGAGACCAAGGAGTATCTTGAAAAACTAAAAGAGGCATGGTCGCGAATGTCGGGTACTCCACTAACGATACCGGATGAGAGCGAGTTTCCGGAAGATAACGGAATTAAAGAGGACACGAGTTCCGATGCGGTCCCAGAAAAGAAACCAACTCAAGAGGACCAAAAAAGCAAAGAGGGGGGAGGCAATCCTCCACCGCAGGTCAATGAAGAAAATGTGATAAGTTCAGCGCCAAGCGATGAAACTATTCGCGGCAAACTGTCGGCTTTTGTAGTACCTCCAGAAGACGTTGAAAACGTTAGCACTCGCGAGAGCGTACCCGAGGAAGAAGCAAAGAGACAAGGAGTACAAATTCGATTCGATGAGAAGGGGAATTTGGTTTTAACCGGTGATGATCTCGATGCGCTAGATCAACTCGAGCAGTTGATGGTGGCGAATGCTCCCCCTCAACCGGGCTATGAAGTTTTCTACTTGAAAGACGCCAGGCCTATTTGGGTAGAGTTGAACTTGAAGGACTACTTCAAAGAAGAGGATAAAAAGGACGGTGGAGATGCGTTTCGTTTTATTTTCGGATTTGATGCCCCCAATACAAAGAAAGAAGATCCGCGAATAGGCAAGAAGCGAGCCCTCCGTTTTATATCGGATCCAGATACTAGTTCGATTGTCGTCATTGGTGCCGACGAGAAACAGTTAAAGACCATCCGAAGTTTGATCAAACTTTGGGACGTGCCAGAAAAACCAACCAAGCAAAAGCTGCGTTATTCAAAGCTTGTAAAAATCGAATATTCCAAGGCGGAATCCATCGTGGAAACCATGAAGGACGCGTATCGAGATCTCCTTAGCACGAATGACAAAGCCTTTTCTAAGGGCAAGGAGGACAAAGAATCTAAACACGATGGTGGTGATTCTACCGTCGACTCAGGGGGAGCCATGAATTACAGCTTTACGGGAAAGCTCTCCATGGGAGTCGATCGTATCACCAATTCGATTTTGGTATCTGCTGAAGGCGAGGATTTGTTGAAATTGGTTGTTGAAATGATCAAAGAATTGGATACTGCGGCCAAACCGACCGGGTCGGTACAAATGTTGAGTGTTGGGGGAACCAATTCGGAGGCATTGGAGAAAGCACTTATGGCTTTATTATCCAAGAAAGAGCCACAACAACCGAATAATGGGCAAAATCGCGGGATGCCTAATACAGAAAATGAAGGTGGACCGTTCAACCCTCAGAATTTTCCCAACAATTTTGGAGGGGATTTTAACGGGGGGGGCCCTGGCGCCACTAGAAATTCCAAACGTCGATAGATTTCGGATATGCTCTCGATATAGTTCGCAACTCTCACACTTTAGAATGACAAGCTTATGAAAAAGGTACAGTTTTTTGCCGCGAGCTTTCTGGCAATGGTTTCCATGGGAACGGTCTGGGGGCAACGCCCCTCTGCACCTAAGCTGTTTCCGACGAAAACCATGGCCTACTTGCGGATCGACGATACGCGTGAGCTTAAGGATAAGTTGAGTCAAACCGCCGGCGGGAAATTGATGGACGATCCCGAGATCAAGCCAATAATCGGCGATCTCTACAGCAGTATCGCCCAGTTCGCACAAGGGATGCAGCAGGAGGTCGGCGTCAATCTGGACGAGTTGTTGTCGATCCCGAACGGAGAGTTAGCGTTCGCTTTGGTTGCCACCAAGGAGGATCCTGTCCCATGTATCCTGATCGAGGCAGGTGATGAGATCCCCGCGGTTCAATTGATGCTGGACAAAGTAGAGGGTAGAGTGGCCTCTCGTGGAGGGGAACGCAATACGAAAACGATTGGAAAAATCGAGATCGTTCAGTTTTCCGGACGACGAGGGTTCGCATACTTTATCGACTCCGGAGTGTTTGTTGCATCTTCGTCCGATTACGTGGAAACCTTGGCACAAATATGGCAGGGGAGCGGGATCGATCATACCCCCTTAGCGGATAACCGAAACTTTACTGATATCTTGAGTCGATGTGTTGGAACCGAAGGTGAGAGACCGCAAATTTCGTTTTTCGTTGATCCGATTGCGATCGCTCGCGAGGCACTAAAGCGAAGTCCCTCATCATTTATCGCATTGACCGCAATGAAGACTCTTGGATTAGATGGAATCAAAGGGGTTGGCGGCAGCGTGATTATGGGAACGAATGAGTTCGACACGATTTCTCACCTTCACTTGCTGCTGGATACCAATCGTCAGGGGGTACTGCGAGCATTACGCCCCAAGAGCGGGGCAACTGATCCAGAGCTTTGGGTCGATGATTCGGTCGTTTCTTACATGACTGTGAACTGGGATATCATGCGAACAGTGAGAGCTGTCGAGGAAATTGCGAACACGTTTGGTGGCGAGAACTTCTTTGAAGATAACGTTATGAAAAATGTTTCGAGAGAGTTGAATCTCGATTTTCGCAAAGACATGTTGGAGCAGATGAATGATCGGGTAACGATGGCTCAAGTTGTGTTGCCCGAGAAGAAAATCAACAGTCAATCCAATGTGTTTGGTATTCATGTCAAAGATGCAGAACGAGTAAAGACAGTTGTCTTGCCTAAGCTGTTTGAAGCAGCAAAAAAGGGGGACTCCAGGTGGACGACGAAACAAGTTGGCGAGCATACCGTCTATTTCCAAGATTTGCGGATCACGAGTGAGACCATACGTGCTCCGCGACCAGCGTTTACGATTGTGGGAAATCAGATTATTGGATCAGATGCGGTCGAATCCGTAGAACGAGCTCTTGGAGTGTACGAGGGTGGTGAGGATCTTTTAGCTGATTCAATCGAGTACAAATTAATTCGGGACAAGATCAAGGAGCA
>JBKCTT010000171.1:0-67219 GCA_046318795.1 Pirellula sp.
AACAGTATCCGCTCTTTATCTATGTATTCGGTGAGCCGCATGCGCAAACTGTATTAAACGCGTGTGATGTGTCGCAGATCGATTTTTATCGCGTTGTAGCTGAGTCGGGATACGTCGTTGTTTCGATCGATAACCTGGGATCGACATGTCCTAAGGGAGCTGCCTGGAGACGAGCCATCTTCGGTTGCCTCGGGCCGTTGTCGTCTGATGAGCAAGAGGCAGGGCTAAAAGCACTTGCAAAGCAATGCGATTTTATCGATACCGATCGTGTGGGTATTTGGGGGCGGAGTGGTGGTGGGTCGAACACGTTGAATGCGATGTTCCGGAAGCCGGATTCGTATCATGTTGGCATTGCCGTCGTACCAAAACCACAGCCACATTTGTACAATGCATGGTTTCAAGAGATCTTTATGCGTACGCGTGAGGTTAATCCGGACGGGTACGAAAAGTCTGCACCGATCAACTTTGCGGAGGGGCTCAAAGGTAGATTGTTAATCATCCATGGTTCTGGCGAGACCAACACACACATTCAAATTGTCGAAGGGCTAGTCGATCGTTTGATCGCTTTGGGCAAATCGTTCGACTACTTCGTCTACCCTAATCGCGATCACGGGATCAAAGAGGGAGACGGCACAGTCGTGCATTTTAGAATGCACATGCTTAGGTACCTACTCGAGAACCTGCCGCCAGAGCCGAGATGAACGAGAAATACTCAGAGAGTACAATGCACAATTTTGTGGACTGCAAGACTCGGTACGATGTCATTATCGCAGGGGGGGGACACAATGGACTGATCGCCGCGAATTACTTGGCTATGGCGGGGCTCGAGGTAATCGTGGTGGAGAAAAAAGAGGAGTTGGGGGGAGCCTCAGTGTCTACCCGAATCTTTCCAGATTTTGATGCAAGGATCTCACGCTATGCATACCTCATTTCGTTACTCCCCAATCAAATCCTAGATGATTTGCAAATCAACTTTAAGACTCTTCGCCGACGAAACGCTTCGTTTACGCCCTATCTCGATCGTCAGGGTTATCAATCAGGCTTACTTCTCTCCAATGAAGATTCCAACGTCTCGTATAGATCCTTTATCGATCGGACCGGGAGTCAATCAGAGTGGGGGCGTCTACAAAAGTTTTACGAACTCCAAAGGGCTATAGCGGGCGTTGTATGGCCAACACTGACCGAACCTCTCGCAAGTCGCGAGAGTTTCCTTCAACGCCTTATTCACAGCGACCAGCGACAGGCCTGGGATTGGTTTGTAGATAGGCCGATTGGTGAGACAATTGAACACTTTATAGATGACGACTTAATTCGTGGCTTAGTGATGACCGACGCAAAGATCGGTGTTTTTACACATCCCCATGATGAGTCCCTCATCCAAAATCGTTGCTTTCTCTATCATATCATTGGGCGGGGAACAGGTGAGTGGCAAGTTCCTGTGGGTGGGATGGGTGGCTTGATCGCAGGCTTAACCCAAAACGCATTGAACCGAAGAGTCACATTGCTTACAAACGCGCAGGTGACAAACATCATACCTGGCAATCCCTGTCATTCCGTGCAGATACGAAGTGATGACCAGGAGATTACCATTGATGCGCAGCGGGTCGTTATCAACGCGAGTCCCAAACGGGCTGCAGCGATGTTGAATAGAGCATGGCATCCAATTGCAAGCGACGAGGGGTCAGTCGTCAAAATCAATATGTTGCTGGAAAGATTGCCTAAATTAAAGGCAGCATCGGTATCCAATGTTGATGCCTTCGCTGGATCGCTTCATATCAACGAGGGGTATCAGCAAATGATCGATTCGTTTGCAGCAGCGCAATCTGGAATTGTTCCTAAACCAGCACCATGCGAGGTTTATTGCCATACATTAACAGATCCCTCGATTCTATCCGAGTCGCTACAGAGTCGAGGTTTCCATACCATGACATTGTTTGGACTGGACGCACCTTATCGATTGTTTACGGAGAACAATGAAGCATGCAAGGAGGCATTTCTTAAAAGCTATTTTGAAGGCTTGGATTCGATTTGTGATGAATCGTTTGCAAGTTGTCTAGCACGCGATTCGAGTGGAAGGCCATGCATTGAGGTCAAGTCCGCCTTGGACCTAGAAGACGAGCTGGGATTAGACCAAGGAAATATCTTTCACAATTCGTTATCGTGGTTTTTTACGGATGATTCTGAGCTGGCTGGGACTTGGGGAGTAGAAACCGACATTGATCGTATCTACAACTGCGGCTCATCCGCCATGCGAGGGGGAGCAGTAAGTGGTATTCCCGGACACAACGCAGCCAAGCGAATCTTCGAGGAGTTAGGGATCGAAGCGAAGGTGACCAACAGGTAAGTTATCGCGTTAAGCATCACGCTGAGGGATGCCTTAACAGGTGCAAGTCAGAATCACACGCCCAGAGTGTGATTGATCAGCAGTTTTTTACCAGTGCATTACAAAACCACCATCGACGTTGATGGTTTGGCCTGTTACTTCTTTGGCTCGATCCGAGCTTAAAAACACGATCATAGCAGCAATGTCTTCGCTGGTTTGCCATCGGCCGAGTGGAACGATGGACTGAATCTTCTTGTGAGTCCATTCTTCGTAACTCAGTCGCTCGGGCTCAGGGGTTTGTTCAAACCAGGCTTGCCAAACCGAACGGTTGAGTGGAGTTTGAACCATACCTGGGCAAACAGTATTGACTCGAATGTTATGCTTCGCCAAATCCTTTGCCATGCACTGTGCGAAGTTGATATTCGCAGCTTTGCTTGCACTATACGGCGGATCAGTTTGAGAGCCAATCTGCCCGGCCACGGAAGCCAGAAAGACAAAGCTTCCATAACGCTTCGAAGTTAACGCGGGAGCTAAATAATGAGCCACATTGACCATGCCCATGATGTTGATATCGAGGGTCTTTTTCCAATCTGCGGGTTCGAGATTGGTGAACGGAAATCCGAACTTGCCCGATCCAATAGCAGCACAATGAACCACGTGCTGCAGAGGCTTATCATTGCTGATGGTGGCCTGCGTTACTCGCGCTACTTGGTCCGAGTCTACCAAATCCACCACATACGCCTCAACTGCTACACCAGCGTTCTGGAATTCTGCTCCAACCTCGATCACTTTAGTGGAAACATCCCATAAAACTAGGCTAGCTCCCTCATCCGCGAAAAGTCGTGCCGTTGCGAGACCAATACCGCTCGCGGCGCCTGTGATGAGAACTCGGTGATTTTCAAGCTTCAGATCCACTTTTGTCGATTCGATTCGATTTGATGAGATAGTTACGGGATGAGATTGCTATTGGGCGGTAAATCCACCGTCGAGCGATAATGTTGCACCGGTAAAGAACGTTGCGTGATCGCTGGATAGAAAGACGATAAAACGCCCTACCTCTTCAGCGGTCGCGATCCTGCCGAGTGGATGTTGAGATCGCAAACCTGCAATAAAAGCTTCCGGATCATCTGTTTGATTGGCTGATGAATAGACAACAGGAGTATCAACGGTCCCCAATGCAAGTGTGTTGACGCGAATTCCTGTGGAGGCATATTCAATAGCCATTTGGCGAGTCATCTGATGTACAGCACCTTTGGAGGCCGCATAAGCACCCTGATTCTTGAGTCCCACCAAGCCAGAAATAGAACCGATATTAAGAATCAAGCCTCTCTTTTGCTCAAGCATTATAGGTATGACCTGCCTAACAGCGAGAAATATTGCCTTTACGTTGGTGTTCATTATCCAGTCCCAATCCTGGTCCGTGTGAGTATGGATGGACTTTACAATGTTTACTCCCGCGTTGTTGATCAGAATATCAATCTTCCCAAAATGTTTTAAAGCTTCGGAAACGAACTGACTGACAGTTAGATCCGATGCGACGTCTCCACGTACATAAACCAAGCGGGGACTTGCTCCTGCAACAAATGGCATAAACTGATCAGGCATATTCGCGGCTATATCGACTGCAACCACGCCGCTGATACCCGATTCAAGCAAACAGAGAGTGGTGGCAAGTCCCACGCCAGACGCAGCTCCCGTTACGATTGCTACTTTGTTTTCAAGTGTGATTTCCATAGCCTGTTTCGCAGTTCGAATTTCTGTGCGCGATTTTCTGCACTCCATGCGTTAAGCGAGCCCCAGCACCCGCCAATCCACCGACCTAACGGATTGCAAAGATGGCTTCAAAGGAACGAATGTAAAGGGTGCCGTTACTGATAACGGGAGATGCGGTTACCGGTGCACCAACGTTATTGGAAGAGATCAGTTTGAACTCCGGTCCAACTTGTACGACGCTGACCGTTCCGTCACTGGAGGCCATATACAAGTGCCCATCTGCATAGACGGGGCTAGAGCGATGCTGCGACGAGTGGACACGTTGCAAGTAAACCTCTTTACCTGTATCCCACTCGACGCACTGCAATCGGCCGTCTTTCTGGAGCAGGTAAATGTAGTTTTCGACCGCCACGGGAATCGAAACATCAGGAGTCTTTGGCGAAACCCACGCAACCGCTTGTGGATTCGAAGAACTATCTCCTTTGAGTTGATCAAGTTTTAGCGAGACCAAGGGGCCTTCTTTGGCGGTGGGGACTATGACTCGACCTCGCGTGATAAGAGGGGACGCAACGAACCGAAAGGTGGGGTCATTTTGCTTTGGGTTCCATCGGGTTGGGCCGTTCAGTTCTGCGAATCGCCATAGCTCTTTTCCAGTAGCTAGGTCGTGGCTTGTGATACAATCTGCCCCGTGTACCACCAGCATCTCGCTCTTACCCTCTCGATGGATAAATGGAGATGCGTAGGAGTGTTTGCACTCAAAGTCGGCGTTGGTAACTCGGTCGTGAACCCAGACTGTTTTTCCAGAGTCTTTCTCTAATTTGATAACTTGGCCTGTTCGCGTATTGTCACCTCGTTGCATGCGGCCGTGAATCAACTGCAGATACAGATGATCACCATCTAGGACGGGAGTTGATGTCAATCCAAACTGTATATCCAAAGTTCCGAATCGCTCGCCGACATCGAACTTCCAGATTTCTTTTCCGTCAATGGTAAGACAGGCCAGTGTTCCATTCGAAAAAAAGACCCACACATGCTTGCCATCCGACACCGGGGACGCGGAGGCAGAGTTTCCTTCGTCACCGCGGGCTGGTTGATCCCCGCTCGCGAGCTTGGTCTTCCAAAGAACTTTGCCGCTGTCAGCAGATAACCCCATGGCAACCAAATCACCTGCATCGCCGCTCGTCAAGTAAATACGTCCATCCACAACGATTGGTGTTGAACCACCTCGTCCCGGCAATGGCGTCTTCCATTTGACGTTTGAGTCGAGTGACCATGCTTTTACGATTCCCTTTTCGGTGGAATGTCCATCGTTAGCGGGCCCTCGCCACTGTCGCCAATCGTCCGCGTAGGAGACAGCTGTGGATGAAACGGCCAAAGTAAAGATAGTGACCAATTGTCGAAAACGAGTCTTCATGATGCGGGACCTTATGGGTGGGATATTGTGGTAGGTGAAAGAGGAACGTTAGCGAACGGTTAGCTATTGCTTGTGTCCAAATCTACATGGTTCCATTACAGCGTAGTCGATTTATAAATGACGGAGCGAAGCTTCCAAATCGCAAAACCAAAGGCAAGCCCTAAGCATGCTAAAATCAGAGCAGCGTGTGTCGGTGCGAGTAGCCAATGCATGATTCCGGTTTGTGGTGCATGATGATCGTGTCCCGGGTGGGCAACAACAAGACTCGGTTGCAGCAAAACCATGCCCGTAACTATGAAGCCAGATCGCAAAAAGGAGTGGTAGGCTGAAAGTCTAAACAGATTTATGCAGAATCGCATGGGAAAAGCTTTGTGCATCATGGGTAACCCCTTCTAGAGTTGTTGTTCGACTTCTAGTCGCTGCGACCTAGTATTTATAGTTTGTGATCATTTGATTTCGGAACCGTATCCGTTCCACAGTGTAGCAGAACGCTACCTTTTGCTAAAGCAGACAGGACAATTAGATCTAGCCCAGCTAGAACATGCCCAGTGTCATGGATATCAAAACAGACAATATAAGTTTAGTGATCCAATGTCATACCACTGGGGAGTAGCTCGTAGATTTTCACAGGACCCCTGGTCGGTTTTTGGGGATCGAGAAATCCGACCCAAACGTCTGCTTTAGGAGCGAATTCGTGGATGAATTGGCGGCAGATTCCACAGCAACTCACTGCTTGTGGCGAAACAACAACTATAGTCTGCCATTCAAAATCTCGCTCAAAAATAGCTTTCGAACCAGCAACTCGCTCTGCACAAAGCGTAACACCGAAAGAGGCGTTTTCGATGTTGCAGCCCGCGTAAACCCCACCACTCGACGATTGAATTGCACAACCGACCGAAAAGTGGCTGTAGGGGTTGTAAGCTCGTAACGCCGCATCTCGTGCAATATGAAACAGATCCTCTAACGTCGTGGCAGACATGATGAAATCAACTCCGAGTTTCCGTCAAAGGGTCGGGGCAGGACTTATAGGATCGTAGAAGCTACTGGGATCGTTGAAGCTGAAACAGCTCGAACATCGGATCCGCAATTTGGTCGGCGCTCGACTTTGTTAACTCTTCCGACAGGATCTGATCAAGTTGACCCTGGAAGATTTTTTCTGTTTGACCGCCGTTAAAATACGCGGCTCCTTGTTGGGTGCTACGAAGCGATGAGAGCATCTGAGAAAAAAAGGTCTGCCCAACAAAGTTGTGAAATGCTTCGCGGAGCTTTTCTTGTTCGACGTCTTTGACTTGAGCAGAAGGGGCAGAGACTGGCTCCTCGGAAGCAGGAGTCTCATTAGTAGGCGAACTCTCAGGCCTTAAGTCGTTCGGTTTCATCACTCCGGACAACACGCTTGAGAAGCCAGGATTGTCGGGCGCATCTGATCCAGATGCCAGAAGGCTCTCAGAGAGTTTTGCTGTTGGATTCGCGATGGAATCGATAGGGAATGATAGATTCATAAGTTACTCAATGATCAACTCGCCGTACATGTTACCTTGTTTATGAATCCCCTTGATGATGGCGACGATGTCTTTCGTCGGTACGCTCAAGACGTTCAGGGCATCCACTAGATTTTTCAGTTTGGGTTGAGTCGGATCGTCTTTTGGGCTAACTGCGACAAAACTACCAGCTGGACCACCACGCGCTGTCTGAGGCGCGATGGTCAAACTGCCATAAGAGACCGCGACAGGAGCTATCGTGACATCCTCACCGATGACGATCACATCATTGCGTTCATTGATGTACACACGCTTCTTGTTGGCAATATTAACGAGGGGTATCCGTTCAATTTGCGAGACGAACTGGACTGGCGTATCCCGATACTCTTCTGGGATGGTTACAACGATATGCGTTTGGTCGATTGCGGTCGCGATGGCTCGCTGTTTTTTGTTCCGGTAGTCAATTGCGTTGCCCGTACCAGTGCCCTCGTCCGGATCGTCAAAATGATTGATTCGATCAGCGATGATTTGCGCTGTTTCAAAAGCGCTATGTGACTTATGCAAAACCAATGTGACACGATTGTCCTGAACGAACGGGTTCTTGACCGATTGCTCCATTTTGCATCCATTCGCAATGCGAGCCGTTGTCGGCACCTTTGGATTGTCGAGCATTATCGGACCATTCGCGATTCCGTAGACGACATCCCCGCGAGGCCCAAGCAATAGGGTCTGAACCAGGTTGCCCCCTTCGAGACTTTTTGCAGAAATGGCGCTTATACTACAGTCGAGCCGATCGCCCTGAATGACACCTTGTGCAGGAATCGTTGCTTGCACCAACACCATCGCAACATTCTTAGTGTTAGCGATGTCTTTTTCAACGAGTCTGCCCTGCATATCAACAGACGGATTGCCACCCAGTTTTAAGAGAACTTGTCCGAGAGAGCGGTTCGTAGATTTAAAGTCGCCATCGCCGGTCCCTTTAAGGCCTACTACCAGACCGACGCCATGAATTGTGTTTTCCTCTTGCCCTTGGTAGCGACAAATATCACCAATACGGAGATCGGCTCGTGCCTGCTCTACTCCGAGGCAACCCAGAGTGAACGCGATCAAGCAAAAGTATTGGCATAATTTTCTGGAATCCACCAACATCGCACAGTCCTTCCGTGTTCCGCTCAATTCGCCCCCAATGCTGGGTAATACCCTACGTGAGCATTTGGTTGCTAGCCCGTTTTATTGAGAACGGTGCGAGAGTAAAACTAGGTGGTTTAGCGAAAGCACCTATTGTGGCGATTCTTAACTAGAACTAAATGGAAAAATGCTTATCAAAGATAGCATTTACTTCTATGCTTTCAGTAAGTCAATCCGCCGTGGCTAGATCAATACCTTTGTCTTCTACTTGTATATATGCAACCTACACCAGAGAACATCATCGCTTTGTACCACCAACGGGGAAATGAGATTTATGGCGATGAAAAGGTCACGCAATCCGAACATGCCATCCAGGCTGCGGTGTTAGCAGAGCGAGAAGGGGCGAATGATGAGCAGATACTGGCGGCTCTCTTGCACGATATTGGGCACATACTCGCAGAAGACAAATTGCCTGCCAGCAACGAAGAGAACTTGGATGATGGGCACGAGAATCGAGCCTATCAGTGGCTCTGCCAGCATTTCGGAAAAGCGGTTGCGGACCCGATTCGGTTGCATGTCGCTGCGAAAAGATATTTGTGCACCGTGACCCCGGAGTATAGCCAAACCCTGTCCCCCACCTCGTACAAAAGTTACCTGGATCAGGGGGGGCCGATGTCCGAAGAGGAATTACAGCAGTTCCGTCAAGAGCCATTTTTTGAACAAGCCATTGCACTAAGACGATGGGATGATCAAGCAAAAGACGCTGAAATGGTGATTCCGGGCATTGCTCATTTTGTCGAGAGGCTCCAAGCAGGGCTCGACAAAAGTAGTTGTCGATAATGAATCAGTCCTCGCGTGTCACTCGTTGGCTGGAAAGATCAGCATTTCGACTCAATGCGTGGGCTATGTTCGCGGCTTTTGCGACATACTTCTGCATGTATATGTTTCGAAAGCCTTTCACGGCAGCCAGTTACCAAGGAGAGACGATTGCAGACTGGGACCAAAAGAGTGTATTGGTCGGAACTCAAGTACTTGGTTATTTGATATCCAAGTTGATTGGTGTAAAAATTATTTCCCAGATGCGTCCCTCGCATCGGGCAATAGGGATATTAGTCCTGATCTCGATTGCTCAGGGGGCTCTCTTTCTTTTCTCTGTACTACCGCATCCTTGGCATGTGCTGGCAATTGGGCTAAACGGTTTGCCACTGGGCATGGTGTTTGGATTGGTGCTAGGATTTTTAGAAGGGCGACGCATGACCGAAGCCCTGACAGCGGGATTATGTACTAGTTTTATATTGGCGGGTGGATTCTCAAAAACGGTCGGACAATATCTGCTTGAGTTTTTGCGAGATCAAGTTCAATTGCAACCGGCTGTTGCAGAACGATGGATGCCGTTCTTAGCTGGTGCGTTGTTTATCGTGCCGATCTGTATTGGCGTATGGATGCTCACTCAAATCCCCGCGCCTGACCTTTCTGACACCGAGCAGCGAAGCCCGCGGCAGCCGATGACAAGTGCTGACCGCAAGCACATGCTAAGCAAATATGGTATCACATTGCTCTCCATTTCGATCGTCTACTTTGTCGCAACCATTTTGCGAAGCTTGCGAGACGACTTTGCCCCCGAGATACTGGCAGGATTGTCGAAAGATACTCGGCCAGGTGATTTCACTATGATAGAGTTTCAGGTTGCGTTACTGGTATTGGTAGTCAACGCCTCTTCGGTTTGGATTCGCAACAATCTCAACGCACTTTATACATCCCTTTTTGTATCCGCCTCTGGATTTGCAGTCATACTGATCGCATTGATACTCCACATACAAGTGGGGTTTAGTCCGATTGCCTTTATGACGCTTTTGGGGGCTGGGCTTTACCTACCCTATGTGGCGATTCATACGACTGTTTTCGAGCGGTTGATTGCGTTGACGCGAGATCGCGGCAATATTGGATTCCTCATGTATGTCGTCGATTCGATCGGTTACGTGGGGTATGTCGGAGTCATGTTTTTCCGAACTGGGACGACTGCGCGAGGGGGAGTGAATCCCGAGTCATTTCTCGATCAATTTCTTCGATTTTGTTGGTGGGGTTCCCTTTTTAGCTTGGTATTTGTCTTGATCGCAACGATTTTCGTTGGCAGGCTCCGTCAGAGCCGGGACGAATCAGATCCTTCAGTCAGCGCGTGATCTCGCTGTTCCGAATGCTGAGACAAAGCCGAGGACGAGCCAGATCAGATCGCTCACTGCGAAGACCTTTTTTACGCTGCCGATAAAGCTACCGTCACCAATCTCCTCTTGGAATTCCTCTGACGGAGTCCACTGGGGATTCGTGGAATCAGGATCCCAGCCAACATGTCGCATTTTGGAGGCTGTAATCTTTTGATCGACCTCTTCGGGGGAGCTCGCCACCCAAATCGGGGTGACGATTTCTCTTAATTTCAATTCCTGTTCCACGAATTCATTAGATCCAAGTCGGGAAAAAACATCGCTGGAAAAATTGCTTGTGGTCACCGACTTTACTCGGATCGATGCATGTGAACGAAGCTCAGTAGGTAGCTCACCATTATTGAGTAGCTCGTCAAGGATAACGATAAAGGCCGTTTCGTCGGGCACAAACGAAGAGTCTTTGGCTGCTGCCTCTTTGGCTAGTTTTTTCAATCCTTCCCAATTGAGATCTTTCAGCTTCGCACGAACGAGAGTCTTCAGAGTGTCCGACCTGAGCTCCAAAGTTTCGTTAGGGGTGTTGACGAGGTAACCATCCGAAGCGTCAGTGGAATGCAAAAGATAATCTGCGATCCTGACTTCGTGAGAGGCTTGCTTTGCGAGCTCCTCATCCAGTTTACCCGGCTCACTTAGCAATAGAATCTTGGCAGCGGTCGCGTAGCTGGGTTCAACAATCCAATCAGGATGTCTCTTTCGAGCGTTATTGATCCAGGTTTCCTTTTGTTCTTTAGAAGCGTTTGCGATCGCCATGCGAACTTCCTTACGAAACTCGGACATAGGCTGTCCCATGGCATCTGCGTCGCTGTTTAGTCCCCCGATTTCTTGTCCGTTGATCACGAACTTAGGAGCGTCACTTTCCTCGAAATAGTTTTTGTTAAACGTCTCGGCCAGCTTAACCTTTTCTCCTTGATAAGCGTTGTCGGCAAGCTGCTGATCGACATACGCATGCTCAAATTTATTTGAAGCGAATAGGTTTTGAAATTCTTCGAAGAGACTAACACCAAGAGACGTGACCATCAAAATAGCTACCATCACGAACTTAGACGCGAGAATGGAAAATCCGGCGACGCAGGCAACCAAAGAACAGTAAATTACCGATGGGTTCTTGGCGATCGATCCGGCCACTAACCCGATTAGTACACCGATGCCCCAGGCCAGGATTCCGATTTCCAGTTGTAAGAGGAGCATCACGGCCAGCCAAGCGATCGCGCACAGACCGCCGACGAAAGTAGCAGCAACCAGTCCCAAAAACGATCGTCCAAACGAAGTTTGGGGAACAGCGGCATTGTTAGATTGTGATGGGGGCTGGTCGGTGTAGTCGTCGTTTGGGAATTCTAGAGGACTGGACCTAGTCTGATTGGCTGGGGCCGCAGCTTGCCCTGGCAAAGGGGCAAAATACGGAGCGGTTTGCTGGATATTGTCTGTCCCTTCAGGTTCGTTGAAATCCGATTCCACATGGTCGGCAGGTACAGTCACTACGGCATTGCAGCCAGGGCACTTCGCTTGCTGGCCTGCATACGCGGTGGGAACAGCGAGCTGGGTGCTACAGTACGGACACGGGAATTGGATTTTTTCCGACATGGCAGGGGTAACCTAGGCAACAGGGCAAAAAACGAACAGCCTCAAAAAGTCTACCCGAACCATGAGAGTCCCACAGCGACATGCAAGATAAATTTTCATTCACAGGGTCCTAGGCGAGCGAGCCTGTTTTTTTAACAGTAAACAGGTCGCCGGCTGCGCACGGTGATAAGAGCCACCCGGTTAGACCGAATTACTACTGCGATGCTCGCATAGGCGGAAGGATTTTCAGGGAGCCGAGGCCACCATCAACCCCTAGAATTTGACCGGTAATCCACGAGTTCTGCTTGGAAGCGAGAAACAAGATCGCCTCGGCCACATCGTTTGGTTCTCCAAATCTTTGGAGAGGATGAAGAGATAAGGAGGCCTCAGCACTTCGTTCATTTTTCCAGATTCGTTCCGTAAGTGGTGTCTTGACTAAGCCTGGAGCGACCGCATTGATACGAATCTTTTTTGCTGCATAGGTGGCAGCAGCAGACAGCACCAATCCCTCCACTCCGGATTTCGCCGCGGCAATCGCTTCATGGTTTTGCATTCCGATGCTAGCAGCAGCGGAGCTAAGCAACACGATCGAACCACCGTGGGACTGCATTCTGGGAACCGCAGCCCTGACCACCCCGGCAGCGGTGCTCAAGTTGGTTCGGATCGTGTCTTCCCAGTCTTTCTGAGAAGTCAAATGCAAAGGCTTGAGCAGAACCGAACCAGCCAAGTTAATGGCGCAATCCAGTCCTCCGAGAACACCTTCGGCGGCGGAGAAATGCTGGTCCAACTGATTCCAATCGCCCGCATCGCAGGCCGCGTAACCCCACCCGAATCCGTCCGCCACAGACCTTAGGTTCTCGACATTCCTGCCCATCAGGAACGCTTCACCTCCTAGAGCGGCGATCTTTTCACACACCGCGCGACCTATGCCGCCTGCGGCACCGATGATTATTGCCTTCATAATCGCAATTTTCTTTGATGACCTATAGAGACCTATCCCCGTCACAAATCCTGTACCAAGTGGTTAGAAATAGCGACGACTTTGCAGGCTTACAATAGGAAAGCGGCAAGGCCCATGCGGTTTCCAGCCACGGTAAACAGACCTGAGCCTGTGCATATTTTCCAGTTTTTCGGCTAAAACTCTGCACATAATCCTTAAGTCCGTTAGTTTGGCTTGACACAGCGTGTCGAACATGCCAGACTTGATCGAACGTAGTTGGAACTCAGTGCATGTTATGTTGATTGAGTTCGGCGACGGTTGTCGGGTTGAAATCAGTGCATTTCGCAGTCCCCGACAACACTTCGCGGTTTCTTCGTGGAAAAGATTACTCCAATAAGGTTTCTTGATCCTTTTGGTTGGCTAGCTCCCGGAGTTTGGTACCCTCGCTGTATTTGTTGTCGGCGATTCCAGGGTTCTGTTCGCGAAACGCGGTTTTTGAAACGCCGAGGATAGAGAGTATTGTTCTCTCTAACGCAGTGTTTACCTAGCACGGTGTTTGCCTAGCACAGTGTTTGCCCGACCATTGTTCGCTGAGGCGGATTTCCGTCCCATGATTTTTACTACATGTCGTTGAATTTTGATGTGGAGTAGCCCGATCGACTGATGGTCGATCCAGCGTTCTCCCACCAAGGTTTTAGTTCTCCCACACTGGTAGATTTACAATCCCAGTTCCTTTCTTTTTCGGATTTGGTGTATGCCCAAGAAAAAGCGATTTCGTTCCCGACTTCATGATGACGGTCTTGGATCGTCGACCGGCCCAAGACCTCGCGTTCGACGCCCTCGAAGGCGACGTGGACCAGGTTATCAGCAGGCTTTTCAAGGGGACGATAATGCTCCTGCAGAGAATGTTGGCGAAGATGGTGAACCCCTGGTCGAAGGTGAAGAAGGTGCCGAAGGCCAGTCGGTAGCCCAGACCAGAGAGCCAGTCGAAGAGCCAGGGCAAGAGTTCTTTGGCATGCTAGAAATGCATCCCAATGGCTACGGTTTTCTCCGATCACCAGAAAACAATTACTCACGGGAACGAACCGACCCGTTCGTACCGGGTACGATGATCGAAAAGTTTCGCTTGCGACAAGGGCTCAAAATTCGAGCCATTATGCAGCAAACCAGGCGGTCACAAGGTCCCAGAGTCAAAGAGATCTTGGACATCGAAGGGCTCAAGCCTGAAGAATACATCAATATCAAGCCTTTTGATTCGCTAACCCCGATTAACCCTGAGCGTTGGCTTAAACTCGAAATCGGCCCGCAACCAATCACCAACCGAGTGATCGATTTGCTGGCACCTCTTGGACGCGGACAACGCGCTCTGATTGTTGCTCCGCCCAGGTCAGGCAAGACGATTATGCTCCAGCATATCTCCAAGGGGATTGCAAGGAACTACCCCGAAGTCGAATTGATCGTTCTATTGATCGACGAACGACCTGAGGAAGTAACGGATATGCGACGGAACGTGGAGCGAGGGGAAGTCATCGCCAGCAGCCTGGACGAAGACGTTGAATCGCACGTTCGACTCAGCCAGCTGGTGGTGGATCGATGCCGTCGCTTGGCTGAAATGGGCAAAGACGTCTTCTTGTTGATGGACTCCATCACCAGACTGGCTCGTGCCTTTAACAAGTATGTCGGTAACAATGGCCCCACCATGACTGGTGGTGTTAACATCAAAGCGATGGACGTACCCAAGAAGCTCTTTGCAACGGCACGTGCTTTCGAGCACGGCGGTTCCCTCACGATAGTCGGGACGGCTCTGGTCGATACGGGCTCTCGCATGGACGAACTCATTTTCCAAGAGTTCAAGGGAACCGGTAACATGGAATTGGTTCTGGATCGTAAGCTGGCAGACCGTCGCGTGTGGCCAGCGATCGATATTTCCCAATCCGGTACTCGTCGAGAAGAATTGCTTCACGATGCAGATACCTATCATGCGGTAACCATGATTCGACGGACGCTCAATTCGATGCACCCTGTAGAAGCCATGGAGCAACTGACGAAACAGCTGTCTCGATTTTCGAGCAATGCAGAGTTCTTAAAACTCATTGCTAACGCCAAAATGATGGACTAGCGAATCGATCGATGGAAGATCATTCGTTTCCAGCAGATGTTCGCATCAAATCTAGGCTCGATTTCGATCGAGCCTTTCGGGAAGGGATAGTGGTCGCGGATAATGTACTCGTACTGCATGTCATCTATCGGCCCAACAGTCAAAACGCTCGACTTGGCCTAAGTATCTCGAAACGTGTCGGGAACGCACCGGCCCGCAATCACTGGAAAAGACTCATTCGCGAAGTCTTTCGAAAGAATAGGCAAAATCTGCCTGCAATCGATATTGTTGCACGCCCGAAAAAAGGGGCTGTCGCTGACTATCAGGCTGTAGAGATTTCGTTCCCCAACCTAATCTCCAGAGCGAGGTGGAAGCTCGATAACAATCAAAACTAAGCGTACCACTCCACCACACGCTTGCTGTAGGAATCTAGTTTGTTTCGATCCGGGATGATGTATCGAATCCCGAAAGAGTCCACGACTAAGACTTGTCGATCGCCTAGGCGCCGTACATCTTTTTCGTCTTTGAGAATGAAACTAGTACCACCGCGATCTGTCTCAACCTTCCATTCGCAGGGTTCGGAATTACCTGACACCCAGACAATTCGCTTCAGTATCGGAACAAACTCTCGTTTCTCCAATTCCTGTTCGAGAATCGTCCGTTGGCTCGGGTTCAGTATCTCCAGTCCATCGATACAGCAGATCTCTCGTCCCGTCGCGTCCAAAATTGCGATCCAATCGTCTGGCCGCGACAAAGGAAAGAGCCTAATGGGGCGAACGTTCTCGACTCGTGTAGAGCCACGTCCAAACATGTTTAACTGACCAAGTGTATCGAGCTCAAAGCGAATCAGCTTTAGATCACTCCAAACCGCTGGATCGTGATTCGGTCTCTCAAGTTCGATGTTATTCATTGGGATTCTCGACAGAAATTCGAGGAATGGGTGTTTTGTAAGGATGGGCTATTGGAGGACCGCGAGTTGGGCTTGATGAAGTTTGGCATAGGCGCCTTCTCGGGCCAATAGATCGTCATGCTTGCCAATTTCCACAACCACACCCTTGTCCATCACGACGATACGATCCGCGTGCCGAAGAGTGCTCAATCTATGAGCGATTGCGATCGTGGTCCGGCCTTTGACCAAATTGTCGAGAGCAGCCTGAATCTCTCGTTCCGTTTCATTATCAACTGCCGAGGTAGCCTCATCGAGAATCAGAAGTCGAGGGTCGGTCAATATCGCGCGAGCGATCGATATGCGCTGACGCTCACCGCCGGATAAGCCCTGACCTCGCTCGCCAACAATGGAGTCATAGCCATCGGGAAGCCGACTTATAAAGCCATGAGCGTTGGCTGCCTTTGCTGCTGCGATGATATCTTTCGGAGAAGCCTCAGGACGTCCGTAAGCAATATTCTCCGCGATGGTCCCGAAGAACAAATAGGGCTCTTGTAACACGATGCCAACATTGCTTCGGTAGCTTTCGATTGGAAACTGCCTGATATCATGGCCATCGACTAAAATCGCACCTTCCGTCACGTCGTAAAATCGACAGACCAAGTTTACGAGCGTACTTTTACCGGACCCACTGGAGCCTACCAATCCAATAAGCTCGCCGGCTCGGATCTTCAAATCGATACCTGATATGACTTCGCGGTTGTCGTAGCGAAATCGAATTCCTCGAAGCTCTAAATCCCCCCGCAGACGCCCTGGATCAATGGGATTCTGAGAGTCCAAAACGCTTGGTGTTCGATCGAGAATTTCGAAAACACGAAACGTCGCTGCGGCGGCACGTTGTGTATCAGCAAGCATTCGACTCATGGAATCAAGACGAATGTAAAATCGACTGATGTACGTAATAAAGACCCCTAGCTTTCCAACCGTGATGGTTTGATGCGCTACGAGCCATGCACCATAAGCCCAGATCAATAACAAACCCAACTCCGTCAATACAGTTACCGTTGGACCAAAAAACGACCAAAGCTTGTTGATGCGAACATTGGATTCGAGTACGTGCTGATTCGCATTTTCGAAACGCACCACTTCCCGTCGCTCTTGGGCAAACGCTTTTACAACTCGAACACCTGGAATCGCGTCGGTAAGAACGCTGACCATCGACTCCCACGCATGGCCTGCCCGAGCAAATCCGTGTCGCAATCGGACTCTCACTAGATGAGTCATCCACGCAATGATCGGAAAAGGCAGAAGTGCAACCAGTGCCAACCACGGATCGAGCTGAAACAGGATGATCGACGTCAAAACGATCATCAAAACATCGGTCACGAAGTCGAGTAGGTGTTGGCTTAGAAAGCTACAAATCCGATCTGAGTCACTACTGATTCGAGAAATCAGGTCACCCGTTCGCTTTGCGCCATAGAAGTCTAAAGACAGCTTCTGCAAGTGCTTGTAGGTCTCATTGCGAAGATCACCGCTAACCTGTTCGCTAAGCAGGCTCATCACATACGTTCGTGCCCACCCAAGTAGCCAAGCCAGCAATGCCGAACCAATCAGCCCAATCAAATAGGGGGACAGATCCTGGAAGTATCTGGATACCGTCAACTCGGTATCCAGATTCTGCCATGGGATCAATACATTATCGATCAATGGCATCGTCAAATAGGGCCAGATCAACCCGGCGGCCGTGGCGGCCAAGGTAAGAAAGATGCCAGCCAGTGCTAGCCCCATCCTGCCCTTTGTAAATCTCGTTAGTCGTAGCAAGCTCTTGGCTGCGGCTGGCGCAGCAATCGGTCCATCCAGATCCAATGTCGGAATAGACTCCTCGAAGGACTGGTCGTGAGCAATAGAGTTTGCCAAAACCATAATACGCGACACGTCGGCAGCCTTGGCTGCTGTAAACACCCACTCCGCCACCAATCCGTCGTGGTTCAGCAATTTCAGGCTGCCTAGCCCCGAAAAAACCGAGGATCGGAGGGCGAAGGCAGAATGCAGCTCCCACTCCCGGGTTTTTTGGTCGTTTCGAATCTCCAGGAGCCGTCGTCCAGTCAGAACCAGAAGTATTTTGTCGAATTGACGGTTCTGGTTAATGTCCAACGCAACTTGAAAGAGAATTCGCTCTCCTTCCGATACCCCTGCCTGCCATTTCGCCGACTGAGATTCTCCACCCTGGAGATTTTTGGTCGCATGGGTTGCGTTCTGAGCATTCATGGTAAAAGAAGAAGCCGCAATGCAATTTATGAAGGGAAATTTCGACCGTGTTTCCGATTAGAGATCAAAATCGGCTTGAGTTTTGTCGTTTGGGAATGCTACCCCACATCTCTACGAATGCTAGACCATCCACCAGGTTCTTGGGACTGTAGCGACGGAAAACCACTCCCAATCGATACAACCGATGCCACGAAATTCTTTATCGGTCCCCTATAGCTTTCCGCGAATTGGCATCGATAATTAAAGGAAGTGTACCGCGTTTATAGGTTAAACAACCCGAGGTGGCTTACGAAGCGATTTTTTTCCGGTCGTTTCGCGGTAGGCCGCCGAAAACCGCTTGGTGCACAGTATTAAGTGTCGCATCGGTGCATGACACAATCACTGCTAGCGACGAACCATGCGGGATTTCAAAATCCAAACCCTCCCCTCCCTAGAAGCATAAATGCTCCTCTTACAATTTTGCCAATGCAAGCATTGCCGATTTCATGGTTTGATTCGCCGGTTTAATCAATGAAACTTGATTATTAAATCAACCGTTCAAAAATAAGCCGTCGCCCTGAATCAATCTCCTTACATCCGAAATGTCAATCGAAAATACTTCTTCGCCACTAACCATTCGCAAGGTTAGTATTTTGCGAGGCCCAAACATATGGGCAAACTATCCTGTCATTGAAGCGATTGTGGATTTGGCAGAACTCAAGGACACCTCGTCAGAGATGATTCCTGGTTTCAACGAACGACTAATGTCGTGGTTTCCAACGATGATTGAACACCGGTGCAGCATCGGTGAGCGGGGTGGTTTCTTTGAGCGACTTCGCCGCGGCACCTATATGGCGCACATCCTCGAACATGTTGTTCTCGAACTTCAGACGCTTGCTGGTAACGAAGTCGGATTTGGACGGGCGCGCGAGCTCGATGAAGAAGGGGTTTATCGTGTTGCAGTGGCATACCACGATGAAAATGTTGGATTGGCAGCCTTGGAAGCTGGCAAGCGAGTCGTATTGGCTGCAGTTCATAATACGCCCATCGATATAGAAGCGGAAGTTACTCAGCTCAAGAGCTTGGTCCACGAACATTGCTTGGGCCCTAGCACGTTGGGGATCGTTCGCGCCGCCAAAGCAAAGGGTATCCCGCATTATCGACTTAACGAAGGCAGTTTAGTCCAGTTGGGTTACGGATCTCGTCAGCGCAAGATATGGACGGCCGAGACTGATCGAACCAGTGCGATTGGGGAAGCTATTGCACAAGATAAAGAGCTAACGCGAAGACTTCTATATTCCTCGGGAATTCCTGTGCCCGAAGGATACGTGGTGACAACAAAAGAAGAGGCTTGGGAAAAGGCTCTGGAAATCGGTGTGCCAGTGGTTGTAAAGCCACAGTGTGGAAACCATGGCCGCGGAGTATCTACAAACCTAATCACCCAACAGGAAGTCGAACTGGCGTTTGAGAACGCTGAAAAAGAAGAGCCAACCATCATCGTGGAGAAATTCTTCGAGGGTGACGACTATCGCATGTTGGTAATAGGTAATCAATTGGTTGCGGCAGCACGGCGTGAGCCGCCCAAAGTGATTGGAGACGGAGTCTCGACCATCAGTCAGCTGGTTCATATCGTGAACCAAGATCCATTGCGAAGTGATGGCCATTCAACCGTTATGAGTCATATTCCTCTCGATGATGTTTCGAAAGCAGTATTGGCTCAACAAGGCCTGACGATCGATGATGTTCCCGAAGTAAATCAAGTCGTGTACATTCGTCGTAACGCAAATTTAAGTAGCGGCGGAACGGCTTGCGATGTAACCGATTTAGTACATCCGCAAGTAGCGGCTCGCGTAATCGAGGCTGCGCAAGTGGTAGGGCTCGACATTGCAGGTATTGATGTTGTCGCCAAAGACATTTCCGTCCCGCTAGAGTCCCAGAACGCTGGCATTGTCGAAGTCAATGCAGGCCCTGGGTTGCGCATGCACATTCAGCCGAGCGAAGGAAAAGGACGACCGGTATGTGAGGCCATCGTCGATATGTTGTTCCCCTCCGGTAACAACGGACGCATTCCTATTGTGGCTATCACCGGTGTTAATGGAAAGACAACGACTACAAGGCTTATTGCACACATTTTCCATTTGTCCGGAAAACGAATCGGTATGACGAGCACCGATGGCGTCTACTTCAACGGTCGTCGGGTTGATGATGGCGATTGTAGTGGACCGAAGAGCGCCAAGCGAGTTTTGATGAATCCAAATATCGACGCAGCTGTGCTAGAAACAGCCCGCGGAGGAATCATTCGAGAAGGCCTGGCATTTGATAAATGCGATGTAGCGGTCGTTACTAACATTGGTGAGGGGGACCATCTCGGTCTTAACGGCATCAATACCATCGAGCAGTTGGCCAAGGTTAAACGCTGCATTGTTGATGTCGTCGATCCGAGTGGTTATGCCGTTCTCAACGCTGAGGACCCGCTGGTTGTGGACATGGCCAAGTACTGCAAGGGGCAGGTATTGTTCTTTTCCCAGGAGCCAAATCACCCCATCATTAACGAACATCGACAAAGAGGTGGTCGAGTGATTTTCACTCGCGATAATAACATCGTGTCCGCCCAGGGACAAAATGAAGTAACGATATTGCCCCTAGAGCGAATCCCGATGACTCACGGAGGAAAGATACGCTTTCAAGTTGAAAATGCGATGGCCGCGTTGGGGGCGGCGTTGGTTCAGGGCATACCGGTCGAACTCATCCGAGCGGGATTGGAGTCCTTTAACTCCAACTCTGCGGCTTCACCAGGACGGTTCAACATAGTTCAATACAACCAGTGCACACTTATCATCGATTATGGGCACAACTCTTCCGCCTTGAAGAGCTTGCTCTCTGCTCTCTCTAACTTTCCTAATTCTCGTCGCTCCGCTGTTTACTCGGCTGCGGGTGACCGACAAGACGGTGATATGATTCGTCAGGGCCAGATGCTAGGGCACCATTTTGATCGAGTCATTCTTTACGAGGGTAGCTATTGCCGGGGCCGAAAGCCTGGAGATATTGTGCAGCTCTTTAGAGAAGGTCTTGCGCTGGGAGCCAGAGTTCGTGATACATCTTGGTTTTCGTCATGGCAAGAGAGCGTGAAGCACGCACTCGATTCGGCTAAACCGGATGAGTTGATACTGATTCAAGCTGACGTGGTCGACGAAACGATTGAGTTCTTTAGTCGACTACCGATCACCGACATGTCAGAAACCAAAAGCTTGTCCAATCTAGAATCCGCGGCGAATCCCATTGAGCAAGACGGTAGCTCCAAGGTGGTTACCTAAGAGTCCTGAGATGGTCTGTGTGTAAAGCCACCGCCAAAGCAAGTGTTTATAGCAGGTGTTGTAAAGTATTTATGTTCGGGGAACGATTCCTATTCCCCGAATTTTCCCGCGTGGCGCGATTCCTTGTACTTTGATTGGGATATCCATCGTATGCTCGGATACGTTGCCCGCTGCGTCCACCGCTCTAACCTTAAGAAATATCTCTGGCGGCAGGTTTGGATTAGCAGCCCATGCGTACTTGCCTGAGTTAGTAAGTCCTGTAGTGATTTCTTCCCAAGGCCCATCGCTGGCCGGTGCATAATAAAGCGAGATGGGCCGTTCCCCTAGATTGGGATCGGTGGCTAGGTATTCGATGATCAACGAGCCTGCTTCAGCGCCACGTCCGTAAAGTGCACTTTGTAGTCGTACTCTTGGAGCTATCGTATCCACTTTGACCCATGCATCTGCATCATCGCCGCTCTTCGGTCGATTTTGTGCTAGTCCATTATTTCCGACAATCACCATCCTGAAACCAAAGAGTCCATCCGCTTCCACCTCGATATCAAACGGTGTCGCGCGATCGGGATCGTCACCCCAGTAATCCCAGGAGCGTCCTGCATTCGCCGTCCCCCAAAGTTCCACCGTTCGCACGGGAACACCAAGATCATTTTCAATCCCGTACTCCAAACTAAACGCTCTTGCTCCGGAGAATAGTGGTTGCGACGAAAGTTCTACAGGGCTGCCAAACGATGGTATTGAGGGAGTGTCCAGCGACTGGCCATTATTGGAATCGTCAGCGAAACGCATCTGAGGTCCAGGTAGCTTACTCAGTTCAAGCTGTTCGTCTGTTTTTTTTCTCCCGACTTCCGCTATGCGGGGCGCTGGTGTGTCGCCATTCATCCTCGTATTCATTGCGAGGATTTCTTCTTCAGAGAGAGCCCTAATCGGAGAGTTGGGTTGATTGTTTGTTGTGCTGCCGGAAAAAGAGGGTCTACCCTGGTTTTGTTTACCACCGGGAATCTCTGGTGCAGGTGGCCCAATCTCCATGGTCTGCGATCTCTCCCCGATGCTAACGGGAAGCCCGAATTCGGGGACTCCTCTGGAGTCAAGTGGACTATTTTTTTCGAATCTCAACGCAGGATCCGAAGATCGCGCTGCAGCTTCTTGGCGTTGTTGATTTAGCAACTGTTCGATCAATTTTTGTTGGTTCTCGATTATTTGCTGTTGAGCTCCTATCGAATTGGTAAACGAATGGTTCGGTGCAGCTCCTTGTTGCTGCAGATTATAAACCTTGGGCAGCCCATCCGTCGGCATTGCAGCTCCAGAACCGATTGCGGGAGCATTGCTTACTGGGGTAGTGTTTAGATTTCTGCTGGGTTGACTAGCGAATTGAATACCGTTCTGTGCCACGGCTGTTTTGGGTATGTCAGGCGTTCGGATTTCTTCAAATGTGTTACCTGCTTTATCTTTTCCGGACAATCGAACGGTAATCTGTCTCGTCGTTGCAGGAATAGACCACGTGCCGGAGCCTAGCCAATCTTCTGACTTCTTATTGCGATCTAATTCGATAGGAACGCCTTGCCACTCTGTTGAATCGCTAGTCTGATACTCTAATTTAATAGAGTCTTTGTCTAGATTGGTCTCGACAATCTGGATTCTCGCATTGAGATCGCCGTAGGTATCCATGTCGATCTTCAACTTTGCGGCTGGCTTTTCCGTATCAACACATATTCGAAGCGGTTCTCCAGGGTTATTAAATGTACGCCCGGAATCATCTACCATTTTGAGGCGAAAAATATAATCCCCATTTTTAGGGGAACGAAAACGAAACTGCCGGGTAAGTACATCACCTCGCGAGACGACATACCATGTCATTCCCTGATCTTCAGAAGCCTCCAGAATAACCTCTCGTGGTGGAGTTCCGTTGGAATCAACCTGAAAGGGTATGATAAACTCTGGCCGAGACCAGAAGATCACATCCTCCTGCGAATAGGCAAGTGTAGAACCATTCCAAACCACAGCCAGTCCCACAAGCCCGCTCAAGATTCCTTGAGAACGCTTACGATTTTCATGGCTCGCTATGAGCGTTTGTTTGGAGCATAGCATAGAATCGGGTTCGATCAGAAAAATCGGGTAACGTACTTGTTATCAAATAATCAGCTAAGCGGCGAAGTCATCTTCGTTGCGATGTATTCGGTTGCTCCGCGAATCGATCGGCCGACATGCCACGATGGAGTAACTCAGAGTAATGTGATTCCATTTGTAGAAACTCGACGCAGTTCTCTTGATTGGCAAAGAGAAATACTTTACCAGTTGTTGGTTGAAACGAACCGAATTCGCAACGTCCGTCGATCAACTGTCCTGTTTTTACGAAGTGGATCAAATCGTAACTGCTTAGGGCTGGAGCAAATTCGTCCGGAGCTGACAAAAATGTTTTTCTCGCATCTTCCGAAGCACAAAAGTAAATACGACCTCGATGTTTTACTGCGAATTCCGGTTTTCCTTCCACCCAGCATTCTGATGACTTAGCTCGCCCCGCCATGACCAGTGTCACAGGGCAGAAGCCTTCTAAACCATTCGCTTCCGCGACAGTGCTTGGTACATCGCGAGTTGCGGCGATGGGCTGAACGGGAACCGTGCGGTTCGCAACAGGAAGACCTGGGTTAGCGATCGCACCGTTTGACGGGGCGGGCTGTTGATGGACTGGATAACTCGGAACGGTCGCGAATCCCGTTGCAGGAGTATTTTGTGACGGGCTATTTGGTGCAGGCGGCACCACGAGCGGATTATCCGCGAGGTGTGGGTTGTCGATCCGGCGTTGGTTCGGATTGGCGGTCGGCGGGTTCTTGGCGGGAGATGGGCCTGAAACACGACTCTGAGTAACTACAGGATGAACAACGGGACCTGTCATGGCGGGATCGATGGCTGATTGTCCCGATTGCATCAACTGGGTAGACGTTTTTTTAGCAATCCGACGTTCCTCGGATTTTCTAGCTGCCATTTCTTCGACGTTCCAGTCAGTGCACTGCAGCGCAACCCGATCCACTAGTTGTGCATACACTGCTGCATCTTGAGGACTCGTCGTTCGATAGAGTTCTTTCCCTGTAGGAGTCAGGTAAACGTCCGTCGGCCAACTTGTGATTTGGTAGCGATGTCGTAGATCCTTTTGACGATCTCCATTGATTTTGATTGCCACCATTTGTTTGTTGATTTTGTCGACAAGGTGTGGGTCCTTGTAAGCACGTTTCTCCAGCATCTTGCATGGAGGACAGCTCTCTCCATAAAAGTGGAGCATCAAAGGTAGCTGATTGGCGGTTGCATGCCGCACACCCGATTCGAAGTTATCAAACCATCGAATCGACGTTTCTTCTGCAAGCGATAGTTGGCTCAACCAAAACAAGATTCCGGAGATAACAAGAATGGAATGAATTCCGGACTTAAGCATCTTTTTCTCGCAACGATTTGTGGGAGCGTATGGGCACGGTGAACACGCACATGGTTTCGCATCGGTGAATTGTCGTTGTGAAATTGAGCCGAATTTTCCAGTTCTACCGCTTTTTATTGATGCGCTATGCCATGGACATTGATAGCGTTTGCTAAGCCGAGAAATGCTCTATTGACGTGATAGGAGCAGAAGCACTATTTCCTTTCATTGAGGGACAGTGACAGACCCAATCACTACTTAGGAAACGGATTTCAGAAACATGAAGAAACAATTTTTGGCCTCTTTGGCCTTATCGACTATTTTTTACGTTGGATGTGGTGGCGGAGACAAGCCAGTTGCCGACGCGCCTCCCCAAGCACCATCGGACGCATCGACGCAGATGGTTTCCGCCGGCAGTACCGCTCCATCTGCCGTGAATTCCACCATCGTGACTCCTACCGAACCGAAGGAAATCGTTCGAGTGTTCTTGGAAGCGATGAGAAAGGGGGACGGACAGCAGTTATCCGCCCTTTTCACGGAAGCAGCGAGAAAAGAAATCGAACGCCAAGGGATATCCATCGAACCACCCGGATCGGCGCAAGCGACATTCACGATTGACGATGTGACACAGCAGGGAGAGGAAATGTTAGTCTCTTCCACTTGGTTGGAACCAGAGGTAGAGGGGCAGCCACCGCAAAAGATGGAAGTGGTATGGGTTCTCTACAAAGACGTCCCCGGTTGGCGAGTAGCAGGAATGGCCGTTGCGACTGGACCAAGCGAAAGCGACCTAGAAGTTGTCAATTTTGAAAATCTTGACGAGCCCACTATGGAGCAACCAGCTCCTCCGCAACAACGAGTGGCAAACCTTCCCAACGGCACACCTGCGGGTGGGGTTTCTACACCGAACGGATTGCCAGCCAACGGTGGAACGGGCTCTTTGCCGCAGCTCCCACAATTGCCCGGAGCGGGTTTGCCCCCGTCCGGCGGACTTCCGCCAGCGGGCGGTTTGCCACCAGCAGGCGGGCTACCACCAGCGAATTTCTAGGAGAAGACCATTTTCTTCAAGAAAAACTGGGTGCTAATTAAATGTCTGCCGACGAGTAGCACCGGTAGAAAAACGAGCCTGCCACTCCTGGCGGGCTCATTTATTTGAGCCATCGCTTCAGAAAACCAGTGGGAGACTAGCGTCAAGGATAGGGGAAAACGGGTGTCAAACTGTGTTCCACTCCCGGTCATTTTTTCTGGGGATAATACCTTTGGCCTTCATCAGATGTTCCTTTTTGCTAGAATCCCACACGATCCGCGGGACATTTAACGGAGTCTCGGGGAAATTGAAACCATTCTTTTCCTTTGAATTTTAATAAGCAGCTGAGGGGAGCACCCTGTTATGGCATCTATTGAGGAACGAGTCATCGATATCGTCGCGGAGCAATTGGGCGTTGAAAAAGACAAGATCACCCGCGATACCCACTTCGTTAACGATTTGGGCGCCGATTCGTTGGATACCGTGGAATTGGTAATGGAACTCGAAGAAGAGTTCGACATTAGCATTCCCGAAGACGCTGCAGAAAAGATTCAGCGAGTAGGCGAAGCTGTCGACTACATCGAAAAGCAACAGGCTTAGTTTAGTTGCCCTCGACAATTGGTGCGGCCCGCTATCGAAACGGGTCGGATAGATAGCGGGCCAGCGATGAACGCTTCGTCGCGTCGTTGGCAGACCATGTAGAGCGGAAAAGCGATGAGACGACGTGTCGTAGTTACTGGTTTAGGTTGCGTGACTCCTCTTTCTTCGGATGTCAACGGTCTTTGGAACGGTATTGTGGATGGGAAAAGTGGTATACACCCACTCTCAATCCTCGATACCACCAATCACAAGGTGAAGTTTGGCGGAGACGTCCAAAACTTTGAGCCTGGACCCACGGTAGACGCAAAAGAAGCAAAGAGACTGGATCGCTTTACGCTTTTTGCCATGTACGCCGGCTTCTATGCGGTGAAGGATTCCGGTCTAGACTTCTCAAAAGAAGACCCCTTTCGATGCGGTGCGATACTCGGATCTGGCATCGGCGGTCTGAACGAGATCGAGGAACAAATGTTCCGCCTCTTCAGTAAAGGCCCAGATCGCGTTAGCCCCTTTACCATTCCAAAGATGATGCTTAACGCTGCAGGTGGAAATCTTGCTATCCAATACGGGTTGCAGGGGCCCAATTTTGCGGTCGCTACGGCTTGCGCGAGCAGCAACAATGCGATGGGTGACGCTCTTAAAGCAATTCAATACGAAGAAGCGGACATCATGATTACGGGTGGGACGGAAGCTGCCATCACCGCGATGGGTGTCGCAGGTTTCGCCAACATGAAGGCGTTATCGACTCGGAACGAAGCACCCGAAAAAGCCAGCCGCCCTTTTGATGCGGATCGTGATGGCTTCGTATTGAGCGAGGGTTGCGGTGTTTTGATCTTCGAAGAATACGAGCACGCACGCCGCCGTGGAGCCCGAATCTATGCAGAAATCCTAGGATATGGTGGCTCCTGCGACGCGGGGCATATTACAGCTCCTGACGAACAGGGGCGAGGAGCAAGCCGAGCCATGGCTAACGCCCTCCGCGATGCAAAACTTTCTGCAGATCAAATCAGCTATATCAATGCTCACGGAACTAGCACACCGCTCGGTGACAAAGCGGAAACCGTCGCCATTAAGAATGTGTTTGGTGATGCCGCCCGTAATGTTGCTATATCGAGCACGAAAGGAAGTCTGGGGCACGCCCTGGGGGCGAGTGGAGCGATCGAAATGATCCTCTCGGTTCTTGCTTGCTACAACGGAGTTATCCCCCCCACAATCAATCTCGAAACGCCAGACCCATCCTGCGATCTGGACTACACTCCGAATACCGCGAGAAAAGCGGATGTCCGTATCGCTATGAACAACAGCTTTGGATTCGGTGGTCATAATGCCACCATGATTTGCGGACGCGTCGACTAGTTAGCTGTGTCGATTGGTCAGCTGTGTCGATTAGTCAGCTGTTGTTAGAACTCAGTTGAACTTCACTCTTCCGCCGAGATTGCTCTTCAATTCGAAGTCTTTTTTTGCTACCTCATAGGCCTACGCTTCGTACCTATGAGGTCCTAAAGTGGATTCCGTCCTAAACCATCTCAGCAATATCAAAAATTCGGTCCTCGCAGGAGACTGGAATGCCCTGTGGCAAATGGGTGAAAAATCCCTAATCAACGCAGTCGAAGCACTGCTGTTGATGTTAGTCTGCTATTTCTTAGCCAAATATCTATCTCGCGCCATCGCGAACCCCATATCTCGACGTGTTGATCAAACACTCGGCAGGTTTGTCGAAAAACTTGTGTATCGCGGCTGCCTAGGCTGCGGCCTTCTAGTTGTTCTTGCCTACTTTGGAGTGCAATCAACCAGCTTTGCAGCCGTCATCGCGACGATGGGTTTCGCAATAGGACTCGCCTTTCAAGGCACGCTGTCCAACTTCGCTGCCGGCATCCTGATGCTAGTTTTCCGACCCTTCAAAGTTGGCGACCTCGTTGTGGCGGGGGGAGTTACAGCACGTGTACAGGAAATCGATTTATTCCACACCATTGTCGACACACCCGACAATAGAAGACTCATCATCCCCAACAATTCCATATCATCAAACACAATCGAGAACGTAACATACCACCCTCACCGGCGCATTGAGATTCCTCTCAGTATTTCTCATGATGCGAACCTCGATGCGACACGAGCGGTACTCCAAAGAGCCCTCGACGCCACGCCCGAAGTCCGCCATTCCGATGAAAATCTTCAACCACAAGTTCTAATTGTGGGCATAACAAACATCTCCGTCGAATGGGTCGTTCGTGGCTGGGCATCCACGCCGGAATTCTCTCTGATAAGAGACAAGCTGATCTATCAATTAAAAAACCATTTGACCCAATCGGAGATCGCAATTGCGTCGCCGCAAATGGAGGTCAAGCTGAAAGATAACTCTAGTCAAAAACCATTCACGGGACGAACGCTCCATAGAGATTCTGACTCCGCCACTCCTTCGTTCGATGATTCATCAGCATTCAGTCGAAACAGATTAACACCGCGACGCGCCGAAGTGAGCTGATCGCATCAGTAGAATGGTTTCTAATCGAGTATCAGAACTACCGCTTTTTCTTCAGGATCTAAAGCTAACATTTCGACCGAATCGCCACTTAGGCTCACCGATCCTTCAGGTCCGTTAGAATCGAATCCGACCTTGGCTTCCAAAACCATAAACGGACGCTCCAGGCGAGCGACCAAAGCTTTTCGATAACCAGGCGACTCGGAGTATTTCCAATTCACAATCTTTGACTGAGCCACGGCTCTGATTTTTGCGGTTTCACATTCGATAACTGGGCCACCGTCAAAAATATCGATCAAGGCGTTGCGACGAAAACCTTCGGCCTCGAGCATTGCCAGTGCAGGCTTGGTTTGAACATGAACTTGTCCGATCGCTTCGACGGCATCGTGTGGCAACAATTCTAAATAGATAGGATACTTTGGCATCAGATCTCGGATAAACTTCTTGTCTATCATGGAAAGAGAATCTGCTCTCGGGAAATCAACCTTGAAAAAATGTGCTCCAATCGCTTCCCAAAACGGACTAATTCCCTGTTCGTCCTGGTATCCACGCATTTCTGCAATCGTTGTACTTGCAAACCTCTTGGGATGAGCGGCCATGTACAAAAATCGACTCAAACTGAGCAACCGACCGCATCCTTTACCTCGGTATTCCGGCACCAAAAAGAGACTTCCGATTTCAGTCGGACCATTGTGCTCTGTAACTAAATGGAGTGAATGAACGAGTGTTTCTAGTTGCAATAGCTCACTGACGGCCTTTGTACTCTCAATCTTGTAAGCGTAAAACGGTTCGTATCCACCAGTCTTAGAGAAGATACATGATGTTCCTATCAATGCATGAGACGCCAAGTCTTCCAGTACTAGAACGTAAGGCGCTCCTTCCGCTTTAGCTATCGATTTCGAAAACGCGAAAACCGATTTCTCGAGCCTATCCCGAAGTGTATCCTTGTCGATCTGCAAAGACGTCATTCCAATACTGGCCTGTCCAATAAGTGACCAGAGTTCATCCAAGTCACTAAGTTTTGCTTCACGAATACGGAACACGTCGAATCCTCGTTTGAATGTGTGCCACACGACGCGAATGAGTATCTCGGTTAAAAAGTCGAGGTGCAAGAATCAATTCTTCAATTTTGTGCTTGCATTTCGAACTCTTCAATTTCGCACTGATCGTACTGCTTTTAAAACTTCTTTGAAATCCTCACTGGTCGAGCAACGCTCATTTTTGCTAAGCTCTCGGTATGAGTCGAACACAAGAGCGTGATTTCAGAAAATCATTGTTTTCCCGGGTTGCCATTCTCTCTCACAGTGCCACTCGGTACCGCTTTGCTTTTGCACTCCTTATTTTGGCGTGTACCGTTTTACTGACAACCGGTTGTGGCGTCCTAAAGCCGCAGTCAATACATCGGATTCGAAACAACCTGCCCACCGAACTAACACCAGATAGCGAGCCCATTGTGGAACGTGGGGAACCTCGTCCGATCATCGATGGATTCGGCTGGATTTGGGGAATTCCATCAAAGATCATTCTTTGGAATCGCCGTGTGGAAAATCACAGCATCTCACCCGAAACCGAACAGTGGCTCGTCGATTATATGGTCGAGAACGATTTGTATGATGTTAAAGCAAGATTGAATCAGTATCGTCCCTTGGACGATTGGCGTCGTTTGGTAAGAAACAAATCGGTTGCATGGCCGTGGCGATACACCTTTGGAGTAGTCGCAACCGCTGGCGAAACGATTTTTCCTGGGCGTCTGTTTGGTGGGGATCACTACAACCCCTACACCGCAACGATCCACTTGTACAGCGATATTCCATCCATTGCGATCCACGAGGCCGCACATGCCAAGGATTTTTCTAATCGAGAATACCCTGGAACCTATGCCGCACTTTACACCTTGCCCGTTGTCCCCCTCTATCATGAACGCGTTGCAACCAATGACGTGTTGGCCTACGCAGACCAGAGTGGAGATAGGGCCTTGCAACACGAGTCTCGCCACATGCTCTATCCTGCTTACGGGACCTACGCAGGTTCAGCCGCAGGATCTGCTGTAGGTCAATGGTCGGCACCTCTTTATGTAGCCGGTGTTCTCGCAGGGCACGCTGCAGGGCGATACGAAGCTCAACAATTACCTTGATCATCTCCCAGATCGCCCAGATGAAGACAGGTGAATTACCGTGATAAAAGAGATTCGTTTTATCATTGCTCTCATTGCGATGGGATTTGCCGTCGGATGTTCGACCAGCAAACCCTATCGGTACGGTAGAAACAACGAATCTGACACCCCGCTTCAAACAGCAATCACCTCGATCAAAGATGGACGTAGCGATCATCCACGACTCGATGTACTGGAAGATCAATTGTACGCACCTATCGATGCACTGAGAGCGAGGCTTTCAAGATCTAACGGGACAAGGCAAACTCTTGCTGAGCAACGCGAGATTGCAGCATCGCAGGCTATTTCCTATTTATCGCAAAACGATCTGTGGGATGTTCATATCGCGTGGCGAGAATACGATCCCTCGGACCAATGGCGGCGATTGTGGAATAATCAAGACATTCATCCCATCTGGAAATACACCGATGGTAGCATGCGAATCATTGCCTCTACTATTCTTCCGGAACGAGTCTTTAGACTGGATCGTTATAACCCTCACACAAAAACCCTATACCTCAATTCAGCAGATTCATCGCGAGCCGTCTACGCAGCAGCAACTGCTAAAGATTTTTTGGGGCACCCATGGCCAGGACTTTATGCGGTGAGTCGATACGTGCCAATCGTACCAGCGTATCAACATGGTCGGATTTCCCAGGACGCCATCACCTATGCTCAGAACCAAGACGACTGGGAGCTGGAGCGAAGAATGTACCCGACTGCTTACTCACGAGTTGGAGGTAGCTTGCTATCAGAGGTTTATGGTATTGCGCCGGGGACATCTGGCATGCCCTTTTTTATAGGCCCAGTCATGTCCCTAACCGGTCGGTTGATCGGGAGAGGGGTGGGCAGATGGCACGCTGACCAAAGACAACGAGCAGAAATGGTGACGGAGGGATCTGCCGCATTATAAATGCAAGGTTCCTGCTGCGTCGCTCCTGGGGCGGGCCGATGAATTTCCTATCGATCCAATGCAAAAAGGGATAACTGCAACATGGCTGTCTAGGTTATCCCTTTGAGACCCTACTCAAGTCTAACAGAGCGTTTTTGACTCATCGTCTACGTCGGCTACCAAGGGCCGCGGACTGGGTAGACACCGAACTGATCGGTGTGGCTTGGCCAGTACGGGGTCGCATAGAACATGCCGCCACTGCCGCCATTGGAGGCCGCTCCGCTGAACTGATGGTATACGGGAGTCATGGTGTTTTGCGATACACCCCATGAGTAATTCGACTGCATCGTTACAGTCGGTGGGACGATCAAGGCAGTTGGTTGACCTGTCTTAAGGTAGTAATAGCTACCATGCCAAGGCTTTTGCATTGACTGCTCATAGGCCCAATAATCGCCCCATGTGGAGCGTGAGGCCCACGCCAGACGCGACCCTACATCGTTCGTGTTTCCGTAGCCGATGGTTCGTGAACCTGCCATTCGACCACCAAACATCTGAGCGTCCGCGAATTGTCCGCAAATGCTTAGGAGACCAAAGCAGAGCGCTCCTGTTACTAATCTTCGAATCATGGACGAATGTCCCTTTTTGGATACCAGTGAATCCCCACACCCATCGTTCCGTGATGGGCATGAAGGCGGAAGTTCATTCGACTGGTCTCCGACTCAGCCAACTTGTCTCGAAATACCTCAGCGAGGAATCTCTAGCTTTTTGTAGATTCGCTTGCCCGCAGTTCGCACGGGAGGTGCGTAATAGTGAGCATGTGTACGGTTCAGTCCCATTCCATTATCGTAGTAGGAGTGGTAGCGATCGTGGTGTTGATACAAAAACTGGTGAGGGTACAAAGGCTGATAAGTGTTGTAGGTGTGCCCTACCCAACCCGGGACCCCAATCGGTGATACATACATCCCAGCCTCTGCTTGGTTAGCGTATCCTCGAGTAAAGTAGTTGTCGAACACCGGTTGAGTCGTGCGACCGTAAATTTGGCCGAAACTGTCCAAGCCGCTCGCCATGCCCATGGGCACGTAGCCGCCGCAGTTGCCATCCGAGCATTGAGCTTTTACTGAGCCAGCATGAGCTACGGCTAACCCCGCTGCCATCACTAGTGTTGTCGAAACCTTCCGTAGCATTTTGCCTCTCCTTGAGTTTTGCTTTGATCTCGATGGATCACCCCATCGCCGGGATACATCGGCCCGGCGACGCGAAAAATGCCATAGTTTTGCTGCTATTGGACCTTTTTTGTGGTGTCAAAGTGTTGGACGTGCGGACAATTTGTCTTGTGTCGAGAATTCTAGCGTAGACCTCTTGATCGTTATAATTTAACCTTCTCCCTCCCCAAGCTTGACCGCCTCAAGCAGCCTGAAGAACCAACGAGATTAGAATTTGAGATAGTTTATGGCGAAACGAATAGGAAACGACGATTCAGAATCCGGCGGTAATTCCAACTCGAAAAAGTCGCGTAAAGTCAAGCCGGCTTCTCCCTTTGAAGATGCGTCGACCTTGAACATTGATCCTGTGCAGCTCCGGACGGCAGCCCAGGAACGCTACCTCAATTATTCGCTTTCCGTCATCACGAGCCGTGCGTTGCCGGACGTACGAGATGGACTGAAACCGGTTCAGCGTCGGATTCTCTACGCGATGGATCAGCTGGGAATTCGCTATGAGGCGAAACCTCGAAAGTGTGCGTTCGTTTGCGGTAATGTCACTGGTAACTACCACCCACACGGAGAAACCTCGGTATACGATGCGTTGGTCCGTCAAGCACAGCCGTGGGCTTTGAGAGAGACGCTCATCGACGGTATCGGTAACTTTGGATCGATCGATGGGGATAACGCGGCTGCCATGCGTTACACCGAGTGTCGCATGTCCCCGATCGCGGCGGAACTGATAGTCGATTTAGGGCAGCAGATTGTACCTTATCGTCCTAACTATGACGGTACGCGACTAGAGCCGGTGGTGCTGCCTAGTAGGATGCCGAACTTGCTGGTCAATGGAGCGACGGGCATCGCGGTAGGTATGGCGACCAACATACCGACACACAATCTCGAAGAGGTTTGCAAGGCGTTGCTGAAACTCCTGCGCGATCCTGACATCAAGGACTATCAGCTCGTGGCCAATGATGCGGTCCAAGGGCCCGATTTTCCCACGGGTGGTATGCTGGTGAACACCAAGGAGGAACTGCGAGAGATCTATCGTACCGGACAAGGGACACTGAAGTTACGCGGTACTACCGCACCTGGCGAGACCCTCAAGTCGGGTAGCAAGATCCTTCATATCACATCGATTCCCTATGCGGTCAACAAAGCGACGTTGGTTGAGCGAATTGCTGAGATTGTTGTTAGCAGCAAGATGCCATTGCTCGAGGATGTGCGAGATGTCTCGACCGACGAAATTCGTATCGATCTTCAATTGCGAAAAGATGCTGATGAAGCAAAGGTCTTAGCATATCTCTATAAACACACCCCGCTGCAAACGAACTTTAATGTCAATATGACCTGCTTAGTACCGACAGAGAATCCTCTAGTCGGTCGACCGGAGCGGCTTGGACTGAAGGAAATACTCTGGCACTTCTTGCACTTCAGGCTCCAAGTTGTCACGGCTCGATTACAGAACGAGCTTGATAATCTCGAGCGACGCATGCACATCCTTGAGGGTTTCGTATGCGTATTTGACGCTCTAGACGAGATCATACGAATCATTCGAAAATCGGAGGGCAAAGCGGACGCCGCTGATAAGATCATGAAGCGATTCCCCGCTGACAAAGGGGGGCTCGACGCGGAACAGACCGACGCCATTTTAGAGCTCAAACTCTATCGATTGGCTCGATTGGAAATCAATTTGATCCAAGAAGAATTAAAAGATAAGCAAGCCAGGGCGCGGCAAATCAGAAAGCTCCTCAAAGAAAACACCGACGACACCAATTCGTCCGGTCGTTGGGGGATCGTGCGGGGCGAAATCGAAGAACTGATCAAGACCTATACGAAGTCAAAAGGAAGCGCACGACGAACGCAAATCGTTACCGTTGAGGAAGAAGCAGAGTTCTCCGAGGAAGACTTCATCGTCGAAGAAGACTGCCATGTGATGCTCTCGACCGACGGTTGGGTCAAGCGGCAAAAGCAAATTGCCGACCCATCCAAGAGCCGCATGCGTGAGGGGGATAGCGTGCTGACATGCGTGGCGGGATCAACTAGATCTACTATCGCATTCTTCTCGTCACTTGGCGTGTGTTACACCACGCGGTTTATCGATATACCCCCTTCATCTGGATATGGCGAACCGATTCAAAAGTTATTCAAACTCAAAGATGGCGAGCGAATCGTATCGGTCATGTCATTCGATCCTCGGGTCATTGGCAACATCGAAGAAAATCCCAAGAAACCAGATTTGTGCCCCGAGGTGCATGGGTTTGCGGCTTCCAGCGACGGCTATGCGCTGCGATTTGGACTGCGGCCATTCGCGGACCCATCGACTCGCAGCGGGCGCCGATACGCACGTTGTGCTGTCGGAGCAGAAATCATAGGAGTGATTTCCGTACATGGGACAGAAAACATTCTCGCCGTCTCAGCCGATTGTCGAGCTATGATTTGTTCCGGTGAAGAAATCAATTACCTTTCTGGGGCTGGTAAGGGAGTCATGCTGATAAAGCTCGCGAAAACCGACAAGCTGATTGGTTTCAAAGCATCGACTGGGGATCGCGATCTACTCGTTGTCGAAACCAATCGAGGAGCGCAAAAGACTATATCGACGGCTAAGTACAGCGTGACTGGCCGCGGCGGTCGCGGAATCGAACTTCAAAAGAATGGAAAAATATCGAGGATCATAACGGAACCACCAGTTGCGCCGGAGCCATTCCCCGAGAAGTAGCTAGCCAATAACTATTTAGCCCACTACGAACGACACCTCAAAGATATTTGTTACATCCTTAAAACAACCGACTGATCGAAATTATGGCAACAGCACCGAAATCCACGTATACCGCAGAAGATATCGTTGCCCTCGAAGGGCTCGATCCTGTGCGCAAACGGCCCGGCATGTATATCGGTGGCGTGGGCACAGCTGGATTGCATCATTTGGTTTGGGAAATATTAGATAATTCCGTCGATGAAGCGATGAACGGCCATGCGACGGAGATCGTGGTGACTCTTCATAAAGATGGTCGAACCGTTACGGTTGCTGATAACGGACGAGGAATCCCGGTCGACAAGCATCCCAAAACAAAGAAGAGTGCGCTCGAGATGGTTTTGACGATCCTTCACGCGGGTGGAAAATTCGAAGGAAAGAACTACAAAACATCTGGTGGTTTACACGGGGTTGGGGCCTCTGCTGTCAATGCGCTTTCCAAGCATTTGATCGCGGTCGTCAAGCGTGATGGCTCCGAGTACAAGATGGAATTTGCCCAAGGCAAACCCATTACTGGTCTATTGAAGGGCAAGGGAACAGTACGAGGTACAGGTACCACGATTACCTTTACACCTGACCCTACCATTTTTCCTAAGACCGATTTCAACAGTGAGACGATCAAGCAAAGACTTGAAATAACGAGCTTTCTGCATCGTGGTGTAAAAGTTCACTATCATGATGAACAGAGCGGGGGAAAAAGTACGTTCCATCACGAAAACGGAATTGTTGACTACCTCGACAAAGTCATCACGGAACGAACTGCGAGCACTATTCATGAGGCGCCGTTTACTCTTCACAAGGATGGTGATGAACGTATTGAGATTGCTCTGAAATGGACCGAATCGACAGACGAACATGTCAGAAGCTATGTCAACGGTATTCCTACTCCGAGCGGTGGAACTCACGAGAACGGTTTTCGTTCTGGACTAGGCAAAGCGTTACGCAATTTTATCGAGACACACGATCTAACACCACGTGGAGTGAAGATCGGACCGGAAGATCTGCGCGAGGGCTTAGTGGCCGTCGTTTCCATATTCGTGGGCGATCCGCAATTCCAAGGCCAAACAAAGGACCGACTCAACAATCCTGAAGCGCAAAACTCAGTAGATGGCGCCGTAAGGGCGAACTTGGAACAATGGCTCAATAACAATCGTTCCATTGCGGAATCTATTGTGGCTCGAATCATTGCCGCTGCCCGAGCCCGTGCCGCATCCCGAGCAGCATCGGAATCGGTCTCACGAAAAAGCAGTACCTCTCGCGGCATGATGCTCCCTGGGAAACTCAGCGATTGCTTGGCATCCGGTCGTGGTAACTCGGAATTGTTTATCGTCGAGGGTGACTCCGCTGGTGGTAGTGCGAAACAAGGTCGAGATCGTAATTATCAAGCCATCTTGCCACTCCGAGGTAAGGTCTTAAACACGGAGAGCGCGACGTTGAAGAAGGTGCTCGAGAATAAAGAAATTCAGGATATGGTAACTGCACTTGGGTGTGGTATTGGAAACCATTTTGATATATCCAGGCTACGTTACGAGCGAGTTATCCTCTTGGCAGATGCAGACTCAGATGGGCATCACATAACAACGTTGTTGCTCACGTTCTTTTATCGACATATGCCAGGCTTGATTTCTGGCGGCCGGATTTTTATCGCTTTACCGCCTCTCTACCGAATTGACATTGGCAAAGAAACCTATTGGGCCGCTGACGATGCGGATCGGGAACGGATCTTAGCCAAAGCGGATGGCCGTTCCAAACCGGACATTCAGCGATTCAAAGGTTTGGGAGAGATGATGCCTAAAACCCTTTGGGAAACGACCTTAAATCCTGCTACGCGCCGATTGCTCCGAGTGGAAATCGATGACCAACTCGAAACGGATCGGGTTGTCGCAGATCTCATGGGACGCGATGCGTCAGCTCGATTCAACTTTATCATGGATCGCGCGGAAGACGCGCAAGAAATCGACGTTTAAGCGAATCGTCTGGACTGAGGGAACGATAGCATGGGACTGTTTGACGGCACACCTTTAGAGCGCCCGGTGCTTTGTGATCGGTGCCACGCAGATCTAAAAGTCTGTAAATGTCCACCCCCGGATGTCGCGCCTGAACAACAAAAACTTAGGGTGCAAATCGAGAAACGAAAAAAGGGAAAACTGGTGACGACGGTGACCGGTTTCTCGGGAAGTGAGAATCAAAAAAAAGAAATTTTGGTGATACTCAAAAATAGCTGCGGTGCAGGAGGTTGTTTGAGCGAAGATGGAATGGAAATCCAAGGCGACCACGAGCAGCGAATACGCAGACAACTCACCGACATGGGTTTTAGGCTTTAAGGAATAAACGATTTTTTCACGATCTTAGGATTGTCCAGCTAATCTGGGCTTAACTGCTCTACCAAATGGACAACAAACCGCCCGCTGACGGTTTTGCGTTCTACCAATTCTTTGGCTAGTCGTTCCACCATGATCCAGGTTTGATCATCGGAGAGAAGATACTCAGTCTTATCCATCCAACGACGCTGTAGCCGTTCGACCTGTTTTTCCGAGGAGCCTCGGTAACGTGCCAATTGCCGGATCTGGATCAAGTCCTGCTGTGCACCGCCCCAGTTATGTTTACCAGTCAACTTTGCTTCGCTAATCAATCCGGCGAAGTGAATGAGGGCTAGTGTTTCGACTTCGTCTTGAATCGGTGCCCCTTTTCTTTTGCTCATTTGGCATACGCCCAATCGCATGCTGTTGCGCACCACAGAAACTTTTTCGACTGGGCGACCCAATAGGATTGCAACAATCGCATGCCCTGCTTCATGATAGGCAGTGGCCAGTACATCATCGTCTGATTCGGTGGTCATGACGTTTCAGCTCGCTCGTTTAAGAACTCAGTGGATTAAGATTCCACCAAATCATTAAATTCCAGATCCAGTTTTGGGACCATGGATTCCAGGTCGGATAGCTTACGGAGACCATAGAAACGAGTGCGCATAACGCGAATACCCATCTGCCAAATCTACTCGCCAAGATCCGTTCGAGAACTGGTAGTGATGCAATGAGCCAGATCGGATGAAGCCAGAGTAATTGGCGAAAAGCCACGGTCGTGCCACCGTAGTTTCGTTGGCGAACATCCAAAAAGAATAAATAGAAAGCTAGACATACCAAACTGGTCAAGGTGATGGCGATAGCAAAGTTTCGTTGATCGTTTTGCTTATGAAAAAGCATGACAAACATACCGGCGAATCCAAAGATCAGGATTGGCGTAAGCGAGAAGAGTCCGTGATGGCCTATTAAGGAATGAAACAAGTAGTGTTGTGTCGACGCCTCTCCCAGATCGAGGGGATTGTTTGGGTTTCGCCAATAGCTATCTACCTTTCGACCATCGAACTTGCGAATAAAGTCGTAATCATACCAGTTGTTAACTTGCTTGCTTTGTTCGGTGTTAACATCACCAGCTCCGTAAGAATAGGGTGGTTTCCAGACGCCATGAGCGACATAATTAACGCTGAAATAGAGCACCACGACCGCAACCACAGCGGGCGCACTAAAAATAAGCGTTCGACGAGGTGAATTCCCAAGCACCAGCAGACCTACAATTGCGAGTAGACTCGCGGCAGGTAACTCGCAGGTAAATGTTGCTGCGGCCCAGAATCCAGCCCCAACGAAATCTTGCCAGCGAACACTTCCCCGCCAGCATCGCGTCGCGTACCACATCGTTCCGATGGCCGCGACCGCTCCCCAGAGATGGTTATTCAGTGCTACGGCGAACGTTGATAGCATCGTCGCAAAGACGATCGAACCCAGTGACACCGCAAAGACGGCATCGGATTCAGTCCATTCATGGATTAGTTTAGCGCACCACCACCAGCCAATTCCCAGAGGAATCACGTTAAAAAGAATCAGCAATGATCTGCCAACTTCGAAGGGGTGGCTTTCCAGAGTGCATCCAGTTGTTTTATGGATGAGCCAATAGGGAGCAGCAATCAAAACCGCATGAAGAGGTGGCTTGCTCGAGTAGAGCTTTTGTTCTCCTTGAGAATTCATATGGCTCACAACATCGACAGAATCCCATAACGGTTCATGTTCCACGATGTCGTTGATTTCAAATGTGCCGAGCTCCACCAGGGATCGCACCGTCAACCATCGGCTACGGTCGTTGCCACTAAGAAACGGTCGCTGTCTCTTACTTTCTAAAACAGCCGTCTTGATCAGTAATTCTTCTGAGAAGTTCGCTGCTATCCATTCTTGGTCTTTTTTTCTCAGTTCGATCGGCCAATGGTGCGTGCGATCTGCTTTGCTCATTTTTAGCTCAGCCACAACCGATGAATCCCTTAATTCATTGGGATCAAAATCGGGAGCTTTTGCGGACGGTTCACTTTCTTGTGCTATCAGGTTTAGGACTTTGGCAATGGCATCGACGTAGATTTGGGCGGTTGAGTCATCGCCTGATTCGAATGCTAATGCAGCGGAAAGCTTCAGTTCCTGCAGAAGATCGGAGCGACGATATTTGGTTTCCGAGATCACCTTTGCGATCAGAGCATCGGTGCTCAGTTCTTTTCGTCGCGATTCCCAATTTTGACGACGCGATTCGATAGGCCATCGACGAGGGCTGCGCTCTTTAATTTTTTTTGCAGCCTCGGTTGCGGAGGGGTTTGAGTCCAGGAGGCTAACATCAAACTGGAATTCTTCCTTTAGGGTTTTAGCATAGAGTGTTTGTTCGTCATGAAGTCCCGCCTCCTTCGCCGTTACATACAAGTGTTTCAGCTCTTCATTAAGATCGGTTCGAGCCGTTTGTTCCAAGGCCAGCGTGTTGATGGAATTGATCGATAAGATTTTGCCAACGATTTGCCCTAGTGCCAAAAGGATCAGCACAATGGCGATCGCTTTACGCTTGTCGCTCAGAATACTTACATTTCGTGATGTAGTATCAACACCAAGGTCAGCCGGAGAGGACGGTGATGGCTGATTCATGGTTTCATGTTCCTGGTGGTTTGATGGGAGCGAGAAGTCAAGTCCGACTGCTACAAATTTTCGTCAGCAGTGTTGATTTGGTCACGAATGGAGTAAGCAGCGAGTCGTCGGTTGGCGTTCGCCACGACCAACTCAGCGAGCAATCCCGTGCTAAGAAACTGAAGGCCGGCGATGAACAGAATGATAGTCAGGTAGAAGATCGGTCGTTCATGCAAGTGAATCGGGGTCCAATCTTCTAACGTCCTACTTAGTACCCAGAGTGAGCATAAGACGGTGAGTAGAACACCAGCCACTCCACATGCCAGAAAACCTATTCCACCCAAAAGATGTTGGGGGCGGTATCGAAATCGCGTCAGGAAGACAACTGTGAAGAGATCGAGAAAGCCTTTAAGAATTCTCTCAATACCGTACTTGCTCACACCATGAACTCGAGGATGATGTTGCACAGCTAGTTCAGCAACACGATACCCACGAGTGCTAACAAGCACAGGGATGAAGCGATGCATCTCGCCGTACAAGTCAATTTCATTGAGAGCTTCTCTCCGATAGGCTTTTAAGCCGCAGTTAAAATCGTGCAGATTCAGTTTGGTCGCACGTCTCAAGATCCCGTTAAACACCAAAGATGGGTAGCGTTTGTGCCAGGGGTCGTAACGAGTTTGCTTCCAGCCGCTAACGCAATCGAAACCAGATTCGAGTTTCTCGATTAGTCGTGGGATTTCTGCTGGATCGTCCTGCAGGTCGGCATCCATGGTGATGACGTAACGCCCCTTAGCTTGCCGGAAACCGGCCGATAAGCCAGCTGCCTTTCCGAAATTTCTCCGGAACTGCACCCCCTTAAACCTAGCGTCCGAAGCGCAAATTTGCTGGATAACACGCCAGGATTGGTCGGTGGAGCCGTCATCAACAAACAAGACTTCAAAGCCCCCAAGATTGGATTTTTCCAGGGTTTCTTTGATTTTTTGTGACAGTTCTTCCAGGGAATTCTGTTCATTGAACAGCGGAATGACGATCGAGATCATGCTCAGCAAATTTAGGGACTGCAAAAAACGTATTTTAACCGAAGGGGGCTCGTTTCGGTGAGTATCATCGCCATCAAAACGGATTATCTCTCTTGCTTATGGATATTTCTCGTTAAAATAGAGGTGTGACGTTAGCAGCCGTTAACTCTCCCCCGCCAAAACAGTAATCGGTCGATCAATCCAAAGATTTCCTTCGTTGGTTTGACTAGCGTTGTTCGACCGATCATTTCCGTTAAACAGCCCTGCCCCGAATTGTCGTATCTCCAATTCCCCTAGACTGCAACCTGATCTATGCGTCTCTCATTGATTGTTCACACATGCACGGTGCTCTTGCTCTCGGTATCGAGCTCGATATCTGTCAAAGCAGGGGGTATGGTTCAATACAATAGGGACATTCGCCCTATATTGTCCGATAACTGTTTCGCTTGCCACGGTCCAGACGCGAACAAAAGGGCAGCCGATCTGCGACTCGACAGGCGCGAAGACGCATTGCAGAAAGCTGCCATTGTCCCGAACAGCCCCGATCAAAGCGAGATTATTAAGCGGATTCTTTCGACAGATCCTGAAACAGTGATGCCTCCACCGGAGTCGCACAAAACTCTATCTCAGGCTCAGATCGATTTATTGAAGCAATGGATAGCTGAGGGAGCCGAGTATCAAGGTCACTGGGCCTTTATTGCGCCCGTCAAACCAGAGCTTCCTCAAGTACGCAATAAAGATTGGGTTCGCAATCCCATCGATCGATTTGTACTGAGTGAATTGGAACGCCGAGGGCTACAACCTTCTCCAGAATCGGAGTTGCGTACGCTGATTCGCCGTGTTTGTTATGACTTGACTGGTCTACCGCCGACTCCCGAGGAGATTCAACAAGTTCTGTCGGACCCCAGTCCGGATCGGTACGAGAATTATGTTGATGAGTTGCTGAAACGACCAGCCTGGGGTGAACATCGAGGGCGTTATTGGCTTGACTACGCTCGGTATGCTGACACACACGGAATCCATTTCGACAACTTTCGAGAAATGTGGTCGTATCGCGACTGGGTTATTAAAGCTTTCAACAAAAACCAGCCATTTGATCAAGTCACTATTGAGCAATTAGCAGGCGATCTGCTTCCCAACGCGAACTTGGATCAACGTATCGCGACCGGATTCAATCGATGCAACATCACCACCAACGAAGGTGGAATCATAGATGAAGAATACTATGTTCTTTACACCCGTGACCGAGTGGAAACGACTGGGCAAGTTTGGATGGGCCTCACGGTTGGTTGCGCCGTATGCCATGACCACAAGTTTGATCCGATCAGCCAGGCAGAATTTTATCAAATGGCGGCCTTCTTTAATAACACCACACAAGGGGCCCGAGATGGCAATATCAAGGACACTCCGCCAATTGAATTAGTGCCATTGGATGAGGATCGGGAACGATTCTTTGCCTTGGATCCACTGATTGCTGATGCTCAATCCAAGGTCGCGGCAAGAAAAGCTGCCGCGCGGGATGCCTACCAGTCGTACGTGAAGGATCCAGCACGAAAGCTGGACGCCAGCTGGAGCGCGTCCCTTGTCGCTCCGACGACTCATATACCGCTGGTATCGGCCGATCTGAGATGGCTGGATTATGTGCACGGTTCTCAATATCAACGTCTCGCACTAGCTGCGGATGCCACGCTCGTCGACGGGCACATCGCTGCAAAGGCTTGGCAAGTAAACAATTTGTTCCCGACCCTCCCTGCTGTCGGGGATTTTGAACGAGACCAACCTTTTTCCGTATCCCTTTGGGTTCGGCCTAGCAGTGGCAATCAAGGAGGAGCATTGATTGCAAGGATGGATGAATCCAACGATTTCCGAGGCTGGGATGTTTGGATGGAAAACGGCGCTATTGGGATGCACATCATCAGCAAGTGGCCAGAGAATGCGTTGAAAGCCGTTTCGCAAAAGCGACTTACCGAGAACCGTTGGCACCATGTCGCGATCACCTACGATGGCACGTCTAAAATCGAAGGACTCAAGATCTTTATCAACGGGGAGCAATCGGGTGTAAGCACCCAATCGCGCACATTGAGTGACAGCATCCGAACCACCGTACCTTTTACGATCGGAAAACGGAGCGCCACCTCACCAACTACTGGTGCACAATTACAAGATGTCAGACTCTACAACTCGATATTAGACAATGCTGCAATTCAATCTGCGGGCGAGGCAATGCGTCGTTCCTATCTACTGGCAAAGGACAGTCGCAGTGAAGAGGAAGAAAACGATCTTTACGAATGGTACTTGCGATCAGTCGATACCGAATATGGTCAACTTTTGGCTGCTGCAAATCAGCTAACTAGCGAAAAGGAAACATTGCGCAGACGCGGCACGGTGGCTCACGTCATGCATGAAACCAATAAGGAGGCGATGGCGCACATACTGCTTCGCGGCGATTACGACAAACGCGGAGAAGTAGTCAAACCTGCAACGCCAGCCATTCTTCCACCTATGGGAGACGAACTGCCGAAGAATCGGCTAGGATTCGCACAGTGGCTTTTGAAACCTGAGCATCCGTTAACAGCACGCGTTACGGTGAACCGATTCTGGCAGGAGGTATTCGGGCGTGGTTTAGTCGGATCAACGGGGGATTTTGGCATTACGGGCGAACTGCCAACTCACCCGGAATTGCTAGACTACATGGCCATCTCCTTCCGTGAAAATGGATGGAATGTTAAGGAATTCTTCCGAACCGTCGTGACGAGCTCTACCTATCGCCAGTCCGCAGCGATTTCTCCGGAACGAGCTGCTACAGATCCAGCGAATGCTCTGCTTGGACGCGGCCCTCGATTCAGAATGGATGCGGAAATGATCCGAGATACAGCGCTATCTACCAGTGGACTATTGGTTGGAAAAATTGGTGGCCCGAGTGTCAAGCCATATCAACCCGCCGGCGTCTGGGAAGCAGTCGCAATGCCAGAGAGCAATACTCGAAACTACGTCGCGGATAAAGGAGAGAACCTTTACCGACGCAGCTTGTACACCTTTCTAAAACGAGCGGCACCACCTCCCAACATGGAGGTCTTTAATGCAACAGCTCGCGAAGTGTGTACTATTAAGAGAGAACGCACCAATACACCGCTTCAAGCGCTCGTAACGCTAAACGACACGCAGTTCGTTGAGGCAGCTCGCATACTGGCTGAAAAGACTCTGCTGGATCCTTCATTCCAGTCTGATAACCTCGCGAGAATGCAATCTATTTCAGAGAGACTACTTGCACGGCCATTCCGAGTTGAAGAGGTTCAGGTTGTGCAAACGAGTCTTAGCGAACTCCTGACTTATTATCAAAACAACCCAGAGGATTCTGCACGTTTGTTAGCGGTCGGCGATACTCGATCGAGTGACAAGGTCAATCCAAGTGAATTGGCAGCTTGGACCATGTTGATCAATCAGTTAATGAATCTTGATGAAGTATTAACCAAATAGACAAATCGCGTAGAACATTCAGTTCCCCTGCCTTGTATTAAGCCGGGAAAGCGACACCAGCGATAAGTAAGCTTGTGTGGCAATGATACATTACCTTTTGACTCCAAACTAATAAAGTAACTGAGCAATGATTCACCCACTACTTGAAGAATACGTACGAAGCGAGACGAGACGACAGTTCTTCCGAAAAGGCGCAAACGCTTTGGGTATGGCCGCTCTCGCGTCGTTGGGGGGGAGCCACGTCTTTGGAGCAAACAGCAGCGATGCAACTAATGATGAGAAGCGTTCTGGCGGATTAGGAACACTACCCCATTTCGCACCTAAGGCAAAACGTGTGATTTATTTGCACATGGTCGGTGGTCCATCACAAATGGACATGTTCGATTACAAGCCCCAGATGAATGAATGGTATGACAAAGATTTGCCAGATTCGATTCGTCAAGGTCAACGCCTGACAACAATGACCAGCGGTCAGGCACGTTTCCCTATTGCACCATCCAAATACAAGTTTGCGCAGCATGGTCAATCGGGTATGTGGGTTACGGAGTTACTCCCTGAAACAGCCAAGGTCGTAGATGATTTGTGCTTTATTAGGTCGATGCACACAGAAGCAATTAACCATGAGCCAGCTATCACCTATATGCAGACAGGCAACATGGTTACCGGTCGTCCGTGTATCGGGTCATGGTTGTCTTACGGTTTAGGATCCATGAACAGTAATCTACCGACGTTTGTTGTATTGGTCGCCCAACCGACAAACACGGAGCAAATCCAAGCCATCTCGGCACGTCTCTGGTCATCAGGCGTGTTGCCCGGTGAACATGCAGGAGTTAGTTTCCGATCAGCGGGCGACCCCATTCTCTACATCAACAATCCTGACGGGGTCCCAACAGCGGTTAGGCGAAAAACCCTAGACGGTCTAAAACAGCTTAATGAGCTCAATTTCCGTGCCGTTGGCGATCCTGAAATTCATACGCGAATTCAACAATATGAATTGGCTTTCCGAATGCAGGCCAGCGTTCCTGATCTCACGAACATTGCGGATGAACCGGAAAGCACCTTCGAGTTGTACGGAGCAGAGGCGAAAAAGCCAGGTAGCTTTGCCAATTCCGTTCTGCTAGCCCGGCGAATGGTCGAACGTGATGTCCGCTTTGTTCAAATCTATCTGAATAACTGGGATCACCACGGTAACGTTGCTTCGAGACTCCCCTCTCAATGTAAAGATATCGATCGTGCCACATATGGTTTGATTACCGATCTAAAATCCAAAGGCCTTCTGGATTCGACGCTCATCATTTGGGGTGGGGAATTCGGGCGTACAATCTACTCCCAAGGGGGGCTGAGCAAAGACAATTACGGTCGTGATCACCATCCGCGATGCTTCACAATGTGGATGGCAGGGGGTGGTGCAAAAGGCGGAACCATCTACGGCGAGACGGATGATTTTTCCTACAACATCGTAAAAGATCCTGTCCACATTCGAGACTTCCACGCAACCATTTTGCATCTTTTAGGGATAGATCATCAAAGATTTACCTTCAAGAGCCAAGGTCTAGATCTCAAGCTAACGGGGGTCGAAGAGGCAAAAGTAATCAAGGAACTCCTCGCGTAACCAAGTGCCATAGAGTGGCTTCCGAGCGGGACGAGCGTTTTCTCTCGGGTATCCCCCCCGGTTGTCGATGAAAAAAGCGGAAACAGCCGCGAAAAAGCCTCCCGATAATGGTTGTTACCGGACACGAAAGCACATTCGGCCCATTGGTGAATGGGTCCCGTCGCGTAACGGGTTCCGGTTTTGCCTACGTGAACCGAGATTTCTTGGATTTCGTAGTAACCGTTTTGGATTCCCTGACGAAGCCATCGGGATTATCTTAATAGCTGTTACGTGTGCAACATTCTTTCGCTGAAACCATTGATATGTCGAATGTCTCGATGACCGATCGGTCTGAAATCTTGGACGAGGGCAAGCCATTTTCTGGATTGGCTGTTATTTCCTTCGTTCTATCTCTGCTCGGGATATTGTCGGTCAAGTTTGTCCCCTTTATACCGATAGCCCTCACCGCCGTTGGGCTTGGCGTATTGGCCAAAATATTGGGACGCAAGAATGATTACAACGGATTCTCCATGGTTCTGGCTGTACTGGCTGTTTCCATTGGAATTTTGTCGGTGACCTCTGGCTTGCTGGCAAGAAACTTCAGTACTCAGGCAGATTTGGCACAAGCTACAAAGCTAGCAGAAACCTATCTCGATTCGATTCACAAAAAGGATTTCGATCGGATCGCTCTGCTCAACGGCACCGAGGCGCCGCCGGAAGAATTCGATCGCCGCAAGCCAACGGAACAGGAGCAGTTTCTATTCCGGAAAAAAACGCTACAGATGAATCCTATCTACCAGGAAATCGTCGCTTTACCAGAATCCCCCAAATGGACCTTTGTGCGACTCGACTCAGAAGATGACAACTCCTACTTTTGTGACTATCGACTCATTTATCGGGATGCAAATCGAGCCAAGTCCCCTCTCTACAAAATCAGTATCCGGCGCAACCAACCTAAAGGTGGTCCTTATGTTCATCCCGAGAAACGAGATCGGGAACTTACGGAAGAAGACTTCAAGGTAGTCTGGACCGTTGAGTTTTTGGACACGACGAGATAAGCATGCCCAGGACGCTCATTAGTCTTGGAGCGAATCTTGGAAATGTTAAGGAAACCATGCTTGCAGCAAAACGAATGCTGCTCGAAAAGTTTCCGAGCGACAGCCAATTTGTCTTCAGTCATCTATATCGAACTCCGCCGGTGGGAGGCCCCTCGGGTCAATCCGACTTTCTGAATGCGGTTGTGTGTATAGAACATCCTTGCTCCGTATGGCAAGTTTGGGAGATCGTCAAATCGATCGAAAGCGAACTCGGGCGGCAACGTCAACAGAGATGGGAATCTCGGCGAATCGATGTCGATGTTCTGCTGCACGACGATCTTCGGGTCTGGACCCCACATTTCAAAGTACCGCACCCACGAATGTGTATGCGATCTTTTATTCTAAAACCAGCACTGGAAATTGTGCCGAACATGCTCGATCCAGTGTCGAGAATGACCATCGAGCAATTGTACACACGAATCAAAACACGGTCTGACACGCTGGTAATTACCCCTCATGCGAGTTTAACCGAATCGCTCCGAAACGCCTTGGCAATACATAGTACCGAGGGGCCGATACGTTGGCAGACACTAGAGATTGAGGAATCCATGCGTCTATTGAAAACAACCAGTTCGCCTCCTCCACGACTCACGATTGTTGCCGTGTCAACGCCGGATCCTGAATCAATACTCTGGGAGGATTACTCTCGTAATTGGGCAATCTACCTCGGCATGGATGAATCTCGCCAGTCACAAGTCGGGCCCCCTCAGGCTCATCATTTGCAGTCTTATCTTTCGATAGGTCCCAGGTATTTGTTGCCTGCTAATGATCTTTCTTGGGCTGTCCACGAAATCCATGCTGCTGTCGAGGCTATGAATTGCAACGTTGAAGTTGCATCTTGTTTTGGTTGATCAAGCGGTTGTGGTGGGGACAGCATCGTCTTTGGTTTTTGGCTTTCTGAGCATGACCCAAATTGTGGCTGCCATCACAAGTAACATGCCTAGTGTGCTCAATAGACTAGGAACTTGGCGTTCCAAAAACCATTTGAAGATCGCTGCAAAAACAACCTGAGAGAGCCCTACGATACTTACATTCGCAGGTGAACCGGCTGAGAATGCTTTGGTCAGACACAACTGACCACCAGTCGCCGCAATCCCTACACCGACAAGTCGTATGATCGACCAGTCATCGGTCGCTGAAAGCTCTTCGGGCATGGGGAGCGCGAGCCATACGAACAAACTACCGAGAGTCGCTACGGCAGAAAAATGAGTCACAATGGCACGGGCATCGATCCCTTTCAGCCTGTGTAAATTAATCAAGGCGACTCCGCTCATTATGCTTGCAACAACAGCTGCTGGTATCGCCCATTGAGGGTTAGAGTAAGCTGTTGCCACCGCTTCTTCGTCGTGACTGCCGTAGTAGATCAAACCCATGCCCAAACAACTGATTACCAAAGCGATCCATGATTTCACGCTTGGGATGACTCCCAAAATCGGCCACGATAGAATAGCGACCCAGATCGGATAGCTATTCGTAAGAGCCAATACAATTTCCACGTCGTAGTGGGTCATGGCATAAAAGCAGAACATCATACTGATCCACCCCGAAAGGGAACGGATCCAAAGCGTAAATGGCTTCAAGAAAACCAATCTAGAGCCAGCAAAAAAAGCCAACGCAAAAGCTAAACAAGTGGCTACACCGGATCTAATCGTAGAAATCCAAGGAAATGAGTACTGCTCCTTTAGCGATTCGGCTAATAACGCCATGATGGCAAAAAATAGGGAGCCCACCAGCATCCATAAATATGCTCCCATTCTAGATTAATCCAACCCGCTTGCGCAATATCCACTCGCAAGTCAAAACAGCCATGATCATACTCAACCAAATGTAGCTTTCCGCCAACCAAAGACGCTCGGTGTTGATGGAACCTTTCTGATGGACGGATAACATATCTTCGATAGTATCAAGAGAGTCGATCGGTATCAAAGCTGCCTTGGTCTTCTCTGAGATGGCTTCGAGCAGTTCCATATTACTAGCTAGCTTACTTGACTCGATATCAACCGATTCATCAATCCGGAAGGAAGTTGTGGCTTTTAACGCTTCCCACGGTACACCAGATGCTTCGATATGAACGATCACTTCCTTGGTCGAATCATAGAGCTTTGATTCCGTCAGAAGACTTAGGTCACGATATATCCCTTGATAAATTCCCCCCGAATCCGCTTTTTCGACTAAATCCAAACGAGCCAACGGGACCCCGTTTTGGGAAAGCACGGCCTTGACGTTGCCGTTCTCCACGGGCAATCGGTTTTCATCTAGCAATCTCGCCTTTACAACCACGGATTCATCGATTTCATAGACTCTTTTTCCCGCATCGACAGCGAGATAGTCATCGGAGACAGCAAAAGGTGCTCGCATGCACCAAACCGAAATTTGATTCCAAAATCGCTGATGGTACAAGTCTGCAAACCCATACCTCCATCGCCATGTTTCATCGCTCGTCATAGCGATGACCCGTCCCTGACCAAATCTCGAAGTCATCATCAGCGGATACCATTCCTCGCTTTCCTGACTTTGACTCCCAAGGGCCCGAACACCTTTGAACTCCAGCAGTATTTCACAACCAGGTTTTGGCCTCAGAGCTACAGCAGATCGAGGGCCTGCGAGCCGGTTCCAAATAGTAGCTTTCTCATCGTCGGAGGTGAGCTGTAAGGCTGGTTCGTCCATTGCAGCAACTCCCAACCTCAAGCACTCCTTGCGAGATTTTTCTGCCGAAAGATGAACAATTTCTGGTTTGAGATCCAATTGAAAAGGAAGTAGAGCTTTCCATGACTCCGTAATGCTGCGATCAGATCGAGCACTATCAATCCAGATCAAACCACCACCCGTCTCGCTGACAAAATCAGATAGCCATTGCGATTGTTCTGCGTTAAGCATCTTTGAAGCTTCATTAGTCATAATCACCAGATCGAATGGCAGAAGCGACTCTCGGTTGTTGAGGAAAGAGCGTCCCTCAAAATCCGCCCCTCCCAACTGGTCTACGAGTTCCCAGTTTGGGTCCCTTTCCAGTGCATTGCGGACGTATCTGGTTTCCCATCTGCCGCGTGGATCGAGCACCAATATCTTACTTTCGCGAGCTATGCCCCACGCGGAGGCAATCCGTTGATTATTGGCAAGCGTTAGCTCGGCAAGGTCGACAGGCGGAACGATTTCGCATTCCAAATCGATGGGAATCACTCGACGCGACTCCTCTACCTTGTCTAGCCTAGAGGATGCCAGTTCGAAAGCCTCTTGTGCAGCGAATTCGAAAGAGACCTCTCTCATTCCCTGACTCAGGGCCGTTAGATTCTGCTCGTAAAGTACGACACCCCCCTGCTTGATCAGCAGTTTGTAACTGGTCCCCTCTGGGCACTGCTCTTTAATTCGCATAGTACCCTTTAGAGAATCCTCTTTTCGAACTTTGGGGGAAATGTTGGCCGCCAAAATTCCCAGATCATTTGGTTCTTCGTTTTGTCCGACCGACACCGTGTAGATTGGCAATGTACTATTTGCATTTTGGCTTAGAACATCTATTGCTCCTACCGTTCCATTATCCTGTCCGTCTGAGATCAATATCATTGCATCCATCAGGGACTGGTTTTGGTACGGTGCATTAAGTTGTACGTTTTGATCTCGTTGACTGCCATTAATTCCCTCTCGGAATGATGCTAGGATCATCTCACCGATTGGAGATCGGGCGTTGTTAGCATCGATTTCCGCCACAGAGATAGCGCCGTTTGATTGGTTGAGTTCCCCTACCACGTTCCCTTGTAAATTGAGAAGTTCGATCTTGTGGTGTCGAGCTAATCTAGCGAGCAAATTCTCTCGTCCACTGGATTTGTTTAATAGTCCCTGCTTTACTCTGTCAATTCTAGAAACTAATTCTGATGGGTCAGTCATAGATGGCTCGTCGGGTAGTTGCATACTCGCGGATGTGTCGATGACAATCCGCAAGCGGGACAACTCTCCTTCTGTCCACGTATATTGAATACTTGGACGGAGCAGCATCGTTATCATCAATACGAATGCAACCCCGCGCAGTAGAGCTAAAAAAACACCCCAACCAGAAGCGATTTGTTTGGATTCCCTCCAGTACCAAAGAACGATAATCCCGCTTCCAATAACCGCGAGCGTAATAACTACCCACCACGGCAACATGCTTGCGAATCGGATTTGCATCAGCCCAATCCTCTCGCAGTCAATGTGCTCTGCGTAATTGTATTTTGTTTGCTGGGCACTTTGCGTTGAACGCTGAAAGATTGTGCTATTAGCGTTTCAGCGATAAAGAACGCGATAGCAGCGACCCAAAACCAACTTCCTATTTCGCGTCCCTGCCAAGTGTTTTGATCGCGAGCACGCAACTCATCGCTCGAATCAAAATACTTTGCGTTCGCGTTTTCCGCGAGTTTAAGTATTTCATCTTTGGAAAGATCAGAGAGATCTGATTCCTCGTTTTCGATCGTTGTATTGGATGAGGGATCCATCCAGCAGTAAGCCGTTTGTTGATTGGATTCTTGTTCCCAGTTAGCCTCGTATAGCCCAATCTGGCGAGTCTCCGTCCAGATTGGATTGCGGATTTCCTCTTCCAGTAGCCTAGGTACCTTTACCCTAATAATCGTGTCGTTTTTGGCTAAGCCATTCGTGTTATTCTCGGCAATGGGAATTGCCCATGGCGTTCCCGAAGTTTGTCTTTTTATCGAGGGACGAGAGCTAGCAACAGCATGAAACAATCGTTGCATCAACGGAACGAAAACGGGTTTTGTTGGCAAATTAGTATCAGTCGTGTCACAAGAAGTTGCGGCAATCCATATCGAACCTTGTCCTATGACTTGTCGAAGAATCCATGGGTTTCCGTTTGCGAAACTAGCGATTAGATCTGGTTTGAAATCAGGTAGGGACGCCATTACCGTCGAACGGTTAACGACGACAGCGCCGATCGATTCACGACTCGCTTGCGACAGTTCTTTGAAAAAGTTAGCTTCTAGACTCTCCAACGTGATGGGGTTCGGATTGTCTGTGCTGTTCCCTGCTGTATTCTCTGTCCCAGACGAGAGGGTAAAGAATCGCATTCCTCCTTGGTCCAAGGTTGGCAATTGATTCCATGATTCGTGATCAACTCGATTGCCGAGAAAAGCTATTAGTCCTCCCCCTCTCTCCACGTACTCACGCAATTTCGTACCTGTTGCAAAATCTACTCGCGGTACATTGCACAGAGCGATGGCAGTCACATTTTCCAGCGCAGCGTCTTTCAGTTTATCGATCGCAATGACTCGTGTGTCAAAAAAGTCGGCACCTGCTATGCGAGAGAAAGTGAATGGTGACAGAGCAATCCTTAGGAAATCGGATTGGCTTTGCATAGGTTCGGAACGGAGATCTCCATCGACGAGTAGCAACTGACTCCGCTCCTGCGAGAGAAACGGTACTTGTTTCGTATTGTCGATTTCTAGCTCGTCAACAGCCTCAATCTTTATGTTTAGCACATGCCAGCCTGCGCTAGGTGCTGAGAAACGGGACGAAATGCGTGTTGAGCTCCTCGGTGCGATATTGATTTTTTGAGAATCGATCGTATTGTCATCAAGCTGCACCGAAACTTTGAGAGCATCAATAGTAGTTCGTGAATGGTTGTGAATGTTACAAAGTACCGTAACGAGTTGTCTTTCCGCAAACCATGCTGGCGTAATCACAGGTTCGCTCACGGAGTAGTTTCGGAATTCTTTTTCATCGGTCTTATCAGCGGTGGATGAATTTGTGACCGACACATTGAGCCATGCCACAACAGGCGGGATAACCTGTTCATTAGTCAAACGTTTTAACGCATCTATTATATCTGCATTGCGGGACCAATCTGTCGACTGAAAATCGGAAACATAGATCAACTGTCTTCTAGTAAGTGATTGGCTTCCTAACCAGTCGAGACTTTTCTTGGTGGCTTCAACCAAATCGATTGAGCCTGCCACGCTGGGACTAATTCTCCAGATCTGAAGCTGGTCTTTGATATCGTTTTCGGAAATAGATTTTGGTCTTCGACCTGCGAGCACTAAATGACTTTCGCTCCCATCAGGCAATGATTTAAGGACTTCATCAACAGATTGCAAAGCGGTAGTCCATCGAGTTGGACCACCATTGGGTTTCGCTTGCATGGAGAGAGAGTCATCGAGAATGATAACCGTTGCGATCGGCTCTTGAACTCCCAGGATTGACGATCCGTTTAGAAATGGGCGAGCCATTGCAAGGGCGAGACAGATAGGGATCATGCATCGAACGATTAGCAACAAGATATGCTTCCATTCCATCTTGCGTGAGTTAGACGGTTGTTGCTCTTGCAAAAAGATCATTGCCCCCCAGTCTACATTACGGTAGCGAGATCGGTTTAGTAGATGAACCACCAAGGGGACCGCGAATGCTAACGTACCAAAAGCCAGGATCGCATTCAAAAACGTCATGCGCCACCCATGGAATGTTTGGCGGTTCGCTCGCTTAAGAATCGACTTACAACGTCTCCCAGGTTCTCAGACGTCCTCACGCTTTTAAACTCGATTCCGTATTGGAGAAATCCGTCGGTCAGAGCACTCTGATGCTGCTGGAGTTTGTCGAGGTAGGACTTTCGCAAAAATGCTGGATCCGCAACGATGGAATGGTCGTCACGCTCTAGTGAGCGGAACATGGTTCTTTGTTGGAACGGAAATTCCCATTCGTCATCGTCCAGAACTTGGCAAACGATCACATTTCTAACATGGCTCTTCATCAACGCTAGCGAACGAACCAGTTGTTGCGGTTCGCTTAGGCAATCGGAGAATAACATTGCTAATCCCCTTTTTTGCAGGAGTGGTATCATCGCTTGCAGGACGGCGCTGATATCGGTTTCCCCGCCGGGGTTGGAATTGGCGAGCAGTTCCGTTATGAGCTGCAAATGGCTCGGTTGCGACTTAGGAGGAATATAGCTTCTAATGGTCGTATCAAATGTTGCAGCACCTGCTGCATCTTGCTGGGAAACGAAAAGGTAGGCAAAACAAGCGGCTAATCTGACCGCATAATCATGTTTGGAGATGGAGTTCGGATTTGTGTTTCTATATTTCATCGATCCACTTTGATCGACGATCAAAACACATCGCATGTTAGTTTCATCTTCGAATTGCCGGATATAGAGGCGATCCGTTTTTCCGAACAGCTTCCAATCGATAGATCGTACCTCATCCCCAGGAACATACGGACGATGCTCCTTAAAATCTACGCTTGCTCCTACCAAGCGAGATCGGTGTATACCGCCGCTTAGACCCTCGACGACTCCGCGAGAGATCATCTGCAGTTGGGTCAATCGAGACAAGTCTCGGGGAGAGAGCCACCTAAAGAACGATGCTTTGCGATGCATTATCTTCTACGATCGGCGTGGTAGTTCTTTGAGGAGTTTTTTGACAATAGCATCAGAATCGATTCCCTCCGCCTGTGCCGCAAAGGTAGGAACCATTCGGTGACGGAGAACAGGGGTCGCGAGAGCTTCGACATCTTCTGTGGAAACGTGTAATCGACCATAGAGCAGCGCTCTTGCCTTGCAAGCCATCACAATTTGTTGGCTCGCTCGCGGTCCTGGACCCCACTGAACAAGACCCTGCACCCATTTAGGTCCATCATTTTCTTTAGGACGTAGAGCACGAACGAGATCCAGTACAAATTGTTTGACGTGTTCCGGTAGAGGTACTTGCCGAACGAGCCGTTGATATTCGATAATCTCTGGGCCGGTTAAAACGGGCTCGATCGTGATACGTGTTGAGCTAGTTGTCCTATCGATGATTTCTCCTTCTTGATCACGGCTTGGATAGTCGACCAGCGTTTGAAAAAGGAATCGATCACGTTGAGCTTCGGGCAGGGAGTAGGTACCCTCCTGCTCGATAGGATTCTGAGTTGCGAGTACGAAAAAGGGCTCAGAGAGCTGGTAGTGTTTTCCTCCAACCGTTACTGAATGTTCCTGCATTGCTTCTAGCAACGCGGCTTGAGTCTTAGGTGGGGTGCGATTGATTTCATCGGCCAGAAGAATTTGCGTAAAGACAGGCCCTTTTTCAAAGACCAACTGTCGATGGCCTGAATCCGATTGCTGGATGATATCCGTGCCAGTGATATCCGCCGGCATTAAGTCGGGGGTAAATTGTATGCGTTGAAACTGAAGATCCATAGCTTGTGCCAAGGTTCTCACCATCAGCGTTTTCGCTAGACCGGGCACTCCTTCTAACAAGCAGTGCCCGCCAGCTAGAATAGCGATCAGCAATTGTTCGATAGTATCGTTTTGCCCGACGATGATTTTCGCGACTTGATCGCGCACGTTTTTGAACGCGACCTGTAATCGTTTCGCTTGCTCTAGTTCGTTTGGACTGGGAGGGGCTGACAGCGGAGGGGTCATAAGATCTCGTTTTAAAGAGGTACGCGCGACCGATTTATTGTACACTGATTTCTATGCAAAGTCCCCGTGATTCTCTGACCGCCGACGTGACGCTCCTCACTTCTGAAGAACGGGGGCATACGTTGAATCGTCGCCAGGTTCTTTCTGCGGACGGAAATTGGGTCGTTTTTGACACGCGAAATGATGACACTCAAATCGGGACAACGAAGAGCATCGAGCGATTGCATCTAGGTACAGGTCGAATCGAGCCGATTTATGAGCTGGAGCACGCTACAGAATTTGGCCCAGGCGTGGGGGCCGCTGCCTATCATCCGCACGAAGATAAGATCTTGTTCATACATGGACTGTATAATTGCTGTTCGGAAACGCCGTACGGGGTTTCTCGGCGATTTGGAGCTCTTTGGGATACCAATGTCGCCCCAGCGGAGTTTCGAATTGGTGCGAGTCAAATTGATGGGAGTAGTCCAGTTCCGTCGTTCGTACCGTTGGGAGTTCTAAGTGGAGGGACTCATGCTCATAGTTGGAGTCCAAACGGTAAACGAATTAGCTTTACGTATGACGATGCACTTAGGCCGTCGATGCCTAGGACGGTCGGGTTCATGACGAGTGATCCTGCGGTTTGCCAAATCGTTTCCGATCATTTTCATGCTGCAAAGTCCAGCCGTTGTTCTCCTGCAGAAACGTTTGTAGGTCGATTTGCCAGTTTTCTTCTTTTTGAGCCAGACCCAAATCTAGGTATACGGAAAGCATTCGAGGAGTGTTGGGTCGGTGATCACTCGATTGCATTCCTGGGTAATATCGTTTCAAAACGAGGAGAGGAAATTTCCGAGGTTTTTGTGGCTGAGCTTCCATCCGACCTTGAGATCGCAGAGTCGCTTAGATCAAGGAGTCGAAACAATGCCGGCCATGTCCTCTTGGGAATTGATTTTCGTCGACTTACTTTTTTAGAGAATCGTCCGTTTCCAGGCGTCCAAGGGCCACGGCATTGGTTGGTTTCTTCACCCGACGGACGGAGACTCTATTTTCTGCTCCGAGACGTCAACGGGGTGGTGCAGGTCGCGGAAATTGGGACCGATACCGGGGATTTGAGAATTTTGACTGAGCTCGAACATGGGGTTGAGGGTCAGATTTCCATCGATTCGGAGGGGCGGCGACTCGCGATGGTTAGTGGTGGGGTGGTTCACATCTTAGACTTCGACACCGGCATCGTGACGGCTTGGCAAGAAACAGGGTGGAAAACGGCCCCAAAATCTGAGCCAACTGGAGATTCTCTGCCCTATGAGGGGTCTTACGTGGGAGCAGTCCACTTTGTTGGCAAGCGAGGTTTGCTGGTGAATCGATACGTACGGAGTGCTACCGGGACATTCCTCCAGATTCTTCGACTAGAAATATAGTCCATTCCTGGGATTTCCTAGGATTCTACGTTTGATAAGATTCTCCGATCTGGTTTGTTTAACATTGGTCCCGGAATATTGCTAAGAGAGGTATGTAATGCTGATAGCGGCCGTTTGCGTCTATATGCTTATTACAATCAGCATCGGCTTGATCGCATCTATGAGGGTCAAGGGGGCCAAAGACTTTATGGTGGCAGGTCGATCACTGCCATTCTATATGAACTTTGCTTGCGTGTTTGCGACTTGGTTTGGCGCTGAAACGTTGTTAAGCATTTCCGCGACATTCACCAAAGATGGGCTCGAGGGTATTTCAGGCGACCCATTCGGTGCAACGGCATGTTTAACACTCGTCGGGTTTTTCTTTGCGAGAGCGTTCTATCGCATGGACTTGCTCACCATCGGGGATTTCTATCATAAACGTTATGGCAAGTTTGTTGAGGTTGTTACCTCAGTGGTCATAACGGTATCCTATCTTGGCTGGACCTCGGCTCAAATGACCGCACTCGGGCTCGTGATCTTCGTTTTAGGGAATAGCGGAATACCTGCTGAGCAGGTACTAGCGGACCCCAATGTAACCCTCAATACTTCGATCTTGATTGGGTCGTTTATCGTCACGCTCTATACGTTCTTCGGCGGGATGTGGTCGGTCGCGCTCACCGATTTGATTCAAACGGTGGTTATCGTGATCGGTTTGCTAATTGTTGCAATCGTCATGGGTGGGCAAGCTGGTGGCGCGACTAAAGTAATCGAGCATGCTTACAGTAGTGGCAAATTTCAATTCTTCCCTAAGCTTTCAGGAGAAGGTTCCTTTGCGGCCTGGATGACGTTCATCGGTGCATTCCTTACCTTTGCATTAGGCTCGATTCCACAACAAGACGTCTTTCAACGAGTCACGAGCGCAAAGGATGAAAAGACCGCCGTTCGAGGAACGCTGTTCGGAGGTGCCGCTTACTTTTTCTGTGCGTTTATACCAATGTTTATTGCTTATTCAGCAATTGTCATCGCTCCCGAAACGTACCAGCCACTCTTTGAACAAGACGACGAACGGGGGATCCAAAGAATTCTTCCTGATCTCATTTTGAATAGGGCTCCTATCGCAGTGCAAATCCTTTTCTTCGGTGCACTTTTGTCTGCGATCCTATCCACCGCAAGCGGGACTTTGCTCGCTCCCTCTAGCCTTTTTACCGAGAACGTTCTTCAGCCTATCTTCAAGATGAAAGATCGCGCGATGCTCTTGACCTTGCGAACGATCCTCGTGTGTTTCTCTGCTATTGCGACGGTCTTCGCCTTACAGTCCGAATCGACCATGTATGAGATGGTTCAAAACGCCTATAAAGTAACCCTGGTTGCCGCGTTCACCCCACTCGCTGCCGGAGTGTTCTGGAAGCGGTCGACAACACAGGGGGCGATCGTTTCCATCGTTTTCGGGATGGGAGTATGGCTTCTTTGCGAATCGATGCAACCCGGAGAAAATGAGACAGCTACAATGTTCCAGAACGTCCCACCGCAACTCTTCGGTCTGGCAGCAGCGATTTTTGGCATGATAGTAGGAACCCTAGCCCCGCAGGTTATCAAACAGGCGGAGTTCGATCCTACAACTTTAGAAAACAAACCGAGAGTTAACTCGGGGCACTAAAAGCACAGTCGGAATCCCCTGTCATTGCTAGCAAAACCTGTTTCATGGAATCGCGAGGTTTCGGCTCGATTTCTGGCGGAGCCTTTCCGATCAAGAATAAGAGTACAGAAGAAATGCTCTTCTCTCGAAATCGAAATCGCGTATCTGTGATGCTTTCCGATGACCTCAGGGACGGCGAAGAGAACTACCAATCCGTTGATCGATGTGCTGATGAAGCACCGGTCTCCCGGCGCAATCGCCGGAGGGTTAGCGTTTGGCACCATGCTGGGGCTAATGCCTAAAGATAGTCTATTGGCCTTATGTATTCTCTCCCTCATCGCGACTCTACCGATTAACCAACTGGTCGCCTGCTGTGCTACGATTGGTCTTACACTAATCGAGACGATGACATGGGGCCTAACCGACTGGATCGGCTTTCACACCCTCAGCCTGGGAGCGGTCTCCAGTCTAATTGGAGCTATTTATCAATTCCCTATCGCTCCTTGGTTGCGGCTAGAAAACACTGTAGTGATGGGATCGTTTGTTTTAGGACTTATTCTCTGGGGTCCATGCTTTTTATTGACCTATAGGCTCTCTTCCCGTTTCCAGAAATCGATTGTGGTCGATGAGGTTACTGTTCTTGCTGCAGCAGCATTGCGTTACCAGTCATCAAATTACACCGATACCAGGTCGATAGATCCCGAGCCGCTAGCAGTGTGTCAGCCCGAGCCGCATGAAACATCGAGTGATAGTCCATCGACGGTCTCCACCGAGAGCACGGAGTTGGTGATTGCGGCAAGCGACTCGCATCCAACCGAAGCAAACTTACCTGATACCGCGGAGCGTATCCTCCACGAGACCCTAATCGAAGTTATTCGATTTAAACGCCCAGCTACCCATAGACCGACATCAGATTTAACAACCCCAACTATTTCCTCTTCTGAGAACGAACCTATGCACCTTACGAATTTCATTCGCAAGGATTCGGCCGAAACAACTGCCAACAAACCAGCGCTTCCAGGTCACTTTTCGTCGCCGTCTGCCGCCGTTAATATCTCCCAACTACATTCACAGCCTCACTCTAAGGAAGATTCTCTCCGGAATATCCTTAAGCATATCCACACAGCCCGCGAGTCGAAACGCGAAGTGGAGCGGTCGTCATGAGTTGGCGACGACGATTGCTCGGGACTTCGGCTCTCATCGGCGTTTCCGTCTTATGTTTGAGGCCCATACTAAACAACGGGATCGAACGAAGACTATCCGAGCAACTGCATTTGCCGGTTTCGATCGAAGATACGCATTTGGCAATGTCGCAGAGTTCTCTGCAACTTTTCTGGTTGCAAATCGACGACGAACTATGCCCATTCTCGATTGAAGAACTGTCACTTAGGCTGGATGGCAATGCTCTTCTGTATCGAGACTGTGTAGTTGATTCATTCGTCGGAAACGGACTCAAATGGTTTTTGCCCAAACCTGCAGTCAAGGTGCACTTAAACGATATACCTACGATAACCACCCAAAATGGCTCCGAAATAAAGGATATCCAAGACATATGCTCCCAAACTCTCCTATCCATTCAAGAAGGAGAGAGCTTGAGCTTAGACCGGTCCCGCGAGATTGACCTGAAACTGAAATCGGTCCAGGCCAGGATCGATGAATTAATGTATCAGAATCCCGCACCGAACCCGCTTAGAAGCTCGCAGTCGAGCGAAAAGCTTCGCAGCGATATCATCGCAATTCAATCGCTTCTCGCAAGCGACAAGGTCGAATTCTCCAAAATGGATTCTGTGACGAATCGATCGTTTGATCAGTTAAGCACAGTATTGGAACTAGCCAAGAAGAATTCTCCCAATACATCGACCACTTCCGACGAGCTCGTCAAAGTTATCAAAGAAAATGCTATTCGCTTGGTTTCAGAACGTGTGCGTCCTTACACCATCGCCGCAGAAGCGAGCTACCTCAGGTTCCTAAAACAATTACCAGTCGAGAATCAAGTCGAAACAGGTTCCCCCGAAGACTTAGCTTTGGTACGCCCAGGTCGAGAGCTTGTCACGGAAAAAATACCATTGCGAGAATTCGCACTACGAAGAGGTCGCGTAACGGGCCACTCGACCGTTGGAGAGATGAGTCTACCCACAGAAATCCTGATTTCAAGCATCCGAGTTAAACGCCGTGATGCAAACGTGTTACAAATATCTTGGAAATCCCCTGGTCCTTCCGCTCTGGAAACAATTTGCAAAATCGGTCCGAGTTTGGGTGCCGAGAATACGGTCTCACATCTTTTGAACCTAGTTCAGAAACAGGATGAATTCGAAGTTTCAGTGCAGGTGAATTATAAGCCTGCAGCGAGGGACATGACTGTTTCATTCCCACTCAGCGAAATACTCGATGACAACATAGGTGTTGATCCCGAGTTGATTGCCGTGCTCAAGGGTATATGCGAAAAGCAGAAGATCGAACTGCTGGCTAGTTCACAATGTTCTTTAGATAGGCCTGTTATTGATGAGTCGATCGCATGGATTGTGCCGGACGAAATCAATGCCAAGGTTAAGGCAGCGATTGATGAAGCCATGACCGTGTGCATAACGGCTCGACAAGAAGCATGGTTACACCAAACTCAATCGGAGTATGCATCTTCGAAAAGTCTACTTGAATCGCGCAAAATGGCGATCGAGGAAGAACGCAACTTTAGGCATACTACCTGGTCGGACACTATGAAAACGATGGAAAGCAAACTCAGGTCGATTGACCGAGCTGCGAGAAACGCTCTGCCCAGTGAATCAAGCTTGGTGCGGTGAAAGTGGATTGGACACGCATGTCCTATGCGGACGCGAGTAACGGGATACGAGGGCCTATTTCCCCTTTTTTAATCCTCTAATGTCGTTTAAAGCAGCAAGTGCTTACGCATCGGGTTGTGATCGAAACCATCTTCAGGTCGTGGCACTAGTTTGCGGTCCCGTTGCTTAAGGAACTATCGGTTTGAGCCCTTTGGCTCTTCGAGAGGGTACGCTTAGAATTCCCTCAATCAGCAATGCAATCAGCATAAAAATTGCAAACCATCTCCACACTTCTTGCACCAGGGAATTGGAGGCTTCTACGGCATCAATCTTGTACCACTTGAGCTCGCCAAACACACTCTTCAAACGATCGTTGCTTAATGTCTTTACGTCATCTTCCTCTGGTGCGCGATTCTGCGCAATGAGCAGCTTATCTTTCGCGAACACTCCCGCTTGCTCCCATTGCTGGCTTGATAAGGACGGTTGAGCGACCGCCATAGGCTGGCTGTCTTGCAAAAACTTGGACTGTTCGTTTGACACATTTATCGTTTTCGCATTACCAACCTTGGACATCCCAGCATCAAGTAACCGCTGAATCATAACATACATTGCAATTCCATCCTGAGCCAACGTGGAGTCACCCGTTCCAGTCGTTGTGCATAGTGCATAAACCTCACCCTTTGATTGTTCCGAAACTGCATCCGATCTGACCAGGAGGGCGACCTCTCCCTCTAACGTCGCGAGTTCGGTAATGTTACCGCTGATGCGACAGGCTCTGGAAACTTGTAGTGTGCTCAATGGCAAGGCTGTACCGCTCATGGTATTACCGAGCAATGCGGAATCATTTCGCCATTGTTCAACCCTAACTCCGGCTGTTGGTGAGTTCGCACCCGAATTTTCTGTCAGGCTTTCCGTTTTAACTAAATTAGTTGCTGCGAGATTCTGCCAAGCAGTCCACTGCAATCCATATGCTGCGTTGCTATTGGGAATCTCGGGCGGCAGAAACAACATCTGGCCACCGGAGTTTACGAACTTCTCCGTTAGCGCGAACACATCACCTGATGGCAACTGTTCATGCCAAATCACCAGGGCATATTGGTCCCAGTTTACGGTGTCCAATTGATTGACGGTGACCACCTCCGAAGCCGTCTTGGCAGTCGGGTTTGGCGGAATCGAAGCCGCGATCGTGATAGCTTCGATGGAAGACGGATTATCTGAAACGATTAGTGTTCTCCTGAGTGGCTTAGTCTCATAAGCAAAGTATGCGACGTTATCCGCTTCATTAGCATCTGCCGCAATGCGAACCGCACCCCATCCGAGTATTCCATTTTGGCCATCGGAACCGGTGGGTGTTGCGGCCGTGCTCAACTGCGAAGCGGCATTGAACTTGACCGGAAAGCGATTCACTTCGCCATATCCGCGTTCAAGAGACACGGGAATAGCCGTCCTATTTTCCGCGATCTCTAGTTCGACTGAAACAGTTTCCTCAGCAGGTGCTGCATCCGAGGGACTGGACTTTATTTGAAGTGACAATTGCAACTCGGCTTCTGCTCCGTTTTCCGTCAACTCTGCTGCTGTGATTCTGATGGCTCGATTAAGAGTCTGCGGCGTCATATCCAATATCTGAAAGCTCACGTCTGCCGGTGTCTTGGAAAACCCGTCTCGAACGACAGACCATGAGGAATCGTCTGCTCGCCAATCATTGCCGCTTAGATCTGAAGCGATCCACACAGTCGCTTTGGCTACATTGTTCCGTTCGATGTACTCTCGCGCCTTGTCAAGCAAGCCAGGGATGTTGGTTGACATGGCCGTTGGCTCAAGCCTAGGATCGCTAGAGATCGATTGAATATCTAGGTCCACAATAGGTTCTTCGTATCCGGTAGCTAAACAAACAACTTTAGAATTGCCAGATGCGGAAAGCCATTCCTGGATCCGTTGTATTGCCATTTGCTGCTTGGTCTCTCCTGACTCGCCGAGCTTCAATTGCATGCTAGGTGAACGATCAACGAGAACAATGGAAAGTTGCGATTCCTCGGTTCCCAACCACCCGCTGATACCACTGAGCAATGGGCGAGAGGCGAAAAGCACGAGAGTGGCGATCGCTAATGTTCGCATTGCCAGAATGAGGTACTGCTTGAGCTTCGACAACCCACTGGCCATCTTGGTAGCCGCCAAGAGAAATCGCATAGCCGCCCAAGGCACCGTTTGATGGCGTCTTAGGTGCACTAAGTGGATGATGATGGGCAATGCTAAGAGCGGCAACGCAATAAGCATCCAGGGTTGCAGAAATGTCATCGAACTCCTCGCGTGCGAGTCCTACCAATGAGAAACCGCATAAGAGGCTGCTCATAGGATTCACTGGTGATGACACGATGATAATCAACACCCGTTTCGATGGTGACCTGCTTCATTTGATCCAGGAACTCTCGGAGGGCTATCTGATAACGGTCTGCAATCTCAATCGGGTCGACGAACAGAGCATTTCCTCCTTCCATGTCTAAGAATCGGACAGGACGCTGGAATTCGAATCCAATCTCTTGTGGATCTAGCAAGTGAAAGGCGGCCACATCGTGCTTTCGAAATCGAAGATGCTCAAAGCAGGATCTCCATTCTTTGGGATCCTCAAAAAAATCAGAGATGACGACCACGAGTGCTCGCTGTCGAACTGTCTCGGCTAGTTCATGCAAGATCCTCGGTAGCTCGGTGTCTCCCGCTGTTTTGGCCTGTTCTAAGGTATCCAATACCACCTTGAGATGAGCCGGCGATCGACGAGGCGGTATGCTTTGAACCAACGACCCTGCTGCTAAGGAAACACCGACCGCGTCCCCTTGTTGGCTAGCAAGGTACGCTGTGGAACCCGCAATCGAACGCGCGTACTGAATTTTTGAAGGATAACCTTTGCTCGAAAACCCCATTGAGCCGCTGGTATCAACCACGACACAGCAACGCAAATTCGTGTCCGCCTCAAACTCTTTCACGTAATAGCGATCCGTTCTACCAAACGCTCGCCAATCTAGACGACGCAAATCGTCCCCAGGCACATATTTTCGATACTCGGCAAACTCCACGCTCGAACCTCGGTGAGGTGACGCGTGACGCCCCGATATGTTTCCCTGCATGGCGAATCTCGAATGCAGAGGTATAGCACTCAATCGAGATAAGATTTGTGGATCTAGAAACGATCTAGTAACAGGCAACATATGGCGATGCCTCTATTCCATCTCATCGACTAGTCGCTGTACGATCTGCTTGGCGCTAACTCCTTCGGCCTGAGCAGCAAAAGTAGTGATGATCCGGTGTACCAGCACAGGCTTCGCCACTGCTTGGACATCCTCTAATCGCACCATATAGCTTCCCTGCAATGCGGCGCGACTCTTTGCTCCTAGAATCAAATTCTGTACCGCGCGAGGTCCCGCCCCCCAACTGACGTAAGATTTCATCCATGCCGGTGCGGTTTCACCCTGCGGACGAGTCTTTCGAACCAACTTGGCCGCATAAGTATAAATATGATCGGGAACAGGCACTCTTCGTACCAACTTTTGGAAATCCATGATCTCTGTTCCGGTCATGACAGGAGCCAATTTAACTGCATCATCTCCTGTCGTCGTCTTAGCGATTTGAATCTCTTCCTCTTCGTTGGGGTAATCCAACTCGATCAAGAACATGAACCGATCCAGTTGAGCCTCGGGTAGTGGATACGTTCCTTCCTGTTCGACAGGATTTTGCGTTGCGAGCACCATAAACGGCGAAGTTAGATCGAACGTCTTACCAAGAACGGTAACGCGTTGCTCTTGCATGGCTTCGAGAAGTGCCGCCTGGGTCTTTGGTGGAGCACGATTAATCTCGTCCGCCAGAATGATGTTGGCGAAAATAGGACCATGAATGAACTGAAACTCTCGCCTGCCATCGGCTGTCTCCTGCAGGATGTCGGTGCCGGTGATATCCATAGGCATGAGATCGGGCGTAAACTGAATTCGATTAAACGCTAACGACATCGTCTCAGCGACTTTGCTAACGAGCAATGTCTTAGCAAGTCCCGGAACACCCATCAAAAGAGCATGCCTTCGCGCGAACAGGCATATCGCTAGCTGCTCGACCGTATCCTTCTGGCCCACGATGACCTGTCCAAGCTCGCGGGAGAACCGCTGAAATGATTCTCGAAGTCGATCAATAAAACGAACATCATCGTCAGAAAGATTACTGGTAGTATTGGCAGGAGCAACCGACATGGGCCTTATTAAAACCTTGGTGAGTGGGGGAGCGGTGGTTTAGTCTGGACCTTTCGAAGCAGGATTCGAAACTAAACGGGCTCGGGTGAGCGAATTGCAAATGGAGGAATATCCAGCTTACTGAGAGGAAGAACCAAGCTCAACGACGCGCGGGCTATGGTAGGCTGGATTTTCATGGAATCCCGCATAATTTCGCTTAATCGGCCGTCGGAGAATGATCCTATGGAGTGTCCGCGAACACAGAGATCATTAGCCTATGATGCAAGCTAACTCTACTTTCATGACTCCGGAACAATTAAGTGCCAACGCCGAGTGCGCCCAAAACGCAATAACAACCGTACCAGCTAGCCGCCGCACAGGCCGCAATTCCGATCGATATCAACGCAACACCGACTCTGGCAGGCCAACCATTGAGCTCTCTGGACTCGGTACGAATAGAAACTGGCGACCGCGCAAGCCGATGCCGCCATGATGGGATGGACCACGCCAGGCACAACACCGCGCAAAAACCGCCTACCAATGCCATCAACGCGGCGGTCGTGTAAAGGATGAATGATTCCATAGAGTATCTGTGATTCGGAAGAACATTAACGATGAGAAGCTGATTACTAAAACCAATCCATCAAGTCGACTGGTGATTTGGCATGTCTTGATTCTCGAGGTCACTCGCTATTCGGTTCTTTGCTCAAGCGAATCGCGAGAAGTAGGAATCGAAAGTACAACCTCGGACTGGCAGTATGCTGGCGAGCAGAAGAGGGTACCGAGAGTACCGGTCAGGAGCATTGCAAGCAATCCATTGACAGAACGAAACGAATAGGAACCCTGATAAAACACTCGTGACATAAGTTTAGTTTTTTACCTATTCTAACCAAGCCTCTTCTGTGCGCACATCACTTGGTT
>JBKCTT010000172.1:0-5076 GCA_046318795.1 Pirellula sp.
TTAGCCCGCTATAGGAAAAACCCGCGTGGTCCGAAAAAGCCCCGCCTCAAACGGAAGTTCAATGGTTCCAGACAAGTCGAAACTTCAAAGCTACTAGCGAGTAGAAAATGATGGCTTTACAGGGTTAATTGTCCTCAATTGTTCCGCACGCCGGTTAGCTATCTAAAACCAAAGACGGCAGAGAGATTAGTACCGGCCACCTCTTGGTCACTGACTCGAAAAGGCTCACAACGTTCCACGAACAATTGGGACAATGGTTCTACTTTGGTATAGTGGAACTGGCACCTCCAATGGCAACCTGAGTTATACTTGGGATGCGAACAAGAACAAAACTTCCGAGACCATTGGCGGAACGATGAGCGGCTACGGGTTCACTTCAGCAGGCACTACCTACGACGACGAAGATCGTCTCACGGGCTTCGCTCGCACAAACGGAACCTTCAACCAGTCTTGGAATCTAACCAAGGTCGGAGATTGGACCAGTGTTACCACCAACGGTACCGCACAAAATAGAACCCACGGTCCGACCCATGAGCTCCTAACCGCCGGTGGTCGAAACATCTCCACCGATGTCAAAGGCAACATAACTCTTCTTCCCTCAAACCTTACACCTCAAACCTTACACCTCAAAGCTCACCGCTTGCTCTGCAATGGGACTTCGATAATAAGCTTCGAAGTGCAGATCTTGGCAACAATAGCAGCGTGGATGTAAACTTCCAATACGACGCACTGGGAAGGCGTGTGGCACGCACGGGAACCGGTGGTTCGGTTGTCTATGTACAACATGATCAGCAAACGATTGCGGACTACCCCGTGAGTGGTGTCGCTTCGACACCGACTTATCGCTATGTCTATGCCAGCTACATCGATGAACCGGTCGTGCGCAAGGCTGCGGGTACCGGTGGCACGATCCACTACTACCATCGCAACCAACAGTACTCCATCACCGCTATGACCACGTCGACCGGCGCGGTGGCAGAGCGATACGCGTACACCGCGTATGGTCAACCTACGATTCTTAACGCCAGTGGATCTGTGCTTACGAGTTCTGCGATTGGCAATCGATACACGTATACAGGTCGCGAATGGGACGAGACCCTCGGAATTCATCACTTCCGAGCTCGATGGATGAGCCCGCTGGCCGGTAGGTTCTTGGGAAGGGATCCGATCGGGTATTTAGATGGGCCTAATTTCATGGAGTTCCTGACGGGAAATCCATTTAAATTTGTTGATCCAACAGGTAATTTCAAGGACAAAGCGGAGTGTGAGAAAGCTATCGCAAATAAGAAGCGACCGGAGAAAAATGGTGTAACATGGCCAAAGAAATGCCGTATCCTTCCGGAGGTTGTTTGCGAGGAATGCAAAGGCAATGAAACTTTAGGGAGTACGACTCTTCCCAACAACAACCCTCACAATTCGATAAAGATTACTGTCTGTTGGAACAATGCAAACAACAACACCATTGATCGCATACTTCGGCACGAATTTATTCACGCTGTGGATATTTGCATGTGCCCAAAAATTATTACCGATGAAGGCTTTTTTGAATTTGAGCAAGACGTGAGGGAAGATCTCGCCTGCATGGAAGTAAGAGCTTACTCGCTTGATGGGGGGTGTGACAAGAAGCCAACGGAAGATGAGAGAAAAGACTGTGTTCGCAAGGGTGCAATCAGAAGCGTTGCAAGCTCTTTAGGGATCTCAGAAGAGGAGGCCAAAAAGTATGTTGATGCGGTGCTTGAACAATGCTATCTGCAAGCTCCTAAGTCAATACCGTTCACAGTGCCCAATTGGCCTCGTGGCGACGAATGACCAAATCAAATCCCTACGCAAGCCATGCATCCTCATGGATGAAAGAGCGAGAACTAACGACTAAGTACGACCTGTTCTCATTTTATCTCCTTCGAGCTAGTGCCACGATCTCACTCATCGCGAGTTTGTATTGTGTCAATAACTTTGGTTGGTTCTCACTCTTTCATGCCCTAGAGTTTTTGTTTTGGGCGCCTTTCGTTTTGCTCGCTATGGTGAGATGGCTACTCTCAAATCGCCCAAGAGTTTCTGCACTTTTGATCGCAGTGCTTGCAACTTCAGTTTCAATTTTAGAACTTTTGCTGTTGTTTAATACGAATTGGTGGTCTACGACCAGATCTCTCGCTGCATTTTTCACATCAGAATTGGCTTTAATGTCCTTTTGCAGTCTTTTTTGGTGTCTGCACGGGCTAATTGAGTGGATCTTTCTGTTTTCTCGGAGCTTTAGCGAGTCAACAAACAAAAGACAATTATCCAGTAATGATTGACTACGAATTTAAAGACCCGTCCACAGAATAAGAGATAGACCCAGTCAGTAATGTCCCCGCCCAAGGCGGACGGGTAGCCGGTTGGTCTCTTTGGGTTGATTTGCCATTTTCTCAATCTTTTCCCAATAGGATTTCCAACGGTGTTTTCTATTTCCTATTGTCCCGATCGACGCTCAAGCTAGCTGTTAGAGACCGGTTTCGAGCACTTTGTTGCACCGAATTTGGTCTTGGGCTCACCACTTGGGTTTATCCCAGTGGGAGCATGACTGAGCAGCTACCGACAACACAACCTCCCCCCCCATCTTCTTCGTCTGGCCGGAGGCCCGACGAAGAAGATGGGGCAAGGGTGGGAAGCATTTGGTAGCCACTCAGTCATCGCTCCACCGGCACAAGGCCGGAATGGTGGCGGAAGCTTCGGTCTCGCATGGGGAATGCAACTATCATTGAACTTCGGGCTTTGGCATGAACAATGCAATGCGCTTAAGTAGAACCGCCTGATAACGCAGGGAGCGTCAACCGTGTGCTTGCGAACGTCGGCTGATGGCAGTGGTAACTGGACCATCGATAAGTCAAAGCTACTCACGCGAGTGCACGAACACTCCAGTTGTGAGCAAGTACTCGTCTCGCCGCATTCAAGCTCACTGATCGAAGCGAACTCTTGGCTCGTGTACCACCAGTCCATGATGTTGAGCTGTGGGATTCGAAGTTGCCGACTGGCAGTGCGCAGCGTTTGGTGAACTTTGTCATCCAACGTCGTGTAGATCACGGCGAAGAATTTCATCCAGTGATAGATCTCTTTGATATCATTCTTTGTGTGCCACGGGCTTCGATACTCCGTGAACTCCATCTCTCGCTGACCACACTGTTTGCACTTCGGCTTGCTCAGTGCCTTAATGGCGTCCGTCTGCGGCGCTTGGTTGTCACGGATTTGATGCTCGGCCTCGGAGATACTTTCTAGAAGGAGGGTTTTGGTGTTTCTGGCAGCGTCTGGATCATCGATCTCTCGCTTGGCTCGTTTGTGATGGTCGATCGCAGAGCGGGCTTTTTCCACCATGGCCGTTCTATCACGGCCGCTAAAGAGACCCGCGTAGCGCATGCGTTGCACTTCTGGGGGAACAATGTGCTTGAGGAATCGTCTAACGAACTCCGCTCCCGGCATGGTTTCCTTTTTGTAGACTTCTTCTCGGTAGTCCCACTGACTGATGGTAACTTGCTCTTCGTCGTCTTGCACCATCCGGGTATCGCTAATCGCGGTCCCTTGGACATATTCCGATAGATACACCGAACACTGTTCTTTGGTGGCTAAGCAATCAGGAGTAATCTGCGCATCAGCGATCCAACTCTTAGCGGCGATGGGTGCTAACCAATCGTCGAAGCTTTCGTCTTCGAGGAGCTCCCGTAGGCCGTAACAAGCCAGCTTTGGGGCGCAGTTACGGCACAGCACGCCAGGACTAGATTGACTAGTCGATTGAGGGCTGAATCGCAGTAATCCCCTGCCGTAACTTCACAAAGCCTTGTTACGGCCTACGTTGTCGCCTATCGCCGGGCTTCAAGATTAGTGTACGATTGGTGAAGATCAGTGTTCCCGACCTCTTCCCGGTTCGATAGCTAACGCGATAGTGGTCGAGGTTCGCGAATTGGTCTTCTTGCAAGCAAGTCCGTCAGCATCATGATACAATTATCGGATTCCCGTCACTTCGTTTGCGAATCTTTTTTCCCCATCAAACGCCTATGTCCATGAAAATCGGAATACGAGCTTGGATCGATTTTGCCTTCAAGAAAATCTTTGGCAAGAAAGGTAATGAAATCTGCCTCGTTAGCTTGCTCAACTCCGTTCTCGATCTACCCCGGCCCGTCGAATCCGTGCAGTACCTAAATCCTTTTTCCTTGAAAGAATTCCAAGAAGACAAGTTCATTTGTGTGGATGTCAAAGCCACGGATTCCCAAGGTCGAGTTTTCGTCGTCGAGGTTCAGATTGCTCCGATAACCTGTTTTATCAAGCGGGCGACCTATTACGCTGCCAAAACCTTTACGGAGCAGTTGCCGTCGGGCGGGGCCTACAGTTCGTTAAAGGCCACGTACGCGGTTTGTTTGCTGACTGGCTCGATATGGACCGATGACAGATTGCATCACCATTTTCGAATGACAGAAAAGGAATCTGGAGCGGTTTTGCTGGACTCGATCGAGATTCACACGGTAGAATTAGGGAAGTACCAAGGAACGCAACAATCGCTCCGGACCGCTAGTGTCCTAGAGCAATGGTGTTACTGGATTATTCATTCGCACGAGCACAGCGAAGAAGAGTTGAAAGAGTTGTTACCGGGGCTAGAGTTTTTGCACGCAACCCGAGAGCTACGCAAGATCCAAGAAATAACGGAGGAAAAACAAATGTACGATTCCCGAGAAAAAGGCCACCTTGATTGGCAGTCTAGCATCGTAGATGCCCGTGAAGAGGGTCGTGAAGAGGGTCGTGAAGAGGGCCGTGAAGAGGGCCGCGAGGAGGGGGAAATCAAACTAATCAGGACTCTCCAAGAGATTCTGAATCTTCCCACGTCAGAGGATGCTGAATTCGCAGGGAAGTCATTGGCGGATCTGCAAGCCATCACGGCTTCCCTTCGTGACCAGATTTTAAAGCGTTCCTAAACAAGAACAAAACTTCCGAGACTATTGGCGGAACGATGAGCGGTTACGGGTTCACTTCAGCAGGCACTAGCTACGACGACGAAGATCGTCTCACGGGCTTCGCTCGCACAAACGGAACCTTCAACCAGTCTTGGAACCT
>JBKCTT010000173.1:0-40983 GCA_046318795.1 Pirellula sp.
AAACGCAAGATAGGGGTGATCCGAACAATTTTGCGGGTCAGGCTGTTGCGTGAGGGGGAGAGAAGCCCAAATCTTGCGCGAACAAAAACAAAAAGAGATGAGCGGACAGAGCTTGGCGGCTTAAAAAATGGATGGCACAAATTTGAGGGGGGGTGGTTCCAATTTTGGAAAAAATTCGATTTCTCACCTAATAAAAGACAGTTCTCTGCGTCTAGTCTCGGTAGCAGCATTGAATCCCCCAGTCGAATTATGCTTGATACACGCACAATCGTGGTTACAGCTAGGCTGACAATCCCATTCAAATTATCAGGTCCATGAATCCACCCAGCGTTTTTCCACCGTCGAGGCTAGGTTGACTACCAAACCCGACGCCAATAATTGCAGCGACGTCGGATCGCAAAAGATGTCGATCCGCTACTTATTCGAGGCCGAAGAGTCGGGCTTGCTCCGCTTTGCGTTCTCGTTGACAGGTCGAAGCGCAGTTGCAGAGGAAATCGTACAAGAGGTTTTTTTGCAACTCCACTCCAAATGGAATTCGGTGTCGGAGCCTCGCGCGTGGTTGTACCGAAGTGTCCGAAACGGAGCCTTTCAACATCTTCGCAAGACCCGGCGCGAGTCAATGCAAACAGATGAACAGCGGGATTCGCTGATCGATGAATCAAATGAAACACCCGATGACTTGATCGCCCATATGGAGATTGTGGCCAATTTACGATCGTTGGTTGCTGATCTCTCCGAGAAGGATCAAAAAATCATTCAACTCAAATACTTCGAAGGCCTCAAGTACCGCGACATTAGCCAATCGACGGGCTTAACAGTGAGCAATGTTGGATTTCGACTTCATCAGATCTTGAAAAATCTCGCTGCTGGATTGCTGCCGAAAGGAAATCACGACGAATCATGAACGACGATTTAAATCAATTCATTATCGAACATGAGTTGCAAGTTCGATTGCTCAATCTAGTCGTTGACGAAGCGTCCGATTACGATCGTGACCAATTGATGCACCTAATGGAGCAACGCCCCGAGCTCAAACTCTATGTTGAGCATCTGCAACACATGCACGGTCTGCTTGTGACCGTGGGGGCGGGTGATTGGGACAAAGAACCCGCACCAGAAACCAATGCAACCGAATGGAAACTTCCTGAAGATCGACGTAACAAGCTGCTTGCTATTCTGGATGGCAGGGCGGCTCAGGAAGCACCAACAAAAACCGTAACGCTTGCGACCCCAATCGTAAAGAACAAGCGATTTTCTTACGGGATCCGGTTGGCGGTGCTCGCTGCATCGATCTGTGTGTTAGTTGGCGTATTCGCTCTGCCAGCCGCCTATACAGTCAGACAAGCGGCACGGTCGCCAAAATTGATGGAGCGACCAAGGGCGAAAGAAGATAATCTCAGCCCCTATTATCTTGAAGCTGATGTTCAGTACTTTTCTCCTAATGTTAGATCAAGCCAATCTAGCGATCCTGCACCTCCCTTCGGTGCTCCCGATTTGGAGACGAAGCCCTTGCAACAATCTGTTACCGTCCCGGATGGCGGGACGGTGACGCTTGGCGGGATCAAGCGTGATGCAAATGGTCAAGTAAGTCGCAGTACCGAGCGAGTTCTCCAGGAAGAATTCGCCAAGGAAAACTTGTTAGCTTATGACAAGCCTGATGAGGCTCCACGTATTGCTGGCGACAATGTTCAGTACAACGCCTGGGATGAGTCCCGCGCTTTGACAAGAGATGATTTCCGAGACGTGAAAAAAGACGCACCGGCCGAAAACGCAGAGTTCCTTGGACGCGGTTTTGCTGTCCCCCCAACAAATGGCCCTACGGAGGGCAGAGATCTTGATTTCGTCGAACCGGGATCAAGCGTTCGTGAGCGAGGTCTTACTGCCGCGACGGATCCCAAGCCTGCGACCGAGGGGGTAGGCAATCTTGATCCCTTGAGCGTCGCTGCGGCACCTGCCACTCCGAGCAGCGGAGATGCTTCAGGTGAGGGGGGCAATTATTTTGGAACCCAAGCCGAGACGCCAACAAAGGGCTACGCCGGCATGGGCGGAGGACTGGGAGGCATGGGCGGTGGTATGGACAGAGGCGATGGAACATCTCCCGGAGCAGGCTCCGGATACGGGCTCGGCATGGGTGGTCCGACAGGAGGTGAAGGAGGTTATGGTGTCCCAATTGACGGCAGAGTTGTTATTGGCCAAAGCGATAGAGAGTCGAAAGTCGGAAAGGACTCTCTTCAGCAGTTAAAGGAAAATAAACCTACTGACCAACCTACACCCTTTTTTATGGACATCGCGACGCCAGAAGCTCTTGCCGCTCAACTAGGCGAGCCAAAAAGGCGAACAGAATCGTCCGAATTGGCTGATGGTATGCTGCCGTTTGATGATCGACGTCCGACTGAACTTAAGAGAACAATTGAACTTCAGAGACTAAACGATCGACTGGCTGAACAGGAATCCCGCGGCGAATTGACAGGAAAACAATCCGTCAATCGGCTTTACAGTAACTCCGATCCAGGACGCGGAGAATCAACCCTAATGATGACGGTTTCGCCAGCGATCATCATTCCCGAAGAGGAAGAAGAAAAGATCGTCTCGCAAACTGAGGATCGATTCGGCGATGCAACGAAATCACCATCGGAGCCTATGTCTCGCTTTGTTGCTCCTAAACTGGAAAAGTCGGCTGAGTCGGATAAGGTCATGCTGGGCAAGGAACTAAAATCGTCACTCGGCGTCGATGTAAAGGCCAAACAAGTTCAACCAGCCAAGCCGATTGCACCCGTCCGAGAAATTGCCGCCTCGGCCGAACCCTTCTCAACCTTCTCTCTGCACGTGAGCGATGTTTCGTTTCAACTCGCGCAATCTGCACTGAATCAAGGCCAATGGCCAGCCAGAGCCACTCTGCGTCCCGAGGAGTTTCTCAACGCTTTTGACTACCAAGATCCCACCCCCAACGACTCAGAAATGGTTGCGTGTCAGATCGAACAAGCGACCCACCCGTTCCAAATGCAACGCAATTTGGTTCGCATCGCGATGAAAACTGGTGCCTCGGGCCGTGCTTTAAACATGCCACTGCGCCTAACCGTTTTGCTCGATATCTCTGGCTCGATGGAACGCCACGATCGCAAGTACGCAATTCAAAAAGCATTCCAGGCCCTAGCAAGCCAATTGCGGGATCAAGACCAAATCACCCTCATCGCGTTTGCGAACACCCCGCGGCTAATTGCAGATCGCTACAACGCAGAACAAGCACGAACGCTCTCGACGGTGATCGAAAAGACTCCTAGCCAAGGAGGTACGAACATCGAAGCCGCATTGACGCTCGCTCGTGAAAAGGCACGCGAACAGTTTGTTAATGGTGGTCAAAATCGAATCGTGATGCTCACCGACGGTGCAGTTAATCTTGGAAACGCCGATCCTAGTAGTCTAAGCAAGCAGATCGTTGAGCTGAGAAACGAAGGGATCGCCTTTGACGCGGCCGGCATTTGCGCTCAAGACTTGAACGACGAAGTCCTCGAAGCTCTCACTCGTCAAGGTGATGGTCGATACTATCTCATCAACGCAGACGATTCCACCGCCGAAAGTTTTTCCAAGCAATTGGCGGGTGCGTTGCGACCAACCGCAAAGAATGTCAAAGTCCAAGTAGAGTTTAATCCACAAAGAGTCGGTCAATATCTTTTGATCGGATTCGAAAAGCATCAACTCAAGAAAGAAGACTTCCGCAACGATCGAGTTGACGCGGCCGAATTGGCGGCTGCCGAAGCAGGCGTTGCGATGTACCAAGTTGAAGTGAAGCCTGACGGAGTCGGAGATGTAGGTAGTGTATCGGTGCGCTTTCAAGACGTTTCGACTGGTCAGATGATAGAACGCCGCTGGCCAATCACTTACAACGCAAAGACGCCATCGATTGATGCGACCAAGCCCGCCATGCAATTGGCTACCGCTTCGACGCTCTTTGCCTTGAAACTTACTGGTGAGCCAAGTTCCGATCGTATTGACTTTTCGATGCTGTCCGGCCTGGTTTCGAACTTGCAATCCGCCTTTGCAAACCAACCGCGAGTCCAAGCACTGTTAACGATGATCAATCAAGCAAGGTCGCTTGGTGAACCACCGCAGGTGGGCAATTAGTTTGATGGTTACTCCTGATTTGATTGCCCCTCCCCAAACTTTGTTTAAGGAGGGTGAAGCTGGTGTGGCTCGTGAGAAACGTACCGTTTAATTGTTTCAACCAACCTAGCATTCAGCCTTGATCCTACGCTTGTTACGTACCAGTTACAAATTGAATCCCTACGCCCCTATAAAATTCAGCACGAATAGACCACTCATCCTGTCGTTCCCTATCAGGTGTCTCACTATGTTTCCAAAAAAGCTTCTTCTCTCCATGCTTGCTTGGCTTTGTTGCTTGTTAACAACAGCTTACCCGCAAGAGGAACAACAAAACGAGGGGACGGAAACTCCGGCTACGATTGTTTTACAAACTGGGAAATCGACACCCCCGGCATTTCTGTATTCCGCAAGCGTTACGTCGACGGCGACGGTAGACAGCAGCACAGTAAAGCAATCGTTCAAGTTAGAGATCCGAGCCGTTCAAGGGAAATGGGGATCGGTAAGCTTGGGCATTGCCGGAGTTGGTGAGATTACCAACGTCATTGGTGGTGGTATTACATCGTGGGCGGTTCGCGTCGCAGGTGAAGAACGGTTTCTTGATTTGCAGATTCAAAGTGAAGCCAAAGAGATCTTGGCCGAGGTGATCGCCAGTAGTCCGATTGCGAGTTTGCCAAGCACGATTGATCTTTTGCACATGAAACCAAGCAAAGCACTCGGTTTTGACTCTCGGGTAAAAATCGATTTTGATCGCAGTATAACGGGCAAGGTTTTAGTGGCAGATGGTTTTTCGCCGCTGGTGAGTCAAGAACGATCGGTCGAACTGCAATCGACAAAAGGGGGGCGAATCTCATTGCAGCTTGATCGATCCAGCGCATTGCCTCCGCCAATCGAGCTGGTTCAATGTTCCGTAAAAGGTACGTTGCAGCCCGAAGGAGACTCGGTTCTCTTCACACTTCGAGGCGAAGCTAAAGTCAATCGCGAGAAGAGCCAGCTACGAATCTTGTCCGGTAATGTGGCATTAAACCAATTGCCAAGCAATGATAACTACACATTGGAACTCGTTCAAACCGACGCGGGACCGGCCTATGTCGTGAACTTTACCAAGTCTGGTACCTTTCCGATTGAGATTGAGTTTGCCTCAAAGCCGATTGCTGTCGATGCAAATGGTCGAGAGATCAGCTTTCAAGTTGCCGGGGGAGCTGTGGTTCCACTCATCTTGACCGGATTCGCTAACGAACTCGCGTTTTCCAAAGAGACTCAGTTCGTATCTCCCGTACTATTTGGGAATGAGTGGAAAGGATTCTTGCCCGCCAGTGGATTCGTAAGATTAAAGTGGTTGCCTAAACAAGAGCGTTCCGAGAGCAAGACATTTTTTTCCACTAGTTCGACCATAGAGGCAACGGTCGGTTCGGGGCTAGTTCGCCAGAATCACAAATTCTTGGTTGAGATATTGCAGGGGCAGCTGAAATCGTTGCAGTTCGCATTGAGCGGGGCAGGTGAGATCACCAGTGTTGACGGGCAACATATTGTCAGTTGGAAAGTAGAAACGAAAGACGATCAGCGAATGCTGGAGGTTACGCTCAATCAACCGTTAACGTCAAAGCATGAATTGGTGGTTCGCAGTCAGACAACACTAGATGATTTCCCGGTACGAGTCGATGGTTTGTGCGTGAAACCACAAGGGTCGATTCGCAATGCAGGTTTCCTGCGCATCTCCAATTCTGGATCCGTCAAATTCGAAGTGACCGACCTAAAGGGGCTGACCCAATTGGCTGCAGAGCAGTTTCCCGGCGAGGCGATCCAAGCACGCCAAAGTTTTGCCTATCGCTTTCCAACGTCAGACTATTCGTTCGTGATTGCTGCTGATCGTGTTCAACCCGAAATCAACGTATCGCACGTAGCCGTGTATTCGGTGACCGAAACCGATCGAGTGGTTTCGGCCGACATCGAGTTAGACATACGGGAAACCTCGATTCGCGAATGGAGTTTTCGCGTTCCAGAAAACTACACCATCGTTGCCGTTAGCGGTGCCAGCGTCGCGGACTATAACGCTTCGTCCGAAGCGACCGAGGGTAAGCGGAGTCTCAAAGTGCTCTTTTCGCAAGATGTCATGGGAAGGCAGTTATTGTCTGTTCGGTTGGAAAAGAGTGAGACCCAAGTCACCGGAGAATGGCAGCTACCGCGTATCGAGTTTCCAGATGCGAAGTCCGTTCGAGGGGATATTGGAATCGTAGCCAGTGCGGGTTTTAGAACGACAACCAAAGCATCGGAATTGCTCGTTGAAAAGCCGTTAGCTTACTTCCCCGTGTCGATTCCTCTCTTGCAACAAGCGTTCCGAATCCGAGAGCCACAATGGTCGGCAACCGTTGCGATTGAGCAATTGGATCGCAGTTTGAACGCTGACGTGTTTCATCTCTATTCCTTGAGCCAAGGCACGGTTTACGGAAGCTCACTGATCAATTTTATGGTGAGTGGTTCACCCGTTTCTGAGTGGCGAATTCGCGTTCCAGAAAACCTACAAAACGTAACGGTCGATGGAAAAGATGTTCGTAATTGGCGACGAGAAGGTGATGTTGTTGTCGTATCACTTCATCAGCCGATATTGGGTGCGTATACGTTGCTCATCACTTTTGAAGAGAAACCTAGTGCGGCTGACGGTACATTTACTGCCGGTGTCGTCGTTCCCGAAGGCACGCAAAACGATCGCGGATACATTGAGGTAGTGAGTCCGATACAAGTCGACGTGCAAAATGTCGTAGCATCATCTCAGCTATTGGCTCTCGATGCGCTGGAGTTGCCCGCTGAGTTTCGGTTGTTAAGTTCAGCGCCATCGTTGGGGACATGGCAATACACCGCGAGGCCATTCGATTTAAGGCTCAAGGTGAATTGGTTTCCGTCTGGAACGACGGTCGACCAAGTGGTTGAATTCTCCGAAGCGAACAGTCGCGTCTCCAGTGATGGAGAGACGGTGACAGATGTTGTTTACTATGTCAAATCGCGTGGACAAAGTTCATTGCGATTGCAGTTGCCTGGTGAGCCCGTTCGATTGTGGTCCGTTTCTATCAATGGCAAACCAGTCACGGCCCGACAAACCAATTCGGAAACATTGATCCCATTGCCTGGTGACGCCGATCCAAATGTTCCCTTGGAAGTGACCATTCGTCTTGGAAAGCCTACGCAGGAAAAGCATCGCGCCTCATTAAGCTTGCCCAAGGTGATGGCTCCCGTTTTAAAGACGCGATGGACCGTAGGTGGGGAAGAGAATCAAACGCTCGTGCCGGTCTCGCAAGAAATGTCGGCCTCGATCGATAGTAGCAAATTAGATGGCTTTCGTTGGGTTGTTCGAGAGGGAGTTATGCCGTTTATGGTTTTCGTGGTTGTCGTACTCCTCGCATCCGTTGTACCATCGACAGGTTTTGGGAAGCTATCCTTAAAGTTGATCGCGTTGATTGGGGCTCTGGTTGTTTCCATTATGGCTTGTGATCATGCCTACCAAAGTATTACGGACAAAGAGCCAATACAGCTCAACGTACCGGTTTTGGCAACTGGTGAATCTCTCTCCATGGAAGTTGACATCATCCCAACTTGGCGAGCCATGTTCGATGTACTGGGAGTAGGTCTTGGAGTTGTAGGGTTGATATTGGTGATTGCAACCTACGCCAATCCCGCCAATCGAGAGCGAGCATCTCTGGTTGCGCGATTCCTCGGAGGGATTGGAGTCGCATTGTTAGGAGTTGGAGCATTGTTGCAGCCTCATGGAGCCGTTTGGTTCTTTGGGCTACTCTCGATTGCTGTATTCCTTTTCTTCATCATGCCTGTGTTGATCGCATTGTTTCGATCGATTCCTCCGTCGGATCAGCAGAAAGTCACGGAAACACAAGCGGAGGGTGATACTATGAGTGGGATGACAACGTCGATGATCGCGTACCTGATGGGTGGTTCGCTCTTGTTGGGGCTGGGTAACTCCGCTACGGGACAAGATCAAACGATCGAGGCCCGAGTGGTTGCCAAGAACGCAGACTATTCCTCACAAGTTTGGGAAGTCAAGAAGGCCGACTCACGCATCACAGCAATTGCCACGATCAAGGTGACAGGAGTTTCAGGCGATCAATTCCATTTGTTAAGATCACCTGCGGTATTGACTGAATTTTCAGGGCAGGGACTCCGTCTGGGTAAACAAATATCTGATGGTGGCGGGACGGATTACGTTGTCACGATTGAGCCCGATTCTAAGGACGCCAATTCAAAAGAAGCTAGTGTGGAAGCTGCCAACCAGTATTCCGCGACGTTTCGATTTGAGGTTACGGGATTGCAGCCATCCAGTGGCGTAGAGGTCTTGACGGGGCCCGCTGCGATGCGAGAGTTAACGCTTCGGTATGACGAGCCCACATGGGAGGTTTATTGTGAAGCGGCAGCCAGAATTGCCAAACAGAGCACACCGGACGGTGAGTCTTATCGGCTGCTGTTAAAGCCTGGAGATGCGAGTGTTGTTTTGCGTCCCCGAGCACGTGATTTAAATGCGGAGGTTACTCAATTCTTTGTTGATAGCAGTGGTTTGTATACGATTAGCCCGGGTGTTATCGAAGGCATCCATCGTTTTCAGTTGAGAGTTGCTCAGGGACGAATATCGCGATTGCTCGTACAGATTCCCGAGGGAGCAACAGTAAGCACGGTGGATGGACCTATTACTTCGTGGCAATTCAACGCCGACGAACGCAAGCTCACGGTTACGACCGATCCGAACGCGCCAGCGGACTTTTCGGTCACAGTGCGGACGCAACAAAGCCTCGATGCTTTGCCCACTTCGGTGCAACTATCCCCGCTGGCGGTTGAAGAGGCAAGCGGCTCAAGTGGATTGATTGCCATTGCCTTTGGCTCTGATGCCCAGCCAGAGTTAGTGACCTCGGAGACGTTGTCTCTCGTTAATCTCGGCGATTTTGATGCTTCGTTATTGACCAGTCCGTCGGCAACTCTGCATCGCGTTTATCGGTACGGAGAAAGTAAAGGTAGTATGCAGGTCAAAGTTGCGGCCGTTGCCCCCGAAGTACGAGTTACTTCTAAACAAATCGTTTCACTGGGGGATGAACGTGTTGTGCTTAATGCGAATCTGCAGGTCGAGATAACTCGGACTGGACTTTTCCAACTTAGTTTTCCATTGCCGAACGGTTATGAAGTGGAAACTTTGACAGGTGATTCGATGCACCATTGGTCCGAGATCGCACAGGGAGATTCGCGTCAGGTCATAATGCATCTCAAAGCAAAGACGATCGGTGTGCAAACCTTTATGCTGTCGTTGACTGGGCCATCTCCAATCGATCAAAATCAATGGGAAATCCCTCGTTTGGAGCTCAACGATTCGCCGAGACAGACCGGAACATTGATTGTTCAACCAAGTCCTGGCATTCGATTGCGAACCATCGCCAAGAACAATATCTCCGAGTCAGATGCTCGGGAGTTAGGAGCGCAGGTTCAAGGTGCACTCGCATTTCGATTGCTTCAGCGAGATTGGCAATTGACAGTTGGAATCGAGAAGTTATCGCCATGGGTGATCGGTCAGATTCTGCACGATGTCACAATTCGAGAAGGGCAGACCCGCTCGATATTGCTTGCGAACTTGAATGTTCAGAATGCTCCGATACGCTCGATGCGAGTGAAGCTGCCAGTGGTTGGCGATGAGGAGGTTAAGACAGTTCGAGCCAGTGGCGAAGTGGTTGGGGACATGGTTCGCATCGACGCCAACGAGCAACTGTGGGAGATCAACTTTAAACGTCGAGTGATTGGAGCCATCTCGTTCCAGATCGATTTTGAGCGACGAGGTGAGCGAGTGGAGAATAAGGATCTATTGACTCCGGCCAGCTTCCTCGATGTACAGCAATCCGATTATCACATCGCGGTAAGAGCTGGTGGCCGATTGGAAATAGCAACGACAGTTCTTCCGCAAGGGTGGCAAACGGTCGATTGGAACACAGTTCCGAATAACATTCGAGATATGGGATCGCGAGCAGTTCCCACGTTCACCTTTAAAGTGGCTGATACCACCACGCCATTGAGTTTGTCCATCGTGAGACATTCTTTGGCAGAATCGCTTAAGTTGCGAGTCGCCTCAGGTGAGTTAACGACCATCTTTTCGCCCAATGGGGATCAGTTGACTTCCGTTGATATCACGATGCAAGTGATACAGCGAAGTAGTTTGATTGTGCAGTTACCGAAGGACGGTGAGCTCTTTAATATCTTCGTCAATGGGGAGAGTGTTCATTCGGTGAGGCAGGCATCAGATCAGAACGTTTGGCAGTTTTATATTTTGCCAGGGATGGATGATTCCACTGCGAAAGTAAGATACGTCTATGCATTACGAGGCGATGGGTTACGGCGAGTGCGATTGGATAGTCCGCAGATGAATGTTCCGCTAGAGAACATTCAATGGAATGTAGTCGTTCCACAGGGAATCGAGTTAGCGGACTTTGATGGGAATCTGGAGCTAGTCGGAGAAGACTATCGCAACGATTACACGCGAGACTCTTATTTGAAGCAAGTTTCAGGCAGTCGCGAGAATCAGGCACAGCAGGCAGCGACATTACTAGAGCAAGCCAACAAGCTTCTTCAGACTGGCAACCAAGCGAAAGCTCGTTGGGCATTCAATAACGTTGCCAATAGTTACGGTTTGGATGCGGCATCGAACGAGGATGCTAGGGTGCAGCTAGAGAATTTACAAACTCAGCAAGCTGTGCTAGGGCTAAACTCCAGGCGGCAACGTCTGTTGTTAGACACGACCCAGGGAGCAGCGAAGTTGCCCAGCAGCGATCAGATGCTGCAAGCGGCTGCGAACAATCCGATATTGAAGCAGGACGACATCAACTTTAATCCAAGTGATATGAGCATATTGCTGGCTGGAAATTCGCAGGAGGATAATGCAACACTTCAGAGCATTGCAGATCGATTGGTACAGCATCAGAGAACGACCGATCCAGCGCCGCGAGCGATCGTTATCAGTTTGCCAGAGGAGGGAAATGTTTATCGATTCAAGCGAAGTGTACAAGTCACGCAGAATACTCCACTTGCGTTAGATCTTAACTTCCATTCCCTGGATCGATTGCGAGTTTGGGAATGGCTATTGCTAGGCTTTGGGTTAGCGATAACGGGAGGATGGTTCCTTTTCCGATCGCAAAAATAGTGTTGTGTTACAACTCAATGGAGAATGTTTGTTATTGCATTGCGATAATGCGACGGTTTTTCCGCGACTTTGTCCCTTGCTAAAGGGCTCGTTGCTTTAAGTGCAGATTGGACACTCTTGACCGATGTCAACGCCATAAAACCGGCAAGAGTGCCCATTTCACCTTCACTAATCCTCCTATATCGATTAATGCAACACTTCCTAACGATGCGGGTTTCGATGCTCGTCTTGCTTACGCGGAGGGTTATGAGATCGAGGGGGAATAAAGAAAGAATCTGGATTCCCATATTGCAGGGTAGCGGGGCGGGCATGGCAATGTTCACGTTTTCTAAAAAACGCAGCGTTTGCGGTGGTTGCCGAATTTTGAGGCATGCGAAAGAAGACGAGGTATTAGGAAAATCGCGTATTTGCAACACTGCCAATGTTGCGATTTGTTATGATGACAGCCTGCTTCAGAGCAATGTTTACCAACGCTGTGTGGAGTCCCCAAAAGCAATGTCGTCCGAAACTTTCTCGACCGAGATATCCCGTCGTACTCTGGTCGCCTCAGATAAGCGATTGGAAGATAGACTTTTAGATGCGCTTCGTCCCTTTCGAGTTCGATCGCACGTCGTGTCTATCGGACTGGCATTGGTCATAAGTTTGATCGTAGCCATGGTCTGGGCGATTGCCATCATGTGGGCAGACCTCATCATTGATTTGACCGGTACCGTTAGATTATGGTTATCCAGGTTGACACTCCTAGTCTTTGTTGGATGCTCGGTGTTCGTATATCTTCGAGTTACGGGTAGGAATCGATTTCATGACTTGAGTCGACGAGTTGATGAATACTCCCATACGTACGGTCTGGTCGAAGGTGCACTTAACCTAGCGACGAAGACATTTACGGAATCAAAACTATCGTCAGAACTCGCGGCGATGGCAATCGATCAATCTGTATCTACGATTAAGAGAGCGTCCTTGGCGCAGGTCGTATCAGCGAAGTTGTTATCGCGTGCAGCTTGTGTGTTATTGGTTGCGATAATAGGGGCAATAATCTTTTGTCTGTTCACCCCAAGACTTGCGTGGACTCAGGCAAATCGATTTTTGTTCCCGATGGTCGACATTCCTCGCTATTCCTTGTTAACCATTCGACTCGATCCCCAATCGGTTGAGGTCGTGTTTGGGGAGGATTGTTCTTTGGCTGCGATTGCTGAGGGAGAGTCAATCGAATCGATGCAGCTCGTTGTCGTTCGTGAGGATAAGTCCGAGGAAGCGATTCCGATGCTGTCAGAGGGGGAGGGGCGTTTCTCCGTATCCTTAAGTCGTTTAAGGGAGCCGTTGACTTTTTATGCGAAGGCGCGATCTGCAAAGAGCAAGTCTGGTCAGCTTACCATAAAAACTACCCCTGAGATTCGTAGCGCAATGAAGACGGTTCGCTACCCCAACTACACAGGCGTAGCAGAGAAGCAGTCACCTTTAGATCAAGACGGTATCAAGGCATTGATCGGGAGTGAGGTTCTTATCCAAGCGACGAGTAATCGTCCTCTAAAGCAGGGAATCCTAACGCTAACGGATAAATCTGGTATCAAACGAGAAGTATCGCTTGCTCCAACATCGGATTCTGATGAGCCTCTTACGGTCGAGGCAACCATTGCATTGAATTCCCCAGGTTCATTTGAATTGCGATTAGAAGATGTCGACGGAACTCTGTCGCATGATATTATCGCTGGTCCGGTTGAAGTTATTTTCGATCAGCCACCATCGGCACGCATCGTACAGCCTCGGCCAGACTCTCTCGCGACTCCAGATGCAATACTCCCAGTCATCATTGTATCGGAAGACGATTTTGGGGTCTTGGGTTTAGAACTCTATCGTTCTCTGAATGACTCACGCCCTATGGCCGAGTCATTACCCGTTACGTCTAACGTGAGAAATCAGAATGAGGTTGCGTTACCACTTAGCCAATATTTACTTAAGCCAGGGGACGTCATTAAACTCTTTGCTCGGGTCGAAGATAATAAGCCAGACTCGCCTCAAAGTTTTGAAACGCCCATTACAACGATCAAAATCATATCTCGCGAAGAGTTTCAGAATCGGATTGTGCAACAACAGGGCATGGATGAAATCCTGAATCGGTATCGGCAGATTCAGAGGCATCTTGAAAACGCTGCTAATGCGGCTCGCGAAGCACAGGAGGCACAAGATGCACTGGAGAAAAACCCATCAGATTCTGAATTACAGAGACAGGCCGAGCAAAAATTGCGCATGGCCGCCGAAGCCGCAAATCAAGCCGCCGAGCAGATCAGTAAGATTGCCGAACAGCCGCTGGAAATGGAGCTCGACCAGAAATTGAGCGAGGCCATGAAGGAGGTTGCGAAGCAATTGGCTCAAAACGCGGTTGATTTAGATTTTCTCGCAAAAGAAGCATCTCAGCAGAACGGTGAGCTTTCTGAAGGTCAGAAAGAAGATTTAAATCGAATCGCGTCAGAGATGAATGCTTCAAAAAAAGAGGTCAAGGAAAATGTAAACGAACCATTAGAACGCATGAAGCAGACGCTACCGTTAATGATGGCGCAAAAAGCTTTCGAGGAACTAGTTCAACAACAAAGTGATTTGGCAGTGCGGATGGAGTCCCTTCGAGAGGCGTCCGATCCAAATGATCAAGTCGCACAACGTCGAATCAAAAATCTCGAATCCCAACAGCAAGCACTGCGCGAACAACTCAACGATCTCATCGATACGATAGAAGTCGAAGCTGAAAAGCTGCCCGCGGACCCTGAGTTAGAAAGTTTACGAGCAACCGCAACGGAGTTTGCCCAAGCTGTAAAGGGTAGCGAAGCACTTTCCGAAATGCAAAACTCCCAGAATGAGTTGCTAGCTAATCGTCCTCAATCCGCTGCTCAGTCTGCGGCAAAGGCAGCAGAAATTCTCATGGGCTTTATGCAAAGTAGCAAAAACGTGGGGGACCAGGCTTGTAAGAATTGCCAACAAAAATTTTCACCCAGTAGGAATGATCCACAAACTGTTAAAGACGCAATGGATCAACTCATGCAAATGATGGGAATGAAACCGGGGCAATCCGGGATGAGGAGTGGTTTTGGGATAGGTTCCAGCGGCATGGCTGGGATAGGTGGATCGGAAAGAAATTCTGGAGTAAGTAATCGTGGAATGTATGGGGCTTTGCCAATGAGCCGGCCCAGTTCTGGCGGACGTGGTGAAAATGGGGGCTCAACTGCACCTAATGACTTTTTGACCATTCCTGGCGAAAAGCAACTGGAAAAAGGAAATGCAATCCGACGACAAGGTGTCACATCCGATGCATCTAATGCTATACCTAGCCAATACAGAAACAGCGTATATCGATACTTTCAAAAGATCGCAGACGAATAATACCCCACGGTACTACCAGCGTATTTTCTCCCGAGGGTCACCTGTGATTCGCTTGAGTGATTGGTACAGATTTCGACAAATCCAATGAATGCCGCAAGAGGGTAGACCTTTGACAGTTCGACAAGAAGTTTGCGAAGCCCCATTTCGTGATCGATTTGTAATCCATGATCAAGAAGTAGCGTACCTTGATGGCAATTCCTTAGGACGGTTACCCCACTCTACAGCCGAACGTATGCTACAAGTGGTTTCTCAAGAATGGGGTGAGTCACTGATAGGTAGCTGGAACAAGAATTGGTTACCGATTGCAAGGCGAATTGGTGATAAGATCGCAACGTTAATTGGGGCTGCATCGGGTGAGGTTTTGGTATGCGACTCTACTTCGATTAATTTGTTCAAAGCGGCATGGGCTCTATTGCGCAATCGTGGAAAACGAACAACGATCGTAACCGATGCAACCAACTTTCCAACTGATCTATACATACTAGATGGATTGCGTCAGCAGCTAGGATGCGATCTGCGGCTGGAGCCGTTAGCCCTAGACCAATGCAATCACGCACAAGTGAACGATGTTCTAGCTGGAGCGTTGAATACCGAAGTCGCGTTGGTTTGCTTATCTCATGTCAACTACAAAACAGGTTACGCATTCGATCTTCAAGCGGTAACAAAGCTCGCGCATTCAGTAGGTGCACCCGTCTTATGGGATCTGAGTCATAGTGTCGGTGCCATCCCAATAGATTTAAGAGGGGCACGTGTCGACGCGGCTGTTGGATGTACGTACAAGTACTTAAATGGTGGCCCTGGCGCACCTGCGTTTATCATGTTGCGAAGCGACTTGATTGATTCGCTATACAATCCTATTCCTGGATGGTTTGGAGCGGCTAGACCGTTTGATTTCAGCGGCAAATACGAACCTCATTCCGGTATCGAGCGTTTTGGAGTAGGAACGCCCCCCATTCTGTCTTTGGCTGCGGTCGAACCAGGAGTTGATTTGACTTGTGAGGCTGGAGTCGTAAAACTCCGAGAAAGAAGTTGGCGATTGATGGAGAGATTCTTCCAACTATACGATGAGCGGTTAAAGCCCTTGGGTTTTGAACTTGTTACTCCTCGTGACAGAGAAGCTTCGGGGTCACATGTCTCGTTAAGTCATATTGATGCTTGGCAAATAACTCAGGATCTAATCAGCGGGCACCGAGTAGTTCCTGATTTTCGAGGCCCTAACATCATTCGCTTTGGCATAACCCCGCTGTATACAATTTCGAAGGAAATCGATCGCGCGGTCTCTGGTTTAGAATCATCGGTTAGAAGCGGAACTTATCGAACATATCCCAAGCAAAAACAGGGAGTTACCTGAGTCTTACTTTTTCTGATCCAGAATAAGTTGCGAAGCCAGTGTCGCCCATTGTTTGTACATTTCTGCCGATGGATGCAATTCGTCTGCGACAAGAAATTTACTTGGCTCGTTTGCAGCGTCTCGAGTCAATTTCGTAATGTCTATATAGTGTGCCGCTAGCTCCTCCGTTACTTCACGGTTGACTTGGTTAAACTGATCGATCTGCTTAGCGATTATCGCTGGGTCTCGATCGCGTTTCGTGGCGAAGGGGGTAACACCCCAATCTGGAATGCTCAGAACGATCACGCGTTTGGAGTTATTGCCCGCTTTTTCGATTGCAAACTTCAGGAGTCGACGAAACTGATTTCTATATTCATCGATATCTCTACCACGGTATTGATTGTTAACACCGATCAGTAATGTGACCCAATCATACTTTTCCGCCAACTCCTGTTGCTTAATACCAGCTTCTAATTCGTCTGTAGTCCAACCGGTTTTGGCGATAATTTCAGGAGCAGAAAACGATTCCTTACAGTCATTTAGTTGCTTAACCAACTGAACGGGCCAGCGGTCGTTGACATCAACACCTTCTCCAATGGTATAGGAATCCCCCAGAGCTAGAATCGAATCATCCATCGTCACGCACTGCAAAATGGCCGATGCAATCAAAATGAAAAGCATGATAATCCGTAATAATCGTCAAAATATGTATGAAGCAATCTGAACGGCTTTGCAGTTTACGGTAAGAGAGAGGTAGCGTCTACCAAATTGCCGATCTTTCGTCGGATCCACCGATCACGCGCAGCGGTTTGTACAGGCCGGAGATAGGGATAATGATTGTTCGGAGACATAGGTAACACATTTATAGGTTCTGAAATAAGTTCCAAAGGGGTGAAAAATACGCATGAGCATCGTCTTGTCGCAACAGCACGCGTCTCCCAGTCCAGGACGTTTTTTACCAAACTAGCCATTTTATCCGTGGAATAATCGTTGTTCGAAACGGTAGCTTCACGTAAGGGCGGAGTTTAAAAACTCCCGAAACTTTTACCCCTAAACCGACATTGAAGAAGACCCCTGCGAGGAAGTGCATATGAATTTCATTCGATCTGTCAGTTTTCTTTGGTTGATTGTGGCTAGCTTACAGGCGACTCAAGGAAACGACTATAATCCGTCGAGTACCGACCAGGTCGGTAAGATAAAGACGATTGATCTAAACGTCGTGGACACCGGCCGAAATCGCGATGTGCCAATTCGCATCTACGTGCAGGAAAAGCAAATTGCTGCACCGAATTCCGGTCCAACACCCATTGTTATATTTAGCCATGGCCTTGGCGGTTCACGAAACGGTTCTGCTTACCTCGGCAAACATTGGGCTGCCCACGGATACGTAGCTGTATTCTTGCAGCATCCGGGAAGTGATGAATCCGTTTGGAAGGATCAACGCCTTGCCAATAGAATGGCTGCGATGCGCGAGGCTGCTTCAGCGAAAAATTTGATGCTGAGATTACAGGATGTTCCTGCGGTGATCGATCAATTAGAGATATGGAACAACGAGGCTAATCATGTTCTGGAAGGACGAATGGACATGAGAAAGATTGGCATGTCTGGGCATTCATTTGGAGGGCAGACAACCCAAGGAGTATGCGGTCAATCTTTTCCGGTAGTAGGCCAACGGATGACAGACAAACGCATTGCTGCTGCAATAGTGATGAGTCCCAGTACTCAGGAGAGGGGGAGCATTACTCAGGCTTTCGGAAGCGTTTCCATACCTTGGTTGCTTATGACAGGGACTCATGACACTGCTGCCATTGGTGGACAAACTGTTGAGTCACGTCGCAAGGTGTTTCCTGCATTACCTGATGGTGACAAGTTCGAGTTGGTACTCCATGGTGCCGAGCATTCCGTCTTTACAGATCGTCCACTACCGGGAGAAAGTGGAAAACGAAACCCTAACCATCATGGAGTGATATTAGCGTTAAGCACAGCCTTTTGGGATGCCTATCTCAAGGATATGGCGGACGCAAAAACGTGGTTGACAGGGGACGGGGCACAACGGATGTTAGAACCCGAAGACGAGTGGAACAAAAAGTAACCGCAGGAGAAATGAGAAATCGTGTTGTCGAAAGGGTGGAGTGCCGATCTAAAGCCCTGTTAGAGCCCTACCATTTCTAAAAGCTTTAGGGCGTTGGTGGTAGGAGTTACTCCCGGTCGCATCACGTAATCGAACCGCATTACTTGCTTGCCGTCAACGTCTTCAAAATATTCTCGGAAGTGAACAATCTGAGCACTCCGTTTCATTTGGTCGTTTGACGCGAGTTCTAGGTCGTGGGTGCTCGACATGACAATGGCGTTCATATCAACCAGCTTTTTAAGAACCGAGTCGACGGCGATCTGACGTTCACGAGAATTCGTTCCCTGTAGTATTTCGTCCAAAAGGATAAGCATCCGCCTGCCAGCCGGTCCTGATTCCCGCTGGGCTTGATCGACCACCAATCGCAACCTCTTTAACTCTGCCATAAAAAAGGAAACGCCATCCTGAAGCGAGTCGTGAACGCGAATACTGGTCGCTATATCGAATGATTCGCTCGTCCAGCGTTGAGCGCAAACGGGTGTGCCTAACCTAGCTAAGACGGCGTTAACGCCGATCGAGCGTAGCAATGTCGACTTACCTGCCATGTTGCTTCCGGTGACCAACAATAGCCGTTTTTCATCACTGATTCGTAAGTCGTTTGGTACACGTTGCAAATCCTTTAACAGAGGATGAGCCATCTGATAGACATCGAGTAACCCGCCACGATCTACAATGTTCGGATAGACCCAAGTGGGATTCTCATCGGCTAGAGTTGCAGAGCTTACCAACGCTTCCAACTCACCTAGGGCCACGACCCATCCTTCCACCCGATCACCATGGACAGCTTTCCATCTCTCGAGTCGTTTGAGTAATCGGACATCCCATAACAATATCAACTGCAAAAGAACGTAGGGTATAAAGAACAAAGGGCTGCGTTGCATACCGGCCAATTTCATCAGTCGCTGCAGATCACAAATAGAAAGAATGGCGTCTTTACCGTCTGTGAAAAGTTGATTGTGAAGTCGAATTAACCTAGGCGATTTGACTTGTAATTCCCTGGCGGTGCTCAGCCAATCGATGAGCGATTGCAGTTCCCGATTGGCAGAACCTAATCGATGGAATAAATCGTGAATCGGGCCAATCGCAATCATGGATATAAGCAGATTTAGCCCCGCACCTCCCAGCAATAGGCTCAACCCGATGATCTGTCCAATTTGAGATTCGACACCGATGGAAAGCAGTAGCGTTACGAGCCCAGCGGGAATCAAAACTGGGCCTATCGTAGTCAGATAATACTGCCACTGACGCCCCGAGTAGTGGTTTGGTGATTTTGCCCAATAGAGAATCTGTTCAGGAGAGGTCGATTGGTTTCGTGAGGCGCAGGCAATATCGTAGAATTTTATTCGCCATTGCCGTAACGGTGCCAACTCTTGAACGGCTTGTTGTCGATCTCGAATTTCAACAGAATCAACCCAATTGGTCATCCAGCTCGAGATAATACGAGCTCCCGTGCTCGACATGGCTAACGAGAACCAGCGAAACAGACTACGATTGCCAAACAGATCGAGATCTTTCGTCCAGTCGTTGATATGCGGCGCACACTCTTTTTCAACGGGCAGTTCCGTTAGGCCGTTCCAGTCTCGTTCGCATCTTGCAATAAGACGTTCAAAACCAAACCTCTGCGAATTTCCGCGGGCGATGATCCACTGTAGGTATTCATACCATGTTGCAAAACCAAGAAAAGCGACAATCAATACAAGCCCTAATTGCCACGCCCAGTTTCCGAATGAAGAATCAAATATACCCAGCCCAATCAGTACTAATCCAGGTAATGCAGTGGCGGCTCTCAATCGAATAAGTTGCTTGGACTTGCCCCTCGCTATTGTTGTTTCCGCATCTATCTCCGCAATTTTACGTCGGTAGTCTTCAACTGCCGGATTCGGTAACTTGCCTTCGCTCACTTTTTTATGCCTTGCTTAACGATTAAGTCAACTAGGGCGACATCCTGATTCAGTTGATTCTTTAATGCTTCGAGCGAATCGAATTTCGTCACGGATCGAATATTATCTATGATTTCGATCTCTAAGTCACAACCGTATAGATCGCCGGAGAAATGGAGAATATGCGCTTCTACTTTTCTGGCATTTTCCCCAAACGTAGGATTTGGGCCGATATGCAAAGCTACGGGTTTCCCTATTAATCGCTCTCGGTTTTGTTCTTGATGGTTGGATGCATCTATCGACTGGGACGGTGTCGTGATTTTAACGTTCGAGGAAACCGCCACAACTCGAGCGGCGTAAACCCCTACCGCGGGAACTTGTACCGGTATATCTTCGAGGTTAGCGGTTGGAAAGCCGAGGGTTCGTCCTCTTTGAGCTCCGAGAGAGACAATGCCGGAGATTCTGTAGGGGGTAGTAAGGAGTTGATTCGCTAATCGAATATTCCCTGCATCAATGGTTTGTCTTATACGAGTGCTGGAAATCCACTCTCCATCGCACAGTTCGGGCTCGACCACTTGAAACATAATCCCGTTGTTTGAGCAGAGTTGTTTCAGTAGCCCAACATCTCCGCCCCGATTCTTTCCAAACCGAAAGTTTGGCCCTTCGATCAATCCGCGAATCTTTAGCCCCTGGAGAAGCAGTTGGTCAAAAAACGAATGGGCATCTAGGTTTAACAACTCGAAATTTGTTTGGAGGACAACGACGTAGTCAGCACCTGCATCTTTAAGTAGTTCGATCCGTCTAGGGATTGTTGTTAGGGAGGGGGAGGCATTTCCAGGCGAGAGCAGTTTAATGGGCGGTGGATTGAACGTGACTGCGACCGTTGGTGCCCTCCATTGTTCGGCGTTTTTTTTCAACAGCCGTAACAAGCACTCATGGCCTCGATGAACACCATCGAAATTTCCGATCGCAACAACGCCCCCCAATGCTGATTCGGGGAGAGAGGGTAACCAAGAAGCCGACATCGATCTACAACCTCGCGAGTTGTTCCAACGTGAACTGGACCATCATCAATTGATCAAACAACCGTATGCAGTTCATAGGTTCTAGAGCTGCTCTTACCATCTCGGTGGTTAGCTTGAGCGATTTGGTAGAGCTGCTGTCCCACCGGCGTCGGGTACTGGCCTGTAATGCAGGCTTGGCAAAGATGGTCAGCTGGCAGGTCGATGGCGCGGGCAATGGATTCAATGGGCAGATACCTTAAGGAATCGCATCCGAGTTGTTCCGCCATTTTATCTTGACTGGCCTCGGTCAAAACTCCATTCTCAAGGAATTTTGGCGCAAAAAGCTCATCGATTGTAGACATGTCAATTCCGTAGAAACAGGGTGCTACGATGGGAGGGCACGCAACACGTACGTGAATCTCTTTGGCACCACCGAGCTCGCGGATACGGTTCAAGAGAACTTTCATTGTTGTGGAGCGAACAATAGAGTCCTCAACCAGGATGACGCGTTTGCCATCCAGAACTTCGCGGAGCGGAGTGTATTTACTGGATGCTTTCGCTTTACGGGCTCGGCCTCCCTCAATGAATGTTCTACCACTGTAACGATTGCGGATAAGTCCTTCTCGGCAGGGGATTCGCATACGATAGGCCATCGCGTCCGCAGCTGCTTTGCTGGTATCAGGGACTGGTACAACGATCGTGTCGTTATCTAATGGAAATTGGTTACGTGCCAACTCCAATCTTGCCAACTCTTCACCGAGTCGAGTTCGCGATAAGTAAACGCTTCGATTGTCTAAAGTGCTTGCAACGTTCGCGAAATAGATCCACTCGAAGAAGCAATGTGCCGGTGGTTTGACGTCATAATACTTCTCGATCTTGATACCGTCGGGGGTAACAAGAATAGCATGGCCCGGTGGAACGGACTTTATAGAATCCCTATCGAACCCAAGGTTTAGCAGAGCAACGCTTTCGCTGGCTGCGGCAAACAATGAGCCATCAATCGCGTAGCACAATGGTTTGATGCCGAGAGGATCACGAGCAACCAAGAGCTCTCCTTTTGCGTTTAGCAACGCAATCGAATAAGCACCATCGAAATTCTTAGATGCCGCTGCAAAGACGTCGATTAAGGAACGATTTGGAGATATCGTGAGTTCTCGACCGATTTCGTGTAGGATGATTTCTGTGTCGGTATCGCGAGCGAGATGATGCTCACCTTCTTTAAGGAGCCGATCTCGCAATTCGGTGTAGTTGGCAAGTTGTCCGTTGAAGCAGAAGCTGAACCACTTATTCTTGTGGATATGTTGCCGTTCGAACGGCTGAGCGTAGCTCTTATCATCCTGCCCGCAAGTTGCGTAGCGAACGTGACCAATTGCTGCGCGGCCGGCGTAGGCCTCCATGATTGCTTCACTTTTGCCACGATGAGAAAGTCGGAACACTTCAGATACTGTTCCTATATCCTTCATCGTATCCAAAATGAGCGGACGATCTGGATTGTACGTTGTCATTCCTGCAGCGAGTTGACCGCGATTTTGGATGTCCTGAAGCATGCGAGGCAGGAGATAAGATATTGCATTCCGACCTCCATCAGGGGAAAGCCGACTTTCCTCGCCGTTAGGTAAGTGGTAGATGGCCGCAACACCGCATTCATGGTGCAGTTCGCTCATAGGAATTGTAGGCTCTACGAAAGTGTTCGGCTCGGACCAATGGAAAACGACCAGGGATTTCGCCGCAGGATCCCCAGCCAAATGGTATCGGATAGGCGGTTGTTTGTCGAGATTTGATTTACGTCGCTGGGGAAAGGCACTCCGGTAAAGACGTTCTATTGGCATTCAGAATCAACATTATCGTCAAGAACGGACTGAATTTGAAACGAACCCAACCGATTTTTACGGCCCTCTTTTTTGTGGACTTCCGCCATCAGGATTGGTCGAATCGTAGATGTGCAGCAAATTCCACCCGTCTAGTCGTTCCTTCACGCCCGGAATAACGCGAACTGCATTTTTGTAGTAAATCTTCTCCAATACCTCGTCGGGTAAATCAATGCCGTATATCCTCCAGAGACCCTGCGGTGGAATAGGTTTTTCTGAATAGGCAAAATACTCATCGCGAGTTTCTAGGAATCTCCAATAGGCTCGGTATCGAGCTTCAGGCCATGGCCCATCCGTTCCAAATAGGATTCGGTCACTGTGCTTCAAAAAGAAATCTCTAGATGTGAAGGGTTGACGCCCGAGTTCACTAATTCTTGAGGCGAACTCTACGACCACATTGGGGTGCTTCAATAGCAATTGCGATGTCTCCTGGAGGTCTTCAGCGTCGTTGCCAAAATGTGCCGCAATAAATGTCGTCTTAGGATGCTTTGCGAAAAGTCTATTTCGAGCGGCATGCAACTCATTCCTTCTCGGGAACTTGCCTTCCGGAAAGTGCCACTCCGGACGCCTCGACAACTCCTCGTAACGTTCGTTTTTAGCATCGATCGGTTCAAAGAAGGCACTCGGATCTGCTGTATGCATGATTACAGGCAAGCCTAGTTCTCCGCATGCGGCCCAGATTGGATCAAAACGTTCATCATCGATTTCCGTGAAAGACCCGTCGGCATTACGATTCTCTAATCCGAACGATTTGAAAACCTTGAGGCCCGAAACACCACGTGTCTTAGCCTCCGCTAACTCGAATGCCATCTTCTTAGCAAAACCTGGTTGATTGCACACCCACGTCGTAGGGTCATCTTGCTTTCCCGTTCCTTTCCAATCGATATTGGTGAATATCAAGAAACGATTCTTATGATTACGCCACAAGTAATCAATATGGTCATCGAGTTGTTGTCCTAGTGTTCCGTCGAGGCTTACATTTAACGCAATGTTGTTTCGGTTCATCATCGCTACAAACTGCTCCAGGGAGTCTGTATCATGTTTAAGCCGAATCCAGAAATGGGAATGGATATCTACAACCGGAAATTTGGCTTGAACAATATCGGTGCTGGCGACTTTGAGTTGTGGTTTCGGTTGAAAGTCCCCAATCGATATTGGCGGACGGGGGGCTTCTGTTTGACAAAAGCAGCTTGTTGACCATCCAAAAGAAATCACCAATCCAAGCAAAATCGATAATCCAAGAAACAATCTGCGAATCAATATGTCACCCCTAAGGATCCCGCCATTGAGGATGGATGATCTCGGGTGGTTCAATACGCCAGGGGGATCATGCATTTCTTCATTCCCCATGATGGAAGTGTGAGTGGATTTGCGTTGGATCAGTATTTGCCTTTCGGGATAACCGGAGTAAATTTTATCAGATGGAAGAAACACCCAGCCACACTAGTTTTAACATGGACTGCTTTTCGACAAACCCCCAATTGCTTGGGAGAGTACTGGAGCATCATAGGCCGTATTTACGCATGCTGGCCAGGGCAAGGATTCACCAAGAACTACGAAGTAAACTCGACCCGTCCGATGTTGTTCAAGAAGTCTGCATGGAAGCGGTGCGTCAAATTCAGCTTTTTCGAGGTACTTCCAAGGCAGAATTCGCGGGATGGCTGCGAGGAATCTTGGCCGACCGAATCGCGAAAAATGCTCGACGATTTCTCGGCACGCAACAGCGCGACATACAGCTGGAAAAAAGTCTCCAGCAGCAATTGGACGAAACATCCGGAAATTTAGAGAGCTTTTTGGCCCAAAGCAGTCGCTCGCCGAGTGCTGTTGCAGAATGGAACGAAACGACCTTGTCACTAGCTCAAGCAATCGAGTCTCTTCCGGACGACTATCAGCAGGTCGTGATTCTTCGAAATTTGCAGGGGAAATCGTTCCGAGAGGTTGCCGATGCTTTGAACCGATCTGTTGATAGTGTCGAAAAACTCTGGATTAGGGCACTGGTCAAGCTGAAGCAAGCCATGAACGGTTAACGTCTCAAAACCTGAATCAATCTTTTCAATTTCTGAAAATTGCCGGCGGATTTTTTTTACACCCGGTACCTCTACTCTTAGCGGCAGTTCGAATCCTGGTCGCTTGGACTCGGGGCGAATTGCTACAAGAATCTTCTTTTAGTAGCGAGAATCGAACATGAAGATCACTCCCTTGGCCGTCGTGGGAATTGTAGCTTGGCTTTCTATTGGATCGGATGCATTTGGTCAAAGAGGAGGTCGCATGGGTGGCGGTGGTAGTGGCGGTGGCGGGTTCCAACAGCAAGCCAGCTCTTCGACGACGGGAACCACTACAGCAACGACCGCTACAGCAAGCGTTTCCCCTGATCAAGCGATCATGGTACAGCAAGCTTACATGAGGCAGCTGCAAACGCAGAGCCTGATTCAACAAGGAATGATCAGACAACTACAAATGCAACAGCAGCAAAATGCCTAACGAATGATGGCCATGCAACAGGCTCAACAACAGCTCGTTTCTAATACGGCTAACTTAGATCTATCTGAAACTGCTCAAGTATCGAAAACCGCAAGAGCAATCAAGAACTCTGACAAATCAAAAAACGGAAAAAGCATTCCGATTGTATCCAAATAGTCCAACGTGAAATCGGCCTGCCGATCTGCCCAACATACAGCTTGAACAACACAATACGATTGAAAGTGACGAGAGGTAATCCCATGAAAAAAACACATAGAATCCGAAAAATTACAAAAACGAAACTCCTTTGTGAAAAACTCGAAGAACGTCGGTTGCTCGCAATCGATGTGGTTGTCACTGATGGCGATCTCGTGATATCGGGAGAGGCGAACGGTGCTGTGACCATAAGAAGTCTCGAAGATGGGTCGATCGAAGTTCAGGAGGGGGACAAGATCGTTGCGAACCTTACGGATGTAACCGACGACATCCGTATCGATCTTGATAGGTCGGGAACTGTGGATGACACAGTTGTAATCGACCTCGATTCCAAGAGTGTAGACCGATTAATGGTCGACTTAGGAAATGGTGACAACCAACTTCTCATTGAGTCTGGAAAAATTTCTGGCAGCCTTCTATACCGTGGCGGCGATGGTAACGACCTCGTTATTCTGAGCGAGGATTCGATTATCGATCAAAATGTGTTTGCGTTCCTTGGGGACGGGGATGACCAAGTCACTCTAGATGGGACCGTTAATCGGAGCGTTATAGTTCGTGGAGGAGATGGAGATGATACTGTTGAATTCGGAGAAACATCTGAAGTTGGGCGAGTGGCTAATCTCGACTTGGGCACGGGAAACAACAATGCTGTAATAGCGGGACAGATTGAAAAGGGCCTGAAATACCGGGGAGGAGACGATAACGATTCAATCCAAATCAAAGAATCTGCATCGATTTACTCAAATGTCTATTTAAACCTTGGAGATGGAGACAATCTTGTTTCTCACAAAGGGGATATTGACGGCAATCTAGTTGTTAAATCCATGAATTCCGAGGATACCGTGGTTGTCGATGAATCGGCGATTGTCAGCGGAAGAACTGTCCAACGCTTGGGAAGAGATTCGCGAATGTCTTTTCGCATTGTAAGGCATTTTTATTTCTAGGATTATCATACAATAGTTAGAGTAGAATTGGGTAACGCTGCGTTTTTCATCGTTGCCCGTTTCGTTCGAATTTTGGCTCGAGATCGACTGCCGACATACGGGTGTTTGTTATCTTATGCGAATCGAAAATAATGCATGCGTGGATAAGTCGCTTGACGGCTTGGACAGCAATCAACAAAAAAGACTGGTTGAGATACTCGAGTCTCGATGGAAAAATCCTTCATTATTCCCCGCCCAAGAGCGGCAACGATTAATAGAAGAGAATTCTGATCTAGGAAGTTATCTCATTGATGCTTTAGGCGGCTTAGAATGGTTATCACCGGCTTGTCTTACTTGGGAAGAATCGCATCTGGAGCGCAAGCAGATTGGCGGATTCGAGATCGAAAAGGAACTCGGGCGAGGTGGAATGGGGATTGTTTATGCAGCTCGCCGGCTAGTCGACAATCAAGAAGTGGCGATAAAGGTGCTGCCAAAGCATACAACATCTTCGAGTAAGCTAGAGCGATTTCAAAGAGAAGCCAAAGCGGCGTCTGCAGTTAAGCATCCCAGCATAGTACCAGTCTTCGAGTCAGGTTTTGACCAAGACATCTACTTTTTTTCGATGAAGCGTATCGATGGAGATTCGCTTTCAAATTGGATACTAAACCGCAATCAACGGAATTTCGCCAATCTTGATATTAATTCGTGTCGCGATTTAGCTCGTGAATTCTCATCGCTAGCTGACGGATTGTACCAAGTTCATCGCTCTGGAATTCTGCATCGGGACATCAAGCCTTCCAACATATTGATCGATCAAACTGGCCATTTGTGGATTTTTGATTTTGGGTTGGCATACGTTTTCGACGGGGATGTGCTAACTCGAACAGGCGATTTGTTGGGAACGTTTCGTTACATGAGTCCCGAGCAAGCAAAAGGGGGATCTGAGTTTCTGGATGTTCGTACTGATATCTACTCTTTGGGACTATCACTCTATGAAGCTCTTACCGGCCATCATCCGTTTGAGAGCTTGGAGGGTTCAGAACTATTGAATGCGATACGAACACAAGAACCAACCCCACCAAGCAAGTATTGGGCGAGCATTCCAAGAGATTTGGAAACAATTGTGATGCGTGCCATTCGGCCCGACAAAAACACCCGATACGCAACGGCAAAGGAACTCTCCCAGGATCTTTTTGCCTTTTCTCAAGGCGAATCCATCTCCGCGAAAAGAGTGACGATACTGGAACGATTGAGATGTTTGATCGCGAAGCACCCAGAACGTTTACTGTTAGGGGTTTGTGCCTTAGGAATTAGTACGTTGGGGTTGGGGATTCATAGTGCTTTGCTCCAAAAGCAGAAACAGGAGACACTGCAGCAATGGGAACGAGGTAACGTTAACTTTGAACAAGCCCGTAATGCCGTTGACACGCTTGGTTTTGAAGTCGCATCAAAGCTTGCGACCATTCCCGGAACTGAAGAGTTGCAAAAGGATGTATTTCGAGAGACTCTTCAATACTACAACAATTTCTTGCAACGATCGAGTAACGATCCTTCACTGGATAAAGATGCTGCGATCACTCATTGGAAGATTGCTAGACTAATTCACGTGTCTGGTAATCGACAAGAATTTCGTTCGTCAATGGACGATGCCATCATGCGGCTTGAATCTACCTGGGATGTAACACGCGATGTGGAAATCCTCTCACTTTCTATTCAAGCCAGCGTGGAATTAGCCTGGGATTTAATAGAACAAGGAGAATGGGGGGGGGCGAATCTTCTTTTAGAAAAAGCAGAAAAACTACTCTCCCAGTTTACTTTATCTTCTGAAAGACAAATGGTAGCTGCGTTGGTTACCAATGCCCGAGCGACCTATAGCTTTCGTCGTGGCGATCAAATCCGCGCAATCGCATTGTCGAAAAAAACTCTTGAGTTACTTTCTGAAGAATATTCCGCAGAGGATTTGCAAGGCGACAACGTAGCCATCAAAAATGACAATAGGATCTTGCAAGCTACGGCAGACGCTCTCTCTAATTTGGCCGTCATTCTTGCGAACCAAGACGAATACGATTTGGCTAGTCAAGCAATTTCAAGATCAATCAGCTTGCAAAAGAATCAACTCGGCTCAAAACACAGTCGAAATTTAGCAGTGTCATTGAATAATCTCGCATCATTGCAGTGGCGACAGGGGAAAATCCAGCTTTCGATCGAATCCTACAGAGAATGCGTCAGCATTCTGCAAGCATCGTTAGAACAGTATCCAGGTCTGATTGGTCCTCGAAAAGAACTAGCGATCGCGTTGAATAACTTAGGCCTAGCTCTTAGCAAAAGAGGGAACTACTTCGAGGCATCTGATTCGTTTGAGAAATCTACTTCGCTTATTACGACGATCGCAGATACCGATTCAAGTGATTTAGACGCGTTGAAACAGGCCGCTGGTATTTGGAATAACTTTGGAACCGCCAAAGCCAATGTTTCCGAGATAAGTAGAGCGATGGAGGCCTTTGACAAAGCGATATACTACCAAACCCAAGTGACAAATCAGTCTCCTAACACGACGGAAGAAAAGCGAATGCTTTTGAAATACAGCGAGAATAAGAATTTTTGGAACTCGGCACATGCGTCTAGTTCTGCTTTGCAAAGTCTACCCCAATACGGAGCAAAATGATGTACTTAGGTAGATATGTTCAGGATCGATTGCATTGCTCTAACTTGATTAAGAGCGGATTCGTCGCCATGAAAAACTTGTTTCTTGAAACAACTACGCGTAATACATCTCGAGCAAACAAGGCGCGTTACACAGCTGTCTTCGAGGTATTAGAGAATCGCGAAGTGTTTGCTAGTACGCCATTTCTCTTTTCAGAGATGGAAACAAGTGCCGTATTGGAAAGTCCCATTGAAATCCAGTCGCATCAAGCAGTGATTCCTACGAAGATGGTTCATCGAACGGGATCTGTGGAAGTCTTGTTTTTCGATTTCGAATTAACAATGGATCGGACAAAGCATTACCCAAATCCTCAAACAAACCCAATCGAAGCTAACAAACCAAGACTCGATTCTTCGGGCCTAGTCGGGGAAGGAGAATCGGCACCATTTCATCGCAATCTTGAACCTAACGTTAGTCTATCGAACCAGACGAAGTTCCCCTCTCCAGCGTTAGAATCAGGTTTATCCCATGCCATGGCAAATAGCCTTCAACAACCGATTGAGCTTACAAATCGAATGGAATCCGCTGATTTGGTCTCCAATCTAGGTTTCGCTGCAGTCCAACGACTGGATGCGCGGTTCGATTCAACGCTCACAAGTAACAGTCGTGCCGACACGAATCAGCCGCCGCCTCAGTGGACCCTCCAAAAAATTGGTACGGAAATCGCCACCAATGATTCTTATTTTAACGATCCAATCAAAACGCGAGCCAGCGTTCCTCTTCAGCTTAATCCATCATCCATAACAGACACCACTGATGCGAAAGTCTCAAGTGTTGATACGGCTATTGCTGGAGATTTCGATTTCTTTGAACGAGACACGTCTGATGTAAACCTAAGGGAAACCAGTAGTGCTCGAGAATCAGCTGGCCGCGCTAGACATCGAGCCTATCCTAAAGCTAATGTCAAGCATGCCGAGACGGCAAACACATTCTTCGCCCCTGAACAAGATTGGCGTGATCTACCTGCTGGGATGGTCTATTTGCGGTTAGAAACTCGGTCATTAGCAAAATCTTACGATGGTAAAGCGAGTAACTTGGGTGAATCTCGGAATGGCGCGGGGTTGGGCCTGCTTCAATGGTTCTCAACTTATGATGATCGAAGCGAGCCAGCTGTTGACTGGGACCAAAGACCTGAGATTGCAGCAGTCGAGGAACTGAGTGCATCCCCATCAGGTAGTAACTCTGATTGGATGTTTACACTTCTGATTAGCGGCGTTTTAGGATCCTCGCGAGGTTTTTTTATTGCACAGAAAGAAAAATCTGTTCAAAACGAATCTCACGGGATGGGAGCATTGAGAACAAAAAGCAAGGGACTTTTTAAATTCGTCAGTAACTAAGTAACTCCGAGGCCTCTAAAATGATATCTGCTAGATCGTCGCCGTGCTGCGAGCCAACTTTAACTTGCTATACATCTTTGACGCTTAGCCAAAGAGCACATAGCTTCTAATAACTCTAGTGACTCAAGTTTCTTATTGATATCTTGCTAGCCAATGTGCATACGGCGATGGGAGGGTTTTCCAAGCGGCGTCTTCTACCTTTAGGACTTTGGCAGCGTGATAGGCCCAATGAGGATTGACCAAAAATGGCCGACCAATCGATGCGAAATCAATCTTGCCCTCGCGTATGAGACGATCCGCACCTTCGGGCCCATCGATGCACCAACTTGTTGTGCCAGGCAATCCCGATTCGCGAAGAACTCGGGCAGCGATGTCACCCAACAAATTGGGTCCCCAAGGAATCTTTGCCTCGGGCGTATTAAATCCGATGGAAACGTCAACAGAATCGAGTCCCTCCGCCTTCATCTTCTTTAGCAATTCGATCGATTCGATCAACATGCGTTCATCGTCGCCGTGGAATTCTACAACACTAAAGCGTGCGGTAAGGGGCTTGTTTTCCGGCCAAACTTTTCGAACAGCCGTCAATGTTTCGAGAAGGTATCGCCCTCTATTCTCGGCGGAACCTCCGTATTGATCCGTCCGATGGTTTGATAAGGGAGACCAAAAGTTTTGAGCAAGATAGCCGTGCGCGAAATGCAACTGTAACCACTCAAATCCAGTGTCTCTAGCTCGTGTCGCCGCGCGTACCGTATCGGCCTGAACGCGGGCGATGTCCTCTAAGCTCATTTCAAGCGGAACTCTGGACAAGTTTGCACCGAATGGCACCGGAGATGGTGCGATCATCTTCCAAGAATTCGGTTCTCCTTCTGGTATGTGATCGTCACCTTCCCACGGGCGATTCGCAGAGGCCTTTCGACCAGCATGTGCAATCTGAATCCCCGGGACTGCCCCCCAGTGTTTTATCGATTGCACAATTGGCTTCAGCGCATCCGCCTGTTTATCATTCCACAAGCCGGCATCTCCCCAGGAAATGCGGCCTTCCGGGGAGACAGCAGTTGCTTCCAAGATAACTAGCCCTGCCCCTCCGCGAGCGAGCGACGCGTAATGCACTTGGTGCCAATCGTTGGCGACACCGTCTACGGACATATACTGGCACATCGGAGAAACTGCGATACGGTTTCGCAGGGTAACGTCCTTAAGACAGAAGGGGTCAAATAGTCCAGGCATACTTACTTCGAAAACTAAACGCGTTGCTAAAAAAGGGACCTTCAGTCTCGTACCACAAAAGCCGGCGAACGCTATGGCGGACTGTTAGACAGGGGTGAACGGTAGGTCTCGTCACCACGATTGTCAAGGAGCGATTGTCGGTTGCCGCGAATACCGAAATCAGGCAAGTGCTCTTCACTTCGATTTCCCAGCTAGGGTGGCGTCAAAGAGACTGTCGACCACATCCAACGAATAATCGTTACCGTAATCACGACGCATCAACAGCGAAACTTCTGCCGGGATTACTAATTGTTCCCAATATCCGTTGGACTTCTTCGAATTCAAAAGCGAAATTAGCTGCCGTGATGCACTAGGAAGGCCTAGGCATGCGGTTACAATAAAAATACGTTTATATCTACAAAAATCTCCAGGAGTTTCGTTTGCTCATGAAAGTAAACCGACCGTTTTGGGCTTCGGCATTGATCGCCATCGCATGTGCCGCGTTTTCTCTCCCCTCACTAGCCCAGGAGAAGGCGCCGTCCGATACAAAAAAATCGAAACCCGCGAAGACAAAAAAAGGAGACGAGGCAAAGTTCCTCCGCATCGATAGGGAGGGAGATGAGCCTCGTGCATTGCAGGTTGCTATTGCTCGGTACGAGGTTCAGGAGGGGCCGCACAAAGGTGCTACAATCGATCTAATTGGCGCAGTGCATGTCGGTACAAAGCAATATTACAGCGAACTCAACAACCGATTTAGAAATTATGACGCCGTGCTGTATGAGTTGGTCGCTGACCCGGAAGTCAACAATCCTTCGATGCGGGATGATTCAGGGATGAATCCGCTCAGTGGATTACAAGTTGGGATGAAGACAGCATTAGGTTTGGCGTTTCAACTCGATGAAGTGGATTATACCCCCAAGAATTTTGTTCACGCCGATATGAGTCCAGCCGAATTTGGTGAGGACATGAAAAAAAGAAATGATGGGTTCCTAGCAATGTTTGCCAGAATGATGGGGGCGGGTACGGTTCAACAAGCAGGGAAAAAAGGTCAGCAGCAACAGGCGGCAATGATGGCTGCTATGATCGCCAATGATCCGATTAAGCTGCGTCGAGTTATGGCCATGCAGTTCGAAGATATGGAGGGACAAATGGCTGGACTCGCTGACAAAAGCGGTAAGAGCACCCTTTTGACAGAGCGAAATCGTAAGGCGTTTGAGGTCTTGGATCGCGAATTAAAGGCGGGCAAGTCCAATGTATCGGTCTTTTATGGAGCGGCACACCTTTCTGATATGCACGAGCGACTCTTGAAAGACTTTAATGCGAAACCGGTAAAAACCGAGTGGATTGACGCATGGCCTCTCCGCTGAGGATTACCAGCTTAAAAAACCCGAGGTTGGTAAACGCTATTAAGTTGCGAGATTCCAAGCATAGAAGGAAACAGGGCCTGTTTCTTATTGACGGCCTCAAGTCTATCGAACTCGCTATTCAATCCGGTATCACACTTCGCGAAATATTCTTGCACGAGGATTGCTGCGATTCCCCGGTTTTGCATAACCGTTTATCGGCATATGTTAAAGACGCGTATGTCTTGAGTGGACAGCTTATGGATAAGTTGACCTACGGGGAGCAATCGCACGAATGTGTTGCCGTTGCAGAACCGTTCGACGCTTCGATCGATACTCTTTCCAATCGTATCGAAGGTGTCGACAAAATCGGTGAGCGAAAAAAAGCCTTGTACTTGGTCATAGATCGAATCGAGAAACCGGGAAACCTTGGAGCTATCTTGAGAACCGCCGATGCTGCTGGAGTAACAGCGATCCTTCTCAGCGACTCCATTTGCGATATGTTCAATCCTAACGTAATCCGATCCAGCCTAGGTGCAGTTTTCACCTTACCTCTTGCATCAAGCACGATGGAGAAAGTAACTGATTGGCTCCGCTCGCAAAACGCCTCCGTTTACACCGCCAGAGTTGAGGGAGCCACCGAGTATACGCGCGTAGACTATGCAGATTCTGCCGCGCTGGTGGTCGGAAACGAAGCATCGGGATTAGGTGGAAGATGGACAGATGAACGCTTCCAAGCGGTCCGCATTCCGATGTTCGGTAGGATCGATTCGCTCAACGCGTCGGTCAGCACGGCGGTGATCCTATTCGAAATGGTCAGGCAAAGATCCGCAAGGTAGGTTTGATTGCTACGATCGGAACCGATCGGTAGTTGCGGGAACTAAGCACGGCTTGGAATAGACCTAATCACTGTTCAGATAGGACTTTATGATTAGAATGAGCATCGTCGTGGCGAGCGTTTGGCCTTAATTGGCTGTCTGTAGGGTACACATCCATGGACGATCGCTAAAGAAGTGCATTCTCAACGATAATTGACGAAATTCCCTGTTAAAGTGACACCTTTGGTGGTTTGGGCCTTAGCGATTGGCATCTTGATGCTGTCGTCTCGGATTTAACTGCCCAACGAGTCGGCACAATCTGTGACGGTTATCGCAAGTCGAGGTTTTTCGGGGAAACTAGGTTAAGCGCCAGAAAAAGAACGAAAAAGTATATCGCTTCCATGTTAAGAACTCAGAATCTCAACGATACGTTACCGGGTCTAATTCGAGAACGCATTCATATTCTCGATGGTGCCATGGGCACGATGATACAACGATTAAAGTTGGATGAGGCTGCCGTTCGAGGAAAACGATTCGCTGGTCACCACAAAGATCTCAAGAACTTTCCGGATATTTTGTGTATCACTCATCCCGATGCGATAACTGACATCCACAGACAGTACTTCGAGGCCGGGGCAGACATTGTCGAAACGAATTCGTTCGGCGCAAGCCCGATAGGGATGATCGAATTCGATCTCCCTTTGGAGCTAGTTCGGGAGATCAATTTTGCAGCAGTCGATTGTGCTCGAAAAGCAGCGGACAAGGTCTCGGCGCAAACCGGCCGGAGCTTGTATGTGGCCGGAAGTATTGGTCCGACAACGATGCAGATGGCGATCAGCACGAAAGTGGAAGATCCTGCTTGGAGACCGACAACGTACCATGAAATGGTAACCAGCTACAAATCACAAGTTGCCGCTTTGGTAGAGGGTGGAGTCGATATCCTGCTCCCAGAAACCGCGATAGACACGCTCAACTTAAAAGCATGCTTATTCGCGATTCATCAATACTTCTACGAAACCGGTCGGGAAGTTCCGGTAATGGTTAGCGGGACATTCGACAAAGGAGGTCGAACGTTCGTAAGTGGCCAAAGCGTCGAAGCGTTTTGGGCTGCGATCAGCCACTTTCCACTTCTTTCCATAGGCATGAATTGTGCCCTTGGCCCCGACATTATGCGTCCTCATCTCGAGGAATTGGCCAAGGTTAGTTCCGTTCCTATTTCTTGTCACCCGAATGCTGGGCTTCCCAATGAAATGGGGCAGTTTGACTTGCCACCGTCCAAGATGGCCGACTACGTTGAGGATTTTGCGAAGGAAGGTTGGGTTAACATTGTTGGAGGTTGTTGTGGAACGACCCCAGAATACATTTACGCCATCTCGCAGCGAATAAAAGGTCTGGCACCTCGCAAAGAATCGTCACCGGTTGTCTGGACACGTCTAAGTGGTCAATTACCTGCCAACTTAAGACCAGAAACCCCTTTCACGATGATCGGGGAGCGGACCAATGTGACAGGGTCTCGAGCTTTCGCAAAGCTGATTCGCAATGGCCAATTTGACGAGGCAGTCGAAGTCGCTCGTCAACAAGTGGAAAACGGGGCAGTTATTATCGATATCAACATGGACGATGCCCTGCTAGATGGAGCGGAAGCCATGACCCGATATCTGCGTCTGATTGCGGGCGATTCAGTCGCAGCAAGTGTACCGGTTATGATAGACTCCTCGAAATGGGAAGTGCTAGAAGCTGGTTTGCAAAATGTCCAGGGCAAAGCCATTGTAAACAGCATCAGCTTGAAGGATGGAGAGGAGGAATTCCTTCGTCGTGCGAGGTTGATAAGGCAGTATGGTGCGGCAGCGGTCATAATGGCTTTCGATGAAAATGGCCAAGCGACAGAAACGTCGGAAAAGGCAAGAATTTGCAAGCGAGCTTATGACCTGCTTACCAAAGAAGTCGAGTTTCCGCCTCAGGATATTATCTTTGACCCTAACATCCTTACGGTCGCCACTGGCATCGATGAGCATAACAACTATGCGGTGAATTTTATTGAAGCATGCCGCATCATTAAGAAAGAATGCCCCGGTGCGCGGATTTCTGGTGGTGTTAGCAACATCTCTTTCTCCTTCCGCGGAAACGACGTTGTTCGAGAAGCAATGCATTCTGCGTTTTTGTATCATGCCATTCAAGCAGGGATGGATATGGGGATCGTTAACGCGGGACAACTCGCGGTTTACGAAGAGATCCCCAAAGAACTATTAGAACGGGTTGAAGATGTGCTACTGAATCGTCGCGCTGACTCGACGGAGCGATTGCTTGCTTACGCCGAGACTGTCAAAGGAGATGGACAGAAGAAAGCGACGACGGAGAACTTGGAGTGGAGAGAGAAATCGGTCGAAGAGCGGCTAAAGTATGCGTTAATCCAAGGAATCGACAAGTTTATTGAGACCGATACAGAGGAAGCACGCTTGAAATATAGCCGATGCCTACAAATCATCGAGGGCCCGCTTATGTCAGCCATGAGCGTTGTTGGCGATCTCTTTGGTGCGGGCAAAATGTTCTTACCTCAAGTTGTTAAGAGCGCTCGTGTGATGAAAAAGTCGGTTGGCTACCTTCAGCCTTTCATGGAAAAGGAAAAGACTGACGCAGGACTTGTGGAGCAGGCTTTTCGCGGAAAAGTTCTGATGGCAACTGTTAAGGGAGACGTCCACGACATAGGTAAAAATATTGTCGGTGTTGTTCTCGGCTGCAATAACTATCAAGTCATCGACTTGGGGGTTATGTGTTCATGTGAAAAGATTCTAGAAGAGGCCGTTAAGCATGGGGTCGATGTCATTGGGCTATCGGGGTTGATAACCCCGAGTCTTGATGAAATGACTCACGTTGCAAAAGAAATGAAACGAACAGGCATGAAAACACCCCTTCTTATCGGCGGGGCGACCACATCTGCAAAACACACTGCTGTTAAGATAGCTCCCTACTATGATAATCCCGTTGTTCACGTATTAGATGCTTCGCGGAGTGTCGGTGTTGTAGAATCGCTTTGCAGTCAAGAAAGTCGCGGTAAGTATGTTGCGGAAAATCTGAAGCTGCAGGAAGAGCTGCGAGCGAGTTATGAAGCTCGCAACGTCAAGCTCGTTCCCTATGTAGAAGCGAAATCCAAGAAGTTTGAATCCGACTGGTCAAACGTTCGGATTGACAAACCCAGCTTCACCGGTCTCAAAGTTCTAAAAGATTATTCGATTGAAGCCATCGCCAAATATATCGATTGGTCGCCCTTCTTTATGGCATGGGAACTGAAGGGTAAGTACCCAAAGATTTTCCAAGACGAATTCGTCGGAGTGGAAGCGAAAAAGCTATTTGACGATGCCAACAAACTGCTTTTTGACATGATTGCCCAGAAGAGCCTAAGGGCTCACGCCGTTTATGGTTTTTGGCCGGCTGCATCGGACGGTGACGACGTCGTTCTCTACACCGATGAATCGCGAGCCCATGAACTGACTAGATTCCACTTTCTTAGGCAACAGTGGGAACGCAAAGGTCAAAAGGATTTCCGCTCGCTGGCAGACTACATTGCTCCGATCGAAAGCGGAAGATCTGACTATCTGGGCGCGTTTGTTGTTACAGCTGGTCATGGCGCGGATGAACTAGCGAAGACCTATGAAAACCAACACGATGATTACAATTCAATCATGGTTAAGGCAATTGCCGATAGGCTTGCTGAAGCCTTTGCTGAACTGCTGCACCAACAAGCTCGTGTTGAGTGGGGATTTGGAATGGAGGAGAATCTGACCAATGAACAACTCATTGAAGAAGAGTACCGTGGAATTCGCCCCGCTCCCGGATATCCAGCGTGCCCAGATCATACAGAAAAGCGAATCCTTTTTGAATTACTCCAAGCACCTGACAGTGTTGGCGTAAATCTAACCGACTCTTTTGCCATGTGGCCAGCAGCTAGTGTTAGTGGATTCTATTTTGGACATCCTGAATCAAGATACTTTGCAGTCGATCGCCTAACACAAGATCAAGTTCAGGATTACGCGAGACGAAAAGGAATGTCTCTGAGAGAGGTCGAGCGATGGCTTGCTCCGAACCTCGGTTACGAAACAGCTTGAAGATTTTTCGAGACTCACCGGTAGCGACTTTCCCGGTGAAGATTCGTACACTTCGTAAAAGCTCAAACCGGCATTGTTGGTCAATGCTCGTTATTGGCTTTGATGAGAGCCACTACATCGCAACTTCCCAGCCCGAATAGGCTGGGAAGAAATAACGAGAAAATTACTCTCGGTCGCTGCCTGAGGACGTAAGCAAGACGAACTGAAGGACATAGTAAGCAAGAGTTGCGACCGATTGCAAAGTTGCTGCAACATAGGTCATCGCAGCAGCACTCAACACCTTGCTAACGTATGGTAGCTCGTTCGGCGAGACAATTCCCAATCCAACCAACTCATTCTTCGCTCGAGAACTTGCGTTGAATTCAACAGGCAAATTTATCAGTTGGAAAAAGACTATAGCTCCGAAGCATACTATGGCAGCCAACATTGCTAAGATCCCAAGCTGTGACAGTCCCGCAAAGAGCAGTCCAAACGACGCTAGCAACAATATGGAAGACATGCCGCTGCCAAAGCTGGCGGCAGGTACAGCCAGATTGCGAATCACGAGAGGTGCATATTGCTTTGCATCTTGTAAGGCATGCCCCACTTCGTGAGAGGCGATTCCCACCGCCGACATTGTATAGCCTTGGAAGACCTCCGGACTTAATCGCACAACTTTGGTCGACGGATCGTAATGATCTGATAAATGGCCAGGAGTTTGTTCAATGGGGACATTGTAAAGGCCGTTCGAATCCAAAATGCGACGAGCCGCTTCCGCTCCTGACATGCGGGCAGGAACCTGATTCATTTGACGATATGCCGAATGAACCATCCATTGTGCGAGCAATGCTAGCAACATCGGAGGAACCAAGAACAGAAGGTAAGTGAGCATTGATTTCCCTTTCTAGGAATTAAGCGTGTGTTTCGAATTTGACAGCCAAAACATATTCTAGCGTATGGTCCCCCGCAACAAATGTGCCAATCAAAGCTGGATTTGGCAGGGAATCAACCCTGCACAGGCCTTGTCACCGGCACCGGTATCGGTAAAGCTTTCTAGAGCAGGAGTCTTGCGAAGCCAACTGCCAAATGGCTATTTTCTTCGAAAAACAGGGCGCGCGATTTTTTTAAAATAACAACAACGTCTGTGATGCGTAACTCCGACACAAAAGGTAATGTCTCGTGAAAAGAAAATTTAACTTTCGTAATCATCTTACTATTTCAAAATTGCTCATTCTGGCGGTACCTTTGTTGGGATTCGCAGGTTGCGACACTTCGGAACAAAAGGAGATAACAGCAGAAACGAGCGGATACAAGCCTGCAGACACCACTAAGAAGAACTCTTCGACTGATTTGCCAGCGAGTGAATCCCCACAGAACAAATCTGCTGAGACAACTGCTCAAGTTCCAGTAACGGACGGAACCAAAAACGTCGGTGCCAAGCCTAGCGTTCCGATTGCTCCAGTCCCCCCGGAAATCGAGTTGGGTAAGACGGATGCGGAGGCCGCAAAAAAAGACTTCATGACTCTTGAGTTGCCGAAGACGGACGATCCCATCAAGTTGATTGATTATATACGTGAGAATGCAAAAGCTGTTCAGTCAGTGATGCAGGAAGCGCAGAAGCAAAACATAACTCGCGAGGCAGCAATAAAGCGAGCTATGTCACTCGGTCGCGACATGGTAACAGCATCGAAATTGCTATCGGAGAAGGCGACCACGGAGGAACACAGGGCGACTGCTGCGTTATCCAAGCTTCAAGCTCTGGCTCAAATGATGGGGATGGGTGATGTCGCATCGGCGGATGATCTCCGCGTTGCTGCTTTGGAAGAATCTAACAGCGACATACCCGAAGTTGCAGAACAAGCGACTGGCATCATTCTAGCGCTTTCACTTAGCGATTTCGACAAAGATGCAATGTCCAGGGAGGACTTAGTTTTACAGGTTGAAAAGGCGATTAAGTTAAAAGCGATTGGGCAGCCTACCCTGGAGGCAGTCTCCGCAGCCATTCAACTCATCGAGAAAAAGACAAACGCAAAAGAGTTCCCTCTCGCACAGAAACTAGCGATTGCATTTCAAGACAATCCTGAACCAAGACTTGCGCTCACGGCCTGGAATTTAGCAGCACAGCGATCTGAAGGCATGAAAAAGCTCCAAGAACTCTTCCAAGGAAAAGATATTGATGACACCAAGCCCATGGAGGAAGCAATCGATGCGTTGATTACAGAACTAGATTCTCCTTGGACCGCAGCATTTCTTGCGGATATTACAACTCAATTCGAATACTCAGGAAAATCCGAGTTCGCATCCAAGTTAGTGAAGAAAGCGGAAGAGCTAGCTGTTGGACTCAAGTCCGAGTTAGCCAAGAAAGAAATTGCCGAAAGCTGTGCCAAATTCTGGAAGCGTGCGAGCGTGCTAGGTTCAGAAATTCCATGGGAGGGCTTGAGCGATCTTGAAGGGAAGCCTTTTCAGTTTGATGAGTATAAAGGAAAGATTGTAATACTTGATATTTGGGCTACGTGGTGCGGTCCATGTATTAAAGAGTTGCCGAACATCAAGGAGGTATACTCCAAGAATCAGCCTGCAGGGGTAGAGGTAATTGGTGTGAACATTGACGAGAACCCAGCAGACCTAAAGGAATTTATGGAGAAAGAACAATTGCCATGGAAAATGGTTGTTTCAAACGAGCCCTCAAAAATGGGATTCGAGACGCAACTTGTTCAGAGTTTAGGAATAACAGGTATTCCCTTTATTGCAGTGATTGGCCGCGATGGAAAAGTAGCGGCATTGCACACTCGTGGCGAGGCCTTAACAAAGAAGATCGAAGAGTTACTCGCGTCTCAAGCTAGCAACTAGAACCCAATGGCCGATCACCCCCGGCCATTTTCTTCTTCCTTTAATAAAACGTGCCACCCACTGGTATTGTCTTAGAAGTTTGGTAGGATTTGTGGGAGGAGATTTTCAAATGCCTAGACCGCTGCGATGTGAACTGTTTTTGCCGCATGAAATTTCTATTTGCCATGTTGTGCAACGCTGCGTGCGT
>JBKCTT010000174.1:0-10399 GCA_046318795.1 Pirellula sp.
CCATGAACATCCGTCAATCGAAAATCGCGTCCGGCATGTCGATATGTTAGTCTCTCGTGATCGATGCCTAAGCAATGTAGGATGGTCGCTTGCAAGTCATGCGTATGAACGGGATTCTCGACGACGTGGAACCCGAGATCGTCGGTCTTGCCGTATTGAAAGCCGGCTTTGGTGCCGCCACCCGCCATCCACATCGTGTAAGCCTGTGGATGGTGATCACGTCCATTGGCTCGCCCCAAAGATGCATTCGATTCGATCATAGGAGTACGACCAAACTCACCGCCCCAAATGACCAACGTCGAATCGAGCATTCCAAGTCGCTTCAAATCCTGCACTAAGGCAACGGTCGCTTGCTCGGTCGCTTTGAGATTCCCCTTGTGATTGCCTACAACATCCGAGTGCGCGTCCCAGCCCTCATGGTAGATGTTGATGAAACGAACTCCGCGCTGGACCATTCGACGGGCCAACAAACAAGCGCGAGCAAACGACGGCTTGTCAGGATCACAGCCGTACATGGCAATCGTCTCGGCACTCTCTTCCTTTAGATTCATCAGGTTCGGTGCAGAAGATTGTAATCGAAAAGCCATCTCATAATTTGCAATGCGTGTCGATATCTCGGGATCGCCAATCATCGCAAGACGTTGTTGGTTGAGTTTGTTCACCACGTCGAGCGTCGCCAATTGAGCCTCGCTGTCGATGCCATCCGGGTTCGCAACATTGAGAATAGGATCCCCCTGGTTTCGCAGCCGAACCCCGGTATATATCGTTGGCAAGAAACCACTCGACCAGTTTGCGGCTCCGCCGCTGATGCCCGCTCCAGTCGACATCACGACGAAGGCAGGCAAGTCCTCGGTCTCGGCTCCTAAGCCATAGAGTACCCAGCTCCCCAGGCTAGGTCGGCCGGGTTGCGAAAAGCCTGTATTCAAAAAGATTTGAGCCGGTGCATGGTTGAACTGGTCTGTCTTAACCGACCTAACGACGCAAATGTCGTCTGCAATTTTGGGTAAATGCTCGAACACATTCGCAATCTCAAGTCCCGATTGCCCGTGCTTCGCAAATTCGAAACGGGGGCCCATCACCGCCGCATCTGGCCGAATGAAAGCGTAGCGTTGTCCCATGATCACCGACTCTGGCAATGGCTTACCCTCTAGCTTAGCCAAATCGGGTTTGTAGTCGAACAGATCGAGATGGCTTGGTGCGCCAGCCATGAACAAATGGATCACGGCTTTCGCTTTTCCAGGGTAATGCGGTTGCTTGGATGCCAGCGGATTGGATGCCAGCGGATTGGAGGGACCGGCGTCCGCTGCATTCGAACGGGCCATTCCACCAACAAGCAAGCTTCCCAATGCCGCTTTCCCGAGTCCAATGCCGCATTCATTCAAGAAGTGACGTCTCGCCACGTGAACTGCTGATGGATCTATTTTCATGAAGTTATCCTGCTTAGGCTTTGGTGCAATTGATCTTGGACGGAAATGTTTTTGTGAGATCGGTTTACTTGGTAACCGCTTCATCAAGATTCATGATGGCACGGGCGACCAAGGTCCAGGCTGCACGCTCGATCGCATCGTCCTCGGACAAGTTCTCCGTTGTGGAATCGGTTGCGATCTTGAGGGCTGGCATTTGCTTTTCTTTGAGTCGAGCGAACTGATTCGAATAGTAGTCTAGCAATGCGTCTAACTCATCCTTGGTTGCTGGCCGAACTAAAACTTTGCGAAACAAATCGGCGAGTTTTTCTCGGGCTTCACCTTTGGATTTCACGGTTGATTTCCCAAGCTCACGCGCTGTCTGCATAAACGTGATATCGTTTAGCAACGATAGGGCCTGCATGGGAGTGTTCGTGATATCGCGACGAGCTACACAGGCTTCGCCACTCGGAGCATCAAAGGTAGCTGTGAGGGCAAAGGGAGATGTTCGCTTTGTGAATGTGTAGAGACTTCGGCGATATCGATCTTCTCCCGAACTCACATTCCAAGCGAGCGATCCGTACGTTCCTTCAGTTGTTACGCTAGCCGGTTGTGGTGGGAATACACTCGGTCCACCCCGCTTCTTGGAAAGAAGTCCCGATATCGCGAGCGCTTGATCACGAACGACTTCGGCCTCAAGCCGAACACGTGGTCCCCGCGATAGCCATCGGTTGTCTGGGTCTTTTGCCAGCGATTCTGGACTGACCTCGCTGGATTGGCGATAGGCTTGACTCATCACGATTTGCTTATGCAATTTCTTTAATGACCAGCCTTTGTCGATGAATTCCAACGCGAGATAGTCCAACATTTCAGGGTGAGTCGGTGAGTCTCCTTGATAACCGAAGTCCTGGGATGTACGCACCAATCCTCGTCCAAAGAACGCTTCCCAGGCGCGATTAACCGTAACACGCGCGGTGAGAGGATTCGATGGCGATACAAGCCACTGAGCAAACTCAAGTCGATTGGTTGGCTGTTTGGTTTTGTCGTTTAAGACCAGCGGAGTGTGAGGTTGAACTTCATCTTCTGGTTGAAGAAACTCGCCACGATGATGTCGGTACGTAACGCGTGGGTTATTGCGAGGACGCTCTTGCATCACCAACGTGCTCAAGGAAGGGATCAACGAATTACGTAAAGCATCAATCTCTTTGCGAGCTTCTGCGAGCTCTGGAGTACGATCTAGAAAAGCTCTCATCACCAAACTGCGCTGGTCGATCGTCCATTGATCCGCAGGACTCTTCAACAACTTCGCAACTTCCATAGGAAGATCATTGGCAGAGCCAATCGGCTGCGTCGTGTAGGACCATCGAAACCTGCCTATGCCTGGCGCGTACCAGCGTTCACACAGCATTGAGATCGTAATCGGACCGGCAGTGTCCAATGGTTTCTCGAATTTGAAGACAGCGACATGTCGGCGTCTCTGTCCGCCATCAATTGACCAGCCTGATTGCTTGTCGCCATCAATGCACTTGGCCGCGGTATTTCCACCACTGGCATACGAATGGCTAGCCTCGCTGATTTTTTGAACTTGATCCTTTTGGGATACTGTAACTTCGCTCAAGAAAAAATCGCCGATTGGTCCTTCGTAATAGACCGCCCCGGGACCGCCTTTTGGCAAACGTTCGTCTGGAATCGCTTCCAACTGTAAACCGGTAACACCTGCCGGGATCGAATCAAAATCGATAACGTATGTGTCAGCCTTTTTGAAGTCACCGGTCGCCAAAATGGATTTGTCGTCCAAGACCGTTAAGTGTGGAGTCGTCGAATTGGTGCGTATGGGATTCACAACTTCCCAGGTGTTGACCTTCGACGATTGCTCTTGGATCCACTCGTCGAATCGCTTAGTCAAAAGCTCTTGGCGTCGAGATTCGATTGGAACATCGTTGTCGACCGGTTTGCCAATCGATATTCTGAACTTCCCGAGAACGTGATTACTGCCGTAGTTTTGATCAAGTCGAATGGCTAACAGTTGTTCCGCATCTAGTACGAGAGGTTTCTCGAATTTCACAGTTAGTTTGCGATCGACGTTCCATTGTCCAGGTCCATGAATGGCCCAGCCCGTATTGGGTACGCTATCGATTGCATGATCAGCCGGGAAACCAGACTGAGCAAAATCGGCGTTCGCATCGGTTAGCTTGATGGGAGTATCACCAACTGACGCGGTTAGCTCTGTCAACACGAAATTGCCGTGGTCGGTTAGGCCTGGACCTTTGCTGGGTAATGCAGGGTCTGAGAGCGCTTCCAGTTGAAGACGATCGTAAGAGCCAGCAGGGACCTTGAGCGTTACCGTAAACGAGTCTGTTGTCTTAGCAGGGGCTTGAGCGCGGAGGATATTGTCCGCCTCAAGTGCGATCGTTGTCCCTTGAGCCGACTGAGGATTCATTACTTCAGGGACCAACCAAATGGTTTCCATGGGCACTGGGAATCGATCTGCGAGTTTGGAGGTAAGTTCCTCGATCTTGCGCTGGATATCAGCTTTTACTAAGTGTGCGTTTTTATCGGGGATGGGAAGCTCGGGTTCATCGGCATTGTTGAGCAGAGCGAACATCCCATAGTACTCGTGATGAGAAATCGGATCGTATTTATGAGTGTGACACTGAGCGCACCCTATGGTTAATCCCAGCCATACCGTTCCTGTGGTCGCGGTGCGGTCGACCATAGCATGAAAACGAAACTCTAGAGGATCGATTCCCCCCTCTTCATTCAACATAGTGTTTCTATGAAAACCGGTTGCGATTTTTTGGTCCAGGGTGGCGTTAGGGAGCATGTCACCTGCCAGTTGTTCGATCGTGAATTGATCGAATGGCATATCATTTTGAAGTGCGTTGATCACCCAATCGCGGTAGGGCCATATCGTTCTCACTTTGTCTTTTTCGTAACCGTTGGTATCTGCATAGCGAGCCAGATCCAACCACTTGCGAGCCCAACGTTCGCCGTAGTCAGGAGATTGCAGCAGATCGTCTACGATTTTCTCGTAAGCAGCCTCGGTCGGGTTGGCCGCAAATTGATCCGCGACCTGCACGCTTGGGGGTAGCCCGACGAGGTCCAAGTAAACGCGGCGTATTTGTTCGTAGGGCGTGCCCGGCTGTTGTGGTATCAGGCCTAGATCGGTCAGTTTGCTGAAGGCGAAACGGTCAATTGCATTTTGATTCCAGAGTGCGTTGGGAACGATGGGCGGTTCGATTTTCTGGGGCGACACAAAGGCCCAATGCATCTCGTACTTTGCACCGCTGGAGATCCATTTTTTTAGAATATCTTTTTGCGCCTCCGTCAAAGTCATTTTCGATGTGGGTGGCGGCATGACCTCGTCCGCGTCGTGTGATGCGATACGGCGAGCCAATTCGCTTTTATCAACCGAGCCTGGCACGATCGCAATCGCCTCCGAGTCGCCCGGGCCATACGCTGACTCAGGATGGTCGAGTCGCAATCCACCATGCCTGGCTAACTCGTCTGGCCCGTGGCATTTGAAACAATACTGGGAGAGGATTGGTCGCACGTCGCGGGAATAGCTGACCGAATCGTCTGCGTTTGCGATTCCGGTCAACACTGCGAAGCTTAAGCCGATGATTATTCTATAGATTTGCATAGCTAGGGTAGAATTACGGTAAGCGTTCGATGGGTCGCTCGCGGAGAGCAACGTAGGGGAAGGAAGTCGTGAGGGCCGTTAGAGCATTTAAGAACGCAGTAGTGTACTCAAGTATAGTATAGATTTGATCCGAAAAGAAACGGATTCCATTCACCAATAATGTAAACCGTTTATTTGGAACCTACGAAACGGCCATCGTCTAGCCTGTCGCGTCTTAGGTGACGTGAGGCCCTCGAGACGTAACAAAAAACTATTTCTCGGCAATGTCGAAACGCCTCGCAATTACTCAACTTTCTAGATCACGTGCGGTGGACGCTTGATTCGGTAATCCCTAATTCTGATAAAATGGAGGACTATTGTAGGTTAGCCCTCAGGCTTGTGCTGGCTTGCTAAGCAAAAGTCGATTCACTCGGATGAAGTATGAAAGAAGTCAAGAATCTTGTTCAATTTGAGGCTTGGGTGAACGGTGCTCCTGAGCTTGAACCAGCAGCCATCCAAGCGCTTGATCTGAGTAAGCATGAAGAGTTAATCCGAAACAAATCGTTTCCTGACTCCATTTTTTTGGGCTGCAAAATGCAAGCTTCGATCGCAGGGCAGATCGTGCAGACCGGTGGTGTGGTCATACCTGATTTAAAGGGCTTTAAGTTTAAAGTCCATTTGAATGCACTTTATTCAGTCAAAGATCTATTTTGTGGCTTCGATATCAATGATCCAAAGGGGTACGAAGCAACTTATGATTATGCTGTGTACAAAGAGTATTGTTGCCAAGGGAAATCGCCATCGCTGATAAGCACAAGTCTAGCCCGGCAACTTCACGACCATTCCATTACGGAAGCTTTGGAGGTAGTGCTCCAAGGTCGCAAGGTTGTTGCAGTCATGGGGGGGCATGGAATGGAGCGCCAAGATCCATTCTATACCAAGGTTGCTAGGCTATCGTGGCTTTTGACCAAGGCTGGGTTCTTGATGGTCAGCGGGGGCGGGCCAGGCGCGATGGAGGCTACTCATTTAGGCGCCTATTTCGCAACCAGGACCATGGACGAGTTAGCTACGGCAATCAATATACTCAAGCAGCGACCAAGCGATGGCAATCCGGGTAAGGAGTATGCCGATCCGGATTGGCTTCATCGCGCATGGCGAGTGATGGAGAGGTTTCCGATCCCAAGCGGTCAAGAAGAGCTTTGTAAAAGTGTAGGGATACCTACTTGGCTTTATGGCCATGAGCCCCCCGCCGTTTTTGCATCACATATTGCGAAGTATTTCGCCAACAGTATTCGAGAGGATGGGCTTTTGGCGATAGCGAATCACGGAGTCATTTTTGCTCCAGGAAGCGCAGGTACAACGCAAGAGATTTTCCAGGACGCAGCCCAGAATCATTATGCGGTTCAAGAGGTCTTTACCCCCATGATTCTTTTTGGAGAAGAGCATTGGACGAAGAAGATCCCAGTGTGGCCACTGTTGCAAGCTGTATCGAAAGGCAAGGAGTACGGAGAGTTGGTTGCCATCACAGATTCCGAGGAAGAAATCATGCGAAGGATACGGATGTTCGATCCCGAGATTTATTCGAAGAGGGAGACGTTACCATTCTCCTGCGACCTAATCTAGCCGGACCTACTGATGACCTTGGGGGCGGTCATGCAGCATCTGGAACTCGTAGGAACAAAGCAATGAGAGCTTGATCCGCTTCTATTGCCTTGTTGATTCGCCTCAGCCGATTCGACCTTGTCCCGGAGGTTTCTATTACGCCCGATGAAGGGTAGGCTGGTTGGCTTCCACGATGAACGAAGCCCGTGTTTGGAGTGTTGCACCAGGGCGGTCGACGTATTCGATAGTGCGGTAATGTGTACGCCAAACGTCGGGCGTGACCTCACATTGTACGTAGCCACGCTCGGCGTTATGGAACTTGACGAACGGGTTCTCTCGGATCAAGTCGTCCAAGTATTTCGGACGATCGATACCATTACCCCCCGAAGAGATCGACGTGCCGACAAATTCGGTCGCGACATTCGGTGACTCAACATCGTCGAAATCGATCTTCAATTCATTGGCCCAATTGCTGTGAATATCCCCGGTCAAAATCACTGTATTGGCCTTGGTGTCTTTGATTTTTTGGAGGAGTCGTTTGCGAGGAGCGTCGTATCCGGACCACTGATCCATACTGCCCTTCTTCTCCTCGCCAGGCTCTCGATCAACGCGAGCAACCATGACCTGCTGACCGAGTACCTGCCATCGGGTCGCTCCGCTAGACAGTTGTGCGTCGAGCCAACTTTCTTGCCGGTTACCCAACATGGTGGCTTTGGGATGGAGCACGGCTCCTTGAAGTGGTTTCTGGCCATCGCCGTTGGGTTGGTCGGAACGATACTGTCGCGTATCCAACATGGAGATATTCGCAAGTTGTCCAAAAACAATGTTGCGATACAACCGCATGTCGGGACCGACTGGAATAGCTGACGAACGAAGCGGCATATGCTCGTAGTAGGCTTGATAAGCGGCGGCTCGTCGAATCATGAAATCGCGAGGATCAACAAACAATTCTTCGGAAGTGAGATTTGCATAGTTGTTGTCGACCTCATGATCGTCCCAAACGACGAGCCAAGGGCAATGGGCGTGCGCTTTTTTCAAATCCAGATCCGATTTGTACAGACCATATCGATTACGATAATCATCAATGCTGATGATCTCTTGGCTGTTGTGGTATCGAAGCTTGTTTTTGCCCTGAGGCCCTTCGTAAATGTAGTCACCTAGATGTAGGATCAGGTCTTGAGATTCAGCGACCATGTGTTGGTACGCAGTATAGAGTCCCGCTTCGTAGTGCTGACAGGAAGCAAACGCGAGTCGCAATCGATCCGGTATGGCGTCACGAGCTGGCATCGTTCGGGTTCGACCGATCGGGCTTACAGCATCCCCGCTTTGAAATCGGTACCAGTACCACCGGTCGGGTTCCAGACGATTCACCTCCACATGCACGGAATGGGCTAATTCGGGCGTCGCGACAACCTTGCCTTGTTGCACGATAGATGTCATCTTTTCGTCTTCACTGATCTCCCATGTAACTTCGATCGGATTGTTTGGCACTCCACCGCCCGTGACAGGGTCGGGCGCCAACCTAGTCCACAGAATTACGCTATCACTGGTCGGATCGCCCGATGCCACTCCCAGTTGAAATGGATCTTTGGACCACGCCATGTTACGAGCGGTCAGTCCGAACGAAATTTTGGCTGCCAGGGGAAGCACGGAGAGGGAGCCACCTGCAATAAGAAATTGACGTCGATTACGAACAAACTGTTCTGCTTCGTACCATGCTTGACGTGACATTTTCACTCCTTAGATTTCGATGGATCTTTGCTGCTTGCGTACCGCTGACTTTACGGTAGACCAATCACCATATTGTCTCGGCGAGTCCTATCTTTGCACTCGCGATTGTGTGAAAACCTTAGGATAATTTGATGAAGTTCTCGTTGTTCGAAAGCCAAACATAGGCATCCGCAGTGTGCCAAAATCCTCTCAACGCTTTGCTCTGCCTTTTTGCACTGCTTTTTCCGATCAGTAAAACGCAGAAAGCAAGTCGGTTCTTTTTGCGGTTCCCACCGGCGAAGCAATGGCTACATCTATTCACACCCAAACCATCAACGCCAGAGACTGGATGTCAGCATTGGCATTACAGAGAATACGGCGTCCTCTAGGGCAAATGAAGGTCGTAGATCCATCGTTAAATCAGTCTGAGCTAAAACCGATAGAGAAATGGTGGGCCTATTTTTATGTGGATTCGACCGTTGCCGGATCGAGAGTGTAGACTACCAGTGATTACTTGAACCGTATCCAAAACTGGAATAGATAAAATCCAATGCGACACTTGCGACAAGTTTTAGCGTTAGCACTGCTATTCGTATTTCTACAGTCTGTTCAAGCACAAGAGTCTGTTCAAGCACGAGACACATCACCTAACAGAGTGATTGTGGGGGTCTACGTCAACGATGTCCAGTCGCTCAATTTGCGCGAGCATAGCTACTCTATGGATATCTACGTATGGTTCCGTTGGCGCGACCCGTCCTTTGACCCTACGGAAACGTTCGAGGTCGTGAATCCGAATGAACTTTGGGGGCACGTCAACAACCTCCAATATGAGCAACCTCTTCTATTGCCTTCAGGAGAGTTGTATCAGGTGCTGCGTGTGCAGGGGCGATTTAGCCGCAAGTTCCTCTTCTACAACTTCCCTTACGACCGACAGAAGCTGGTCGTGGAGCTTGAAGACTCTGTTAACGAGGTTGATCGGCTGGTGTATGTAGCGGATGAAGATCCCATTGCGATTAATCCGCGGTTGGTTCTTCCGGGTTTCCGAGTCGGTGTCCCTAATTTGGCTGTTGAATCCTTCGCTTACCCCACCCGTTTTGGTGATACGCGCCGAACCGAGCCACACAAGTACTCGCGAGTACGAGTTGAAATACCCGTTCAACGGCCTGTTGTAACTTCAACGCTTAAGATGCTATTGCCTGTGTTGTGTGTCGTTTTCGGCGCATCGCTCATGTTGCGTCTTAAAGTTACTTATATCGACGCCAGGTTGGGCGTTGGAATTACATCGCTGCTGACCGTTGTCGCTATTCAATTGGCGGCAAATGAAACGATGCCCAGCGTCGACTATCTAGTACTAATGGACAAAATTCATTTAGCTGCCTACGGCTACGTCTTGGCTGGGCTAGGTATCGTTTTGGTCACGGCTCGACGACTTGAAGATAAATCGATCGAGGCGGCTGAGCAATTTCAACGCAAAGGGTACTGGATTTCTACTCTGCTCTTCGTCATCGTTATTAGCGCACTGATCGTGTATGCCGTCGTTTGGGGGTGACAAGTTGCAGAAATCAAATGGAAGCAGTTCCCCGACACACCGATTGTTAGGATTGGAAATCTTCCTTCGTGAGATGAGTAGTAAGCGTGTGCAGAACCATGATTCGATTTTCTCTCTGGATCGTAGCCAGCTTGGTCGTCTTGCTGACTTGGCATATTTCTCTTCCTCCAGCCATGGCTTCCGTCGCGAAACGTCCAAACGTGATATTGGTCATGATCGATGATATGGGGTTTGGTGATTTGAGTTGTCACGGAAGCCCACACATAAATACTCCCCATTTGGATGCGTTGTATCGAACCAGCGTGCGGCTTACAGATTTTCATGTTGCTCCGATATGCTCTCCCACTCGAGGCCAATTGATGACCGGCGTCGACGCGATGCGAAACGGGAGCACGATTGTCGCCAGCTCCCGTATGATGGTTCGGGAATCCATTACCATGTTGCCCCAACATCTCGCAGCAAACGGCTACGCGACCGTGGAGTTTTTGGAAGATATAGATCCTTGAGACAGTA
>JBKCTT010000175.1:0-28034 GCA_046318795.1 Pirellula sp.
AAGTTCTACAACGACGAACTGTTTGTGCTCGATGAAAACTCTAAGCTAGTAAAAATTGACGCTCCCAACACCGCGAGCAAATCGGTCTCACGCGGAACGCTCGCCATCGAGCTTCGTGAAGATTGGAATCGTGGCGATAAACTCTACAAAGCAGGCTCTCTTCTTTTTACGAAGTTAGATGATTTTCTCGTAGGCAAAGAGACCATCGAGGTGGTCTTTGAACCTACAACTACAACAGCGCTGGCCAGTTTTGGATTCACGAAAGATTACGCGATCCTCAATGTTCTGGAGGATGTTAAGAACAAAGTCACGGTCCTGCGAGCAACACCACAAGGCTGGAAGTCAGAGCCAATGGTCGGGGCTCCTGCATTCGGTACGGTTAGTGTCAGCCCCGTCGATCCCGATGAATCAAATGATTACTTCATGACCGTAACAGATTACTTGACTCCGACGACGCTCTCTATGGGAACGATCGGTCAAGCACCTCAAAAACTCAAAGAGCTGCCCGCGTTTTTCGATTCCAAAGGGCTAAAGATCTCGCAGCACTTTGCAACCAGCCAAGATGGAACACGGGTTCCGTACTTTATGGTCGCCAAGGAATCTCTATCGCTCGATGGTAATAATCCTACGTTGCTCTATGGGTATGGCGGTTTCGAAATCTCGTTGCAGCCATCCTACAACGCGACCGTGGGTCGAGCTTGGACAACACAAGGAGGCGTGTATGTCGTCGCCAATATTCGAGGCGGTGGTGAGTATGGCCCATCCTGGCACCAAGCGGCCTTGAAAGACAAACGACATCGCGCGTACGAAGATTTCGCAGCAGTCGCTAAGGATCTGTTCGCTCGAAAAGTGACCAGCCCTACCAAGCTCGGGATCCAAGGTGGTTCGAACGGTGGTTTGCTCGTGGGCAACATGGCAACTCTGTATCCCGACCTCTTTCAAGCGGTGGTATGCCAAGTCCCGTTGCTCGACATGAAACGCTACAACAAACTGCTCGCTGGAGCTAGTTGGATGGCGGAGTATGGCAATCCAGACATTCCTGCCGAGTGGTCGTTTATCAAAACTTTCTCTCCCTATCACAACGTTGTGGAGAACAGAAAGTATCCGAACGTTCTATTTACCACCTCCACCAGAGACGATCGCGTTCATCCAGGACACGCTCGCAAAATGATGGCCAAGATGGAGGCTCAGGGGCATTCGGTACTTTACTATGAAAATATCGAAGGGGGGCATGGCGGCGCCGCGAACAATAAGCAATCGGCTTTCATGCAAGCCATTGCTTATTCATTCCTCAAGAAACAACTATTCGGTAAAGAAAGCCAATAACAATGCATAGAAGAAAATTCCAAACGAACCTATTGGCTGCTGCGGCCGCTGCAGCTACGAGTGCAGCATGGAATGCCGGCTCGTCAGCCGCGAGCATTCCACCGGGTGGCCGAACCACCAACCCCATCGGTATATCAACCTATTCGTTATGGCGGTTCAAAAACGACGAATTCAAAGATGTAACCAAGTGCATTGATTTCGCTGCAGATGCGGGCTTTGATGGAGTGGAGATTCTACTCTATCAAATCTCGCAAACGGAGTTGCTTAGCAATTCCGCTTTGCAGGCGATTAAGCGACGCTCGCTGGTACACGGTTTACCACTGTATGGCATGTCGACCCACCAGGGCTTCGTGTCTCCAGACCCTGAAGTGCGACGGATGAACATAGAGCTCACCTGCGGACAGATGGAGCTCTGTTACAAACTCGGTATCCCCACGATGCGTGTTAACACAGGCCGCTGGGGTACGAGCAAGGATTTCGACACTCTGATGGCAAATCGAGGAATTGAGCCACCATTGCCGGGTTACACCGAGGAGGATGGCTACCCATGGGTAATCGATGCCCTCGAGAGATGCTTGCCCACAGCAGAGAAGTGCGGTGTGACACTGGGCCTCGAAAACCATTGGGGATTGGGACTCACTCCAGAGGGTGTGCTTCGAATTGTCGATGCCATCAACTCCCCCTACTTGCAAGTCACCTTGGACACGGGGAACTTCCTTGAAGATCCCTATACCAAGCTGCAAAAGCTGGCAGACAAGACCGTATTGCTTCAAGCGAAGACGTATTATGGTGGAGGCGAGTGGTATACGCTCGAACTCGATTATCAAAAGATTGCCAAGATACTTCGTGACGCCAACTATCGCGGCTGGATATCCCTCGAGTTCGAAGGCAAGGAAAACTATAAAACCGCGATTCCGAAGAGCCTCGAATTACTTAGGAATGCTTTTAAACTATGAACCGACAGCTCATTGAACAGTATGCGGGCGGAGGCCAAAAATTAGTCCAGGCCTACTGGGGGCTCACGCAAAACGATTTGGTTTGGCAGCCGCCCGATGGATCATGGACATTGCATCAGATCGCCATTCATATGATGGATAGCGATCTCATTGCTAGCGATCGAATGAAACGCGTTGCCTGCATGCCCCTGCCTCTGTTGGTGGGATATGATGAAACTGCGTTCAGTCAACTGCCGGGAATGGATGCGATCCCAGCATTTCAGGCCATAGATCTCTTTGTGAAAAACCGACAAATGACGGCCACTATCCTCAGAGCATTGCCCGATTCGGCCTTTGAACGATGCGGAATTCACACAGAGTCCGGCAAGGTGTCCTTGTCGTATTTGGTGGAATCTTACATACGACACCTAGACCATCACCTAGTTTTTATCGAGAAGAAACGCAATATAATGGGGCGTTGAAACGCTAAACCGAGGTTTGCCAGTTGACGTACTGGTACACTTCAGGAATCGGTGACATGGTTGATTCGTTGAATGGTCCAGGTCATCGAATTGGTCACGGTTTCCGGGGTAAACAGTTACTCCACGGTAGTCAACACGACTTTCCTCCCAGTCCTTATTTCACTCAAGGGGTTTTACATGACTAAGTACAGATCATTACTGGCCGGCGTCGTTGCCATGGCCATGGTTTCTGGTTACTTGAACTACGAAAGCAATACGATGAATTCCTACGCGGACGAGAAGAAAGCGGAAGCCCCCAAAGCTCTTTCTTTCAAAATGAAAGACATCAACGATGAGGCGGTTGACCTCTCTAAGTACGCGGGCAAGGTCGTAGTTTTCGTGAACGTAGCCAGCCAGTGTGGTTACACCAATCAATACGAAGGACTGCAAAAAGTCTACGACAAGTACAAGGAAAAAGGATTGGTGATTGTTGGTGTGCCTTGCAACCAGTTCGGTGGACAAGAGCCTGGCTCCAACAAGAAGATCTTGGAATTTTGTCAATCCACTTACAAAGTTAGCTTCGACATGTTGGCAAAAGTAGATGTGAAGAGTGATACCGCCTGTGATCTTTACAAGCACCTCTCGTCGGTGGCCACAAAGCCATTGGGTGCCGGTCCTGTAAAATGGAACTTTGAGAAGTTCGTTTTAGGGCGTGATGGAGAAGTGATCGGCCGTTTTGGTTCAGGAGTCAAGCCAGAGGATGCCGCGTTTATTAGCTTGATCGAATCGGCATTAGCGAAGTAGTCATTTGAGCTACGATTTCTTTGGTTCATATCACAGGGTGGTAGTCGCCGGACACACCCTGTTCCGGGGTTCGATAAACTAATCAAGCGTTCATGGATGCAAAATCAGGCTTAGTCGAAAACCGATCTCGAACCTTTGCTGTTTTGGCTTTCTGTCTTACGGGATTTGTTGCCGTTCGAGCTTGGTCATGGCAACGGACAGAGACACGTGAGACCGTTGAAATCCCTCCATTCTCGTTTGATCTCAATACAGCGACTCTGGAAGAGTTGGATTTGATCCCAGGGGTCGGCGAAAAAATGGCTGCCGATATTATCGCACTTAGAGAGGTCATGGGGAGCTTCCGTACGGTGGAAGATCTTCAAAGGATTCGCGGTATCAAAAACGCAAAGCTTTCTGCGATTTCCCCCTATGTTTTCATAGAAACTAGATAGAGCCTTCGGGGTTCTATGTTTCGCCGAGTCTGATGCTCGACTTTTGGTGTTGAACTAAATTTTTCCAATCCGTCTAGCACTTGTTTCGCGTAGGAATTTTCCTTTGTCCGGGTATACTGTCGGGTCGTTCGACAGGGCTCCACGCGTACGTTTCGCCTTGTCTCACAGCGAGCGATTAACACAATTCGGGCGGAGAATTCTGACTTTATGGACGCGGTCCCCACAAACGGAAAATACACCGTTGTCGCACGGCGATACCGGCCGAAAACGTTTGCCGAATTGGTGGGGCAGGGGACAGTCGCACAAGCGCTCTTAAATGCCATACATACCAATCGCGTAGGGCACGCCTATTTGTTCACGGGAGCTCGTGGGGTAGGCAAGACCAGTACCGCGAGAATCTTCGCCAAAGCACTCAACGCATCGGCCAATTCATCTGGCGATTTCGATCCGAATTCCGATATTGCGCAGGCGATCGATACCGGCGAGGATATGGATGTTATCGAGATCGACGGTGCGAGCAATCGCGGTATCGATGAGATTCGACAATTGCGAGCCAATGCAGCTGTGCGCCCCAGTAGATCCCCTTACAAGATCTACATCATCGACGAAGTTCACATGCTCACTCCTCCGGCGTTCAACGCGTTGCTCAAAACGCTCGAGGAGCCTCCTGCGCACGTTAAGTTCATCTTTTGCACCACCGACCCCGAAAAGATGCCAATCACGGTTCTGTCTCGGTGCCAAAGATTTGACTTTCCGCCCGTACACACCTCCGAAATTCTAGGTCGCCTCAAATTCATTTGCGAGAACGAGGGGAAGCAGGCTGACGAGGCAGCACTGCAGCTAGTAGCACGGCGGGCGGCTGGGTCCATGCGAGACAGTCAGTCTCTTTTGGAGCAACTCTTAAGTTTCTGCGGTGATCGCATTCGCGTCGAGGATGTGCACTCGATGCTCGGCACAGCCGATGAAACACGACTGGCTGCATTCGCCCAAAAGATGATTGCACGAGACGCGGCTGGAGCGCTTCGTGATCTTAATGATGCCGCTGCCGAAGGTGTCGATCTGGGGCAACTCGCAGAACAGTTACTCGGATACTTAAGAGACCTAATGGCACTGAGTGTTGGTGCATCGAGCGATTTAATTCGTACAGCCAATCCAGAGAATGCAGCCCAACTCAAATCGTGGGGGGAGCAATGGGGAACCATGACACTCCTATCAGCACTGCAGATACTCGATGAATCTATCGTCAAAATGCGGCACAGTGTACAAACGCGTGTGCTTATGGAAATTGCCTTGGTTCAGATTTGTCAATTACAAAATTTGCAAGCCATTGCGGACTTGGCAAAGGCGTTCGCCTCCGGACAGACCGCCCCACCCGTGCGAGTTGTAGCGCGTAGTTCTAGCACTGCACCATCGACAACACCTCCTCAACAACTCGGTAATCCACCGTCGTCGGACGACTCAAAAAAAAAAGATGAACTAGCACCGACCAACCCAACCCCATCCACACCAACAGAGACGAGCTCCTCGGCCCCTGCCACCCCTTTAGCAGGAGTAAATCAAACTAAACCGCCAGTCATGTCCGCCTCGCCAGTAAGACAGAGCGATGCGGCAAGCGAGGCATCAAAGATTCCGGCCACGCAGCCCGTTCCAAGCAATTCACTTGCAAAAAGTAATCCACCAGCTCAATCCGTTGTTCAAACTACGGCTGCTTCATCCTCGAGTGAGGCAACAGAGCCAAAATCGGCTAATGATCCAGCGACGGAACTGTCCTCCTCAGGAGCAGTAGGTTCCCATTCCAAGAATTCGCTTGATGAGCTTGGCATAATGACGAAAGCCTCAGAGAAGCTGGGAGGGCTGATCGTTCAGTGTGTTGCTATGGTACTGCGAGTTGTTCCGGGGTCTGCTGGTCAGTGGAAAGCCTATGTTTGCAGAGATGGTCAGTTCTCTATCAACTATCTGTTATCGGCGGACAACGTAAGGAAGCTAGCCGCTGCGATTAAAGAGATTTCTGGGCAAGACGTGCAGATTGAATACGTTCTCACTCAGGAGCCCCCCCGCCCTGGTTCGCAGTCGTCCGCCCAGGAAACTCCAGCCGCTGTCGAACCGGTTCGTGTCAATGCCAATCAAGCTCACTTGATTCGAGGGGTAATGCACCATTCGCTGGTAAAGCACATTCTCGAAAAGTTCGATGGGCAGATTGTTCGTGTTGACCAACCCGTGATCATCCGCCCTAGTGAGGCTCTTGCTGAACACGAGCCGACCGTTTCTTCGGAAAGGGTTGACTAGTAGAGCGCTGGGGAGGTCAGTATGGTGGTTCCTCACCATCGTATTCATCATCCTCGAAATCGGGGTGCATAGGATCGTCAGGATCGATAAAGAAATCCCCCAAGCCTTGAGGCAACATGGATGCCCCGAGTGATCTTTTCTGCCGCCGTTGGGTTGCTTCTAAGTCGAGAGCATCATCTCCTAAGCATGCCACAAGTGCTTTTTGCCAGAGGACATCTCTCGATAACGGATGGTCTGGGTCCTGTGCCAACATTTTGAGGGCGTATCGCAAGATTTGAATGCCGTCGCGAGCAGAGTAGTCGAGCTTTAGTTCGTGAGATTGCTGCAAAAAGTCGACGGTGAGCGTCAACATGTCGTGGCTGGCGAAGGGCAAGTGATACTTCAAAATCGCCATCTCATCTTCTCGGCTTGGGAAACCGATTTGCAGTGATGGTTGCAGTCGACTCATGATGTAGTCGGGAATTTCGTAGGTCGAATCGTCTTGATTCATGGTCACTGCACAACGAAAGTTCTCGTGAGCATGCACAGAAATTCCCGCGACGATAGACTCGACGTATCGACGATGATCGAGGAGAGGGGCCAAGGAAGCCCACGATTTTTCGTTCATCCGATTACCTTCATCGAGAATGCAGACCGCTCCCTTAATCATCGCAGTAACCAACGGAGAAGCATGGTATGCGATTTTTCCGTTGCTCGACAGAATCGGTGTGATAAGCAAATCCTCTGGACGCGTGTCCGAAGTGCATTGGTAAATGTACAGGTCTTGCTTTCGAGCCTTGGCAGCAGCCATACCCAATGCGGTTTTTCCGATACCCGGGGGGCCAACCAATCTAGGGGACAGAGGCAAATCCCCTTTTTCGATCACGAGCCAACATGCGGCCAGCTGTTTTAGCACTTCGGATTGACCAATCCAATCGGACATGTTGTCGACTGGATTGCTAAGGGATAGCGTAACGCCGCCAATTTGAACTGTTTCTTGCATGAGCAGGGTAGGGTGTATACATCTCTCGGGTTGTTAACATATCATAGAATGGGTGGTGATTTACCACTCCGACGGATTGTAGCAGAAAACAGAGGAAAGAGATTCACATGGCAGACTGCTTTCGACTGGATGACAAGATTACATTGCTGCCAGTGGTACATCGAAGCGGTAATCATGCCCGGGCAGTGGAACGCTGGCTGCTCGAACGAAAAATTGATTGTATCGCCGTACCTCTTCCTCCGTCATTTCGAGAGAGCGTTTTGGCGGGTGTCGAACAATTACCAACGATTTCCGTAGTAATCCAGGCCCCTTCGGCCGCTGCGAAATGGAACGCGAGCCAGTGGGACGGCATTCCAAAAGACGATCCCAGCAGTGACGTACCATTTCGCGACGAAGAGCAAAGCGAATCTCCGTTCAGCGAACCCAGCTTCAAAGAGCCGCCCCTCGATGATGATGAACCTAGCATCTACAACATCGATGACCATTCCGATGACTCGGAAGAGTGGAGCGAAGCAGAAATAATGACGGAAGCACTGGGACTCAATACCCATAGCTTCGTTCCCATAGATCCCTGCCAAAGTGTTATTGCGGCCATTCGATTTGCGATCGGAGAAAGAATTCCTGTTCGCTTCATCGACCTAGAAACTGACCTTTTCGAAGGGGATGAAGAGGGCTTCGCTCCCGACTGCTATGCATTGAGCAAAGTGTCATTGGAAGCGTTCAGCACCGCCATGCTTCCCTCCATCACGAGGCCAAAATCTGATCAAGTTAACGAACGTATTCGATGGATGGCCAAACGTCTTCTATCTCTGCGATCGAAGCACGAAGACATAGTCATGCTTTGTGATATTCAGCATTGGCCATGGATACGGGAAGCCTATCATCGAGAGCTTGCTAGCCCCGTCCGAGATCTCGCCCCCTACGAACACGACGAACCTGCAGTGAATCATTCGATCGCAGAGAATACGCTCGTTTTTATGCTCAGCGAATTACCCTACGTTACAGCAGTCTACGAACAATCCAGAAGTCAGCTTATAGACTCACCGTTTGACTCCTATATCGATGGCATTAAAAAACTATTGCTCTCCGCTAGAGCGTCTTACCTATCCGACTTTGGCAAACGGGCTCGACGCATTTCGCCCTTCCTACTATCGCAATGCTTAAAGTACATTCGCAATCTAAGTCTGATTAACAATCGATTAACGCCTGATATGTATACGATTGTGTTGGCTGCGAAACAAACCTTCGGAGATTCTTACGCGGTTCACGTTGCTGAAACTATCAAAGATTATGCATTCCAGGAACCACTGAACTGGTCAAATATCAAGATGGGGATCGGCAAGTTGGAGCTGCCTGACGGTGAGATCGTACCCGCGATTTCTCGCCTGGGTGAGGGTGTGTTCGAATGGAGATCGTTAGATCTGACTCGTCGCCCCCCTAAGGATGAGCTCAAGGAGTGGCAGAAAGCGTGGAATCCCTATCAACAATGTTCATGGTTACCGGAAGATGCCAAGATTGAAAACTTTCGAACACGAGTAGTCGATCGGGCTCAAGCAATTCTGGGGGCGGATCTGGCTCGGTCAGAAAAGTTTACGACCAGTATCATGGATGGCTTGGATATTAGAGAGACGCTACGGCATTGGCATGAGGGAGAGCTCTATGTCAAAATTCAACCTCCATCGATTGGAAAACTGGATGCCTGCATCCTAATGTTCGATCCAACTCCATCACCCGATGTCTACGAATGGCGAGCTACGTGGTATGCCGAATACGAATGGGAATCGACCCTCGCCTTTTATGCCACCAATTTTCACAAGGAGATTATCGGCCCAGGTATCGGAGTCGCAAATTACGGTGCAGCCCTATTTCTATTCCCGCCCCGCTCGATACAGGATATCTGGACTGATCGAGAACTAAGGTTTGCCGATACCCTAGAAGATCGAATCATCGCAGCTGCGTGCAAACATTCGCGAGCACGCCAAGTCGCACTGATGTCGCCGTTACCACCTACTGTCCGATGGCGACAAATCGCTAAACAGTTTGGCAAATCATTGGTGCATGTTCCTATGAGTCAATTCAGCGACGAAAAGATCGCGGAACTGCGAACGGTGCACGTACTTAATGGCAAACAAGTTCGCTCGTATGCAGCTCACTTTATTCGCAACATCTGACACTTAAGTCAATTCAACCAATGGGCCTGTTGAATCGCCGAACGATTTGTCGTCGATCCCGTAATGATTCAACATCGATACGAACAAGTTGGACATGGGCTGTTCGGCGGCCTTGAGATAGCGTCCCGTGCTCCAGGCTCCCCCACCACGACCAGCGAGAATGACGGGCAGGTTATCGTGACTATGCCGATTTCCGTCTGCAATAGCTCCACCAAATATTATCATGGAATTGTGTAGTATCGAGTTTCCATCAACATCTTTCATTTCGTTGAGTCGGTTCAAAAAGCGTCCCCATCGCTCAACATAGAACTTATCAATCGCCGCAACTTTGATCGCCAACTCTTCTCTAAATTGATTGTGCGTTAAATGATGATGCCCCTCGGCAATGCCGAGCTCCGGAAACACTCGGTTACTTCCGTCGTATGCCAAAAGAAGCGTAGCGATCCGTGTCGTATCGGTTTGAAACGCCAAGGCAAGAATGTCGAACATTAGATCGATGTGATCACTAAAGGCAGCCGGAATGCCTGGTGGAGTATCCAAATCGGGATTCGGAACGTGGCCAAATTGGTCCGCCGCTTGAATTCGCTTTTCGATGTCGCGAACACCACCCAAGTATTCATCGAGCTTTCTACGATCCGAAGCACTCAACTCAGATTGAATTCGGGAGGCATCCTCAATAACAAAATCGAGAATCGATTTCTGCGTCTCATTTCGTAACGCATAGTTCTTAGTTCGCTCATCTTTGGACCCAGCCCCCCATAATCGTTCGAATACCGATTTTGGATTTGACTCTGGGGTCACGGGAGTGGTCGGCGAACTCCAGGCCAAGTTGTATTGATAGGCACAGGCATAACCTGAATCGCAACCTCCTGAGTTGCGAACGGGCTCACAACTAAGCTCAAGTGACGAGAATCGGGTTATCTGCCCAAGGGCCTGCGCGGCTCGCTGATCGATCGACGTCCCTACGAAAATATCTTTACCCGCTGTTTTTCTAGCTCTTGCTCCTGTGAGAAATGTCGCGCTAGCTCGTGCATGATCCCCCGCTCCGTCAGCCCCGGGAGTCGCATTCTCATGTTTGAGTCCCGAAATGACCTGAATCTCCGATTTTACAACCTCCAACGGCTTCATCGTGGTGTTTAGCTCGAAGCCATTTTGTTCACCCGGGAACCAGTGCTTTTGCTGTACACCGTTCGGAATAGACATAAATGCCATTCTAAGCGGCGCGCCAGTAGTTGTGGTCGCGGCAGCACTCCCAACTCCAGACGCTAAAACATGAGACTGCACCGACTCTAATGCGGGTAACACTATCGCGACTCCTAAGCCTCGTAGCATTCGGCGACGACTCATCAGGTCTTTTCGGATGAGATACGAGTTGTTCTGAGAAAAAGTCATAGCGACATCCCTTATCGAGAGGTTAAGGATTCAGAATTTACGATTCGTTGACGTTGAAAGGCATTGGACTCGACGATGGATTTTATCAATACGTGAATCTTTCCGTCATTTTGTTCTAGTTTGGCAACAATGTCATCGACCAAGTATTCATCCGAATAATCTAGCCCCCGTCCAAGCGCATATACCAGCATTTTTTGAGTTACACAACGGTATAAATCCAGACGACGATCACTAGCAATCACCTTTCGCAGTTCTCGTACGTCTCTAAACTCTTCGCCAGTCACGAGCTTGCCCGTTGCGTCGATAGGTTGCTCGGCCTCAGTGGTTCTGAACATGGCTAAAGCATTGTAGTTTTCGAGTGCCAGCCCGAGAGGATCCATGCGAGCATGGCACGATGCGCAAAGAGCTGACTCGCGATGCACTGACAATAGCTCTCGTAAGCTTGGTTCTCGATCGCCAAACCGATTGGCTGAGTCCTCTAGCTCAGGCACATTGGGAGGTGCCGGAGGAGTAGGAGTTCCGAGCAGATTTTCCAAAACATACAATCCACGCTTCACTGGGGATGTTCTCGTGGGATTGGATGTTATCAACAACATCGAGCCATGCGTCAGGATGCCCCCTCGCCAACTGTCAGCAGGCAACTCCACCTTTCGCATCTCCTCTCCACGAACCTCAGACATACCAGGTAAATCTTTTAAACCGTAGTACTCAACCAGCTTTTGATTCAGAAAAGAATAACCGGGATCTACAATCTCTCGAATGCTGCGATTCTCATTCATAATGTGAGCAAAGAGCATCTCGGTTTCTTGACGCATCGACGTCTTTAATTTGGCATCGAGAAGATCTCTCTTGCCGACTATCTCTTGGAATCGCTCGCGTCGAACCTTGGTATCTGGATCTTCGGCGTTACGTTCTGCATCCGATCGGGGACGTCGCCTACCAGCGAACTTAGAACGCAATTCTTCGAACTCTTTCTGGAGTCCCAAAGCGGCCAACGCATCTATGGAGGCCTTTTCAACGTCTCGAGTTCTTAGCCACTGTCCAACAAAATTAGACACCAAGGCCTTCGACTTAGGGTCCGCAATCATCCGCTCAAACTGTGCGTCGAAATTGGCTCGTAATTCATGTCGAGCGGCCAACCGATAGAGCTCCTCGTCCGGCATCGAGGACCAAAGAAAATACGACATACGCGAGGCCAATGCATAATCGTCCACTCGTGCGAATTGCGAAGAGTCGCTCTTCGCGATTTCAAGTCCTTCCGTTTTGAACAAGAATCTCGAAGACGCTAATACCGGTACCATCGATTGGGCAACAGCTTGTTCAAAGTTATCACCGGAGGGATGCATCAATTTTTCAGCAATCGAGACCAACTTGTCCAGCGAAGCCGAATCGGGTGGGCGTCGGAACGCTTTGGTAGTAAACTCTTCCAGCACTCGACGTGTGTAATTTCGAAGGGCTTCCGGATCGCGTGGTGGATCATCTTCGGGAAAGAACCTTCGATAATTGTGAGGAACCTTCCATACAGATCGATCGTTTGGTCCCTCAATCATAACGGAGTCGATGCTCAAGAACGCCCCGAACGAGTTGTTGATTTCTTCCCCTTCGGCGAGAGGAATGGAAGCGAGCGAAAACTCGATCGAATGCTCTCCCGGTTGCCAGGACTTTGGGAATTCGAGCCAATGAATTTTCGACTCGTCCCAACCATAGTTACCAGTATGATTAACTTGATCATCAATCTTGATGGTCAAGTCGCCTCGCTGTGGAGTGAATTCAAAGGTACCGTGCGTTCGTAACTTGATTCGGACCGTGTAGTCTCCAGCATTCTCAATATTTACTTGATGCCTACCAATGCGATCCGCTTTGAGATTCCAGCCTGAATTATTTTCGAAATCCCGTCCAGATAGATTGATAGTCGGAATCTGGCGCCGGACTTTGGGGACTGCCCGATCTACAATTTCCGTAGCCGCAGCAAGATACTTTTCAACCAACATCGGAGACAAACTAAGGGCATCACCGATGTTATCAAATCCGAAACCCGTATCATCGGGAGGGAAGACAACATCTGCATTAAACTCGATCCCCATTAGATCTCGAATCGTATTGGCGTATTCGGTCCGATTCAATCTTCGAATCGTGACCTTGCCCGGATCAGGATCGGATGCATTGATTTGAAACACCTCGAATTTGATCCACTTGGCTAATTCGGTGCGTTCATTAGCCGTAATCTCAGCACCACTTTCGGGAGGTGGCATGGTCCCTGCACGGACATTATTCAGAACCTTCCACCATACCTGTCGCTGCGATTCGCCAAACTCCTGCTGCATGAGCTGCGTCAAGGAAAGACCTCCCTCAGGGGAATCGTCACCATGGCAGTCCAAGCAATCTCTTTTGAGGAGCGTCTGAATCGAGTGTGGTATTGTATGTGCAGCAGATTTGCTTTGGTTTACGGCGGACTCATCAACTGGTTCTTGAGCCATCGTTCGTAGGATACCCACCGATGTGACAGCGACAATACCAATCAACGCAACATACCACAGGCATCGATTCTTATTCGAATGCGACCTTTGCTCCCCAGAGTAACGTAGCTCAATCATGGTCATCATCCGCCCTACCCCGAATTCTTGTTACCGGATACCCAACCAAGCAACACCTCAGTTTAGCAATGCAATCGAAATTGCGGTATGCGAATCGCCAAAAACAGACCGCGAGGGTTAAAAAATGACCCTAACCGAGACGGATAAGCGTCGCCCCTGGGCCACATTCCTTTCGCAAACCATTAGGGAATAAGGGGAGAGCATCTTAGCGCTAGCTAAAATCAATCCCCATGAAGAGGGGATCGCCTCCCGTGGGTGGTGGCCTATGGGAGAATCGGTCTTTGCGGCGAAACGACTCATCCACCAGTTTCGCCGGCAAGTTGTTAAAAAAGTAACATTCCGATGAATCTCGGGATCCAAAGCTTCGTCTTCCCCAGGATGAATCGCTTCGACGCGTGATGATCATTTCGTCCTTGGCGCGTGTCAAAGCAACGTACAAGACGCGTCGCTCCTCTTCGATTTCGTCTGTACTCCCAAGAGATCGAGTGCTCGGATAAGCTCCCGGCGATACATCAACGACGTAACAGACAGGAGCCTCTGTTCCCTTGGCGCTATGAACGGTGATAATGGTCACCCGATCATTAGAATCCGACTCTTCTAATTCGCTGACGTACACAGGATCCAACATGTATTCTTCGATAAAGCCGAGAATGGTTGTGTGAGTCGAGGCGAGTCTTTCTACCAACACAAAGTCTCGCTTGCGTTTATCCCATTCCTGCGTCTTAAACTTATCTTCTAGCAGCGGCGTCAAACCTTTGATCGCTTTTTGAAACGCTCTCTCTACGTCGTTTTGATATTCATGTACGATTTGTACTAATTCGCGTGTCGTGTTGCTGAACTTGGATTCGGATTGCATGAGTTGGAGACACGCCTCCATTTCCATTACCCCAGCCATCTTTTGAACAAGATTCGTAGCTGTACGCTCACCGATACCAGGCCACAACATCAAGTAACGAATCCAGGCGAGTTCATCACTGGGGTTCGCTACAAGTCGCAGTAGAGACATGACATCTCGAACGTGTGCCGACTCAAGAAGTTTCTGTCCACCAATAAATGTATAGGGGATATCCTGGCGTAGGAGACTTTCTTCGATCGTTCGGCCAGAGAACCCAGAACGTACCAAGATCATATGTTCATTCCACTGGGCTCCATTATCGTGCCGGGAAATCAAATCCTCACTGATCCAAGTCGCCTCATCGAATTCATTACTAAAATTGGCCAGCACAGGTTTGTTTCCCTTGCCACGGACCGCGACCAGTTTTTTGTCGTACTCCAAAGGACTATTCGCGATCAACCAGTTCGAAACATCGAGGATTTCTTGCTTAGATCTATAGTTTTGTTCTAGTTTAAGAATCTTGGCATCAGGAACTCGCTCTTTAAAGCTATGAACGTTTTTGAAATCAGCCCCTCGAAAGCCGTAAATTGACTGCGCATCATCCCCGACACAGAACAGAATCGACTTCTCTTTTAGCGGGGACAACAACTCCCATTGCAAAGGATTCGTGTCTTGCATTTCGTCAACCAGAATGTGTTCATAATGGCCGGCAACCCAGTCCCGAATCTCTTCTGAATTTTGCATTTGCTGCGCGACGACATCTAGAATATCGTCGTAATCTAGATACCGGCGATCACGCTTTTTTGTTTCATAAGCTTTCATCGCCTCAGCAATGTGTGCTTTGTTTTGCTCCAGCTCAGGGTTAAGCTTAGCGATGGTCGCGCTTAACGATTGCTTGGTGTTTCTAGCATAAGAATAGATGTCGCATAATTCTGCCGCGCGAGGCAACGTTGATTCTTTGGCTTTTCCTCGGGCGAGCTTGAAAATTTGAAGCTGATCTTCTCGATCGATTACCGTATACGATTTGCACCCGAACGTAGATGGCGCCATGCGAATCAAATTCATACACCAACTGTGAAACGTTGACGCTTGCAAGCCGTTCGCTGCATCCCCTAAGTGGGAACGAACTCGATGAACGATTTCCGATGCAGATCGACGCGTAAAAGTAAGAATCTGAATGCGTTGAGGAGAAGTGTGATTGTGAATAAGGTATGCAGCACGTGCGATGATCGTCTTGGTTTTACCACATCCAGCACCAGCTATTACCATGGCATGCTCACAGGGCATGGTTGCCGCGGCTCGCTGCGCGGTGTTTAACTCCGATAGCAATTTATCAATTGTCATGTAATCAATCCGTGATCTTCAAAATCGTTCACGTACTCAAATTCCTGTCTACCTAGTTCGTTGTTCAGTCCTCGCGAAGCAAAGAGTCCGCTCTGTTGAACATGCGTAAACCAACAACTTTCGTCTGACATTCTGACACAAGCAACCAGCTTCGATAAGTCAGGAACTTAGTAAATCAAGCGCCTCGGAGTCGTTTTTTCGCAGTTCTCTCGCTATGATTCCTCTATGCAATGGAAAAGAGATTGGTTTTTAATAGGGATGCTGTTCGCTGCAGTGGTAGCGTGGGTTTATCCTGCGCCGGGTGCGCGAGGGGGCTGGCTGTATCCGGAGATTCTGACCAAAGCTGGTGTCGCATTGATTTTCTTTTTGCATGGTATGTCGCTCTCATTCGAGGCCATGAAACTCGGAGCCATGAATTGGCGATTGCACGCCTTTGTTCAGATTGCTGTGTTTCTCTTTTTTCCAGCGATCGGGCTGGTGTTGATGGTCGGCACCCAGGGATGGTTGAGCGATGACCTGCGTCTAGGACTTTTTTACCTCTGCGCCCTTCCTTCTACCGTGTCATCATCGATCGCGCTAACGGCAACCGCAGGAGGCAACGTCCCTGGAGCCGTGTTCAATGCAACTTTGTCCAGTTTGCTCGGTATTTTTCTTACCCCACTCTGGATCAAATTGGTATGGCAAGGGAACGGGGCGAATATGCCACTGACAGATATCGTACTGGATTTGACTTTGTGGCTTTTACTCCCCTTAATCGTCGGTCAGATTCTTAGGAGGTGGTTGGCGACATGGGCCAAGAGAAACAAATCCTGGATCGGAGTTGTAGATCGGCTCAGTATTTTGTTACTGATTTACACATCATTTTGCGATTCGTTCGTGTTCGGTGTTTGGACTAAACATGGGGTGAGCGTGGTCGTGGCTAGCGCGATCATTTCTGTAGTGATTTTCTACTTGGTTCTATATGTGCTTGGATGGTTGAGTGATCAATTGGGATTCAACCGCGAGGATCGAATTGCGGCCTTGTTTTGCGGTTCCAAGAAATCCATGGCGACAGGGGTTCCGATGGCACAACTAATGTTTGGATCCAATCCCGCCTTGGGATTGATACTACTACCCATCATGATCTACCATCCATTCCAGCTAATCGTTGGAGGAATCTTGGCCAACAAATGGGCTAAAGACGAATCATCTCGTGTAACCGCATGAACGATTACGACTTTATTGATCGCGTTCGGATAGTTCTTCCCAGCGAGCATACGCGATTGGCAACTTGCCTTCCAATTCGGAAATGCGTTTCTGATCCTTGGTCTGCTTATCGACCGGACCCCGGAAGTATTCGGGGTTCGACATCTCGTCGTGGATTCGACCGATCTCCGCTTCCATTTCTTCTATAATGGCTGGCAACTTCTCTAACTCTTGCTTTTCCTTGTACGAAAGCTTCTTAACTGACTCTTTTACATCATCTTTGTTCGATGTTGCTATCGGTTTGGAATCACTTTTCTTCTGACTTATCGCTGCCTCTGATTTTTTGCGTTGTCTTAGCCAATCGTCATAACCACCGACGTACTCTTTGATCGCTCCATCCTCGAATACCAACATACTGGTCACGCAGTTGTTGAGGAATTCTCTATCGTGACTGACTACAATCAACGTTCCTTCGTAATCTACAACCCGCTCTTCCAGCAACTCCAACGTCTCAGAATCCAAATCGTTCGTGGGTTCGTCCATAATGAGCAGATTGGCCGGCCTCGCCAATAGCTTTGCCAACAACAATCGATTCCTTTGCCCTCCGGAGAAAAATCGGATCGGTGAGCGAGCTTGCTCGGGTGTAAACAGAAAATCTTGCAAGTAACCAATGATATGCTTCGACTTACCATTCACCGTGATGGTCGTTTTGCCTTGGCCAACATTTTCCTCAGCCGTTTGTGTTGGATCGAGCACATCGCGAGTTTGATCAAAATAGGCAACCTCGAGCTTTGTTCCCATCCGAACCGAACCAGTTAACGGTTCCAATTGCCCCAGAATTCCCTTGAGCAACGTCGACTTACCGATCCCGTTTCGCCCAAGAATCCCGACCTTATCCCCTCGCATGATCGTAAGATCAAAGGGTTTAACAATCGTCTTGCCATCGTAGCCAAACGATGCCCCTTCTAAATGGCAAACGAGATTGCCACTGCGTTCCCCGGTATCGATTTGCATGCGGACCTCACCCACCGCTTTGGGGCGTTGAGATCGTGTGCGACGCATCTCTTCCAGACGACGAACTCGACCTTCGTTTCGTGTTCTCCGTGCCTTGATACCCGTCCGAATCCAAACCTCTTCCTCCGCTAGCTTCTTGTCGAACAACGCCTGCTGCTTTTCCTCGGCCAGCAACGCTTGTTCTTTACGTTTGAGAAACGTTTGATAGTCGCATGCCCAATCAAATAGTCGGCCCCGATCCACTTCCAAAATCCGCGTTGCTAAGCGTGTCAAAAATGCCCGATCGTGGGTCACAAAAATCAAAGTGGTTGAGAGATTTGCAAGGAACCCTTCCAGCCAAGTGATCGCGTCGATGTCCAAGTGGTTCGTTGGCTCATCAAGCAGCAGAACATCCGGTTTGCCGGCAATTGCCTTTCCCAGCAATGTCCGACGCTTGAGCCCCGTTGAAAGTGACTCAAATTCCCGATCGCCCTCGAGCTCCAATTGAGACATTGTTTGCTGTAGATACTGATCACGTTTCCAATGATTCTCTGGCTGATGAAACTCATCGGGCAACCCACTGAGGATGATCTCTGCGATTGTCCCAGTGATCCCCTCTGGCACGTCCTGCGGCAGAATAGCGATGTTGGTATCGGGAGCTAGTTCGATTTGTCCAGCCTCGGGCCTTTCCTGACCGGACAGCAAACGAAGAAAGGTCGTTTTCCCTGCCCCGTTTCGTCCGAGCAACCCAATCTTTTCACCCGCGTCGATGCGGCAATCAACTTCGGATAAGAGTTGCGGGCCGCTGTAGCTCATTGTGAGCTGTTGAATCGTAATCTGTGGCATCTAACTTGTCGTGCGTTTCTCGCGAGGGTTCTAGCTCTTTGGTTTCCAAGTGGTTGATGTGGGCCAGTCGAGATCGTTGTTCTCGGGACGACCCTCGACATAAAACCAATTGTGAATTGGTTTGAGAATTTCTTGGACCTGCACGATTAGTTGCTCGTCCATAGGCTCATCCATCCAATTTAGCCACTGCTGAATTTCATCCATCCGGGCACTACCAACCAAACAACTCGCAAATGAAGAATTGGCTAACGAAAACTGCAACGCGAGCTTTTCTATATAGGTCCCCTGACCTCGACAAAAGTCGACTGCCTCTTTGGCGACGCGACGAACCTCCTCGGTTGCTTTATGCCACGGTGGCAGCGGCATATGCGTCAGGAGACGAGCAGAAAAAGGGGCGGCATTGATCAAGCCCACATTATGCTTTTCGGCTAACGGCACTAGCTCGAGCGCCATGTCGTTTTGCAAGTTGTAATGGTTATACGTCAGTGCGCAATCGATTGTCCCGGTTGGTATAACGTTCTTGAAAATCCTCATGGGGTATCCACTGATGCCTATGTATCGCACTTTGCCTTTGTCCACCTGACGACGAAGGGCAGGTAAGGTCTCCTCTACGACTTGATTCAAGTCCCCGTACTCAATGTCGTGACAGAACACCATGTCGATGTATTCGACCTGCATCCTTTCCAAAGACAAATCGATACTTTCCGCGACCCGCTTAGCAGTGAAGTCAAAGTGATTGGGACCATACCGCCCAATCTTGGTACTCAAGATGAGATCTTCACGTCTATACTTTGGCAGAATAAAACCCAAGAGGACTTCGCTCATGGCTCGGCCATAGTAGGGAGCGGTGTCGATGTAATTCAGCCCCGCATCGATCGCGGCATGCGCGCTGCTAAGCGATTGTTGCAAATCGCGTTGACCAAACTCGGCGCCAATGGACGACGCACCAAATCCCAATATCGGCAAATCGATCTCGGTGGCACCCAGCTTTCGTCGCTTCATGATGATCCTAATATCCTTCAGTTGTCCTACTTTGCCTTAATCTGCTTAAGAATTTTCGCATCCTCGGATCGTTTGTAGTATTCGTCAAGAGGATAGCAACCTGACGCGAGCCCGTTTCTCGGTGCGGTCGTGCAGTCAGAAAAGGTGCGGCAAACCAATTTGCGTTCGCTTTTTCCACGCAAAACGGCATCTAACAGTTGCTGTGGATAGGATAAAACCATACGGCCTATCCCAACCATGTCCACCTTGTTCATGCGAATTTGATACTGTGCCACGTTCGGCAGAAACTCTTGAAGGTAGGAATAACCAGACCCGACGATTAATAACCCAGGATGAGCGGCTTTGAGTTCGCTCGCAACCTCCAGATGTCGAGCCACGGAGATTAACGGATCCTCGTGCGGTTGGTATCCATCTGATGGTGGATAAGAAGCGGGACGCAGAATATGGGGGGTGTAATACGGGCTACCCGCCGAAACATTGACCATTGCGACACCATGCGACTCGAGCAAGTCAAGCAACTGATGCGGCTCGGCTAAATCTCGCTCCAGCGGATTGTTTTGGTTTAAACCGAAGCCATATCGATAGGGCAGGTGCTCGTCAAAAGGAGTCGGCATACCTTGTCCTGTCTTGCCCGGCTCGGCTGTCGAGGGATCAGGCTGATGCGGCACAAAATCGTAAGCACTCAAGCGAACGCCGATAATCAAGCCCGAAGCTACTCGGTGAATCTCTTTAATGATCTCGAGCAGAAGCCTCGTTCGATTCTCAAAGCTTCCACCAAAAGGACCCGGCCTCGTTCGGGCGCTTAGAAACTCATGCAGTAGATAACCATGGCAACACTTTACGTCCACGAAATCCGCACCCGCTTCATGAGCGAGAACCGCCGCTCGACCATATTGAGCGATCAACTCCTCTAACTCAGTGTCCGTCCAAACTTGCGAGTCGGATATAACATCGAACTTTTTGTCGAGTAACGGGTGGCGATAAGCCACTCGTGGCTCCCATCGTTTCTTATCATTCGGTCGACAGAACCTCCCCGAATGTGTTAGCTGAAATCCAATCAATAAGCCGTTGGTATCTCCCACAACATTGGAGTGTGACTGGACTAGCTCCTGCCTCAATCGAGCGATATCACAAACGTTTTCTTCGTTTAAGATTAGTTGATTCGGATTGGCACGCCCGTCTGGCCTTACCGCCATCGCCTCTCCACCCCAAATCAACTTGGCGCCGCTTTCGCCGAACCGTCGCCAACGGCGGATCATTGGTGGGGTAACACCTCCAGAAGCGGTACCATCCCAACCTTCCATAGGCTGTATGGCGAACCGATTTCCGATCCATTTCTCGTCACCTCTCCAGGTGAAGGAAATCGGTTGCAAGAGAGGGTTGTTTTCCCCACTCGATAGCACTTCATCGATTCCGATCTCCAGTCCCAATGACTGCACATGCGTTCGGAAGCCAGTGACTCCGTCGAGCGAGGTAAGCTTGGTAAGTTGGTAGGCCATAAAAGAAAGATTAAAGTGGAAAGCGGAGACGTTCTGTTTTTCGTAATAGACCAGTAAACCGAGGTTTCTAAAAGATAGAATTCCGTCCACCCGACCCGCAGCACTTAACAGCGGCGGGCCGCCCCCCCGTCGTTTCCGTTACTGCATCTGGCAGCAAATAAAGTTTCCGTTAGGAGCAGTTGTATCGATTGTAAGGGGCGATCATCGAACAAGCCTTAAAAATCAGCCACATCGATAACGCGTTTACAGAGAGTGTGCCGATTTGACATCCCGTGAGTAAGGCCTTCCCTTCACTCCCGCCTGTTTGAGAGAACAAATGGACCCACGAGAAGCTTTCCTACTTCAAGAAATCGAATCCGCATCCCCTGCAAAGCTCCGTTTTTTGCTCCTGCAAAAGGCACATGGCCTCTGTTTGGTCGTCAATGACCTATGGAAAGAGAATCGTCACAACGACGCCGACCAATGGGTAATTCGAATTCAGGATATCGTCACCGAACTTCTCTCTGGTGTAGTCGATCCCAAGCACGAACTAGCGCAAATCACGTCCGATCTCTACGTTTTTCTTTCCAAACTGGTTGTTGCCGTCATGATTGAGCGGGACGTGGAAGCCTTGCAGAACGTAACGGAGATCCTCGAGATCGAAATGGAAACCTGGGCTATGTTCGTCCGCCAGGAAAGCGCAGACCGAGGTGCCCCTCCCGCCCCAAAGTTTTTGTCTAGCTTTGACAGTGCAGCAACGGAAACGTCGCTGAATTTCGAAGCGTAAGGACCTAAAGACCTGTGATCGCCCAGAATTAAAACCCGCGACGCTCCCATGCTCGTTTGACCGTAGGGGCAGCGGCCTACGGTGACCATCCTAACTCGGCACGTTTCGCGCGAGTCATTCTCGCTTTCACCGACGGCTACCCTCTCTGCGTCGCCGCGCACGGCTAACCTCTTTATGATGAACGGATTACGGAGCACGCTAACGGAGTTGTTCCTCCAAATCCCCATAATCACCTCGTTCTAGCTATAATGTGCTAAGAGGCGGCGTACTCTCAACGAAGTTCACGCCTCTTTCCTTCCTACATTTTCCCCTACCTAAATCCCCCCTCCATGACCTCTCCTCAGGTTGCCTTTCAGGCTGCATGCGTTAAAGCCATTCTGTTGGGCCTATTGTATCACACTTTCACGTCGCTCTCTTTGGCTCAACCTCAAGCTATCTCGGTTGACACCATTTATCCGCCTATCGTGCAGCGAGGCACCTCACAAGACCTCCAGGTGATGGGGATCAATATTCAAGATGTCGATCAAATACAGATCAATCACCCGGGTATACGCGCGGAACTACTCATGGATCCGACTCTGCCCTTTGACGATCAACCTCAAAAACGATTTGGACACTTTCGGTTTCATGTCGCTCCCGACGTCCCCTCCGGAGTCTACCAAGCCATTGCAATTGGCAGGTATGGCAGCGCGAATCCTCGGCCAATCGTAGTATGCGAAGAACCCATCGAACTGTTGCCTGCAAACCCCTCTGAGTTGATCGAGTTAAAAGAAGGAACCATTTATCTGGGACAAACGGCACCCTTGAACAAACAGAAGTTTCGCCTGCCTAAATCGTACGCTTCGGGGCAACCTCGTCCTCAAATTCTTGCGTGCACCCGCAGCGTTGATTCCCCGGCCTTAATCAAGATGTCGCTCAAGGTGTCTGAGCGGAGAACGATTGCTTCCTCAAGATGTATAGGAAATTTACCTGCACGAATCTTCTTGGAAAACGTCCCCAGTGAGCTATTAGATTCCGCAAGCGATCTGAGCCTGGAAATCCATGATGAGCTTTATCGTGGCGGGCAACCTTTCCAATACTTGCTCACGGTTAACAAAAGTCCAAACCCAAATGTTTTTTCACCGAGCTTAACCAAGCCAGCATCCGCCGCCATCGCTACCGGACTACCAGTTCTAAATGCGGTTGATGTTATGTCACCGTCAGGTGGGGCTTCGGAATTGATAGAGGTAGCATCGCCATCGGAAATACGATTCCCATCGGGCAAGTCTTTTGTCGCCAAGGTGACTGCAACCGTCGGCGCGCCACTCGAATGCCAAATCCTATCGAATACGATTGGTCAACCTACAGACTATCGCGTTGTAGTGTTCCAGTCTCAGAAGGATGGAAAACTAGAAGGACAGATGCAAGTCATCGAGGACTCGCCACCGATTGGCTCCAAAGGAATTGGAATAGGTAACCTGGACCCTCATGCCATCATAAACGTTCCCGAATCGACCGGAGGAACAGTGTATTTGCTTGTTCAGAATTTACAGACACGCGTCGATGTATCCGATCAGATAGCGACGTTGCGTATCGCGCCGCCTCAAGCCCGATTTCATTGCGTCGCGCACTTGAGTGCATGGACCAATAATCCTCTACAATCTCGCGGAAATGGCGCCTACCTGCAAAGAAATGGTACGTTTCCGATTCACGTGATGGTAAGCCGACAAGCTGGCTTCTCCGGTCCGATATCATTACAGGTCACAGGCCTGCCTGAGGGTGTGAGCAGTCCGCAGGCTGTCATCCAGCCATCGCAAAACGAAGTCGATTTGGTTCTCACGGCTACTGAACAAGCAATGGCGTGGGAAGGGCCCCTACGTATCGTTGCGAGCGGCAAGCAGGGAGACCAAGTGCTGGAACAAACCGTTCCCTTTGCCACTGTATGGCAGAATCCAACAGCCGAGCGTGGACCGATTCAATCCAGATTATGCGACACCTTATGGCTAAGCCTTAAGGAAGAATCAGCACCTGTTACGATCGCAATCACGCAAACGGACGTCGTAAAAATCAAAGCAGGCGAAAAATTTGTTCTTCCGATGACGGTTACTCGGCGAACCGGCGGTGAAGCCAAAGCCATCATGCGACCGCAGAATCTTCCCCCCAAGGCAACACTCACTGAGTGGGAGATCGCCCCCAATGCCGCAACGACGGAGCGAGAGATTGTAACCGCCGCCGACACACCTCCCGGAACTTACTCCATTTGTTTTCTAGCCGAGATGGTATGGAAGATGCCGCTTCATCCCGAGAGTCTGAGCCGGCATACGGCATATCGCGATCGCCTCGCTGCCAAACTATCGGCATTCGAATCGAGTCCGGAAAAACCCGCATTAGAAGCCGCCATCGCCGCTGCCAATACACGAATCGAGGCTCTTACAAAAGAAACCGCACCTCGCGACTACGGAACCCACTTTTACACGGGACCATTTACATTAGTGGTCGAGTAACAGACCACTGGCAAAGAGCAATGGACCTGATTAATTGGACCCAAAGGTCGCGAGATACTGCTCTGCTTTTTCCGCCCAAACAATTCGGTCTGAGAAGACAAGTGAAGGGGTCTGGAATTCGATCACCGCGAGTTTGTTAACCAACTGTAGAAGTCCGGGCGCGTCAGGTGGCACACTTCCCAATACAACGCGGCCATCGCTGGATAACAAGTCTATCTCTGATTGATTCAAACGATCTGATAACATCAGGATGGGGGCACGTGATGTAACAGGTATTGCCCGCAATCTTTGAACCAGCTGAGCCAAACTTACTTCGAATACACTCGACACCACAAAAATCTTGTCCGGAGCAACGCCTTGCTTGGCGGCCGAGATGACTTCCGTGGCGGATCCATACTCCTGAACGGAATAGTTCTGTGCATCGAGAAGGGCTTTAGTATGACTCCTAAGTGACGAGCTGCTTCCGACAACGAATGCCACCGGCTTGGTCTTCGCAGCTCGTAATTCTTTTGCGACGCGATCGAGCTTGCTGCGACCTTGCAAACTGGTTCTCGCCAGATCTTCGGGCAAGCTCAACATGTAGTCCATGAGAAGAGCGGCAGCTCGGAAACGCACAACGCGAAATCCGGAATCCAATGAACGAACCAGCCGTTCCTTTACGTCCGAGGACAAAGGAACCAAAAATCGCTTGTACTCCTCCAAGATGGCGGCTTGAGCATTACCCAAATCATTCTCCTCCGCGACGTCCATCGCGAAACAGAAAAAGGATTGATCCTCTTTGAACTTCGCAATAAGACTCTGAAGCTCCAAAAAGGACTGCTGAGTCGAGATCGATTCGCACAAAATTGCGTAAGCCAACGCACTATCACGGTTTGCGGAATTCGACGCACGAAGCACCGTACTGGCACAGGTCTGAAGCCTTTGAAAAACAACGTTAGCAGGTCGACCATCAACCAATTGGAGAGAACGCCCATCTTCTGCAAGCTTCCATTGCAGGCCTATTTCGGCATCGTTTGCAAAGCGTATGCGACGATGAAGCGCTAATGTACTTTTCATGTCCGCGACAGATTGCCCAAGAATCGCCCCATCAGTTGATTTAGCAGAACTGGTCCAAGCATCGCGAAGCGGCTTCCACGCTTCATCGGCCGAGTCGGCAGCATTGATTACCGAGGAGAGCGGCACGAGAAACTTAGGGTCTCGCGAGCCAAAAGCTAGGATTGCAAGGTTGAGTTGCGCGTCTGCGTGCGTTGTACGAATAGCCTCATTCCATGCATCCCATGCTGGCTGATCTAGCTTCGATAGAGCTTCGCACATAATCGGAGTCGGCATCGGAGCGGCGGGTGCCATAACATTCGCTAAAAATTCTTGTATGCCAGCTCTACCCGCAGACGCAATTCCTCGATAGCCCGCCAAACGCGTTGCATGATCGGGGCTTCGCATTTGATCCGCATACTGGGCTAAGGTTGCCGGATTCATCTTGGCTCCACTGGCCAATGCGACAATCTTCTTCGCCAATTCCTTTCCCGTTGGACTAATCTCAAGGGATTGGGTCTCTGCCAAAATGGTAAACGTTCGCGGGCCGGCCGAGTCGACGAGAGCAACCGCGGTCGGTTCATCGATCTGTAACTTTTCAATAGATCGCAACCAACGACTAACCTCGTCATACCGATTGATGCGCACCATCAACTTGATTGCTTTTCCAAACTGCTGTGGTGTCGATGGCGGATCGATGAGCAACGATTTAACAACAGGATCGGCTTCGCTTAAAATCGCCGTGCGCAGCATCCGATCGGACTGGATTGCGTCGCTATCCACAACGGGAGCATTACCGGCGCCTGCATTACCCCCAAAGAAATCTTCATCCTGCGAAAATACACACTCCGCGCCGGAACCAATCAGGCAAGTCGACGCGACGAATGACAACAGCTTTTTCCCTAACAATTCCATGGATGACGCACGAGATGCAATGGGGAAACACAAAGGGCGGTTTGCGACCAAAACCCAAGTGTAACTCGGTAAAGTGCATTACGTTCCTTTTACTTCCCCCAAATCCCCCAGATTATTGACAGCATTTAAAAAAACGACAAAAACCAGCGCCCGATCCCATCTTTTTCCTTGCCGAAAGCTATCGTTAAGATATCGTAGTGATATCACATTGATAGATCTCAGAGGTTAGTCAGATGAAAGAGTCAACGTTAGAAAAGCTAATTACTCCCTCGGTCGGTTGGGGGATGCTTGCGGCATCATTAATCGGCAGCTTACTTGCGATAGGGCTTTTTGTGGGAGGTGTAACGCTCGCATCGGGTTCGAACATTGCTGGACCGATTTTGGTTGTTCTCGCCATCGGACTGGGTGTCGTATGCTTCTTTACCTTCTTTGGATTTATCGCAATTCAGCCGAACGAGGCTCGGGTGCTTTTGTTATTCGGTAACTACATAGGTACCGTCAAGGAATCGGGTTTCTACTGGGTCAACCCTTTTTACTCGAAGAAAAAGGTATCGCTGCGCATTCGCAACTTCGAAACAGGATCCACAACTCTAGGCGAAAAGAAAAACGAAGCTGGAGCGATCATTCAAGCGAAAACGCGAACATCGGGCAGACCTTCGAAAGTCAACGACCGGGACGGTAACCCAATCGACATCACTGCAGTCGTCGTATGGAAAGTGGTCAATACGGCAGAGGCAATGTTCGAAGTGGACGACTACGAAGACTACGTAAGTGTTCAAAGCGAAGCGGCCCTGCGAGTCCTCGCCTCAAGACACCCCTACGATAGCCACGATAACGAAATATCACTGCGAGGCAGCCCTGAAGAAGTCAGCGAGCACCTTAAGACTGATATACAGGACCGTCTCGACAAAGCTGGCGTCGAAGTCGTCGAAGCTCGAATTAGCCACCTGGCGTACGCACCGGAGATTGCAGCAGCCATGCTGCAAAGACAACAAGCAACCGCGATTATCGCTGCACGCTCAAAGATCGTCGAAGGTGCCGTTGGGATGGTGAAAATGGCCCTCGAGCACCTGAAAGAGGACAACATTGTCGACCTCGACGACGAACGCAAGGCGGCCATGGTTTCCAACTTGTTAGTGGTCTTGTGCTCCGACCGACACGCCCAGCCAGTTGTCAACACAGGATCGCTTTATAACTAACCATCTCAACAAGTCCGTGCACCTAACCCATCTGGTTAGGTGCCTATTCCAAACTCAACCTACCTTCACCGGACTTGTTCATTTATCAGCCGCAGGGCGCTAGCCCACGGTTCAATCAGCCGCAGGGCGCTAGCCCACGGTTCAATCAGCCGCAGGGCGCTAGCCCACGGTTCAATCAACCGCAGGGCGCTAGCCCACGGTTCAATCAACCGCAGGGCGCTAGCCCACGGTTCAATCAACCGCAGGGCGCTAGCCCACGGTTTTTGACCCTCAACCTGCGACCTGCGTGCCCGCAACCCATTCCAACATAAAACCCAATCAAAACCTGGGTAGTATTATGGCCAAACGCGACTCCTTTCTTCTTCGACTTTCGCCCGAAGTCTTAGATTCAATACGACGCTGGGCAGATGATGAGCTACGAAGCGCCAATGCACAAATCGAAATGATTCTTACTCGTGCGCTACGTGACGCAGGCCGACTTCCGAAAAGCACTCCTGAGCAGCTGGAAAAGACGATTCCAGCGAGCTCAAATGATTCAGAAAAACCACCCTCT
>JBKCTT010000176.1:0-95048 GCA_046318795.1 Pirellula sp.
TTAGCCCGCTATAGGAAAAACCCGCGTGGTCCGAAAAAGCCCCGCCTCAAACGGAAGTTCAATGGTTCCAGACAAGTCGAAACTTCAAAGCTACTAGCGAGTAGAAAATGATGGCTTTACAGGGTTAATTGTCCTCAATTGCACCCAATGTAGAACAATTGTCCTCAATTGCACCCAATGTAGAGCAATTGTCCTCAATTGCTCAGCATGCCGTGTATCGTTCGACCTGCCGGTCAGGCCCCTAGTTAGGGAGTTGCTAATCCCATAACGCTCCGCGAGAATAAAAATACCAGAACCAACAATACAGTCTCATCAGCTCACTTACCGAGCTTGCATTATGTGGCCAAGAAAACTGCTCGACATTGCTTGGTCAGATCTGCTGTATGGTGCGTTAAGGTGTCTGTGGCCAGGAAACAAGGCCGCGCGAGAGACGAGTGTTCTGAGTAGCTTTGGAGGAAAGGAGAACGCCCTCGTTTGCCTATCGGTGCGATCCGGCTTCGATCTACTTTTGCAATGTTTACAGTTACCCCTTGGCAGCGAAGTCGTGATGAGTTGTGTCACGATTCCAGACATGGTGAGAATCGTCAAGTACCATGGATTGGTTCCCGTACAGGTCGATCTGGATTTTGAAACCCTTGCACCAACGATCGAGTCACTGGCTGGAACGCGAACAGAACAGACTAGGCTTATCGTAATCGCTCCATTGTTTGGTGCGACGATTCCCATGGAGCCCATCGTTAAGTTTGCACGCGAGCACGACATCATCGTTGTTGAGGATTGTGCGCAATCATTTCGCGGTTGGAACAACATTAAACCATCAGGTGCAGATGTTAGTCTCTACAGTTTCGGTCCGATCAAAACCTCAACAGCACTCGGCGGAGCGGTTGTTACAGTGCATAATGAACGACTACTCTCGCAAATGAGACAGTTGCAAGAAGCTTATCCGATCCAATCTCGATTCGAGTATGCTCGTAGGATCATAAAGTATTCGATGCTGAAGCTTGCATCGACAAGACCTATCTACTCTATCGTATTCGCATTGATCAAGACGATGGGCCTTGATCCCGACACTACCATCAATCAGTTAGCGAAGAATTTTTCTCCAGGAGAACTTATCAAAAGAATTAGGGCGAGGCCAGCGAATGCGCTTCTGGCCGTATTGGCTCGTCGCCAAAGAACGTATCCCAGCTCTCGGATCGATAAGAGAATCGATCTAGGTGACAGATTAACATCTAGGCTAGAGCAAGGCCCCATTGGACATTTGATCACAATTCCGGGGGCAGTCGCAAGTGATCACTCTTATTGGGTTTTTCCCGTGAAAACGGAAATGTCGGACGGTGCGTTACTACGGATCCAGAAGCATGGCTTTGACCTAACCCGCAAACACAATCTTGCTGTTGTGGAATCGGTGCAAGGTTTTGTTTCGGGGGACGTCCCGAACATGCGAGATTTGTTTTCCCGCATTGCCTTTTTGCCTCTTTATCCTGAGCTGTCGATAGCCGACATAGACACGCTCGCTGAGTTGATCTTACAGGAAGTCGCAAACGATTGAAGTGGCAGGCCAATACTCACCCAGGCACCCGCCCCGATGGAGGAATGACGGTACAGCTACCGCGCTTGGGGCCTCACTCTTCGCGCTGCTGGATTTTTCGCACACTATCGAGCTTGCCTCGATGGATGCGTGACTGAGTGGCTACAGGACGAAGGCCACTTGCCCCCCTTTTCTTTGCTGGCCGCAGGCCAGCGAAGAAAAATATTGGGGTGGGCAGGCTTTGGTAGCCTCTCAGTCGTAGCTCCGTTGGCACAAGGCCAACGGTGGCTCAGAACCGAAGAAGTGCCGCAAGACAGTGGCTGTTATTCACAATCTATCCACAAACAGGTCTACGCAGTGACGAGGCTCGGGTCAACGCCGATGGTGCCAACCAGCTCTTCGAGATAGCTCGATCGCGAACACTTGTCCAGCGCCGCTTTCGCTCTCTCCAATCGATTCTTCAGTTCTAGTCGCTGAATCACGGTCGCATAATTGGGGCGATCACAATAGTTCTGTAGATACTCCACATGTCGAGTCCACAGTTTTATGTCGATCTTTTGTTTAGCGGCTAAACGTTGTCGATACCAATCACTCCCCATAACCGATTCACGCGTAAAGAGACTACGAACCTCGGGTGAATCTGCTTTGCGTCCATTCCAGTGTCCCTCTGCCATGATCTTCAAAATGGCCTGCAATGGAGGGCATGCCAATTCGTAACTACCATCTTCTAAGTAGACCTGCGCGACCTTCTTTTGTGATTCTGCGATAAATAAAACTCCATCCACAAACGTATCCATATCCTGCGTCTCAGGCTTGAGAATCTTCTCCTCGAACACCTTGCGAGGATTATCGAAAACACGCCCAAAGTATCGGCGGACAAACCGGTCTGTGATTCGATATCCCAAACGGCTTGCTGGAACCTCGACGCCGTTATGAATAAAATCATTGAGCTTTTGAAGCATTCCGTCCCGTATCATGGCCAGCGGATCACGTTCGTTAGGCTGCAGACGGCACCAAATTTCTGGCACGAACATACTGATATCATGTCCCACCTCCATATCGGGACCGATATGCCCAGCAGCTGTACTAAATCCACCCAAACCAGTGAGCACCATACTGACAATGGTGGCATTTAAATCATAAACCATGTTGAGAGCATTAAATGGCCCTTTGGTAAGTGCTCCTTCGCTACCCGCCCCCGTCGTGCTGGGTGATTTGCCTGTAAACGAACAAACATAATCCATTAACAGTTCAGGTAGCTCTTGGTAGTGGATCGGGTTATAAACCGCCAGAGGACGAATACCGGCGGCTTTGTCGGGAGGATTGTTTCGCCTACCTGACAAAATCGCATTGACCGGAATGGCTACGGGCGTGTTCGCCGACGCCGCACGATAAAGTTGCAACCCTCGATAAGCAACATATCTTTGAAATGGATTCGTTAAATCAGGGCGATCTTGAAGGTATCGAGGGTTTTTCGATGGCTTGCCATCAACGAGTCTCGGCTGGGCCGAACAAACGACGTAATGCGAGTCACCGGCAACAAAGTCTGACAAAAGCGTCTGCATCGGTGCAGAGTATTGCTCAAAATCGACTATGTGCATCATCTCCGCTTCGATCTGTTCTTTGCTCAGCGGTTCGTAGTTGCAGAAGAAATTACCAGGTTGGGCCATATCTGCTTCGGTTTGCTTATCGAGCCCGCGATAAACGGCGTCATCGGGACGTTGAAACAATCGATACTCGCAGTTGGCAATGAACTTGAAACTGGCTTCGGTTTGCTGGCTGTCAGCTGGGTTGAGTCCGCTCAAGAACCGATGGGGAACCACCGTGCTCGCGGTTATATCATCCTCAAGCTGGATTTTGGCAGCTGCTGCGAAGTCCTGTCGCAGTTTATACATTCTCCAACGCCCTTGCTTGTCCAAGCCGACTCGAAGATACATGCCAACCAGTTTTCGGTTGTTATACTTCAGCTCGTGACCATTATCACCGTTTACGACATCGACCGAAAAATGTTCTTGCCAGTTACCGTTCCATTCCGGTTTACAAAATCTTTTGATGATAAAAGCCATGGCGTAAAGATGAGATGGAATCGTCTTGAGCCATTCATTGTATTCTTTGGTGTAGTCATCGGAGGGCGTAAGTAATTTAATAACGCTACCGAGCGAGCGACCTGGATCGAGCACTTTGCGACTAGAACGCTTCGAGTAGTCAGGCTTTTCCTTAGCATCATCTCGCCAGCGGTCCGAGTAATCCCGATCAAAGATCGCTTGCAGTTGCGCAAAGTCGGATTCGATATCGGCGACAAAGATCGGGCCGCCTTGCATATAGTCTCGGAGCGATTTGCTGATCTCACTCTTGCCGCCACCACTTACCGTGCATGGTTTGTGACAGACTGTCCCCTCACCAGACAAACCTACTAAACGCCATGATGGAGCACAGGGATGTTTTTCCATCATCACCTTGTAACCACTCGGCGCGATATAGACCTTTTGCTGCTCGAGGGGGATCGACTGTTCCACACCATCTTTACTCCATCGCACCGAGCGATCTTGCAAAGAAGCGCGAGCGTTTTCGGGAACATAGATCAAACTTGGTTCGGCTCGATCGATACCATAACCCTCAGGCTTAATATCGATGAAACTCGCATAGTCGCGGGCAATATCATCAAAGGTACGGCCGTTATAGCGGCGAGAATTCCACTGAAACTCTTCACCTAAATGGTGAGCGATAAATGCTAGTGTGCCCCCTGCGTGTTCTTCTTCTGCGTTGCCGAGCAAATTTGCCGCATAACTGATTTGTGTTTTTACTTCTTTCTTGCAATAGCCATAATAGTTATCTGCAATAATCGTAACGATGATTCCGGATTCCGTTCGGCAGGTAATTTTAAAAGCGCTGCCGTCATTATATTTTTCGTTGGGATCGGTCCAGCACATTGCGTCACGACGTTGCCGTTCGGTCGCTTGATTGTAATGAGGTAATCCAAGTTCTTTTTTCGTGTACTGGGTTAAATGGGGAGCGAGAATGACGCATCCTGTGTGCCCTGTCCAGTGATCACAATCGAGAGCCGCGTCGTTTTCCGGAATCAGCGGGTCACCAGCGTTGCCAAAGATCGACTCCACAAAGTCTAGATTGCTCACTAAGCCGCCGGGGGCGAAGAATCTGATCTCCATCGACTTCTCGTCGCAATAGCCAGGGACTGGTGGGACAACGAGGGGTCTGATTAATAGAGACACAAAAGTTCGGGCAGGTTGCGAAGCTGTTTGAGTAAAGGGGAGGGCCAACAAACTATCCGGAGGAGAGATTGCTTTTCGAAACAAATTGGCGAAAACCAACTTCGGCACGGCACGTTTATCGCCGGCTATGGGAAGTCCTCCCTCGGTGACGTGAAACGTACCGGAAGTGGTTCGCCTATCCGTTCTAGGATTATGCACAACACCATTGGCAACCCTAACCGATGTTAGCAATTCATTTTCGAAGCGATCTCCTCCGTCTGGCAAACTCAATTGTTTCGCCATACCGTGATGATCCAGGACCAACGTATGCTTGGGAAGCTCCAGGGGAGCGTCGAGCTTGAGATCGGCAAAGTGTTCGGCCAAAAAATTCTCGATACGCTCATCAATGGGTGCCCGCAATTGAGCGAGCAATCGGTTCTTCTCTTCCAGGTTAGCGAGAAGACCTTCGGGTAGCTCCACTTTTTGTTTGGCTTCGTCATCCAGTACCAGATCCGTTGCTGCCATTTGCATATAGATGTATTGGCGAAGCAGCATGGCTGCATGGGGATCGCGATCAGCATCTCGGTCCCAGGAAAGCATTCGCCCGGGAGCATCCAAATACCAACCGTTATCAATGGCACCGGTAACCTTGTCCATCTTTTTTGTACTTTCACGAGTTATAAAGCTGACGAAAATCCCTGCACGACTCTTCCAAGAGCTTAACGGAAAGTTTGGTCATGTACACATCTCGTGCAGAAGTGTTTCCAGCGGAGATATTTGTCTCAAGTGCTTGGCATTAGTCGACTTGATGAACGAGATTCTGCGTTGGTTTTCGTTTGATACCATGAAACTGCACTTGATTCCGTCGCGAGAATTTGAGATCGGGGAAGTTTTGGGTGATGTACTCAACATACCCAACAGCAGGTCCAGCGCCATCTGGTGGTTTCGGTTCCGTCGATTGGAAGTTTTGGTGAAGCAGAATGCCTCTATCCCGCAGTCATCGAACTGATAGGCGACGCCGCGTATTGTTGGATGCAGTCATCCATGATCCAGAGTTGGCGGCCGAGCATGCTCGGGTAAGCCGTCGCAATCGTGCTCGTGCTCGGGACGCCGAGGAAGGGTATGAAGATAGCTTTTCCTATAGAGATCCTGGGTACAGCCAAGCAGTCCGCAAAGCATGTCAGCAACGATTGGTTCAGTTGATCCCTGTGCGTCGTGGCATGGTGGCTGCGGCGCTCACCGTTTTTTGGCTGGCCTACATCGCATTAGTCTATTGCCACTATCTATTTCATATTCAACCTCTAAATCCCAAGCGTTGGAATCTGGCGACTCTACCTTTAGCGAGTTTGTTTGATTTGACAGCTTGGAACAGCATTAGTCATTGGTTGTCTTGTCAGCTTTGGTTGTTAACTGCCATCGCATGCTGGATGACGTTTAATCTCAGACGGCACAAACTAGATGACTACCGAGCCCGCTATCGTGTTTGGGCAATTATGGGATTTGTTGCGTTATTCTTGCATTTCGATGCGGGCACATCGGCTTTGCTACTATTAGGGCAAAGTATCGATCCATGGGCGAGGGCTGAGATCGGGTACGGCGGTTGGCCGCTGGTTTTAGCCATGACTGCCTCGATGGTTGGAGTGATGGGGATCCGTTTGTGCAGTGAGCTGAAATCGGTGCCATCATCTGTACTAAGTTGGGTGATGGGGCTGGCAGCTGTGGCGGCCTCCGCATTGCTGGGGACAGGACTGCTAAAAACAGGCTGGACGCCAGAGACTCTTCGATTGATGTCTGGTTCTCTATGGCTGGCTGGAGCGTTAGCGGTTTTTCAGGCGGTAGCCATGTACTTGCGACACACTTACATCCAGGCGCAAAAGAGATTTTTGAGCCGTAATGGTGTGAATGTTAAGCCAATTCAAATGCGATTACCAAAATGGAATTTGAAACGAAATCAACAAGACGCTACCAGTTCCAACAATGTGAAATCGACTGAGAGCCAGGAACGCCGCCGATGGAGAGATCGATTGCCATGGGTCGGAACGCGCAATGATCAAAGGGACGATAGCCAATATTCCGTCGAGCGCGATAACTCTCACAAGTCCGCAAAATCTAAAGACGCCAAGCAATCCAAGGGAATTACGCGTGAAGAAGAGGAGGATGATTGGTCTGAAGAGGAAAACTTCACCGATACTCGCTCGGCTGCTAAAAAACCGCAAACACCCCAGGCAAAGAGATTATTTGGTTTGTTGCCGAACAGACAGCTAGCAAACGAGCAAATCGCGTTTGAACCTGTAGCGGAGGACGACGGAGAGCCAATTGACCAGGGGCTAACAAAGAAGCCAGGTTGGTTTGGGTTGGGTGGAAACGCAGACTCACGCGCAGAACAACGAGAAGAGAAACGCAAGGCAAAAGCAGAGGCGGCCGCTGCCAGAGCTCGGCAAAAAGAAAGTAAGAAATCTGAGTCGTCAAGCGAGGAAAAACGTCGATGGTTATCTCGCATGAAGCCAAACCTAGTGGGTGCTGGAAAATTGTTAAATCCCAAGAGGGTTCTAAGCCAGTTAAAGCGCAAGCCAAAATTAGATCCGGATGGCAACGAGATTATCGCCAAGCCGAAAGCTGCTAAGCCACCCAAGGAGAAAAAGGAAAAGCGTAGTTGGCTAGGTATGCTGGATGGTTTCAAGTTAAAGCCGCCGTCATCGACAGAGGGCGCGACTACTGACAGCAACACTAAGCAACCGGTAGCACCCAAGCCGATTGAGTCCAACTCATCTAGTCCGTCATTGCGTCAAACATCGAACCAGAGTGTGCCTCGGCCATCGACGCAAGCATATGAAGAAGAGTATGGTGAGGAGCGTCCTCTATCAAAAGCCGAACGTAAAAAGCTACGTCAACAAGGCAACGATCGCCGCGCCGCGTAGTTGCGGGTGCGATAATCCCAACCCGAAAGCGCAAATATTACAGTTGCGGTCTTCTGGATTTGGGGCAAAGGCCAGTTCGTTTACCTAGCCAAGCCCGGAGGGCTGGATCGCTTCGTGGTGATTTACTGGCGTGCGGACGCCTCTCGGAGAGAGGCTATTACAAGAGAGGCTATTACGGTAGTAGCCTCTTTCCAAGAGGCGTAGTTCGTCGCTTCGCGAGGAACTGGGCCTGGTCTAGCTCATCCCTGGTTCGCGCGAGCCCGGTAATCGCAAACTTTTGCATGCGATGTGAGAAGGGGGGGGGCTTGGCGGTCGGATTGCTAATGCTTTAGGGTGGATTCACTGGCGTGCGGACGCCTCTCGGAGAGAGGCTATTACAAGAGAGGCTATTACGGTAGTAGCCTCTTTCCAAGAGGCTTATTGGCTACCTACGCAGTTGGTTCAAGACGAGTGCTGCGCTTGCTCATGACCATTTGTCGATACTTGATTCTCGCGTTTGACATCCAAAAGAATTGGTAGATGTTAAACCCCAATAAAACGAGAGCCGCTAATGCCCAATTGAATCCGATCTTCTTGTCAGCCACCGGTTGTACACCTTGCTGAATCTGATTTCCGGCTAACTGTCCCTGTTGCCCATTTCCACCTGTAAAAGAGACAGGGCTTATTGGATTGCTCGGCAAGTTACCTGCGATGGCGCTCGTCGGTACGTTGCTGAAACCTTGGGGAGGGAATGATTGCGTTGGGTTAGAGGCGATTTGAGAGTAGGCAGGATTTGCAGTGTTGGCGTACTGGTTTTGAGGGGCAATGTAACCTTGGTTGTATTGCGAATTAAGTTGCTCTTGGGTTGTTCCGCCATTGCGCACATCGGAATTGTTGGCATAGCGATTGTAGACAGGGTTGTTCCGCATGGAATCTGCCTGGCCAAATAAGCTTCCGGTCATTCGGTTTCTGGGGTCAGGCATGAGATCCCTCGCGTTTGCTTGGCGGGCCGCATCGAGGGAGGGTGTTTCGCTCGTTGACGGAGTACGGTAATTTTGAGGAGTGATCGGGTTGTTGTTCGTGCTGGTGTAATTGGGGGAGCCCATGTTATTGAGGCTCGGGTAGTTGGGCGTGTTGTTGTTCGTCATATTGTTGCCGGTCAAACCCGAACCTGCAGGTAGACGCCCCAGGCCGGAATCGGATCCATTCGCAAAGCTCCCCGAGTTGCCAGGTAGATCGGGAAGGACAGCACTCTGACCTCCCCGCGAGAGTCCCAGATCTCCCGCTCCGGAAATGGGAGTAGGATCAATGGATACCGGTGCACCATAGTTGTTGCCACCTGCCAAATTACGAATGTTATCGCCTTGCGAAGATGGGTATTTTTCCCGAACGGAGGGTGGGACAGGATCCTTAGGCAATGCACCATTCCCGATTCGCACGGTGATTTGTTCCACAAAGTCCCTGGCATCGGGATGGATCGGCACGATCAACTCTTGACCGGTCGGGCCCGTTAGGAACTGATTCAAGCTTGCAACGGGAATTTGAATAACGTAGGCGAACCGATTCGTTCTGTTATCAAATTGCCAGCCAACGGTATCTTCCCAGCGATTTGTTCCCGCGAGCGTTTGGGGAGCGTATCGCATCAACGCCAAGTTTTGAATCGAGGGATTTATGTTGGCTTGCGATCTAGAATTTGTGTTGGGGGGATCAATTCGAGGTAGCTCTTTGGTATCGAATCGAATCGCAATCTGTTCAATCTTGCCGACCAACCGATCCTCGACGTTAACAGGAAGCTCATTCCCGGTGGGACCTTGTGCGAAGGCGTTTACAGCGTTAGGCGGTACTTGAATAATGAAGGTGAATTTTTGCGATCTTTGGTCGACCTCCCAGCCACTGGTCGGTTGAGTCGCTGAAACATCCGGCACAATGGCCGCGGGTGCGGAGCTGGATAGCCCGGGCAATACCTCTGCCTGGGGAAGCAGCATCGATAATAAGATCGATAGTAAACCTGTCATTACGTTTGCCCTGAGCGATTAATCATTCCATGGAATCGGAAGGCTGTTACATTGGCGGCGCATCCTGCGTGACTTGGAGATCATAGAGGATTTGGTTTGGTCACGTAAATAGAAATCGTTGAAGGAACAGAGGCTAGCTCCGCAAAATAGCTAAATTGCGTCGCACAAATAATGCTAGCGTTACTTTACATTCTTAAGATTAGATAGCCACAGGCGAGCATTCCTGATCAGGAGATCACTTCTTGAGGATGGCTCGAAGCAAAAAACGAAGTGAGATGGGTAAGCTATTCGAGCTTTTATTTCGCGTTAGAATACAGTGGTGATTACAAGGTCACGATTGCAAGATGGAGTTCCAAGTCGATCAAACGGAGTGACAGAAATGGCTTGCCGAATCAACTTAAGCACAGCATCGTTTTGGGGGGCAGGCCACTTGGTGATTGGGCTGATTCTTTTTCTTGGTGGTACAGCGTGGATGCCATCCGATGATCCCCCGAACCCACCCGCCGAGAGTTTTCCTCCTCAGGCTGGATTTGCAGCTACAAATACTGATGCGGACAGAATTCCAGAACATGTGGCCAAGGATCCCGTTTTCCAAGAGCTATCGAAAGCGTTCTTAAACTCGAATCCATCGAAGAATTCTGTCACATTTTCGCCGGGAGCCATGAGCGATAATATTTGGCATGCTATCGAAAACACACTTCGAACAGCTCGGCAACTCGAGTCGGAGGAGGCTCGATTGAAGGCGTCAGGGGAATTCGAAAAAGCAAAGAAACATCGAGAGATTATTGACAATCTACGTTTGCAGGGAGCAAAGTTACTAGCAAACGAGCTGCAAATTACCATCTCCTAGTCAGCTCTTGGCGAATTCTCTCGGGAAACAAGGAAGCGCGAGACTGGCACAAATCGAGGTTTCTTGGTAGCGTTTTGCTGACTAGGTGTAATGCCTGGCCGCAATAGAACATCTCGATTGGTAATCCGCTAGAAAGCTCCCTAATTCCGCATTATGTCATCTTCACCTCAGCAAATTGAGCAAGAGCGATTACGTCGACGAACGTTTGCGATCATCTCCCACCCCGATGCCGGGAAAACGACCTTAACCGAAAAGCTCCTTTTGTTCGGTGGATCGATCGAGATAGCGGGTGCCGTTCGCGGACGTAAATCACAACGTTCGGCAAAATCGGACTGGATGGAGTTAGAGAAGCAGCGGGGGATCTCAGTCAGCTCCACCGTGTTGACCTTTGAGTATCTCGGCAAGCAGATCAATCTACTAGACACCCCTGGTCACCACGACTTTAGTGAGGATACCTACCGTACGTTGATGGCTGCGGATGCTGCCGTAATGGTGATCGACGCAGCCAAAGGGATCGAGACTCAGACGGAGAAATTGTTTCGAGTATGCGCTGCCCGCAAAATCCCGGTCATCACCTTTGTCAACAAAATAGATCGTCCAGGCACGTCACCCTTAGAGATTTTGTCGGAGATTGAAAAAGAGTTTTCTATACAAGCGGTACCGGTCAATTGGCCAGTGGGGTGTTCCAAAGAATTTCTCGGTATTGTCGATATAGCCAGCGATCAGTTGCATGTCTTTTTAGATAAAACCGGTGATAGACGTGGCAGCACACAGCAGCTCAATTGGACCGAACTTTCTAATGGAGAGATCGATATCGATTCGTTGCGTGCAGAGTCGGAAAAAGGTCGAGGCATTGACGTATTCGATGAAAAGGTAATCGACATTGCCAAGGAAGAATTGGAGCTTATCCAGTTAGCAGGTCATGAGTATAGCCCCAGCATGTTTTTGGCTGGTCAACAGACTCCGGTGTTTTTTGGGAGTGCTCTAACTAACTATGGGATGGAGCTATTCTTAAAAGGATTTATTGAACGCTGCCCTCCACCCGGTGTCGGCTCTGGCTCTTTTGAACAAACGGAAACACCGAAGAATGAATTCTCAGGTTTCATATTTAAGATTCAGGCTAATCTCGATCCTATGCATCGCGATCGCGTTGCATTCGTACGGATTGGTACGGGGCGATTTGAGCGTGACATGGATGTCGTCGTAGAGAGAACAGGTAATCGCGTTCGGTTGCCGAGAGCATTAAAGATTTTTGGTCGGGAACGGCAGACCATGGATGAGGCGTATCCGGGGGATATTATTGGTGTCGTATGTCCAGGAGAGCTTCGATTGGGTGATACGCTATTCCAGGGGGATCCTATTCGATATCCGGGGGTACCACAGTTTTCGCCAGAGGTATTTGCAAGCGTAACGTGTCCCGATACATCGCGTCGCAAGCAATTTGATCGTGGAATACAGCAATTGGTAGAGGAAGGTGCCATTCAATTGTTCTTTACTCGCGGTCGTCAGAAGGATGCCATTTTAGCTGCGGTTGGCGAGTTGCAGTTTGACGTCGTTCAGTTCCGATTGGAGTCGGAGTATAACGCACCGTCGCGGGTGCAGTGGTTGCCATACAAACATGCGAGATGGTATAGGCCTAAAGCGGATGCGGATCTCGACGGAGGAGAGGATCTCAAAACCCCGTATGGAGCCAAGCTTGTATTGGATTCTTTTAATAGCCCTGCGATATTGTTGCAGTCGGAATGGGATTTAAAAACGCTGGAAAGAGAAAATCCTGGTGTTGCTTTTGAGGCCATTCACGAATCCAGAACCTCTGTGGCAGATTTAACGGCTGATCGTTAGGATGTAGTCGAAACAGGAATTTGTGCCTTTTGCCTGCGTTTGCGGTTGTGGGTTCTTGAATTCACCAGGCCGCTGCATTACCGTGAGTCCACCCAATAGAAACGGTCGCTTCATATGCATATCTATTAATGCATTGTTGGAGTAAATTTTAAAGCAGAGAGTTCCTCCGATGAGAAAGTCAGTCAGAAGCAGATTGGCACGTAAGCTTTTTCTTGAAACGCTCGAAAAACGTGATTTGTTGACGGGGGAACTTGCTCAACTCAATTTCCAGATCTTGGCTGTGAATTCCGATGGATCCGTTGGTGAGAATCTTGATCCAAACCCCAATGACTCGGTCATTGAAGCAGAAGTCGAGGTGGGGCAGAGATTTGTAGTGCGAACTCTGGTCAAGGACTTACGAGGGAGTTCAGACAGTCAGTCCAGGGGGCTGTTCAGTGTTTACAGCAATCTTCAGTATAGTGATCTTGATGGCAGGTCTGGGGAAAGATTGCTTTTGCAGTGGGGGGATTTCGCTAGATTGTTTGTTCCCGATATTGCCAACAGTGGTACGTTTCGACTTCGGATAGGGGGCAGCGAAACAGCGGCGATTTCAACGGAGAATCTTGGAAATCCGAGTTTGTTTAAAAACCAAATTCGCTCGAGGCTTGAGTCCTTAGCAACGGTAGGACTCGGTAATATAAATGTTTCTTGGGAAAGAAAGACGATCGGCGATGTAAGCGGTGTCGAATATGTATTTCGATTCCAAGGGCAAAAAAGCAGAATGGAAATGCCCGATCTTCAGCTCGTCAACAACCAAATAGTGGATAGCTCTAATCAGCCCGTCGATCTACCGGTTACCAACAGCGAGGCAACCTCAATCAATTCTACCGACGTTTGGAGAGCGTCACACAATGCGATGCCAATTCCAGATCAATCCAATACGTTTACGAATGGCATAAGAGGGACTGTTGATACGTCCGAGCAAACTGAAGGTCGCTTTTGGCTGCGAGAGCTCGGAGGGTTTATCGGTTCTTCACCGTGGTCGGCTAACGAAGCTACTGCTGATGTCGCGGTACATGACGTGCAATTCGTCGCCGGGGCGCTCGGGAATTACAAACTCTCTCATCATTTCTTGCCGCCCCAGGGAGCGACGGGTGGTTTTGGAATCGCATTCCTGGGGGGTAGTCAGTATCTACCAGAGCACCAAATCATCTGGCCGCAAGCAGCCGTCCGAGTTGTCGATCGACTGTCTGCAATGCCTGACAGTTTTTCCGTTATAGAGGATTCGGGAGTGACTCTATTTGACGTCATGGCGAATGATCGTTTATTACCAGGAACGACAGCCACGATAGTCAGTGTTAGTGCACCGATATCAGGTACCGTCTCGATTCAAAACGGCAATCGGATAGCTTTCACTCCCGGAGTTAATCAGTACGGTCAAGTTTCTTTTGACTACACCATTCGTGATAACTTAGGGAATGAGTCGGTCGCTAGGGTTTCTGTGGACGTCCAGCCTGTCAACGATGTGCCAACGCTGGATCCCATTGCCAATATTCGCACGACCTACAACGAAGTGGGGCGCGAGATTATTCTTAGAAACGTGACTGCTGGACCAGGAGAAGAGTCTCAGGATTTTACCATCGAAGCGACAAGCGACCGGCCAGATCTAATTCAGATACTTGATGTAGAAACACAATCTGCGTCGGGATTGGCCACGTTAAAGCTTCAGACTATCGGTGGAGGTGAGGGGCAGGCCATATTTAATGTGAGAGTGCGTGATAGTGGTGGGCTGATGGTCCAGCGATCGTTTACCGTGGACGTTATCGGAATTCAATCAGCAACACCGTTTCAGAACAATGCGAACATGCTCGATGTGGATAACGATGGATTTGTTAGCCCATTAGATGTTTTAAACATCCTAAATCGACTTTCCGCGTTGGGCGATGCCTCAATTCCGGTCTCTAGCTTAACGCAACCTCCCCCACCATATTTTGACGTGAATGGTGACAATTACATCGATCCTTTGGATGCAACCAGCATAATCGACGCGATCAATGGCAGCGGTTCAGGAGGCGGCGCATCCCCGAGAGCAGCTAAAGGGGAGAGAATCTTGGAATTTCGATTCCAAATTGTCGATCAAAACGGAGTGAATCTCGACCCTGATCCTAACGATGGAGCCACGGAGGGGTTGGTGGATTTGGGATCTGCATTTTACGTGCAGCTATTGGCCCGTGATTTACGCAGTGTGCCGGCTGGTTTGTACGCGAGTTATTCTAATCTCGTTTACACGAATGTAGATGGATCACCTGCATCAAGGATCGAGCCGATGAGTATTGCCAACGATGGCTCGATAGTGGGGAGCTTGGAAACGGTTCTGGGTGGCTTGAAACAAGGTGTGTTGGTAGACAACAGAAGCAACGTTGCTGGTCAGCGAATTTTGGCAGGCATAGGTGAGATGTCTAATCGAGTTTCCTACGACGGGAATGCCTCTGACTTTCATGTCGTGATGAAAACGAAGTTCACTGCCAAGGAGAAGGGTATCGTTGATTTATCACAGCAACTGAGTGATTTTCTGATGGGTGTACCCGGTTTCGTATTGTTCAACAGTACAGGAGACTACTTGGGCCCGGCAGAGGTGTTACTCCCGGCAGCTAGAATCTTTGTCTCGGATGCTGTCGAAGCGTTCGACGACACTGTAACCGGTATGGAAGATAAAGTTCTTGTCATTGATGTCTTGGCTAACGATGTCGACGTAACTCGAACGGCGTCCATCGTCACGCCCCTCATTCCACCTAGTATTGGTGGCGAGCTGAGCTTAGCGAATGGCAGGATTGAGTATCGTCCCCCAGCGAATTTCCACGGAAGCGGCTCGTTCTCGTATACGATTCGAACCGTTGACGGCAGAGAAGATAGTGCAATGGTAACGATCACCATCGAACCAGTAAATGATGCGCCGACTATCACCGATCTACCTAACTTGTCGTTACCCGAAGGACTGACCTATACTTCTGAAATTTTCTCTATCTCTTCGGGACCTCAAGAAGATCAGCCACTTCGACTAACTGCAGTTAGCAACAACAATACGGTTATTCCCAATCCAACCTTGGAAAGGGTTAGTGACGAGAGCTATCGAATGATCTTTCTGCCGCCAGTTGGAGTATTGGGAGCGACAACTGTTGTGGTCACGGTGGAAGATGGAGGATTGGATGGTCTTTTAGAAACTGCCGAAGACAATTTATCGGTTCAGAGATCTTTTGTGGTGACTGTAACCCAAAATCAGCGTGACTTCGGTGATGCACCAACTAGTTCGCAGTCGGGGATGTTATCAAGTTACCCAGCTCGTCTAGACCAGAATGGAGCATTCCACATTGGAGCGGCTTTAAGATTGGGAGATTTACGAGATGCCGAGAGCGATGGTTTCCCGGATCCGTTGGCCAAAGGAGATGACAATTCTGCTGCAGATGATGAGGATGGAATTCTCTTCCCCTTTACCCATCCCATTAACGACAAAATAGAAACGACATCTTCCTATGTAGCTAATGTTTCCCAGAATGGTTTTCTGGATGTTTGGATCGACTTTAATCGCGACGGTGATTGGGACGATCCAGGGGAGAACATATCAAGGAAGGTTGCGGTTCAAGTAGGACGAAATCTTATACCCTTTCAGATCCCAACCCTTCCCCTGACAGGAACTGTCGACACGACCTTCGGCCGTTTTCGTTTGAGTCGAACGGGAGAATTACTAGCGACGGGATTCGGGGGCGAAGGAGAAGTTGAGGATCATATCATGGTAATGAATCGCAGCTTCTCGCAAGAGCTTGAAGTGTACGACCACATTCTCGGTCCCCATAAAGTCAATGTTGTTGACGGCTTTTTAGTCGTAACGGTTGGTGACATGATCGTATTTCGGGCGCCAGCAGAAAACACCTCCGTGTTTCGTCGAAAAAACATGAGTGGCGAAACTACATTCGAAATGCGAAATCCTGGCCGCAATTTGCCAGGACAACTTTCGCATGAACCTGTTTCAGACAGAATCGAATTGACCTTAGCTCGATCGGACTTCGACCTAGGTGCTAATACCGAGTTCTTGGTAGGTTTAAATACAATTCGATTTGGTCACACCTCTGTACCGAGTGTACTTAGTTTGGAACTCGAAGCCGTCCAGAACATCAACAGCGAAAAGACACTTCGGATTGAAATGTCGCGAGAGGACTCGTTACGGACGGAAAGCCCATGGAGACCAGCTTCGGGTAGAATGCAAGACGGCAGGTGGGTCCAGGTCTTTACCGTTGCCTCTTCGCTGAACTCTACAGATCCAATTGCTACTTTGGAGGTGGTGTCAGAAGCATTTTGGAGAAACGAAACTCGCGTTACCGATGCGGATGGAGACGCCACCACCAGCCCTCTCGATGTTCTTTCTCTAGTTAACTTCATCAATGCGAAGACCTTCGGTGAAGAGGGGCTGCTACCGCCGCGAACAGATTCTTCGCTTGCGAAATTTCCAGATGTCGATGGAGACCAATTCCTAAGTGCCCTCGATGTTCTCAACGTTATTAACTTTCTCAATACGAGAGGCAATGGTGCTGGGGGCAACGGCGAAGGGGAGGGGGCGTCGTTAGGCTCGTCCATCAGATCATTATGGACGATTAGCCCAGAAGAAGTACACGAGGTAGAAATACGCCCCGAGGATATCGACCGATACATGTATGCTTATATGGATGATTTCGACCAAGACAATCGAAGCACCAAACGGCGGCGGACTTTATAACAGCGGATCGACGCACCGCGAGTCGGACTGGCGGCATATTTTTGACGACGCAGGTGCATATTTTCTCAAAGGCGCTGCAGTGGTAACGAAAGCTTTTGCCAAGGTTACACGTTGAGCTCATTCGAGGCCTTGGCAGTCGGCATATAATGGACCCGGATCGTGATCATGGGAGCACTTTCTGTTATGTTCTTTAGAAAGAATTATTGTCGCGACGCGTAACCACACCACCTCACTTTGCAGTTGTGCCATGAACATCGTTTGGTTCAAAAAAGACCTGAGAACGACGGATCATGCGCCCCTCAAACACGCCGCCAAAGTAGGAAATGTATTTTGCATATTTGTTTTTGAGCCCGAGCAGCTCGAGGCCGATGACTTTGCTCCCATTCATCTGTCTTTCTTGCGAGAGAGCTTACAATCGCTGGATGCCAGGCTTCAACGCCTAGGATGTCGGCTTAACGTATTGTTCGGAGAGCTGCCCCATGTCTTTCAAGAGTTGCACAAGCAATTCGGAATCGCATCGATTCACTCGCACGAGGAGACAGGCAACTGGCTATCCTATCAGCGAGATCGTCGTGTCAGACGCTGGTGCAAGGAAACTGGTATCGTTTTTTATGAGAAGCCGAACAACGGAGTTGTGCGACGTTTGAATAGCCGCGATGCGTGGGCATCCAAGTGGAACAAACATGTTAATCAACCGATCTTAGCCGAACCCGAATCGATTCCCAGTACGCAGGTTGCATGGGACGCAAACGCTGGTTGGCGTGATCTAGACCAATGGACGAAGCGCAATCCAAGATGGACAGCTAAGTTAGGCTGGCCAGGGAAAACATGCCAAACTGGCGGAGTCGCCGACGGATGGGAAGTCCTAGAGAGTTTCCTCTATCGCCGAGGCATGAATTATCGCACCGACATGTCGAGTCCGCTTTTAGCGGAATCGGGCTGTAGTCGCATTAGCCCCTATCTGGCTTTTGGATGTCTCTCGATACGTGAGGCCTACCAACAAACGGAACGGCGAAGTATGAGCTTGCGTGACGACCATACTCTCGATGCTAAGGATCGGGCCGATTGGGGGCGTTCTCTAAGTAGTTTCAAATCTCGTTTGGCTTGGCATTGTCACTTTATTCAGAAACTAGAAGACGAGCCGCAAATTGAATTCCGAAATGTTAACCGTGCGTACGATGGATTGCGTGAGAGCGAATTTAACGAGTCGTTTTTCCAGGCCTGGTGCAAAGGAGAAACCGGTTATCCGATGATCGACGCTTGTATGCGTTCTCTGCATCAAACCGGCTGGATCAATTTTCGGATGAGAGCCATGCTAGCCTCTTTTGCGGCCTATCATCTTTGGCTTCATTGGGAACGTCCGGCTAAGTTTTTGGCAACTCAATTCCTCGATTACGAGCCAGGGATTCATTATTCGCAGTTTCAGATGCAATCCGGCGTTACCGGTATCAACACTATACGGATCTATTCCCCGCAGAAGCAATTGTTAGATCAAGACCCAGAGGGAGTTTTCGTCAAGCGATATCTACCGGAACTTGCTGAGGTTCCTCAAAAGCATTTAGCCCAACCGCATCTCATGACGACCATGGAACAGATGCTTTTCGCCTGTCGTATCGGAGTGGATTATCCTGCACCGATCGTTGACCATAAAGCCGCATACAATGCCGCCAAGGAAAGGATTCATAGCCACAAAAATGATCCGCGAGTCCGCGAAGTATCGGCCCAGGTTTACGAAAAGCATGGCAGTCGCTCATCCCGTCGAGAACAAAGATAGTCTACGTTTAACCTGCCGCCTTACGCTTTGTCTCCTTGAGTGTTTCCGTGAGTTCGTCCATCGAGCGTCCCTTGACCTCGTAGACGTACTTGAGAACTTCTGCAACCGCTGAGTATTCTGACGAAGGGATCGGTTTACCAATGTCAACTTGTTTAAAAAGCGCCTGTGCAAGAGGCTTGCGTTCAACGATAGGGATGCCATTCTCTAACGCAATACGACGAATCTTGGCAGCGACGAGATCAGCACCCTTTGCCAGAACGATTGGTGCTTTCATCGTTTTAGGATCGTACCTAAGAGCCACGGCTAATTCTGTTGGGTTGGTTACGACGACATCCGCTTTAGGGACATCGACTGCCAGACGCTGTTGGGCCAGTTCACGTTGAACTTGTCGGCGGCGTGACTTGGTGTGTGGATCCCCTTGAGTCATTTTGTATTCTTCACGTAATTCTTCGTCGGTCATTCGGAGATCTTGATTGTACTTCCATCTTTGGAAGGCTAAATCAATAACCGAGAGCGCGACGAGAGCGATCGCTACATTTCGACATAGTTCCATCATGGTCGCCCACAAGAATCTGCCGACCGTCGTAAGGTCGGCAGAACCGAGCGCTAGGATTTCATTCCAGCGGAACCAAACCCCTAAGAGAAGTATTCCCGAAACCAAAAGTATTTTTAGCAAGCCGAAGCCTAGGCGCGTGACATTGGTAAGTGACAGTAGTCTTTGAAAGCCTTGGATGGGATCAATTCGTTGAATGTCAAAACCAAGTTTCTGCGGTAACCAGAGTGGGCCAACTTGAGCAAAGTGCACGACCAACGAGGTGACAACCAGTCCGGCCATAAGTGGTAGTACCGAAACGCTGGCTTGGATTACTTGACGTAGGATAACGGAGGTTTCGTCCCGAGAGCTGGCTTTGGTAATTGAGACCGTTCCGTCGAGATCTGTGATCAATTGGATCATGGCGGATGCGATCTGTCCTCCATAGTTATCCAGAAGAATAACTCCGATGAGCAATAAGATCGACGATCCTAGATCCTGAGACTTAGGGACGTTTCCTTCTTCCCGAGCTCTCCAGCGCCGATAGTCTGTTGCTTCGTGTTTCTTTTCACCAGCACCCTCCGCCATCGACTCACGCCTCCTTTACACTTGGAAGCATATCGATTGTTTTCTCGACCCAGTGGCCAAGCTCGTCTTGGAAGACCCAACCGATGCTGGTCACGGACAGGGCGAGAACGATCAACAAAATAGTCACGTTCAGGCTAAACCCAATCGCCATGATATTGAGTTGAGGAAGCGTTCGTCCGATAAGTGCTGTAACGAGGTTTGCAAGTAGGAGCGTGATAGCGGCCGGTCCTGCAGCCCGCAATCCTACGGACATACTGTGGCTGATTAGTTCGTATAATTGACGTAACCAAGTGTCATCTATCGATACGCCACCGGCTGGATAATGGGTAAAGCTGTCGATGCAGACTCCGACAATGACCCGATGGCCACCTAATACCAGAAATAGCAACATGGCAATCCAGGTAAAAAGCTGGCTGATGACGGTTGTTGATTCTTGTGATGTCGGATCCGCGGCCTGCGCGACATCGAGACTTGCCAGGGTGCTGACGATCTGCCCCCCGATTTGTAGAGTACTTACAACAATGGTGGCGGAGGTACCGAACAACAAGCCGAGCAGAAGTTCTTTGACGAGCCCGAGCGTAAGGTCAAAGAGAGAAGACGGAAGGGGAGTTGAAAACTCAAGAATGATTGGTGTTAACACAAAGGACACCATCAAAACAACAAGTGTCTTGATCCGCATGGGTATCGTGGTGCCCTGCAGAGGCGGCATTAAAACCAGCAATGGCCCTAGTCTGCTGAGAACGCAGAAAAAAGTCCACATTGGGCCGTTGAGGAGGGACGCTACGGATTGCAGACTATCCATGAAAAACACTGCTTATTCAAGTGGCTATCGATTTGCCACGTGGATGGGAATATCCTGGATCAAATCGCGAGAGTAGTCAATCATGCGATCGGTCAGCCATGGCAGGCAGGCAATTATGGCAATGGTCATGGCAACCAGCTTGGGGACTGTGCTAACCGTTTGGTCTTGGATTTGAGTTAGTGCTTGAATTAGCCCGATAAACAAACCTACGATCATGCCGATGATCAGTAAGGGAGCTCCCAGCATGAGGGCCATCATGATCGCATCACGAACTAGGTCGACTGCTTCACTTGCATTCATAACTTACTCTGGACGGTGTATAGGTTGGAATCGTCAAATCCGGATTACTTGTTGAGTTGAAGGTGACGCACGGGCTCTTATCTTATCGGTCAGGTATTGAGTGTTCCGAAGCTTTGTAGCAGGATATCAACAACCAATCGCCAGCCATCAACTAGAACGAAAAGGAGTAGTTTAAATGGCGTTGAGATCAAGGCGGGTGGTAGCATCATCATCCCCATCGAGACCGTAACCGATGCGATAACCACGTCGAGAATAAGAAACGGTAGATAGATTTTGAAGCCCATTAAGAACGCCACCTTGAGCTCGCTCAGCATGTAGGCCGGTAATAAGACTTGCAAGGGAACTTCGTCGAAAGTAGTGGGGCCTGTGGAGTTTGGAGCATAGCGGCTGTAGAAAAGGTGAACGTCATCGTGATTGTCGGCATGGGCGATCTGCGAAGCCATAAACTCACGAATGGGAGCGATCCCACGCTCCCACGCTTCTGTAGAGGTCATTCGCGATCCCGACTGTGTGTAAGGGTCGATGGATTCCTCATAGACTCTCTTCCAAACGGGGCTCATCACAAATAGTGTAATAAAGAGAGAGATCGAAGTTATGACTTGACTCGGCGGCAACTGTTGAGCTCCGAGCGCTTGTTTCAAAAGTCCAAAAACGACGATGACTCGAACATAACAAGTGGTCATCAGTAGAATGGCGGGCGCCAAACTGAGGACAGTAAGTAGCATCAGAATCTGGAGTGAACTCGACAATCCCTTAGGGCTAAGCCATGCTTCAGGACCACCCGCTAGCTGATTTGTCAGAGATTCGATGGCTGACTCACCTTGAACGGCATTCGGCCCAGCTGCTTTCGCGTTGTTTTCTATTCCCCTTCGAGCTTCGGATTCTGTTCGAGTTTGTTGAGCTCGTTGTAAAATTTCGGCAACATCCTGTGCTTGAATCTGCGTCGATCCCCACGAAATTGGTAGAACACCAATGAGAAACGCGATAAGGCTGATCAGCTTAGGTGGCCGCAGTGCTGGGGCATTCATGGGATTTCCCAGGATAGAAACTTTCGGTGGAAACTTCGGATTTTTTTCGATATTCACTCAAGTAACTGATTTCAGAAACTACTGCCAGACCAATATTGGGTTTGATAGCATTGAGCAAAAAGAGAAGGATTTCAGAGGAAGATGGAAATCCGGCGACCATGATTCGTCCCATGCGTCAGGCTTGCAGAAAAATGGTAGTGGCATTTAATCGGCCGCGGAATGGGTTAATCTAGTAGAGATGAAAAGAAATAAATACCATAGAATTTGGTGGCTAGCCGTCGTCTTTTTCCTGTTGCTTAACGTTGTTGTTTGGCAGCGGAAGCGCATGGGGAGCTGGCTCGGAAAAATAGCTATTCGGCACGCTAGCTTAGATAGGCCTGACACGGAGCGATACATTCGGTGGGCCGAGTGGATCGATAACGATTCCCCCGAAGCGGCTTTCGCACGGGCCAGGTTGGCTAGGCGGGCCAGCGATTTTGATTTGTTTGCCAAACAACTTACGATATCCAAATACCTTGGAATCGATGAGGAGCGTCTTAAACGTGAGCAGTGGTATGCATGGGCACAAAGCGGCCAGATGCGGTTAGTAAAGGACAAGCTTGCGTTGCTTACAGATGAGCCCAATGGCGAGGAAGCGGAGATTTGCGAGGCCTACGCGGTTGGGTTTATGCGTTTGCGAGATTTTGAGTCAGCGCTTTCGCTGCTCAGCGCATGGAAGCTTGATTTCCCAGACGACGCGAGGCCTAATGCGTGGATCGGTCAAATCTATGCCGAGCTGAAAGATAACGAGAACGCTGAGTTATCATTTCGCAAAGCACTGGCGTTGGACAGCAAAAACGCATCAGCCGCCATGGGCCTGGGAAATCTTCTATTGGATCTCAAACGCCCCGATGAAGCCAAGGATTTTTTTCTGCAAGCGATTCAAGATAAAAAGCTTGGTATCACTGCAACAGTGGGATACGCGAATTCGTTAATGGCTTCAGGCAACGCAGAAAAAGCGTATTCTGTGTTGATGGATGCCATCGCTTCGCATTCGAAAGATCATCAATTGTTGACTGCTCTGTCGACTTTGATGGTCGAACGTGGAGATTACGAAGGAGCAGAAGCATTAGTCAAGCCTGTGGTCGAGGCAGGCTCGCTTCGACGTGAATTGCGATATGCCTATGCGTTGGCATTGCGCGGGCTCGGACGCGCGGAAGAAGCGAAGACGCATTTCGATTATGCATCAAAATCAGCTGCGGAAATAGCCAAGGCGAACCAGCTCATACCGGAGGTAGCAAATCAATCGGAGGATCCAGAGTTGCGATATAAGATTGGATCAACTCATCTACAGTATGGCAATACAGAGGATGGCCTTATGTGGCTGGGCAGCGTGTTAGAACTAAACCCTAATCACGGTCCTACGCATGCCGCATTAGCCGAGCATTACCAACGTAGTATTAACGAGGATCCTCGCGCAATAATTAAAGCTCGTCAGCATGCTATGGCTGCAAGCGAATCAAGAAAAGTTGGATCGTAACGGATTGTGACGTACGTCGGTGCATCAATGTGTGCGCTGTGATTCCTGAGTTTGGTGGAATAGTCTGTTGTTCTGTGATGACGTCTTCTTCCGGCTGTCAGTTTCCTTAAAAAGGACGAAAATAGGTGGTTTGGGGGGGTGTTTGTGTGCGGGATTGGCCAGAGATATTAGAGGAACTGTTGAAGCTGAGTCGTGCTTACCCCCTCAAAGAGGGGTGCCTCCCCGTAGTTCCGGTTTAATGTGATTTATTTTCACGCAAAATATTGCATCCCCCAATTAGATTTGGTAGAAACGAATTGCGGCAAGTTGTCGCTTACTATTTGTTGGTGTTCTTTTTCATTCTTTTCCCGGGAGTGCTGTCGGTATGAAAAGGGTAAATCGTTTAGAAAGGCGAGGGTTTACACTCGTCGAACTCTTGGTGGTTATCGCCATCATAGGAATTTTGGTTGGTTTGTTATTGCCAGCCGTTCAAGCTGCTCGCGAAGCTGCGAGAAAGTCGCAATGTTCGAACAATCTACGTCAGATTGGTTTAGCGTTGCACAACTACGAAAGTACTTTCAAATCTTTGCCTTCTTCTGGTTTTCAACACATTGGTACGCCGAGAGAGCCATTGACATGGACGGATAGCAGCAAAGGTAGCCAATTGGCAAAGATTTTGCCATACATTGAACAGGCACCTCTGTTCAATGCCATACCTTTTGGTGGTGCAGCGCTGCCTCGGCTAGAGCCCGGTCAACCTGGAGGCAATGCGGAGTGGCAGGCTTTTGTGCAATCTACGGCGACAGGTTCGTTCATGTTTAATGGACAATCGGTTGAGAGAGTTTGGCACGTTCCCATCTCCACTTATCTATGTCCTTCGGACGGGTTCATGAACAAGTGGCAGTGGAGCGATGGGACGAATCGTGATCACCGTGCTTTGTCAAACTACGGTTACAGTATCGGACCTGCTGCGATGCCATCGCAAGCGGGTAGCTGCAACCTCTACCCAGGAAACTTCCTTGGTAACGGTGCTGCTGGTCACGGAAATTCACCCGGTCAAAACGACGTAGCTGGTTTTTGGGCTCGGGGTGAATGGCACCCACGGTTCGCGGACCAAATTGACGGTTTGTCGAATACCATTGCAATGGGTGAAATTCTCCCAAACAAGTCTGATCACCATTGGAACGGTTGGATGCACTTCAACAGCTTGTGGACAGCGACCTCTTCCCCGATCAACTTCCCTATTGTGGGTATTGGTGAAGGTGGTTGGAACCAAGCTACCAACCCAAGGAACTTGGACAACAACAACGGTCTAGGTTGCAATGGTTGGAGAAACTGGCAAACCTCTCAAGGTTTCCGATCTAACCACACAGGCGGTGCCTATTTCATCATGGGTGACGCTAGTACGCATTTCCTCTCGGCGAACATCAACTATCGCACGTACCAAATTCTTGGTAGCCGTAATGATGGTTTGACAGCTTCTGTCGACAACCAATAATGAAAGGCGAACTCATCGAGTTTGCTTAATTCAAAATTGAGTTCCTATTCGGAACTCAATCGGAAATTTTGTTGGCTCAGCCCACCTGGGCTGGGCCACTTGTTTATCAGGTCCGTATGTTCAAGCCAAGAACTCTATTTCAAACTATCTAGATCTATGCGACGCACGTTTCTATCTCTTATTGCTCTGTCACTGCTTATCCTACCTGGATGCGGACCATCAATGCCCAAGACTGTGACCGCTAGCGGTACCATAACGCTTGACGGTGCACCGCTTGATGGCGCCAGTATTACCCTCTTGAACGAAAATGGGGTCACGGCAATTGCCAAGTCGGATTCAAGTGGTCGTTTTTCTCTTCGTACCGTGGTCGGTTCTGATATGGTTGACGGCGCCGTTCCAGGTCTTCACCAAGTCGGTGTTGCCAAGACGGTTACCGAAGGCGGCGGTGCTGAGATGAAGCCCGGCGAAAGTGAGCGGGATATGGTCAACCGCATGGCAGGTTCGATGGTGAGCGCAGCCAAACAAAAGTTTATTGTGCCCCAGCAATTTGGGAGTCCGCAAAGCTCCAATCTATCGTTGGATGTACCAACGGCGGGTTCTGACAAGTTAACTCTCGATATCAAAACCAAAAAGTAGCAATGCATCGAAGTCGATTTTTTTCGGCAGGATGGATTTTACTCGTAACGGCCATCACTCAGTGCTCCTGTCAGCAGCGTCCCTCAAAGGATGAGATACTGGCAGGCATGAGGGAAGAGGATCTTCGGGCGCTGCAGTCGATGAACAGTACGCCATTGCATGTCGACGGGATTAATAAGCCCGTATTGAAGCCTTCCTCAGAGGTTCAATTAGGTGATGATGCTATGGTGATTGGGGTTTCGCACCTGGGAAAGTCTCGGGCTTATCCCATCCGCTCGCTTAGCGGGATGATGGATCATGTCGTCAATGATGTCGTTACAGACCAGGACGGCTTGGATAGTTCTCCGGTTACAGTGACTTACTGCGACATGACCAATTGCGCACGAGTCTTCACAGGTGATCCAGCCGATGGCATGAGGCATCTAGGGCTTGGAACTCTCGGATTGCTCGACGGCGGTCTTGCGTTACGTTGGCAAGGGCGTCAATTCAAGCAGAATGATCAGATAGAGGGTTTAACAGATTTGCCATTCGAGCTAACTACATGGGGTGAATGGAAATCCAAACATCCTGAAACCGAAGTGTTCGCGGGACGTAGTAAGAAGTGAAGCGCATTCGCTTTCAGTCTGATTTTTTATGACTCGTCCCAAGTAGATTCTCATCAATGCAAACGCGTTACGAAAAGGATATTAGTTTCCTAAAATCCTTCCCAGGTCGATGCTACGAAACCTATCGTGTGATTTGTACTAGGTATAGCGTCGCTTTGTCTGTTAGCCTACTCCTTGTGATGCTCGGCTGTAACGAGGTTGATCCCGAGAGCACGGCAACAGATCTTCCCAAGAATTCGAATACTAAATCGCCATTAGCCAGTGGCAGCGCAGTGCCTCTAAAGCTAGTGGACGTCAGCAAGACTGTCGGTTTGGATTTTGTCTATCGAAATGGCGAGGATCAGAACCAATCGACCATTCTCGAGTCACTGGGCGGCGGTGTGGGGGTTATCGATTTCGATCTCGACGGTTGGCCTGATCTTTTCTTTCCTGGGGGAGGGACGTTCGCCAATGAAATGGTTGTTGGGTTAGCGGGCGAGCTTTTTAGAAACGTGGCGGGCACCAGGTTCGTTCGTTCAGGGGCTGTGGCGGGTAATGGATTTGCAAGTGAACATTATACGCACGGGGCTTTTGTAGCTGACTACAACAACGACGGATTTCCCGATGTGCTTGTGTCCGGTTATGGAGGCTTGCAACTGTGGGAAAATTATGGAGATGGTACTTTTGAAGAGGTGCATCAAAATGCTTCGTTACTAGATGATAAATGGAGCTCAGGGGCTGGTTGGGGGGATTTCAATAACGATGGTGTTTTGGATCTTTATGTAGCTCACTATGTCAATTGGTCTTTCGCGAATCACCCAAATTGTCCGGGGCCAGCCCATGGCCAGCGGGATATTTGTCCGCCAAGGTCTTTCGAAGGGATACCTGATGTGTTTTATTTGGGGCAAGGTGACGGGACGTTCCAAGACGCAAGCCAAGAGTGGCAATTAAGATCCGATGGCAGTAAAGGTTTGGGTGTCCTGATTGCAGACTTTGATGAAAATGGTTTTGTTGATGCATATGTTGCCAACGACACAACTAACAACTACTTGTATTCGAATTCGGGAGCTGCACCCTTTCAAGAAGTCGCTTCATTAGCTGGTGTAGCTGCCGACAAGTCAGGGATTCCAAACGGTAGTATGGGGCTCGATGTCTGTGACTTCAATCAAAATGGACGACCGGATATATGGGTTACCAATTATGAACGAGAAGACTTTGCTCTTTATCGCAACGAAGGACCGAATGCTTTCTTGCATGTTAGCGATATAACCGGTCTCAATGTTTTGGGTGGATTGTTTGTTGGTTTTGGTACTGTTTGCTCCGACCTCGATTTGGATACGCTAGAAGATATTGTCGTTAACAATGGACACGTCATTCTCTATCCAACTGCCTCCCCTCGTAAACAACGGCCCGTCGTCATGCTTTCCAAGGGACGGAGATTCGAACGCGTTGCGTTCGCTGATGACAGCTATCTACAGCAGTCGCATGATGGAAGAGGCTTGGTAGCGGTGGATTTCGATAAGGATGGTGATCTCGACTTGGTCTTCTCCAACATGAATTCACCCGCTGCTCTCATTCGCAATGATACCCTGACGAATTCCAAGCAAATGTCAGAGCTTTCTGGCAACGAACACCACTGGCTTCAAGTCGGTTTGGTTGGGACACAAGCGAATCGAACGGCTATTGGTTCCGTGATAACTGTAGAGACAAATGGAAAAACTCTGAGTCGATTTAAGAAAGGTGGTGGCAGCTACATGTCCACTAGTCAAGACGAGCAGTCCTTTGGCCTCGGAGCAGTGTCGACAGTCACCAAGTTAACTGTTAATTGGCCATCAGGAAAAACAACAACGCTTAGCGACGTTAAAGCGGACCAAAAACTACTCATTGTCGAGCCATCGGATGAATAACACTCTCGCAAGTCAATCGTCCTCTCCCAAAGAAAGTTCCCTAGGTCGAGCTTTGCTGATTGTTGGTAATCCGAAAACGATCTCGATCTTGCTTTTGCTGTCGATTGTGGTGTCTCTTTTTTTTCAAAGGATATCTAACCCTCGGCATTTCTTTGAACAAGGGATCGTGGGTGTTAAGAATAAGGACTTAGTGCAAGTAAGTCGCGCTGCATCGGAATTAGACCAGCACGTCGCTTATCGTAGGCACTCGGATTACTTCAAAGCTTTTATCGCTATTCAAAACGCCGAATATGAGCGTGCATTGAGGTTAGCTTTACAAGCCAGAGAGCATCCCGATATCGAACTCGATGCATCAGTGCTTGCTGGAGAAGCAGCTTACAAAATGGGGGCCTCTGGTAACGCAAAGATGCTTTGGGAAGAAGTATTGCTCAAGGATCCTAACTTTGTTCAAGCCCACCAATGGCTAGGCGCGATGTTCTACGATATTGGTTCAATGAGTGATGCAATTTTTCACTTGGAACAAGTTTCAAAACTTGTGCCTGATGACGCAAGACCTGATCGGCTCATGGGATTGATGAATCGGGATTACGAGCGACCTGAAATCGCGATCCCTCATTACAAAGAATCGCTACGAAGAAGCCCAAGTCAGCCGGATGCTAGCCAGTTACGCCTCGAGTGGGCTGAGTGTCATATTAAGCTGCGCGAGTATGAGTCTGCCCTCGAGGTTCTAAAGGCTGCAGATCCTAGTCCTTTTAAAGATTTGCTAACAGCGCGGTGCTGGCTGAATTTGGGCAAGCTCGATGAATCTAGAGATCTTGCAATCAAGATGTTACAGACCGACCATCCTAAAAAGACAGAAGCTCTGCAATTGAATGCTGAGATCGCACTTGCAGACGGGGCACCACCCAAGGCGGCTGAGTATCTTCGCAAAGCAGCCGAACTTGATCCTTACAACCACGGCGTTCGGTCGCAATTAGCTCAGGTTCTCGGAAGGCTCGGAGATGCTGATGGTTCGCAAGAACAGACTAAGGTCGCTGAGGAATTACAAAAGAGATGGCAGAAGTTCTCGGATTTACAACTCGATGCAATTAACAATCAGATCGATCCAACGATTCGTTATCAGATTGGTGTGTTAGCAAAGGAATTGGGAAAACCCGAGCTCGCCATTGTCTGGTTCAAAGCGGCTTTGGCTATCGAACCTAATAATCGTCTTGCGGCCAATGCATTAATGGAAACCAGTAAAGAGTTGAATCCATCAAGCGATAAGGAACGGTAGGAACTACCGACTAATGCTCTACTTTGGACGCCAAACAGTTATTGCTGCACCCGTATCGTCCTCTCGAAAGTGTCCTACAACAATGAGAGGAGGCAGCGCTGGGGTTGTTTCGGCAATGCACAGTGCTGCATAGCTGGTTTCTGATTGGACCAAGACGTGTCTGTGGTAGTTACCAGCGTCGTCTCTTTTCCAGAGTACTAATCCTTCTGCCTCATTGACCGCATGCGTTCGCAAAAGCTTCCGAGGGAGAAATGCGCCAGAGATGACTTCATTTCGACCGTCCAAATCGATGTCTACAGCTAAAGCACGATGGGCACCCGGCATTTCTCCTAGTCTATGTTCGGTAAATGGAAATCGACCGGTGTTTTCGAACCATCTGACACCATGCGACGGTTTGAGAAAGAAGCTGTCAAACGAATCGCCGTTGGTGTACAAAATATCGATTTTTCCATCTTGGTTCATATCGACTAATTCGATACCGCTAGACCCATAAGCTGGATCGGGTGCAACAAAAATGGTCTCTTTATCAAACCTACCATTTCCTTTGTTTATGAACGCATCGATACATTCATGGTGTTGACTGATCAAAGCCACGATGTCGAGTTTGTTGTCACCATTTAAGTCTATGATGGGTGTATGTATGGCGCCAGATCGTTTGTCGAGAAGATGCTTGATGCTCATTTCGGTAGGGTTGTCTTGTCTAGCTATCCAAAAAACGGAGCCTGTAGATTGCCAGCCAAACTCTGCGACCAATAGATCAACCCGCCCATCATCGTTTAAGTCTCCGAGTTCAAGGGAAGCGACTCGCCCCAGACCCTCTAGAAGAATGATCGGCTCAAAGGTTTTTGATTGATCTGAGTTTTGACGCAACCAAACGACTCTCCCGTCTTGGTGATCTGCTGGGAGAAATGAGCCCAAATCGGCTGCAAGAATATCCAGAAAGCCGTCGTTGTCCCAGTCCAGGACGCGTAGGGCTGAAGGGTTTTTTACTTGTCCCAACCGAATGGGAGATGCAAACTCGTTTTCCGTGTAAGCAGCAAAATAGATCCCTCCACCTCTCATATCCGAAATAAGCAGGCCTTTGCCAAAACCAACACCCAAGTCAATAAAATCTACGAAAGAGACCGCTGGTGAGTTGATCTCGGGGATCGAGATCTCGCTTCGATCAAACTTATCAACCCATTCGTTCGAAATGCCCGATGCCGGTCGAATCGGTAGGTTTTCTGGCGCACGATTTGTGAAGTAACGCAACGTTACGTCTTGGACGGGGATATCAAGATCCGTTCTTTCTGATGCATAATAGAAAGCGTACCCTCTCTTGACTTCATCATGCCATGCTCGTTTTGGAAAGGATTCGGCGGGTGGCATAGCGTGACAATCCCCGCAAAACGCAGTGATCTTTTGTTCTTCAAAGTGCGAAACGGAGAGATCTCGACGGCTGAGATCGTTCGTTTTTTCGCCTTTGCATCCTGGGACCGTAATAATCAGAATGCAGATTGCTAGCCGGATTCCTGGGGTGAGATTAGTCAACCGCCGGTGCTTTTTGGTTGCTCCGGGGGGCGCAACACTGTGTGCTTGGGGAAATAACAACGACTGCGTATTCGAAAACATTTTTAATAGATAAAGGCTGGCAACCAAGAAGGTAAGGTGGTTTGCGAATTCCATTGTATACTGCGACCTGACATAATCTGGAGGGATTCGCTCTCCTAAGGTATACCCGTAACGAAAGACAAAATTGAACTGGTTAGCTTGGTTGGAATGGCTTTTGCCAGCAATCATCACTTTGATATCCCTCGCTTGCTGGATTTTGACCCTCATTGGGATGCCTGGAAATTGGGGACTAGTTATTGTAGCAGGCCTAGGGTTTTTTTTTGCTAATCCCGAATCCCCTCTGCATGTCACGTTGCCCATCTGGATCGGAATGCTGCTTGTTGCAGCGGTTGGTGAGATTCTAGAGTTTGCAGCTAGCTCTATTGGTGTGAATAAGCTTGGTGGATCGAAAAAAGGAGCGATGCTAGCTGTTGTTGGATCCATTGTAGGAGCAGTTGCCGGGATTATTTTGGGGGTCCCCATTCCCATAGTTGGAAGCTTGGTTGCCGCCGTCGTGTTTGGATGTTTTGGGGCGTTCGGAGGTGCGATTTTGGGTGAACGCTGGGATGGCAAAGAATGGGAGGAGGCGATCAAGATTGGCTGGGGTGCGTTCTGGGGTCGATTGTTTGGTACTGTCCTAAAAACGCTCTGCGGTACAATTTTGCTTATCGCTGTTGTAGTTTCTGTATGGACAGTCCGCATCTAGGTTATTCATTCGTTTTGACCGCATCCCCCGGGCTTCTATGGTGACCGTTTTCTCTCAGTCATCCTTGCGCGAACTAGTTATTATTCCCCGTAAGCGAAGTTACAGCGACTCCACGTTCATTTACCAAGCTCTCCATAAAGAACAATCTAAATTGGAAGATTTTTGAATCCGATGCTTCATCATCCACGAATAACCTTCCGACAGGCCAGTCAACCAAGAGTGCGATTGAAGATATGAAAACTAAATCCCTATGAAAATGAGAGTTGAAACTATGAAATTTTTACTTCGTTACCTCGCGTCGCTGACCGCTTGTGGTCTCATCGCCACCAATTGCTTTGCGGCAGATATCGTCGATACAGCTGTCTCGGCAGGAAAATTCAAGACGTTGGCTGCAGCTTTAGGCGCTGCTGATCTCGCAGATACATTGAAAGGCAAAGGACCATTCACAGTCTTCGCCCCGACGGACGAGGCATTTGCCAAACTCCCTGCTGGTACGGTCGAGAGCTTGCTTAAGCCTGAGAACAAAGGGAAGCTCGCCGGGATACTGACGTATCACGTAGTGAGTGGAAATGTCCTGGCGAAACAAGTTGTCGGATTAAAGGGAGCGAAAACGGTAAACGGTCAACGCGTTGACATCAAGGTTGAAGATGGAGGCGTTATGGTGGACTCCGCGAAAGTCGTAACGACCGACATAGTGTGTGACAACGGCGTGATCCACGTCATTGATTCAGTGATTCTCCCTGCGGACAAGAATCTTGCTGAGACAGCTATTGGTGCTGGAAAGTTCTCCACACTAGTGGCAGCAGCTAAGGCCGCTGGTCTGGTTGAGGCACTTGCTGGCAAAGACCCTCTAACAGTCTTTGCCCCAACCGATGAAGCGTTTGCGAAGTTGCCCGCAGGGACAGTGGAATCGTTGCTCAAGCCTGAGAACAAGAGCAAGTTGGTCGACATTTTGAAGTACCACATTGTTGCTGGCCGCGTTTACTCAGAGGATGCGGTCGCAGCTAAGAGCGCGAAAACTCTTCAGGGTTCACCGATCATGGTCGCGGTTACAGGTACCGGTGCAAAGATCAACTCCTCCAACCTTGTCGCAACGGACATCGATGCTTCCAACGGTGTGATTCACGTGATCGACACGGTCTTGATGCCACCAGGAAAACAATCAAACACAAGGAAGACACTGGAAAATGCCGTGGCTAAGGGGGCTGTGTTGTTCAACGCTGGACATCATGCTGCGTGCGCCACAGTTTACAAAAACGCAATGCAAGAATTGATGAGCACAGAAATTGACAGCTCACTTCGCACTCATATGGTGTCGGTGCTCAATGCCGCTAACAGCACGACCTGTCCGACGACGCAATCATGGACATTGCGAAAAGGGATCGATCAGATGTATTACCAGATCGGTTCCAACTAATATGATCAACTTCTTTCCATAAACTTTAATATCCGTCCCTTTTGTTAAGATTGGGACGGATACTTTTTTGGAAAAATGCTGAATGGTTACTTTTTGGGGCGGACGTCGAAAGCGATCTGGCGCTTGCCGATTTTCTTGTTTGATGGTTATGCTATGCAGCAGATGGTTGTCGGTCAGAATTGGGTGAATTCTGTGACTTTTGGATGATTGACCCGATTTGCCCCTGGGAGCTTGTTTGGAGATTGCAACTTTGAAGCCTAGCATCTTGCAACGCGTAGCGAATGGAGATCATACTGCGGTTGGCGAATGTTTGAATCAATATGGTGGCCTCGTGTGGTCTATGGCGAGGCGTTTTTGTTCGGATCTTTCTGAGGCAGAGGACGCTACTCAGGAGATTTTCGTTGAGCTATGGCAATGTGCTGCACGATTTGATCCGTCCCTTGCTTCAGAGACCACTTTTATAAATGCAATTGCTCGTCGGCGGTTGATCGACAGATTGCGTCGGCGTCGAGCTACTACTGGAGAATTCACCCTGGCGGACGAGACGATTGCTGACTTTGCGGAAATACCTGCGGATATTGTCGAGTTAGCTGAGGACGCACAGAAAGCGGCGCGATGCTTGAGAAAACTGCCCATAGAAAAGCGAAAAATCATCGTATTTTCTATTCACCACGGATTGTCCCATGTCCAAATCGCTGAAAGGCTTTGCCTGCCGATAGGAACGGTAAAGACGTTCGCGAGAAGATCGTTGTTAGAAATGAGAGAATGCATGAACCGTTCTGCGGCAGTCGTCGCTAAAGGAGTAACACCATGAACGCATTTAACGATCTGCCTGACGACGAAGATGCCTACTCCCATGATGATGCACGCCTAGCTGAACTTCTTGCTGGAAAAGTGCTTGGCGATCTATCCGAGTACGAACAAGTAGAACTTGTGGGGTTAGGCGACTCTGGGGCTGTGTCTCGCGAGGTGGAAGACGAACTCGAAGTGACTGCCGCATCGATCGCGGCTGTATTCACAATGAGCCCCCAAAAGACTCTGGAGGTTGCACTGCCTGCCGAGTTGCATCAAAAAATACTCCGAAACGCTCCTGAATATCTAGTCAGGAACCGGAGCGATGCTCCTCGTTCTGCGTCTACTGAGCAACGGCTACCTGCCATGTTGGATAGCGCTGGAGCATTTAGCCCTGATACAGAAAGCGAGCCCACGAGCATCGTTTCGCAAGTAAGTCCGGATGGGAAAACGACCAGCATTGCTCGATGGCGAGAGGCTTTCGCGTGGATCGTTGCTATTGCAGCATCTCTTTTTGCCGCATTTACCTGGCAAACTCTCCAAAACGACGCGGAACCGTCTCTGCCCGGATTGCTGGAACGCCGAGGTGCACTCTTGGCAACAGCAACGGATGTAAAGCAAGTCCAGTGGGCTCCAGGGAAAACTCCTTTCAACGATCCTGTCTCCGGTGATGTGGTTTGGAGCAACAAATCTCAGAATGGATTTATGAGATTTGTAGGGATGCCGATTAACGACTCCACAAGGGAGCAGTATCAGCTTTGGATTATTGATCCCGGCAGGGATGATGTGCCTATTGATGGAGGTGTCTTTGATATTGACAGCACGGGTGAAGTTATAATCCCAATCTCAGCGAAACTCCGTGTTGTTTCCCCTGTAGCTTTCGCCATTACGGTTGAAAAGCCGGGTGGTGTCGTTATTTCTAAGCAAGAGAGACTTCCGTTGATCGCTGCAATAGCTAAATCATGAACTAGGACGAAGTGAAAGTTCCTATCCCGAGACAATACACCGGCGAAACGTCGAAGGATGTGTAGCAGGTGGAGTCGAATATGAGTTCGCTCGATGAGACAGTCGCGTTTGGTACAATAAAGAAGAGCCGTCTCGCGGAAGACGGCTCTTGGGTGATCATGGTGCAAATCTAGTGGATTCGTTTCGATTATCTGGCGAGCAAATCCGATGCTAGACTATCGAGATAATCATCCTCATCGTCCTCCATGCTGAACATCATTCCAGCTAAGTCGGATTCGGATTCTTCTTCAGATTCCTCTCCCTCACCATACAACGACACATCTTCATAAATGCTGGACGAACCGAGAGACTTTCCACGGAACGGGAGATCGACCAACGGTAAATTGCCGCTTCGTAGTACTAATCCCTCGTCGTCAGCTCCCTCGCCCTCGCCAGACATACCTGAGTTTGAGTTGAGGAAGTTGATTACAACCAGAACGTCTAGTGGATCGAGGTAACCGTCCGCGTTAACGTCAACATAATACTTCTTGCCTTCTTCGCCAGAGCCCTCGAGTCCTCCATTGGTCAACTGACCACCCGCGCCTGTGTTTAAAGCGTTGATAATAATCAGCACATCGATCGGAGAAACGAATCCGTCGTTGTTAACGTCATTAGCATTGCCCCAGTTGGTGAAGCCACCTGAGCCTGTGCCGCCACTTCCTGTACCGCCGCCGCCCGTAGCTGCCGATACGATTTGTACCGACGCAACCGTATAGCGAACTTGATTAGGCAAAAGTGGTGTGGTTGGGTCAAAGAGCAGAGTATCGTGGAACGGCTTAACGTCTGCAGGGTCACCCGTAAACCTGGCAGTACCTAGAGTCGTACCTGCTGTAAAGTTCACAACCCACTGTAATCGTTCTGGGAATCCTAGAGGCGAGCTTGAGTCATCCTGGAACGAGCCCAATTCATTGATTAGACCTGGAACGAATACGTCACCAGATTTTCCTTGCCTGTAAACGCTACCTGTAAAGTTGTTGTTGAAGAATGGAGCAAGATCCGGGTTGACGGCAACTAAGTTGTTCGAGAAAAGGACGTCTTGATAAGCCGCAAACACGCCTGGTCGCGGAGGTTGTGGAGAATCGGACTCGCGAAGATCCTTAACAAAGCCACGTAGTTGGAATGGTTGGCCTGCAACAACTTGCGTAATTGGGTTGCCGTTCGTATCGGTTACTTGCAATCGAAGCTCGACATCGTCGTCAGCGGTAACTTGGTTGAAGCTACCGACATTCAACGTCACTGTTGCGGTTGAAGTAAAGCCTCGTTGATCTGTGATCGTGTATTCAAATTGATCGGTACCTACGAAATTGGTATTTGGTAGATACTGCACTCTCGCACCGTTGTCGATTATAACAACTTGACCATTCGACGAGGTCATTCGGGTTGAGGTGATTCGAATCGGTCCATTCGAACCAACAATATCATTTGCCAGCACATCGATTACAGATGGTTGTCCAGCTGGCACCATTGGAATGTTGACACCAGCCACTAGAACAGGCGAATCATCCTTGGCGATTGGGAAATTCGTTCCACTAGGAACGATCTCTAACCGTGCGCGACTGTAGCGAATTTCATCGACAGGTACCGCGTTGCTAGGACGATTGAAAACGGTCACATCGCTCTGTGGCTTCAAGTCCGCTGGGTCTGCGATGAAGTCAGCAAGACCAGCAGAGTTAGCTGTAAAGAGCAAAGTTGCCAACAGTTCTCGACTTGGGTTGTTCATAGTCGATATCTGACCTGCGAACGCTCCCAGTTCATTAATAACACCCGGGGTTGCCGCTGAGCCTGTTCGTCCCGCAGGATAAAGGCTCGCAAATTGAACGTTAAAGTCCAGTCCACCACTGCTAGTTGGAGACACAGGTGCTACCAAACCGGAGCTGTAAAGCATGTCCAAGTACGCTGAATACACACCGGGTTCGTTTACGAATACGGGCGGTACTTGTCCGGCGCCTCGTTCAGGTCGCAAGTCGTCAACGTATACCGCAACGCGGAACTGTTGGCCTTGAGGAATCCGAGTGATTGGATTTCCAGCGAGATCAAAGAATTCGAAGCTGAACTCAACAATATCGTCAGCTCGGGCTCCTTCGAGGGTGTGAATGGTTACATTCGCAGTTGTGACTTTGCCTGTTCCATCGGTTGCCGTATAGGTGAAAGTCTCTGTGCCGCCGAACCCACGTACCGGTGTGTAGCGAATGCTTTGTCCGCCGGTTCCGATGGTAACAGTACCACCACGATTCGGTGTGCTGACCGATGTGATTACTAAGGCACCACCCTGACCCTCAATGTCATTTGCAAGAACGTTGAGTGGGAAGCCGATAGAATTGGTTGGAACGTCAAAGGAATCGTCGACTGCTAGTGGATCCGCAAATCTTGCCAGAATGCTGATGCTTACCCTCGCGGAGTCAATAACTCCTGTAGAGGAACGAGCGGTATAGGTAAACTCATCGACTCCAATGAAGCTCAATGGCGGGCTATAGAGAAGTCGATTGTTCGTGGTGTCGATTAGAACTCGTCCACCTTGCAATGTGCTTGACACACCAGTAATTGTCCAGGTCACCCCGGGAGGTGCAAAATCATTAGCGATAACATCGAGAACTTGATTAATGCTATTGCGGCTAACGGTGAAGGAGTCTGGTTGTAGATTTCGTCTTGGGCCATCAACTACAGTGAACGAATAGTCTTCGACTTCGCCAACATTGGCTCGGCCGCTAGGTCCCAAGGTGTTTTGTTGTGAAAGTCGGAAGCGAGCGTAAACTCGATTGGCAGCGGTAGCTGGAATCGAGAACATGATGTCTTGTGTGAATGTACCTGCTCCGCTCGGGACTTGTAGTGCAGAGACCACCAATTCACCTGCATCATCCCAATCGCCATCGCCGTTAAAGTCCATCCAGCCATGAACGTAAGCCAGCGTGCCAGTCGAGTTGGTAACGGTTAGCCGCATGTTATTGCTGCTGTCACCACGAACGAAGGTCGTTAGAGCTTGGATTCCATCCTCATCATCCGAGTTGTTGAGGTCATCACCATCAGCGTTAACTGTTGGCCGGCCATCTTGGTCCGAGTCCCAAAGGGTCCCCAATCGTAGTCCTGCGAGGAAACCATGGCTCGCACCGTTTTGCGAACGCGTAGTTGGGTATGGTGCTGGAGCATCGCCGAAGTCTGCGAATTCCGCGTTACCAAAATTGAATCCAACGAGCGGATTAATGCCATCGTAAGCCGCGACGTGACCGATGGAACGGCCTGAACTATCGACGTTCAGACCGTCAGACCCAACCGGGAACGTCTGGCGGAAACCAGCCTCGACGACTTCGCGAATCACATAAGAACCAGCGCTAAGAGGGGTCAGCGAGTAGGAACCATCCGCACCAGAAATCGTAGCAGGTTCGCCAATGTCTGGTCGACCGTCGAGATCCAAATCGAGATAAATATAGACGCCTGCTAAACCTGGCTCGTTATTGTCACGAATACCATCGCCGTTAATGTCGAGCCACTTAAAGCCCGTTACACTTGTATTGGGTTGAACTGATCCAAAGTTTACAACCGCGTTACCGCTTCGAACGTCGACGCTTTTCACTACTTCGGTATTCGTGGAAGCAATCCAGCTTGCAGGTCTTGTAACTCGAATGTTGTAAGTTCCAGGGGCAACAGTGATGCTGTAATTTCCGCTCGCGTCCGAGGTTGCTTTCGGTTCGCCGAATTCACGCAGTCCGTTACCGTTCGAGTCTACAAATACTTCCCAGCCAGCGATCCCAGACTCGTTACCATTGCGAAGCGCGTTTCGATTCAGGTCGTTGTAAAGGTTGCCGGTTATAACATTGCCGACCTTACCTGTTGACAATCCGAAGGCAAACGTAGCACGGTGATCAACGATTCCGAACATTCCTTCCGCGGGAGCATATCGGTCCCGTCCAAAACCGACAGCGATATCGTCAGCATTACCCCAAATACCGTCTAACCCCGCACCTAAAGCTTGAATAGCAAGTGGCGAACCGCTGTCCATCAGCGTTACAACATTGTTGGCATTGTTTTGGTGGCGAGCTCCTACCATATGGCCAACTTCGTGTGCGCCTACGTTCCCAACCGCTACCGCAACTGCATCGAGCAATGACAGTGCTGGAGTTCGAGGAATCGTCACAATTTCAGGAATCATTTCGCCCAGGATGACGATACCGGTTTCTTCTCGGTCGAAGTTACCAATGTCAACACTTTCTGCGATACCGTAGGTCAAAATTCCCAGATCGATTGAATCACCACCGATGATCAATCGAGTGACATTAGGAAGTCCCCACGGGTCGGCATGGTCGCGGCTATTACGGAGCTCAATATCAAAGGCTCCCGGTACGCCGTCTTGCCGGTAGTATCCGTTGATGCCGAACGCGGAAAGATCGGTGTTGAACCTCGCTTCGATGGTGGACATCATCTTGTCGATCAAAGCGTTTTCCTGCGATGGCAAGAAGCCGAAACCAGCTAAAGTATCGATCATACTTGGAATTCGGGATGTGACTGGCAAACCGAACGTGCCGGGCGAAATGGTGGCGCCGTCAAAATCTACGAACACGATTTGTTTTGTGCCGATTGGTTCGGCTTCAATGCTTGGTCGGCGAGCTTCAAGCCGGAGTGAGTAGTTCTGTGTCCCATCAGAGACTCGAACGTAGTATCGTCCGCTCGTTTGCATCACGGCAGCGAAGGCTACGGGGGAAACCGTGTCATTCAAGGGGGATGTCGGAGGAGAAATTCCACCCAACTGGTTGTCGGTAGCACCGATGATTGCACTATCTGTTGAGGTAACAATCGAAACGTCAAACGGAGTCGCTGTTGCAGCTGATGTGAGCTTAACGGTGATGATATCGCCGGCCTGTGCGTCAAACGCAAAGTAGTCGACGTCTCGTACACCGTTGACCAACGGTAGTTGTCCGGTGACCGTTACAGTTTGGCTCTTTCCTGCCGAAGTCCCGAGCGGTAGTAGCTGACCTCGAGTCGGAATATTGTTCGGCTCGATTTCCACTGTAGAGAAGGCAGTTCCCTCACCGCTGCCTGTCGAACCGCCACCAGTCTGGCCACTACCATATTGGAGCGCAGATCTTTGAGCGTAAACGTCACGTGGAGCTTCAGGGCTGAACCAAGCTGTGTTATTGCCGATTGGCGGGTAATACATACCGTTGATCGGAACAACCGCCATCAATCGGCGATCTTCGAGCTGCTCAACTCGCATGGCCCGCTTTGCCTGACGCTTCTTAGCTTCCTGCGATCTAATTTGAAAATTCTTATCTGCAGCTGACTTTCGTGGACTCGACATGAGATCCCCAGATGGAAAACGGTTGGAAAAGAGACGCGGTCTGCCTGAAAAAGCCCGATTTTCGCATCGATTGCGACGTTCAGGCTAGAACAAGCGAATTTCCATGGTAGTTGGACACCTACGCATGTCAACAAAACGATTCTGGTCTAAGATGTTTGTCTAGTCGACAAAGTTCCTCTGGATCCTAATTTTCGCTACATCCTGGACATTCTGCATAAAAGGCACGTGTTCCCACTCCCATAGGCTCCAAAATCTACAGAAAAAACAGCTGGGAATCTGCAGTTTCCCATCCGATTTGATGGCGTTTTCGGGGCGATTGTGGACAAACCGACCTGCCCGGCAGGGCTTCCCATGCTAAACTGGTTTCCGTGAGACATGCTGACGGAAAAGCGTGTTTCCCATCTCATTTTTCACGTTGTTCGCGTGGGCGTTTTTTCTTCTTCTAATCCTATGTTTGGGGAATCGATGGATCAGAAAGATCCAAATTATCAAAGCATTTTGCTCATCGACGATAGTTTTGTCCTCCGTGACCGCCTTGCAGAAGCTTTTGCAGAACGTGATTTTCGGGTTGAAGTCGCAGGAACATGTGACGAGGGGGTCGCGGTTTTTCGCAACAACCCAACCGATTTGGCAGTCGTAGACCTGCGCATGCCAGGCAGAACGGGCCTCACCGTTATTGCAGATCTCAAGGCGATTAAGCCAGACGTGAAAGTCTTGATTTTGTCTGGGTTTGGGAGCATCGCGACAGCCATCGACGCAATTCGCTTAGGAGCCGTAAATTTCTTGCCAAAACCCGCTGATGCGGACGATATTCTGTCCGCATTTAAGAGGGGGGGATCCGAGGTTGAGGTGGCTGAATCCAATGAGGAGATACCGGTCCCGACTTTGGCCCAAGCCGAGTGGGAACACATCCATCGCGTATTGGCGGACTGTGAGCAGAACATTTCGGAAGCCGCTCGGCGGCTGGGGATTCACCGTAGATCCCTTCAGAGAAAACTTCGCAAGCGAGCTCCGTGAGCCTTCATCGCAAGTTCTTGTTGGATAGGGCTTTAAAGCTTCAGCCAAAGTTTTCCCGGGGCATGACTGCTGGAGTTGTTCTCTGCTGGAACGATTTCAAATTTGTATATTGCAGGCCAAACAGAAAAACAAAGGCTGGGTTCAACAAAACATAGCGTCGCCAGAGTCGCTTTGGTTCGCTAAGCAGCCTGTAAAGCCACTCTAGCCCGTTGTTTTGCATCCATTTCGGGGCTTGCGGCAGTGTACCTGCATGGAACGGAAAGGCGGCGCCGACTGCAAACACGGGCATTTGGAGTTGTTCTCCCATTTCGAATGCCCAAATCTCCTGCCGCGGGCATCCAAGTCCAGCAAACGTTAGTTTGGCACCGCTTTCACGAATTCGAAGTACTAACTCGTCCGACTCGGTATCGGTGAGCTTTCGAAATTTCGATGGTTCCGCACCAGCTATTTGCAAATTTGGGAACTTCTCCTTGAGGCGGACTTGTAGCAGGTCCAATGTCTTTTGATCCGTACCAAAGAGAAAAATTGGCAGTCCGCGCTGAGCGGCCCCCTCGCAGATTTTCAGCATTAAATTAGGCCCGTAAACCCGGTCTGGCAGTTTGACGCCGTACATCAGGTTTAGCCCCCAACGCACGGGCATTCCATCTGGCACGATCATTTCAAACTGATTGAGTCGGTACTGATGAACAACATCCTGCACCCCAGTCATAACTCCGTGGACAGCGAGGGCCGTAGTATTATATCGCACCGATTTTGTGGCAGCGGAGAGGAATCGCTCCGTTGCTGCCTCGTAATCTACCGCATCTATTCCGATACCTAATAGATTCTTTTTGCCATGATCAATCATAGGTTTCCAACTATCAAGTATCTCAAGGCAGCGTGTACCAGGTAACGTCTGGACACGTTCGGAATGCGTTCATTATTCGGGCTTGAATATCGACACTCCAAGCGGTGGTAGGGTTAGTTCAATCGATGCAGGGCGACCGTGGTGAGGAAAGTTGGAGTCAGCCATAATTCCTGGATAATTGCCAACATTTGTGCCTGCGTAGTGCGACGAGTCGCTGTTGAAAATTTCCCGGTAATAGCCTGCGCGAGGAACTCCCATTCGATAGCTTCGAACGACAGGAGTAAAGTTGCAGACAACCAAGACGAAATCGTTGGGATCTTTCGCTTTACGGACGAATCCAATGATGCTGTCATCCGCATTCATGCAGTCAACCCATTCAAATCCTTCGCCGGAAAAATCTACTTGGTGTAATGCGGGCTCTCGGTTGACGAGATGATTGAGGTCCGCGACTAGCTTTTGAACACCTCGATGCGTATCCCATTGCAACAGATCCCATTGGATTTGGCTGTCGTAGTTCCATTCGTGCCATTGAGCAATTTCGCTTCCCATGAAAAGGAGCTTCTTGCCTGGGTGAGTCCACATGTAGCTGTACAAGAGTCGAAGGTTAGCGAACTTTTGCCACAAATCACCTTCCATTTGAGCGATTAATGCACCTTTTCCATGCACGACTTCGTCATGGGAAAGAGGTAAGGCAAAATTCTCGGTAAAGGCATAGATTAAGCTAAAGGTCAATTCGTTGTGGTGGAATCGTCGATGAATCGGATCGTGATGCATGTACCGTAAAGTGTCATTCATCCATCCCATGTTCCACTTAACGGAAAATCCGAGGCCGCCTGTTTCGACGGGGCGACTCACCCCTGGCCACGCGGTCGATTCTTCGGCAATGGTTAGCACTCCTGGATATTGCGAGTGAGCTTGGGTGTTGAATTCCCTCAACAAATGAATTGCTTCGAGGTTCTCTCGACCCCCATATTGATTTGGAACCCATTCCCCTTCCTTGCGGGAATAATCCAGGTAGAGCATGGAGGCAACCGCGTCGACGCGAAGACCATCAATATGGTATTTATCCAACCAGAATAGGGCATTAGCGATCAGGAAGTTTTGAACTTCGGTACGTCCATAATTGAAAATCATGGTACCCCAGTCGGGATGCTCACCTTGTCTGGGGTCAGCATGTTCGTAAAGGGCTGTGCCATCAAAATGACGCAATCCGTGAGCATCTTTCGGGAAGTGAGCGGGGACCCAATCGAGAATGACTCCGATGTTATTTTTGTGGCAGAAGTCCACAAAATACATGAAATCTTCTGGCGTTCCATAACGGCTGGTGGCTGCAAAGTACCCCACTGTTTGGTAGCCCCACGATCCGGTAAACGGATGCTCAGAAACAGGCATCAGTTCTACGTGTGTGAAGCCCATCTCTTTGCAATATTGAACCAACTGGTGAGCGATATCGCGGTAGTTCATCCAACCGTGAACTCCCCCTTCGCATTTCTTCCAGGAACCCAAATGCACTTCATAAACCGACATTGGTTTCTCAAGTTGGTTCTCCGATTTTCTTCGGTGCATCCACTCGTCATCTTCCCACTTGTGGCGATCTAGGCTGCAGACAACTGATGCAGTCCTCGGTGGTAGTTCCGCAGCAACACCGAATGGATCGGTCTTGTCGACGACTTCACCACTGGCCATTCGCACGCGGTATTTGTACTTTTGACCGTCGCCAATGTTGGGCACGAATAATTCCCAAATGCCACTGGGTATTTGTTTTTGCATAGCGTGTGATCGCCCGTCCCAGTGATTAAAATCCCCGACGACCTGTACGCTCTGTGCGTTGGGCGCCCACACGGCAAAATTCACACCCGTCTGATCTCCCACATCACGAATGTGGGAGCCGAGTTTTTCGTAGATTTTCCAGTGTTTTCCCGAATTAAAGAGATAACGATCGAAATCGGTGATGAAGTTCGGTACTGAATATGGGTCTGTCATTTCAATGGTGTTTCCGTCGCGATTAGCAAGCCGAATACTGTAATTGGGAATGTTGACTGGAGCGTTGTGTGTCGTGGTTTTTGGGGTGTCCATTTGGAGGCCACATTCTGGCATCACTCCCTCGAATACGCCCGAAGGATGGATGCGACGCATTGGTCTTACCGCTTTGTTGGAATGGTCTACCAGCCACGCTCGGTCGTTTCCTGGAAAGTAACCACGAACAGCAATCGCTTTGCGTCCATTTGCTTCAATAGGATGTGGTCCTAAAATGCCGCGTGGATCCGCATGAACTCCGTCGATGATGCTGCTAAGGGAACTTAATGGAATCTGAGTATGCACGTTATCTCCGAATGTTATATCGAATCGAGTACGAAAGGAGTATGCCTTGGATAGTTTGGTAAAATTGACTTGAGCCCTGCAAAAGGGATTTCTCAACTAGGAATCCCGTCTCGGCTGGCGCGGCTCCATGAGGAGCAAACAGCGGAAATATCCCTCTATTTCTTCATCGAGTCGCAGCAACGACTGCCAAACGCAGCTTCGCATAGTTGACAATCGGCGCAGAAATTTCGGAGGGAGAGGTCCGATTGGTTCTGGACAAGATACCGTTGGCTCTGGCGAGTCATGTTCTGCTGGGACAGGGGAGTCAATTCGAGAATAAGGCGACGAAGCCTGACTCTCGTTTGTCGGGCTGGTTGATAGTTCGGATTCTGGCGCGTTCTTCTTTTCAACTTCTGCGATTACGTAGTTCGTAGTGACTGTACGGGATGTTCGTCCTGCATCGAATGTGCGACTGACAACTTCGCCACTGTTTTTGTAGACAGCAGAATGCTTGTCGGTTTTTCGTTTTGTTCGAGGAGTAGTGGGCGACTTTTCCACTATTTCATTTGATTGATTTTCCTCGTGGGCGATGCGATCAAGACGCTTTGAGGCACCCGCATCGACTAGCAGTTTTTCATCTTCATTTGGCTTGGTAGCTTCGTCAGGTTGATCCTGGGAAATCCAGCGGCACTGGACTTTGTGAAACGAAAGGGTGCGATCAATCCGCTTCCAGATGTCAGCGTTGCGAATTGGCTGTACCGATCCAAAATGTTCCCAGTTATAGTCATTTGCTCGCCATTCGGTTAATCCGTATTGAAGGCCCCGAAAGACGTAGCGACTGGTAGTGATTAAGGTTACGCGGCTCGGTTGCTCGAGTGCCTCTAAACCTCGTAGTACAGCAATGAGCGCGGTGCGATCCGGTGTTGCATCAGATTCTCGGTCAGACGCTTCAAGCTTCTCACCTGACTCAAGGTTTTCTAATACGAACTTCCACCTGCCCGAGCTCTTGGACAAACCAACGCTTGTCCCATTTCCAGCGGTTGGAAAGTTTCCATCGCAAAAGAGTAGGTAGTGTGGAAGTGGACCGTTCATCGCTCTGATACCCTGACCTGGGAAGGAAGACGAACAAGAGTGCGCGGTGAACTTGAGTTGGTGGTTGAGAGAAACTTAATTTCGTGGAGAAAGTCGACGGTCTATTCCAGAGGATTCGATAATGCTCAATGTAAGGCCTATCAACTCTTGGGAAGATTTATTTAATTTGGGAAAGATCATTCAGCGGAAGCAATTCGCGAGCTAAACAAATCGCGACATTGCTCGTTGATTACTCTGCTCCCGCGAATCCTGATAGACTGCACGATGTAGTTTTATGTTTGGTAAGTTTTATGTTTGCAGGGTAGGATAAGTGTTCGCATGCTTAAGTTTTACGATTTGGCTTTGTGCAACCGAGGGTTTTCGATATAAGCTAGGACAAGGCTAATGTCTGCAGGGGTGATGCCGCTAATTCGACTAGCCTGATCCAGGTTGATAGGTCGAACACGGCTCAGTTTCTGTTTGGCTTCTGCACGTAGACTAGTGATGATCGCATAATCAAAGTCTTTCGGAATGGCTTTTTCCGACATCCGATTTTGACGATCCACTTGGATTTGCTGGCGAGCAACGTATCCGGAATATTTTATGTCAAACTCAACTTGTTGAGACACTTCGCTGCTAAAGCCATTTAGCTCACTTGGAAATCGTTCTACCATTTCGGCCCAGGTGACTTCAGGGCGACGGAGGTATTTGTCACCAGGCACGTCACCGATTCTGAGTTTTGAAACGGTTTTGTGGGCATCTTGAATCTGATGCAGTTTCTTTTGGAATCTCTGATATCTCTCCTCGCTTACCAAGCCTGTTCGGTAGCCTAATTCGGTTAAGCGACGGTCTGCATTATCTTGTCTGAGCACCATGCGATACTCGGCTCTGCTTGTGAACATTCGATATGGTTCGTCGACTCCACAGGTCACCAAATCGTCAACCAGTACACCCATGTAGGCCGAATCGCGGGAAAGGACGAGTCCATCTTTTCCTTTTAGTTTTAGTGCGGCGCTGGCACCTGCGATTAGCCCCTGCGCGGCGGCTTCTTCGTATCCGGTAGTTCCGTTTAGTTGTCCTGCGAAGTAAAGACCCTCGACTGCTTTCGTTTCCAGCCATGGGAATAGCTGATCCGGAGGGCAGAAATCGTATTCAACGGCATAGCCGTAACGCATGATTTGTGCATTTTCTAACCCAGGGATGAGCCGAAGCATTTGGTCTTGAACATCTCTAGGTAGCGAGGTTGAGATACCGTTTACGTAGACTTCGTTCGTGTTCCGTCCCTCTGGTTCCAGAAACAATTGGTGGCGATCTTTATCGGCAAATCGAACCACTTTATCTTCGATCGACGGACAGTATCGTGGCCCGGTCGATTGAATTTGACCTGAGTACATCGGTGCTCGGTGTAAATTTTGACGGATGAGATCGTGAACCGCTTCGTTGGTGAACGTGATCCAGCAAGGTACTTGTGGCTCAGGCAGTCTTTCCGTCATAAATGAAAAGGGTTGAGGTTCGGAATCTCCGGGTTGAAGCTCAGTCCGAGAGTAATCAATGGTCCGGCTGTTGAGACGCGCGGGGGTGCCCGTCTTAAATCGTTCGATCCGAAAGCCGAGGGAGTTGAGAGAATAGCTGATTCCAGAGGATGTGCCTTCGCCGGCTCGACCACCTGGGGTCTTGGCTTCACCTGTGTGCATTACGGCCTGCAGAAAAGTGCCGGTAGTGAGGACTACGGATTTAGCTCGGTAAATCGCGTCACCTCTCACTTGCACTCCCACAATTCGTCGGAGCGCCGAACTTGTTTCTTTTTTTGAGTCGGGAACCGTCTCTGTGAGTAAACCTTCGACCAGCTCTTGTCGGAGATCCAATCCTGGAGTCTCTTCGATAATTCTCTTGATTTCGAATTGATAGGCTTTTTTGTCAGCCTGAGCCCTGGGAGAATGCATCGCAGGCCCTTTTCGGGAGTTCAGCATGCGGTACTGAATTCCCGTTTTATCGATAGTTAATCCCATCAATCCGCCGAGCGCGTCAATTTCACGAACGATTTGTCCCTTGGCCACGCCTCCGATCGCTGGGTTGCAACTCATTTGCCCAACCGTATCCAGATTTCCCGTGAGCAAAGCGACTCGGGCGCCAAGCCTAGCTGCTGCCGCAGCCGCCTCAGTACCTGCATGTCCAGCACCTACAACAATGACATCGTATTCGTATTGATTCATAGATTCGAAGTCTTCCCCAGGCCGATTTGGATATTCAGACGACTTTGGGGCATTGATTTGGTATGATTCCGTAAAATAGTCCTCTCCAAACTATATGCTTTGCCTTTTCATCACGGAAGAGTTGGAATGGCGAATTCAAATCCTTGTTTGACTCGTTTGAAAGATGCCGTGTATGCGATCCTCTGTCGCGTTTTTGTTTTCAAAACTGGAGAGTTGGGGATTTCGTGGTTTAATCCTTAGCCAAGCTTTGGGTGTTATGCTCCTTAGCGTTCAAGTTCAGACTTTTTCCGTGTCGTACGGAGACAATGAGTGGCCAAACTGGCGAGGGCCGTACGGCAACGGAACCAATCCGGCAGCCAAGCCGCCAAAATCATGGTCTCCAGATTCCAACCTCGCCTGGAAAGTGTCCGTTGCTGGTATAGGCTCGTCGACCCCGATTGTTTGGGGTAATCAGGTAATCGTTTTGACATCAGAAGAGGTTGATGCAAAGTCCGTTACTGAAGCTGAGATGGCAGAGTTAGAAAGCGATGTTCCAAGTCTTGGCGGATTTGGAACGGTTACCACCATTGGGCAACCAACCCCGGATCAAGCTCAGGAAAGGTATCTCGCTGAGCAAAAACTGACTCGTGCCCGCAAGCGACATAGGTTTAGCGTAGTGTCCTATGACCTAGAGTCAGGCACAAAGAAATGGGAAACTGACGTGGTTCGGCAGTTCCCGCACGAACCATGTCATGCGACGAATAGTTTCGCTTCCGCGTCCCCTGTAACGGATGGTAAACACATATTTGCGTTTTTTGGATCGCGAGGTCTCTTCTGTTTAGACATGCAAGGGGTAGTTAAGTGGCAATACTCTCTAGGTCATATGCAGACGTTAGGTTCATTTGGGGAAGGTGCAAGCCCGGCTGTTTTTAACGATTATGTCATTGTTCCTTGGGATCATGAGGGAGATTCGTTTTTGTTGGCCCTCAATGCCAAAAATGGATATGTGAAATGGAAAGTACCTCGGCAGGAGCGAACCAATTGGGCTACTCCCATCATCGTTAAACATAAAGACACGAATCAAGTAATCGTTAATGGACGAACGGTTCGGAGCTATAAGCTGGAGACCGGCGAATTGCTGTGGTCGTGCCCCGGGCAGACCGAACAAGCGATTCCGACGCCCTTGGTTAATAACGGAAGGGTATTCGTGACGTCGGGGCTACGGGGGTGGGCTTGTTTTGCGATTTCTTTGGACTCGCTCGGGCAGGTACCTGAAAACTCTGAATTTGTGCATTGGACCCTCAAAAAGCAGACCCCGTATGTGCCGAGTCCATGTTCTTATGACGGTAAATTATTCTTGTTTAACGAGAGTAGTCGTACGATCTCTGTCATCAACGAGGAAAACGGCGAAGCAGTATTGCCTCCTAAACGATTGATGGATCTCGGGGATGTTTACGCTTCTCTCGGGATAGCAGACGAAATGCTGTTCATCACAGACAGAGCCGGCAAGACTCTTGTTTTGGACGTTAAGTCGTTGGAGATAGTCTCCGAGAATTCGCTTGATGAAACCATCAATGCGTCTCTGGTCTTTGTTGGGAATCGAGTACTTGCCAGGTCGTCGAGCCATTTGATTTGCTTGAAAGCAGAACCCCAACAATAACATTTTACCGGAAAATACTGGCTGTTCGTTAAACTCGACACGATGGGAACAACGGGAACAAGACAGAGTCGTCCACGAAAATTTCATGGAGAGAGCCGGGTATCAGCGCTTGCAGGAGATAAGTGTGGGGCTATAATCACCCACACAAGCGAGGGGTCGTAGCTCAATTGGTTAGAGCACCGGACTGTCGATCCGGAGGTTGCGGGTTCGAGACCCGTCGACCTCGCTTTTTTTGAGAACCAGCGGTTTGCCGGTTCTTGTGTAAGCCACTCTGGATGTTGTGCGAATTTGAGTAGGCTGGGCTCGGCGTAGTCTGTGCTAGACGCTGACTAAACGTATCTCGCATCATCCGGGTTGACTTTTGGTTTTTAGGGCTAATTCTGTGGTGCCCAACCCCTTAACACCCGCTCTCTGAAACCATAACGCTAATAAAGGGTGTTGGTTTTTTGCTCCATTACCGATGAAGGCTGACTTCTTACCCGTGAAGGCAGAATCCTCAGATTCGGTACATGTTTGTTTATGGAATCTGCTTTTTATAAAATACGGCGACTGCAACTAAGAGGGGCTAATGTCTTTGTGAAATCAATCCGAAAAAGTCCGCTGGGGTTTTGGTATTGCCTACGCCAAATCTCATAATCAGATTTTCGTTTCGGCTGCCCCGAACCTCGATCGCCCCCAACTGATTTCACGGAAAACAAGATTGCCCCCACATGAACACCAATCCTACCGGTGTATCGTTCGTTACGGATAATGATCTCGGTAATCGTCTAGATTTTAGCGTTGTAGATCGAGACAATCGCGTGCTGTTTGAAGCTGGCGACGTCATTGATCAACATATGGTGAATCAAGTCACCCGACGCCCCATTTACGATCCACCAAGTCTACAGGACTTGAACGGTCAGGATGTTCGGGCTGAGTTATTTCGATCGTTCCCTGAAGACGAAATTCACCGATTGGCGGAAGTGGTTGATTGCGTAAAAAATGCATTAGCGGCAACATGTGATTCGCTTCGATTCAAATCGGATATGAAGGTCTCGCGGTTGGTAAATAGTGTCTCGCAAGTCGTGCATGAAGCCGGCCGTGATCTTCAAGCCATGATTGTTGCACTTACATTAAGGCCCTCTAACATCGAGCTAGATTTAGCTGACAGATGGTTGGATCATTCTACGCAGTTGTCCTCTCTGGGTATAATGATCGCGAGTATGTTCAGCCTCGACAAACGTGCCATTCTGGAGATTGGTATTGCTGGTTTACTTCACGATCTATCGCTCGTTCTGCGGTCAGAAAGCTTCGATCCCTCGCAATGCAAAAAAAACCATGAGTTAAGATCCGAGTTTCGTAAGCATCCCTTCGTAACAGTGGAATTGCTACGGAGTATGCCAGGCCTGTCATCGGAATCGTTGACGATATTATCTCAAGTTCATGAGCAGTGTGACGGATCGGGTTACCCTGAAGGAATCGACGGCGAAAAAATTTTGTTGGGGGCCAAAATTCTGAATATCGCTGACGCATACTTAAGTTTGGTGAGACCGCTCAAGGGGCAGTCGATGGTAAGTAGTGACGCGCTGGCCTACCTTTGCCATCACGCTGCACGGGGCAAGTTTGATAGAGCAATACTGAAGCTTTTCGTCAAGCATATGTCCATGTATCCACTGGGTTCGGTGGTTGAGTTAGACGATCGAACTGCGGCGGTTGTCGTTCGAATCAATCCTCGCGCACCCTTATCACCAGTAGTGAGTATTCAAGGTAAAGTTGTTAATTTAGAAGCTGAGAAACGTACGATTGAAAAAGTTGGGACGAATGGTTTAGTTAATGGGCGGCGAGTTAGCAAACGTCGGATTAATGAGGTCTTTTGGCGACTCGAAACCTAAGTTATCGAGGGAGAAAGAAGCGATGACTTGATTCTTTGCTGTTATTTGACAGCAACGCCTGTTTGAAGCAGACTTGTGGTTTACTTATTTCCACAGAAGATGGTCTCCGTACGGGTTTAATCAATGTATCCCTCCCATTGCTTCGTCTGGTTGCGGCAAAATTGTGTACCGAAGGTTGCGTCGCTGCTTTTAGCATTTTTCTTGTCTCAATCTCTATTACTGGGTTCTGATCCCACGTTAGTCATCATTCCATCTGGTCGGTTTTTGATGGGGAGTGCCGTTAGTGCTACGCAGTTAGTTGAGGACTTTCCAAAGTACGGGCGCAAGCCGGATTACTTCAGCGATGAATATCCGCAGCATTTGGTCGAGATATCACGACCTTTTCAAATGTCCAAAACGGAAATAACACTGGAGCAATTCCGACAGTTTGTCGAGGAGACTGGTTACCAGTGTGAGTCGGAAAGAGACGGAACGGGAGCCTGGGGGTTTCATTCGGAAACGAAAAAATGTGTCGGAAGGGACCCTGCATACTCGTGGCGTAACACTGGATACGAACAACTCCCCAATTGGCCAGTCGTTAACGTGACATGGAATGATTGCAACGCATATTGCCAATGGCTAACCAAGAAATGGAACAGAATCGTTCGCCTGCCGACGGAGGCAGAATGGGAATACGCATGTCGCGCGGGCTCGGAGACTTATTTCGGCCCTGGTATCGATATCGCGTATCTCTCTAGCTCCTCGAGAACATTAAAGCCGACCGATGTCAATATCCGGGATGCGATTCAGGATCTAACGGTTGATGATTTATCCAGTGATTACTTTCCTGTCGCGGTTGGGGCTTTTGCTCCGAACGCATTTGGCCTTCACGATATGGTTGGAAACGTTTGGGAATGGACCGCCGATTGGCATGATGATCAGTATTATTCCCATTCACCGAGAGTTGATCCCCAAGGCCCAAGGCAGGGAAGTGTCAAGGTTCGTCGGGGGGGAGGCTGGAATTCGTTTCCTTTGTGGGCCAGAGCGAGCTTTCGGAATTGGAACAGTCCTGACACACGTTGCATGAATCTAGGTTTTCGAATCGTCGCCGAGCTCAGTGAACTGGAAATCGTTGAGTATGAGAAAACGAAACCAATTCAAGTGCTGTTTGTTGGAGATGTAATGCTCGATAATGGGCCTGGCCATTTGATTGCTAACGGCAAGGATCCTTTCGAACGTTGTGCGAATCTATTGAATGATGCGGACTTGACCATCGGTAATCTAGAGTGTGTCCTCGGTCAAGGTGGCGAAATGATTCTCAAGAACTATTCGTTTCGTGGGGCGAAAGGTTCCGAGCTTTACTTGAAAAAGTACTTTGACGCGGTCAGTTTGGCCAACAATCACGCTTTTGATTTTGGACCTGAAGGTTTGCAGGAGTGTATGAACATTCTTAGTGCAAACGAGATCGGGCACTTCGGTGCAGGAGATTGGAATAAGGCACGAAAAGGGCTCGTCTTAGAGTGCAGAGGACGAAAGATTCTTTTGCTTGGTTACAATGAATTCAGGGCAAGTAATTATCAGCCGACAGAAAAGCACGTCGGGGTGGCGCCCTTGGTGGAGCTTTCGGTTATCGAAGACATTGCAACAGCCAAAGCAACCGGGCGGTATGACTACATCATTCCTTTTGTGCATTGGGGGGACGAGTTGCTTTCCATGCCATTAGAGAGTCACCGTCAATTGGCGAGACGGATGATTGATGCAGGGGCAACTGCCATTATTGGTTCGCACCCTCATGTGACGCAAACGATCGACTACTATCGTGGTTCGCCAATTGTTTATAGCTTAGGAAACTTTGTTTTTGATTACTATCCAGTTGATCCGCCGCTTTGGACTGGATGGGCAGTCAGATTGGGAATGTATCCGGATGGGCGAATCGACTTAGAAACAATGGCCGTGGAGATGGATCCAACGGGCGTTCCATATCCAGTTAAACCTTAATCAAATCCAACTGCAAGTGTGAATCGCAATAAGGACCTATGCTGGCAGTGTCTATGCCGGCATATAGAACTAATGCTTTTTGGGCTTGTAGATTTCGGTTGCTGTACCGAAGTGGACCTCACCGGCATTCATCAGTGTTTCGCTCAACGTTGGGTGAGGGTGTACCGTTTCGGTGACGTCGCGAATTTCGCACCCCATTTCGATGGCTAGTGCTGCCTCGGAAATCAATTCCCCAGCACCTGGGCCGACGATGCCGCAACCGAGTACCCGTTGAGTCTCTGGGTCGATCAGCCACTTGGTAAACCCTTCGGTGCGTCCTAACGCTTGCGCGCGTCCGCTCGCGGCCCACGGATAAGTCTCGGTGGCCACAACTACGCCATCGCGCTTTGCTTGGTCATCGGTGAGGCCGGCCCATGCAATTTCGGGATCGGTGAAAACCACAGCGGGGATGGCAACTTTATCAAAAACAGCAGGCCGACCAAGTATTACTTCTATCGCGACGCGAGCCTCATGGCTTGCTTTGTGGGCAAGCATTGGATCACCGGCCACATCGCCGATCGCAAAAATATGTGGGTCGCTGGTGCGTTGTTGTTTATCGCAGGAGATGAAGCCTCGCTGGTTGACTTGAACAGCCGTATTCTCAAGTCCTAGCCCTTGAGTAACTGGACGACGGCCTACGCTCACCAGTACACGGTCAAATCGTTCGTGTCCAAATTTACCTGGTCCCTCAAATGTTACTTCAACTTGGTTGTCGACTTCGGCAATCGAGCCCACTTTGGTGTTGAGATAGATGCGATTGTCAAAGAGTGTCTTTAGTTTCGTATGCAATGGTTTTACCAAGTCACGGTCGGCACCCGGAAGTAGCCCTTCCGTCATCTCGACAACAGAGACCTTTGATCCAAGGCTTGCATAGACTGAACCCATTTCGAGGCCAATGTAACCACCGCCAATAACCAGCAACTTTCCAGGAATGTCCTGGAGAAGCAACGCCCCTGTCGAATCCATGACTCGATCAGAACCGATTTTGAAAGCGGGGGGCATGGCTGGCACGGAACCCGTGGCCACAACACAGTAATCGAAAGTGACTTTGCGTTCTTCCGGAATGGAAGGATCGTCTCCTTCCAGAACTAAAGTCGTCGAATTTTCAAACGAACCTCTAGCTCGTATTACCTTGACGTTTCGACGCTTGGCTAGTTGCCCAAGTCCTCCGGTCAATGTTTCGATGACTTTGTCTTTTCGAGCTCGAACCTTATCGATGTCGATCTTTGGAGTCGAGAACTCAACCCCCCAACCTTCGGTGAGTTCATGCGCTTCTTCAATGACTTTCGCGACATGAAGCAATGCTTTAGAGGGGATACATCCTCTTAACAAGCAGGTGCCCCCGAGCCGAGCCTCTGCTTCCACGAGAATGACTTCGAGTCCTTCATCCGCTGCCAAGAAAGCTGCGGCGTACCCACCAGGTCCGCCGCCTAGAACAACAACAGATGCGTGCATGCGCTACAATCCACAACGTCAGAGGGGAAGGGGACTCGAGTACTTGATCGCCACGATCAGACTATCGAGATAGGAATTCAACCACGATATTGGCATTAACAGGTAGCGAAATGTCGCTAGGACCTGGTTGCCCAAGCATAGTAGCCTTGAGGCCTTCGGTGTCGAGTGTCACCCAATCCAAAGGTACCGGAGAATTGTTGGCGATGATTCCACGGTACAAGTTCCGAACGGCTTCATTGCTACGAATCTCGATGACGTCACCTGGTCGGAGCAAATACGATGGGCTAGTAACTTTAACACCGTTTACCTTAAAGTGACCGTGAACTATTCCCTGTCGTGCTTGGGGGCGAGTCTTCGCAAAACCAACTCGACGGACCACATTATCCAGTCGTCGCTCGCAGATCAGCAAAAGGGTTTCCCCCGTGTTGCCCTTTTTGCGAACCGCATCTGCGAAGTATCTTCGCAACTGTCGCTCGCCGAGTCCGTAGTAATACTTGATTTTTTGCTTTTCCGAGAGCGCGGTGCCGTAGTTGCTGGTTCGGCGGCTCTTTGGGTGCATCCCAGGTGGTTGCTCGCTGCGCTTCTCATACGCTCGAACAGCACCAGCACTTTCGAAAAGTTGTGCACCGAAACGACGGTTGACCCGTGCTTTGGGTCCGGTATATCTCGCCATAATTCTTGCTTTCTAAACGGGATTCGACTTATCCAGCCAAACTCGGTTACGAATGGTTCGCGGCAAAGTCCGAACGCTGTATTTGTCGCAAAAAACGGACCCTTTGCGAGTCTGTTCTTCAACGCACCATACAAAAACGAACAGCCACTGGACAAACTCCGTGGCTGATAAACCCGCTACGCTGCGGGAAATGGCTTCGCCTAATGTCATGAAAATCTGGGGAAAGTATGTTAAAGTACGGCCGATTTCACAAGTGCAAAATGCCGGCTTAAAGCTTGGGCTGCGAGAACAACTCCGCCGTTGGGTTGACTTCGGCGTCGTCTCTCCAAGTTTTTGTTTACCAATCACAAACCTATCGGAAAAAAATGGATATTCCCAGCAAAATAAGTGAATCCGTATCCTTCATCCGAAGTCGAATCGAGCATTCTGGGATCTCAGGCGGGCCCTATCAGGTCGGGCTTGTGCTCGGAAGTGGACTCGGGGCCCTCGCCAACGAAATTGAGAGCGAAATCACAATTCCTTATGTTGACATTCCGGGGTTCCCCCTCTCGCATGTTTCGGGGCACGCAGGCAATTTCGTTCTCGGGCGTATCGGAAGAAGCTGGGTCGCAGCTTTAGCGGGTAGGTCACATTTGTACGAAGGATGGGCGCCAGAGCATGCGACCTATCCCGTGCGCGTATTGGCTGCCTTGGGGGTTAAGAATCTGGTGGTTTCTAATGCATCAGGTGGCGTGAATCCTCGTTTTCGAAGCGGACAGATCGTCCTAATTGATCAGCACATCGATGCGATGAAGCGTTCTCCGTTTTCGGCGGGCGAGTTAACGGCGAGCAGGGATGCTGGTGTTGGGGTGGGAGCCATGTTCCGAGCTGGCCATCATGCTCGCCTGGGCTGTACCTACGACGATAGATTGATGAGGGAAGCGGAGCGGGTTTCGATAACCTTGGGGTTTGCGCTGCAAAGAGGAACTTATTTGGCAACTCTGGGGCCGACATATGAGACAAGGGCGGAATACCGAATGTTTGCGAAAATGGGGGCGGACATGGTTGGAATGAGTACGGTTCCTGAGGTCATCGTTGCTAGATCCTTGGGGCTTCGGGTTCTTGCGTTCTCCATAGTGACCAATGTCGCGACTCCCGACGCTCCGAGCAAGACTCACCACAGTGAGGTTTTAGATTGGTCCAAGCAAGCACAAATGCAATTGGTGCCGTTGATCAAAACGATGCTTTCCAATCCAGAGAGTGCGCTATGCAATTAGCCTGCACGATAAGGATTTAAGTTCGTGCTTTAGGATGCTTTAGTGCCAGAGGCAATAAAGTAGCGTCGCGACGGGAACACCTCACAATCTTCGAACCAGCGCTTGAGGTTTTCTTCGTACCAGCTTGGTTGCTTGTTGACTAGCACGACTCGCCCGCCCGGCCGAAGCGAACGTTGGGCTGCGGCAATGAATTTTTCGGCGATATGAAAATCTCCGTAATAGGGAGGATTTGCTAGGGCCATGTCGTAGGAATCGGGGGCGCCATACAATCCGGTGGGATTTATTTCAAAGGTAATGTTCTCCAAGTGATTCAGTTTGATACCCCGTTTTAGGCAGTCGATGGCTCTCGCATTGGAGTCAACTGCATGGATGTGAGCACTCGGGTCCCGCATCGCGAGTCCGATTGCTACAGAACCGCTACCACATCCGATATCCAGCAATCGCGCCTGTGGGTAAACATCTACGGCATCAAGCAGCTGTCTGGCTCCGTTGTCCAGTTTGCGATGTGAGAAGACGCCTGGTCTAGTCACTAGCTTTATCAGCTCGTCGCAATCTCGAAAGGCAAGCTCACATGAGAAGTCTTTCACCTTCTTAAGTTCGGCCGTCTTTTCGATCCAATAGACCTTTCCACGCTTATGATTCGTGCACTTAATACTCTTTTCAAATGACCTCAGTTGATTTAGGAGCCAAGTGTCCTCTTTATTATCAACGGAAGCCATTAGTCTCCCGCCGATACGTAGTTTGCAAAAAAGTTGCTGCAAGTAATCACGTGCCAATTCCGCTTCGCCGGTGCTGACTAGGCTAAGTAACGCGAGGTCAAATGAGTCGCTTGGAGCATCCGCCTCGCAACTTATCGACAAATTGGGTGGGGGCGAGGTGTGCTGATTGTCTGAGTCTAGCGAGAATTGCAACAAAGTTCGATTCGCCTGAAATGAATCGATATGCCAACATGTCGCCTCAGCATCTTTCCAGTTTTGGCTGATCCATTGGGCAGCTTGGTGCCTACCCGAGGAAACGCTAAGAACCTTCAAAGTCCCGGGTTGAGCGGGCACGGGTCGTTTGCTTGCTTCCCAGGATTTCAATTCCCCAATGAGCAGCGTTTCTTCAAGTCGCGGCAGAGAGCGTTTCGAGGCTTGGCCATCAAAGTCTTCTATCGACATTTACACATTCCGAAGCAGCGTACTTAACGCAAAAAAGTTTTCTGGGTTTTTGGCTCGTGCGAGATCGAGGCGTCACGGTACCCGCATTAACGTGCGAGTTCAACCGTTACCAGTGTCGGACATGCAAAAAGTCTGTCTCGCGTTCCGTGGTTTCGGTGGTCCGAATCCTAGTTCAGTCTGGAGGAATTTGCAAATTCGTGGAAATCCCGCGGCGGTTTTTCGAGAAAATCGTCTCTTGAGGGCCGAAACTTTGGTTACACCCGAGGGTTTACATTTCTTGTGGTTTTTGCTTTTACCCATCATGTCGTGTTCGGCCACTTCAAGGAAGGGCGGGCAGAACGGAGAAACGAAGGCGATCATGTCGATACTTTCTGTCCCAAGCACGCTAGATGCTTCAGCCATCCAACACTCATTGCGGCACTCGCAGTCAACAACAATGGAATCGACCGTACAAGTCGCGGTTCTGATAGTCGACAACGACAAAAAGGCTCAAAAGAGCATCTTTGACGTCGTTTCGCGTCGAGGTATCAGTTGCCAAGTTTTTGAATCAGCTTCCATTTTTCGTCAGCTCGTTACCAAAGAGCCTGTCGGTTGCATGGTCATCGGAAGCGAGCTTGATGATTTGCCTGGTATTGATTTGCTAAGATTGTTGTCGACAAAAGGCTGGAATATTCCCACGATCATAACGGCTCAGTCCGCGACGGTGGAATCGTGTGCGAATGCGTTTTTAAACGGGGCTGTGGCTTACCTTGAGAAGCCTTTTTCTACGGAAGGCTTGGAATCGAGCCTATCTAGAGCAATCGAACTTAGTACCAAGAAAAGGTTGGGTGACGAGAAACGGCGAGTTGCCGTTGCAAAGCTTGGGTTGTTGACACAGCGAGAGAAGGAGGTGGTTGCCAAGATCGTCCAGGGGTTGCCGATTAAAAGTATTGCAGCTCTATTTGGGACGAGTTTCCAAGCTGTCGCTCGTCATCGTCAGCGAATTTTGGACAAGCTAGGACTTTCCAACGACGTAATACTGACGCGATGGGTTTTGGAGATGAACGTGGTGGATCAGTTACCTACAGCACCAGCTGACCACGGCTGATTCCTTTTTGTCGCCCCACCCGGTCGTTCCTCTTCGGGCGGATACATGTTGATCACTCGTAAGCATTGTTGTTGGCGATCACTGAGTGCCTCATCCGCCATCGCTGAGCTCCGAGTGTTTGGATCTTCCCAATCTCAGCGTGAGCGTTCTTGCGTGGCGAACGTCTGTGATCGCTGACTCAATCATCTGAGGCGTAAGACGGCAAGTCGGAACGAAGCTTTGAGAATTAGTCGACATTCTGTCCATGCACATCTGGGTAGCTAGATTGCAGTGGCGTTGTTACCAAACATGTGATCATGAAGGGCTTTGGCGGCTTCGAGAGTTGGGAAGAAACTTACTTCATCTCAAGGGTAATGCAGACAACCAAGTCGTTTTGAGCTGTAACACTCCTTTGATCGATAGGCCAACGGCGGGTTCCCTCGGGTTGGGCCATTTGGTTTTTCATCTCGAGGGGAGCTCTAAGGTGGGAGCGACTTCATTGCTCAGATTAGAGAGGCTAATTCTTTGTTCGTTGCTTTCGTTAAAGATCGCATGAGAAGCATTTTGGAGGTCTTACTTGTTTGGAAACGGGGGAAGTTCTGCTTTGGAGGGCTCCTTTTGGGGGGGCGTAGTTCAGAATTGTGAAGCGATTTGGTTAGGATGGACAAAAAAGGTCTCGAACCTCAGTTTTCGGGTCGCCACGAACGGGAGGGGGATTTGTTTGCAGGCTTCAAACGCTGTACAATCCCGGTGAGATCCTCGGATCCATGCCGAACTTTTACCTAGGCAATTGGCTCACTTCGTCGGCAAATCGCTGCGGAGTTGGATTACTAGAAAGATTGGAGTTTTCCTGTGCAAGTAAACGTATCAGCCCGTCATGGTCATCTAAAGCAAGAAGATCAGGCCATTATCGTCGAGAAGGTCGAGCGAGTGCGTCGATTGTTTGATCGCATTAATTCCATTGACGTCACAGTGGATTTGGGGCACCAGGAACGGCCGAGTGTAGAAATAAATGTCTCAGCTGAGCACGCTCCTGATTTTGTTGCTTCGACGGATTCTCAGTCAATACTTGCAGCTTTGGACTTGACGATTGCCAAGGTTGAACAGCAAATTCGCAAACACAAAGAGAAAGTAACGGATCACAAAGCCGCGAGCGTAAAGCACACCGGAGGCGAGTCCGTTTAATCGTATTGTAAATTCGCATCGTAGTTTCGCCTTGCTGGAGGAGATCTGGCGAGGATAAAGTTCAATAAATAGCCTTATTCGGGCCACATGATTCATTGGAAGGATTTTATAGTCCATGAAGTTTTCTGCATTTGTTTCTCCGAAAGCCATTCGGTCCAGTTTGACTGCCAATTCGAAAGAGGGGGTCATTGCCGAGTTAGTTGATGCATTGGTCGAGGCTGGAGAGATCAAGGAGTCGGACAAAGCCGACATCATTAAGGCGATAATGAAGCGAGAGGAGCTGGGTAGCACTGGGATTGGTCGTGGTGTTGCTGTTCCTCATACCAAGCACGCGAGCGTGGAAAAGTTGGTAGGGACGGTAGGTGTGAGTCCAGATGGGTTAGATTTTGAATCGCTCGATGGTCAAGACGCATCGTTGTTCTTTTTGTTGGTTTCGCCGCCTGATCGTCCTGGCGATCATTTGCGAGCTTTAGAGAATATCTCACGTCAGTTGAGGGACGACACATTCTGTCGCTTTCTTCGTCAATCCAAGACGGCGGAGGACATTCTTCACTTGTTGGACGAGGCTGACAGCAATCAGTTTGGTTCTTAATAGGATTTAATGGCTCCTGTAATGCAGCACTGCGTTGTTACAGTCAAGAACCCCGAGGGGTTGCATATGAGGCCTGCCGACCGGCTGGTGCGTACGGCTTCGACTTTTCAATCTCAGATCGAGTTGGAGCGAGCGGGTCAGGTGGCAGATTGCCGTAGCATATTGAGCTTGTTGACCTTGGGGGCGACCCAGGGTTGTGAGTTAGTGCTTCGGGCGCAGGGTCCTGATGCAGAAGCTGCGATTCAAGCGATAAGTTCTTTGTTTGATTCGCAATTTGACGAGTTAAATGCTTCGCCTGCGTAGCTCGTTGATTGAAAGTTGGTACTCATCACAATTAATTCAGTCAGAGGTTTGAACGGATTCATGGTAGTGAACCCGCACCTTATTGTCAGGAATCGGGCCCAGCATGCTTGAGCTGCAAGGAATCGCGGTATCGCCTGGCGTCGCGATCGGACGGGCTATGGTGTTCGATCGGGAAGGATATCGCATTACGCGATGTCTGGTAAAGCCTGGAGATGATATCCACGAATGGCAGCGATTGAATGACGCGATTGAAGACGCCCGTCTGTCACTTGAGACGACGCAAAAGTCGACCTCTGAGTCGATGGGCGAACGGATGGGGAATATTTTTTCGGCACACCAGCAAGTGCTAATGGACCCGCATCTTAAGTCGGAGTTAGAAAGTTTGATTCGTACGAAGCAATACTCCGCAGAGTATGCTGTCAGTGAAGTCTTTAGTCGGTACGCGGCTGTGTTTCGCAAGTCCTCGAGTTCGTTCTTGGTTGAGCGAGTGAACGACGTTCGGGATGTAGAGCGATTATTGCTGGAAAGGTTGACGGGCCAGCCGTTAGCCACATTAAACCAGTTGTCTCCGGAGACTATCGTTGTTAGTCACGATTTAACCCCGGGTGAAACGGCATCGTTTGATCGAACCCGCGTTCTTGGTATCTGCACAGAGGCAGGTGGTCCGGGTGGACACACCGCGATCGTTGCCAGGGGAATGGAGATCCCGGCGGTTGTTGGTGTTGGGAACTTCCTTCATAACATTCGCAGTGGTGACGAAGTCATCGTAGATGGGCACTTGGGGCGGATCATCGTATCGCCTGATGAAGCCACAAAAGCGCATTACTTAGAGCGTCGTCAATATCGTCAGTCGATCATTCTGAAACTGGATGAATTGCGGGATTTGCCTGCGTGCACCAGTGATGGAGTTCGTATTCAATTGATGGCGAATGTAGAATTTCCTTCCGAAGCTCCGACGTGTATAGCTCGTGGAGCGGATGGGGTTGGATTGTATCGCACAGAGTTCCTTTACTTGGGCCACACAAAAGAGCCCACGGAAGAGGAACACTTTCAAGCATATGCGCAGGTCGTGCGTGATATGCAAGGTCGACCGGTCGTCATCCGTACCTTGGATTTAGGTGCGGACAAGATGGGTTTGTCACGTCCAGCGGAGCCTGAGAATAATCCATTTCTCGGTCTTCGTAGTATACGGCTCAGCCTGAGAAATCCTCCGTTGTTCCGTATTCAATTGCGCGCCTTGCTTAGGGCTGCGTGTCTAGGTGATGTACGAGTCATGTTCCCCATGATTACCACCTTGGATGAGCTCCGCAGCGCGAGGTTTCTTCTGCGATCCGTCGCAGAAGATTTGGCTTCTGAAAATGTTCATGTGCCTCGGGCCGTTCCTGTAGGAATGATGGTCGAGGTACCTGCAGCAGTTCTGATGTTAGATCGATTTATCGAAGAGATCGATTTCGTCAGTATCGGAACCAATGATTTAACACAGTACACGCTCGCCGTAGATCGGAGCAATGATTCCGTTGCCGATCTATATCAAGCGTGTGATCCATCGGTCTTGCGGCTGATCCAACGTACGGAGCAAGTCGCTAGCCAACATCAAAAGTCGACCAGCGTTTGCGGGGAAATGAGCAATAATCCTGCTTATTCATTGCTGCTGGTCGGAATGGGAATTCGGACATTAAGTACTGCGCCCGCCGCAATTCCTATCCTCAAGAAAGCGATTCGTTCCGTGACGGTTGGGCAGTGTGAAGCCATGGCTTGGCGAGCATTGCGATTATCGACGGCCCGAGAAGTAGACGCATTCTTGATGAACCAATTAGCCGGGCTGGTGCCCGAAATCGTCTTACAGGCTTGAGGCAACGTTGACGCATTGTTAATGCCAACGACCTTAGGTTCGACGATCCATAACAAAATAAATGCAAGTAGAATAAGACTGCGATCCATTCGCAACGAACTAGTCCCTCGCACGTCGGGAACTGTTTCGCATGGTAGGTGCTAGCCACATCGACATGATCGTCATGGAAGCGGTTAGAAGGAATGAATTGATCTATGAAAAAGGAAATGCTTATCAACGTATCCCAGGCTGAGGAGTGCCGGATTGCATTGCTCGAGGACGGGATCCTGGAAGAACTTTATACGGAACGGACCAGCCAAGACAATTGGGTTGGAAACATCTACAAAGGGAAGATCGTTAACATCGAGCCGAGTATCCAGGCGGCGTTTGTTGACTTCGGGGTTGGCCGCAACGGTTTTTTGCACATCAGTGATGTCGAGCCGCAATACTTTCGTCAAGCAGGCTATGATCCGAGCGAGATCATGGATGAGCATTATGACGGGTACGACGACGGTGAAGACGACGCACCAGATGGGGAAAAGAGTAAACACCACAAAGGCCCACGCAAAGGGGGTAAGTTGCGTAGCGGCCGGCCTCGGTTCAAGCCCCCCATTCAAGAAATCTTCAAGCGTGGTGACGAGGTGCTTGTTCAAGTTATCAAAGAAGGGATCGGTACCAAGGGCCCAACTCTTTCGACCTACATCAGCATTCCAGGACGATATCTAGTTCTCATGCCAGCGCTCGGTCGGGTTGGGGTAAGTCGCAAGATTGAGGACGAAGACGAACGACGAAAACTCCGCAGCATTATGCTCGACATGCAATTACCCAAGGGAGTTGGATTTATCGTTCGAACAGCAGGGCAGGATCGTACTCGGAAGGAGCTATCTCGTGACGTCGCATATTTGCTCCGGTTGTGGAAACTCATTGTCAAGCGAGTTAAGTCGACACCAGGTCCGTGCGATATCTATGAAGAAAACGATATCATGATTCGCACCATTCGCGATACGTTTACCGAGGACGTTGATACGATTGTCGTGGACGAAGACGCAGCCTATCAGCGTGCACTCGATTTCCTCGAACTAGTGATGCCACGTTTCGTCGATCGGCTGAAGAAGTTCGATGAAAAAGTTCCATTGTTCCACCATTATAAACTTGAGCAGGAAATCGCTCGGATTCACCAAAGAGTTGTTCCTTTGAAGGGTGGTGGCTCCATTGTGATCGACCAGACCGAGGCGTTGGTTGCTGTCGATGTTAACAGTGGGAATTTTCGAGGCAACGAAGAGAACGCAGAGGAAAACGCGTTTCACCTCAACATGGCTGCGGCGAAAGAGATCGCGAGGCAATTGCGATTACGGGATCTCGGCGGTGTGATCGTCAATGACTTTATCGACATGAGAAAAGAGAGTCATCGTCGAAAGGTGGAAAAGACGTTGAGGGACGCGATGAAACGCGATCGGGCGCGGACCAAGATCTTGCGAACCAGTCCATTCGGCTTGATCGAAATGACCAGGCAACGGATTCGCCCAAGCTTCAAAAAGAGTGTGTACGAGGATTGCCCCTGCTGCAAGGGGCGGGCTGTGGTCAAGACGGCTGAAAGCATGTCTATCGAGGTAACTCGGTTGTTGATCATGGCATGCCAGCTGCCTGGTGCATCCCGTGTAGTGGTAAAGGTTCACGAAAACGTGGCTGCGTATTTGAACAATAAGAAGCGAAGAGACTTGATCAAGCTCGAAGAGTTGACTGGTGTGAGCGTTTTGATTCATGGAACCGATAGTTTGTTTCCAGAGCATCTAGAAATGGAATGTCGTGACAAAGCGGGAGCAATAGTTTCTTTACCATTCATGGGCAACGCGTGATGCGAATATGCACCCAGTCAAGATTGGTAGTTACATAGTTGATGGAACTGGGCCGATGATTTTGATCGCAGGCCCGTGTGTCATTGAATCGCTTGATAGTTGCTTGCAGATCGCAAGCCATGTTTCCGCCGAGTGCGAGAGGCTTGGTATTCAATACGTATTCAAGGGGTCCTTTGATAAAGCCAATCGGACCAGTGGTGGTGCGTTTCGAGGTTTAGGGATTGAGGCAGGGCTCGAGATTTTGCAAGGGGTCCGAGAGCGGCTTGGTTGTCCGGTTACCACGGATGTGCATATTCCCGACCAAGCGAGCCAGGTAGCCGAAGTGTGTGATCTTTTACAGATTCCGGCTTTCCTAGCGAGGCAAACCGATTTGATTGTGGCATGCGCCGAAACGGGTAATCCACTGAATATCAAAAAGGGGCAGTTCATGGCTCCCTCCGATATGAGATACGTTTTGGATAAGGCCAGAGCTATTTCCTCGACCGGTGTGATGCTTTGTGAGCGAGGGACTTTTTTCGGTTATGGTCGATTGGTAAATGACATGACCGGATTACCATTAATGAGAGAGATGGGAGCTCCCGTCATTTTCGATGCAACCCATTCCGTGCAGCAACCGGGGGGGCTCGGTGGCGCGACAGGAGGCAATCGAGCCATGGTGGAGCCATTGGCTCGGGCTGCGGCAGGAGTCGGGGTAGATGGATTTTTTTTCGAGACACATCCTGACCCTTCCAAGAGTCCTAGCGACGGACCTAACATGGTACCACTCGAACAGTTCGGTGGGGTGATTGAGCGGGTGCATACCGTGTGGCGAACCGTTCGCCCGTGGATGTCGTAGAGTTCATAATGGTTATACCGAACAAAAACAACACAATGCCTTCAGGTCAAAATCAATTCTGCGGTCACTCTACAGGCGGTAAGGTAATTTCTTCTGCTTTCAGGCGCGGCAAAGGGGTGATGTTATCGCTCTTTTGTGTTTTGATAACGGTCATTGGGTGTGACAATAGTGCTCAGGATCGGATTTCCAGAATTGAGCAACGAAAAACGGTTTCCAAAGAACGCAAGGATGCATTGAAGGATGCTTTTTCCTATCTCCCACAGTTGATACGCCTTAATCGAACAGCTGCTTTGAAGGAAATTCGACAGCAACTCAATACTTGGGCGGGGAGCGTAGAGGCCCCCAAGGAATGGAAGTCATCGGAGCTTTTATTCTCAGTCTCCCCTTCGTTGCGAAGTATAGATTTTGCGCAGAGGCTCGACAAACTCGAGTTCGGAGAGCCAGAGTGTGAGTATTTATTGCAGTGTCAAATTCTAAGCAACGTCAGCAAATGGGTGTTGGATTTACCCTACAGGGATCCGTTGTTTGCCAAATGGTTGGAGTCCCAAAAGGGGCAATTGGAGCAGGAAAATTTTCAGCGTCTGGAGACAACGCTTAAATTGTTCGATTGGACGATGGCGAATGTCGGATTGATTGGCTCGCCTAAAGATGTCGAGCAATTGGTAACCAATCCCGTTTCTGCCAGCTCCGATCAAGCGCCCGTTTTTCGCCAGTTGCCATGGCAAACACTTATGTTCGCTAGCGGCGACCGATGGGAACGAGCAAGATTGTTCACGCAGTTACTTTTTTCTCAGGGCATCGATTCCTGCGTGTTAGCGTTACCGAGCCTCAGTGGCGCGACGGAGGATTCTGCACTGCGATTGTGGTGTGTTGGAGTTCCGATTCAAGGGGAGATTTATCTCTTTGAGCCACAGTGGGGACTACCGATCCCAAGTCAAGAGAATAGCGGCGTAGCAACATTGCGAGAAGCGCGTGCAAATGCCAATGTTTTAAGACGTGGCAAGGTTCCTGGACTATTCGAATATCCCGTCGAGCAGAAAGATTTAGAACAGCTGGTTGCACTGGTGGATTTCGATCCATTTACGGTTGGAAAAACTATGGCAACTGTTCAGAAATCATTGGTGGGAGCGAATCGTATTCGATTGAGTACAGATGTCGATGCATTCCAGGAGGTTCTGCAAACCTCTGCCGAGAATTTGCAAGTTAAGCTCTGGAACGCGCCGTGGCTATCCTACGTCTACAATAATTCTGTTCGAGAGCGTCTAAACGAAAATTCTCCCTTCTCTGTTCGATACATGGAGCGATATGGTGCCTTGGTAACGGACACCCCCATAAGTCGAGCACGCATGTTGCATTTTAAAGGGAAGTTCGATAGTTCGATTGAGGAAGTTGGCGCATTGCGATCTTATATGGATTACCGCGTGGATGAGCAAACTCTTCGAGAAATGATGGTCAGCAAGGACGTTCAAAAAGAGCTCGGATTGGTTCGCGGAGAGTTTGAACCACTGGAGGTTTACAACGCTAAGCTAGGGTTGGCGCAAACCTACTTCCGGCGATCGAAGTTTGATGTTGGAATGTATTTGGCAATGGCCAACATGGATTTGGGAAAACCTAAGACCGCAATCAATTGGCTCACGGAAAGGACACTGCAAATAAAAGGCTCTGAGTATTGGCACTCACACGCTTACTATTTGCTCGGAAGAATGTATGAGCAAGTTGAGGATTATGTCGCGGCAGAGGAGGCGTATAAGTTTGAGGCATCGGCTCAGGCTGCTGGAAATCGAATTCGATCGCGGAAGCTTCGTCAGGAGTTTGCCAGCGCTTTTGAGGGGGCACAATGAATGTTGATTCGAACAATGTTTTTCGTGTGTGGACCAACACGAATTTTCCTGAAGACGTTCGCCGGTTGTTGGACGAGGGCCTTAAGACTGCCGAGCTAGTGTATGCAACGCAGACCTTCGCAGGGAATCTGATCAGTTCTCCAGCAGATGGTGCTCTCGAAATGGCGACTATCGCGTTTGGTCAGCCTGATGCAGAACAGCTACTGCGGTTACCAGATATCCGCTGGGTTCATCTCACCTCCGCAGGTTACACCAAGTACGATCGAGAGGATTTACGAGCCGTATTCCGAAAGCGTGGGGCAGTTCTAACCAACAGTTCAAGTGTTTACGCTGAACCGTGTGCACAACATGCCATGGCAATGATCTTAGCGTTTGCGCGACAGTTACCCATGTCATGGAAGGAGCAGTTCACCAATCGTGCTTGGTCCGATGCTTTGATTCGTCGGCAATCGGTGCTTCTGAATGGTAAGAATATCATCATTTATGGCTATGGAGCTATTGCGAATCGGCTCACCGAGTTGCTAAAGCCGTTTGGGGCCAATATTGTTGGTGTGCGTCGGAAGGTGACTGGTAATGAGTCCGTTCCAATGGTTTCATTGCAAGATCATAGTTCGTGGCTTGAGCAGGCTGATCACGTTATAAACATTTTGCCAGCTAGTGACGCTACCGTTGGTTTCTTTGGTCGAGACACGCTTAGCAGGCTTAAAAAGACGGCTTATTTCTACAATATTGGACGGGGGGTAACCGTTGATCAAGACGCATTGGTTGAGATGCTGAATCATGGCGATGTCGCCGGGGCTTATCTCGATGTGACGGATCCGGAGCCATTGCCGATCGCGCATCCTCTTTGGACGGCACCGAATTGTTACATTACCCCCCATACTGCGGGAGGTTTTCGGGGGGAGATGGAGCGTTTAGTAGGGCATTTTCTTGGCAATTATGTTCGATTTGAATCGGGTAAAGAGCTCATAGACCGCGTGTATTAGGGGATTGCGGTACTGTCTAGCGAATCGCTATCGAATGCGGGGTAAAGGGCTTTCGTACGATTGTGAAATTTAGCTTTTTACGGTACAATCTGCCGCCACATAGTAGCTCGAAAAACCAAGGAATTTGAAGGTTTTTCGAATGGGCTACCCGGGCGATTTTTCGTTCAAGTTCCTCGTAACCGATCGGTGCTGTTTCCGTGTCTAATGTACCTCCCGATGACGACTTCGATCCAAACGATCCTGCCAATTTGCCGACAGCGGGAGGCGATGGTTCAAACGGCGGTATGCTCGGCGAGCGGATGATCGAAGAGGCGATCGAAGATGAACTGCGTAATAGTTATTTGACTTACGCGATGAGCGTCATCGTAAGCCGCGCGTTGCCTGACGTGCGCGATGGGCTTAAGCCCAGTCAGCGTCGTATTCTTGTTGCTATGAACGACTTGAACCTGACTCCAGGGGCATCGCGGGTCAAGTGCGCTAAGATTGCTGGTGACACGTCCGGTAACTATCACCCGCACGGCGAAGCCATTATCTATCCTACGCTTGTTCGTATGGCCCAGGAATGGAATATGCGACATACCTTGATCGATAAGCAAGGTAATTTTGGTTCGATTGCAGGTTTGCCCGCAGCGGCCATGCGATATACAGAAGCCCGATTAGCAGCTCCAGCCGCGATGATGCTGGATGATCTTAAGCAGGATACCGTAGACTTTATTCCGACGTACGATGAGCGTCGAACCGAACCAGTCGTATTGCCTTCCAAATTCCCGAACTTGCTCGTAAACGGTGCACAAGGTATTGCGGTTGGGATGGCGACGAGTATCCCACCGCACAATCTGCGTGAAATCTGTGCGGGGCTCATCAAGTTGATCGATGATCCTGAAACCACGATTTCGGAGCTTTGCGAAATTGTCCAGGGACCAGATTTCCCAACAGGTGGTATCATCTGCGGTCGCTACTCGATTCGCCAGGCGTACAGCACGGGCCGTTCGACAATCGTTGTTCGCGCTAAGGTCGACATAGAAGAAGGTAAGAAAGCTCGTCTCATCGTTCGAGAGATTCCCTATCAACAAGCTCGTGATCGTGTCGTCGAGAGAATCGCTGACTTGGTTCGCGGGGACCGAATCAAAGGTATTTCTGCCATTCGCGATGAAAGCGATTTGAAAGAACCTGTTAGAATTGTGATCGAATTAAAGCAGGGCCAAGATCCACACATTATCTTGAACCAGCTCTATCAGTTCTCCTCGCTACAAGAAACCCACTCGATCATTCTTTTAGCATTGGTTGATGGTAAGCCACGAGAGCTAACCCTCAAAGAAATGATGCAGGAATTTATACGTCACCGCGTCATTGTGATTCGACGCAGGACACAATTCCTACTAGCGAGTGCACGAAAGCGCAAGCATACCATCGAGGGATTGTTGCTGGCTCTGGCCGATATCGACCATATCATCAAGATTATTCGAAACAGCCGAACTCAGGCAGAGGCCAAGGAAAAATTGATGGGTGTAGAATGCCCTGCGTCGATGATGGAACGCGCACTGGGTGATAGAGGCTTCGCAGATTTCGTGCTTGAACGTGGTAAGAATGACATTTACACACTCACCAGCGTTCAGACTGATGCGATATTGCGCATGACCCTGGGGCAATTGGCTGGTTTGGAACAGGAAAAACTCTCTCAAGAGCATTCGTCCCTGCTCGACGAAATTTCCGAGTATCGAGATATTCTGGGGGATCAAACCCGAATTTATGGCATGATTCGAGCGGATCTCGAAGACATCGCGCGTCGATTTGGAAATGACCGCAAGACCGTAATCGATGGAGAAGAGCTCGGTGATTACAACATGGAAGACCTCATTACAGAGGAAACCATGGTGGTTACCATTTCAACGTCTGGGTATATCAAGCGAATTCCCGCTACGACCTATCGAGCTCAGAAGCGAGGCGGCAAAGGTATAACTGGCATGAAGGCTGAGGAAGAGGATCCAGTGGAACACCTCTTTGTTGCCAGCACCCATGCGTACTTATTGTTCTTCACGAACCAAGGCAAAGTGTACTGGCAAAAGATTTGGGAAATCCCACAACTAAGCCGCGAAAGCAAGGGAAGAGCTATCGTTAATTTGCTAAATCTGGCACCGGAAGAAAAGATTCGCGATTGCGTCGTCGTCCGCGATTTCAACCTGCCCGGTCACTTTATGATGATGGCAACCAAGAAAGGGGTCATCAAGAAAACGGCACTTGAACAATATAGTAGGCCGAAGAAGGGTGGCATTATCGCCATCAAGCTTCGGGAGGACGACGAGTTGGTTGATGTCGTAGTCACGAAGCCAAACGATCAAATTGTCTTAGCTACCGCTAATGGCATGGCGATTCGATTTGCCGAAAGTGATGCTCGCCCGATGGGCCGAAACACCTCTGGGGTGAAGGGTATTTCCTTGAAGAGTGGAGACGAAGTTGTCGGTATGGTCGTTGCGGATCCGACTGCAACGCTGCTTACAGCTTGCGAGTTCGGATATGGCAAACGTACCAGTTTCGGACCCGGCGACGAGATGGCGGGCAAAGAGCAGCCGCCACTAGAGGATGAAAATGGAGAACCAATTGTTTCGGATGAAGCTCTAGCTGACGAAACACCTGATGAGCCCGAAGCCGACGACGTAAGTTCCTCCAATCGATATCGAACACAGCGACGAGGTGGTAAAGGGGTTATCGATATCAAGACGACCAAACGCAACGGTAAAGTGGTCGGGGTTGTTCCTGTTCAAGATTCCGACGATATTCTCATGATGACCGTACGAGGTAAGATCCAGCGGATTGCCGCGTCTGATGTTAGCGTTATCGGACGCAACACTCAGGGGGTGCGGATCATGAGTCTCGATGAGGGAGATTCACTTACCGCCTTAGTTCGCGTTCCGCACGAAGATATCTCCGAAGAAGAAGCATTGGCTGCCCAGGCAGTCATCAATCCACCGGTTTTGTCAAACGAAACTTCGGCGGCTGCTGAAGAAGTCGATGCCGATGATCAAGACTCGGAAGGTGCTTCTGGCGATATCGAAAACGGCTCGGGCGACGAGGTTCAATAAGCGTGTTCAGGCATTTGACACGGTCGCGAACCGGATATTAGCTCATTGATTCCATTATGAATCCTGTCAACTCCAAGGTGGATGCGTCATGGGCAACCGATAAGCGGCTGGTTGTGCTGGTATGTACCTACAATGAAAAAGCCAATCTTCCGGAGTTGTTTCAACGCATCGATTTGGCAATTCCCGGTGTTCCCATATTGGTCGTGGATGATAACTCTCCCGACGGAACCTCGAATTGGGTCCAAGAGCACGCAAAGTTGAGGCCCCAGACTTATCTAATCACGCGAACCGGAAAGTTGGGTTTGGGGACAGCCATTCGTGAAGGAATGCAGTTCGCAATCGAGCGCGAATACCATTGGGTACTCAACTTGGATGCAGACTTAAGTCATGATCCCGCCGCGATGGAAAAGCTCTTGGCAAAATCTGATGATAACGACTTGGTGATTGGTTCGAGATACGTAGCGGGTGGGGGCCTGGAAGGGTGTTCCTGGAAACGTATTCTGGTTAGCCGGTGTGCAAACGCGTATGCAAAGTTCGTCGTTGGATGGCGAGTTAACGATTGCAGTAGCGCTTATCGATTATATCGTGTGAGCGAGTTGGCCAAGCTGAATTGGTCGCAGATCCAAGGCAAAGGGTATGGATTCCTCGAAGAGATCCTTTGGCATCTGACGCAGCAGACAAAACGTTGGACCGAAGTTGGAATTGTTTACACGGAGCGTAAAAAAGGTGACTCGAAGATCTCCATTAAGGAAGCTCTTTCCACAATTTCGTCTTTGCACCGAGTAGCCGGTCTCAAGCGAATGAAGAAGAACAAAACTTCAAAATGAAGTAAGGGACCGGAACTGCTAAGCCTAAGTTGCGCCGAGCAGGACGGGTACGTCTTCGCCGACAGTCCAATTTTTAAAGTCGTTCGCATCGCGATAGACTTTGCGATAGACCGTGTCTCGCTCAACTGGTTCTCGTCCCGCCTCGATTATAAGTTGTTTGATCTGCTCGACGGAAAGCATCTCGGGAGTTGTCGCGCCGGCATCATGGTAGATTAACTCGTGCCGTACGGTTCCGTCGATATCATCCGCTCCATATGAAAGTGCCGTTTGTGCGGTGCCAATACCAAGCATGATCCAATAGGCTTTGATGTGAGGTACGTTGTCGAGTATTAGTCGGCTGATCGCCATGGTGCGGAGGTCCATTAAGGCGGACGGTTTTTTCAAATGCGAAAGCTTGGTGTTTTCCGGATGGAACGCCAGCGGAATAAACGTTTGGAATCCGCCTGTTTTATCCTGTAAATCTCGCAATTTGAGCAAATGATCAATGCGGTGATAGGCTTGCTCGACATGCCCGTAAAGCATCGTGCAATTGGTCTTTAAGCCAACTTCATGAGCCGCTTGATGTATCTCGAGCCATTTGTGGGAGTTAGCTTTGTGTTCGCAAATTTGATCTCTAACCTCAGGGTGGAATATCTCTGCACCACCTCCCGGCATGCTACCTAGCCCCGCGTCTCGTAAGTCCTGCAAAATGTCCTTGAGCGAATTCTTTGTCAAGAACTCGAACCAATTGATTTCTACGGCAGTCCACCCTTTGAGGTGTATCTGTGGATACGTGTTGTGGAGAATTTCGATAATGTGGCGATACCAGTCGTATCCACGTTGGTGATGCAATCCGCCGACGATGTGCATTTCGGTGCAACCGTTATCGACTGCTTCCTGGCCACGAGCCAGAATTTGTTCATCGTTCATTACGTATCCCTTCGGATCGCGAAGATCCGACCGAAATGCACAGAAGCGGCATCGGTAGACGCAAACGTTTGTGGGATTGAGGTGGGTGTTGATGTTGTAGTACCCAACGTTGCCATTGATTCTCTCGCGAACGAAATTTGCCAATTCACCTAGTTCGTGCAAAGACACTTCTGGGGAATACATAAAAATTCCGTCGTCCATGTTGAGCCGGCCACCATTTTCGACGGTGTCTCGAATTTTCCTCATTCGACTGCGAATGTCTGGAGCAATCATGACTGTACCTTAATTCGATCCATATTAGCGAAACCAAGCATCCAAGCTTCCCACCGTGAGGAAGAGAACGCTTATCACTGAGTTCAATTGAAAAAATGCCAAGTTTATTCGGTCGAGAGACCGGTCCGAAACAACGCTATGTTGCCATACGAGCAGTCCTGCGATGATAGTTAGTGCGATCCAAAAAAGAACGCCCAAGCTCAACTGCGTAGCGAAAATCGCCATCCCCGCCGCGATCAACCACATGATCAAGTGACTTATCTTGGCGACCATCATTGCGTTGCGAATTCCGATTTTAGCCGGAATGCTGTGTAGCCCGAGTTCTTTATCGACTTCATAGTCCTGGCAGGCGTAGATGATGTCAAAACCTCCAACCCAGAATAGTACTATGCTGCCAAGCCAGACCGCGGGTAGTAGGTCGCTTGGGTTCGACAAAACGTACTCGCCACGAAGGGCAACCCATGCACATATTGGTGCGAGCATTAATGCAACTCCAAGCCAATAATGGGCCATCCGCGTAAATCGCTTAGCCAGAGAATAGCCAGCAAGAAACAGTAGAACCGGGATCGCGGCAACAAGTGGGATGGGGTTCGGCAAAAATATGCCGCATCCGATTAAAAATGATAGGATGCAAACGCCACAAAAAAACCAAACGCCACGTCGACTTAGTTGTCCAGCAGGAAGATGTCGCCCCTTTGTTCGAGGATTAGCCGCGTCGAATTGATGATCGAGCAGTCGATTGATGGCCATCGCAAAACTACGCGCTGACACCATGCACACCAGAATTCCCAAAAGACTTAGCCAGCTCCAGCTCAAGTAAGTATTGTCCGGCAATGGGACTACATATGCCCAGAATGTTGCTAGTAGTGCAAAGGGCAAAGCAAAAATGGTATGACTGAACCGGATAAGTCCGAGATATCTCTTAACAGTTTCCCCGATGGCAGAAATGTTTGTGAGAGTTTCCACTACGCATTCCTTTCCTCAGAATGCGTCGATGCTGTTAGACCGGGCGCCTTTGGACCGCTTTGAGCGGGTGGTTCACCCCATCTCCGCATAAGGTTATGTGGGATATCAAAATGATCTAGTATTCGGGCGACGACGAAATCGATTATATCGAGTAGTGATTCAACACCGTGGTACCATCCGGGCGACGCAGGCAACACGATCGCGCCCGCTTGAGCGGCCCGGTGCATATTCTCCAATTGAAAAACCGACAGCGGTGTTTCTCTGGGTACGAGTAGCAGTTTTCTATGTTCTTTTAGGTGGACGTCCGCTGCACGAACAACCAAGTTGTTGCTTGCTGCGTGGACTATGCCCGAAAGGGTTGAGCCTGAGCACGGGCATATTACCATTCCCCGAGTTAAAAACGAACCGCTAGCGATTGGCGTTAAATAATCCGAATGGTTATGGATCTGACACATCTCAAGATAATTGTGAACTTCTTCGTCCGAGAGAGGGGCCCATCGATTTTCACCAGGCCAAGTATATCGAACAAGCGAGTCGATGCACCGATCAGCCGGCGTGGCTGGCAATCTCAGTTCCTGGCGAATGACCTCGCCCCCCGACGGGCTGACAACGATGTGGGTTGGGATGCGGGCTCGGGCAGCACATTGCAGTAATCGTGCCGCGTAGACGGCTCCACTGGCTCCGGTGATTGCCACAACCAAGGGTAGATCGGATGATCGGTTCATCTAGTTGTTCCGCCTATCGCACACCGGCTTTTAGTTTGGATGTGAAAGCACTGGGAGTGTCCAAGGGTTTCGTGCCACAATAGAGCGTGACAACTCCCATCGTCATTGGCATAAGTTCAACATCTTGTAAGCCAGCGCTTCTCATGACCGCTGCCAAGGCTTCGCCGCTGGGGAATTGCTGCACGCTTTGCGGTAAATACTCATAAGCGGATCGATCGTTCCTTGCCATCGCTTGACCGATCCTCGGTAGGATGTACTGGAAATAGGCGTTGTATAGCTGTTTAAGTCCGATCATGGTTGGCTTGGAGAATTCAAGCACTGCAACGGTTCCTCCCGGCCTGGTAACTCGTATCATTTCCCGGAGTCCTTTCAGGGTGTCGTTTACGTTGCGTAATCCAAACGCCACGCTGACGCATTGGAAGTAATTATCGCTAAAAGGCAAGTTCTGCGTGTCAGCCTCGACGAATCGCAGTTCATCGTGTTGCGGGAGATGCTTAGTCTGCTTTTCTCGGGCGATATCGAGCATTTGCGGGCAGAAGTCGGTTCCGACTATTTCGGTTCCGTGCCCAAGTCTTCTCGACATGGCGATTGCCAAATCTCCGGTTCCAGTGCATACGTCCAGAACCGGAACCCCAGGAAGGAGATTAAGTTTTTTGAGCGTTTTCGCTCGCCACCTCTTATCAATGTTTAACGAAAGAAGGTGGTTGAGCAAATCATATCGGGGTGCGATTTGCGCAAACATGTCCCTGACTCGCTCGGAGGACTTATCTAAAGTTGGATTCGAGCTTTGCATGGAACGGTTACCGGTACCAGTCATGGTGTAAATGAACTAAGACGATTCCGTATGACCGGTGAAACGGTTCTGTCGATAACAGTTTTCCAGGTTATAGTTTTAGCCCGAAAAGTTCTCCACCGTTTCCGCTACCTGTACCACCCTTGAGGGGGCCTTGGTGTTTTTTGACAGCGGGAGCCCGCGGTGGTTCTTCCACTTGAGGTTCAGGGGCCTTTTTCGCATCGCCTTCTGGACGAGCTTGAGTGGCTTTCAAAGAGAGTCCGATACGTTGCTGGTCTTTTTCGACCGACAGGACTTTGACCTCAACTTCTTGGCCCTCGCTTAGAACCTGTGCGGCGCTAGCGACTCGTCGATGAGCTAATTCGGAAATATGAATCAGTCCTTCGATACCGGTTGATATCTTAACGAAAGCCCCAAAGTTGGCTAAGCGTGAGACTGTCCCCTTAACAACCGTTCCGAGTGGGAATCTTGAATCGACGTCGGACCAGGGGTTGTCTTCTGCAGATCTGTAAGAGAGTCCGATTTTTCCTGTGACAGGATCAATCTTGTCAATCCGGACCTTGATCTTGTCCCCTTCCGCTAGGACTTCACTCGGGTGTTTGATTTTGTCCCAAGAAAGCTGGGTAATGTGAATAAGACCGTCCAGGCCGCCGATATCTACAAACGCGCCGAAGTCCATGAGCTTTCGGACGGTGCCATCGCACATTTGTCCGACTTCGATCGATGCGAGTCGCTCTTGCCTCTTTTCTTCTTTTTCTCGTTCGAGAACAGCGCGATGGCTTAGGACGAGGTTGCCTCGTCTAGGGTTGGCTTCTGTGACAACGCAGAGCAGTTTTTGACCGATGTAGTCGGCTGCAGATTCAATTCGGAAAACCGATAGCTGGCTGATCGGAATAAAGCCGCGAACATTTCCTACTTTGCATTCCACTCCGCCGGTATTTGCGCTTTCAATTTTCGCTTCAACAACGGCCCCTTCGTTCAAGTCATCCCAATCGTTGACTGCAACGGTTTCGCCGGGGATGGCGAGATCGTAGAGACCTTCTTCTGCGTTGAATGCACGGACGAGGACATCGACCTGGGCGCCTGGTTCGGGTGGGTTCTCGAATTGGAGCAGTGGGACGACACCTTCGTCGGGGCCACCGAGGCTTACAAAGACGTTTTGATTGTGAACTTTGATGATTTTGCCTGGGTATCGCGACCCATCCTCGAGGCGTCTGCCTACTTTGAGGTTTCGGTCGCCAATCATGAGTCCATCGAGGTCGGCATCTGCCAGGACATCGTTGAGGAGTGCGTCTTCGTCTTCGGAGCGATCGCGAGTGCTGGGAACGGGTACTTTAGGTGCGACGACGGGAGCGGAGTCTTTATTTCCTTTGTAGCGGGCAGGCATTGCCTCCGCGTCGATCTTTTCGGGAGCAGGCTCCGCGGGATGGCCTGAATTTGTGGGTTTTTCGGGGTTTTGAGATTTAGGGGAACGTTCTCGACCAGGCGATGCCTCTGGTTTCGATTGCTGGGCCTCTCGCATTCGTCGGATTGCTTCGAGATTAATGGGTCCGCCCGCTGCGTTAGCTGGGTCGATAGGAGCATTCGAATCGGTCATAGAGCTTAGTAATGGGATACGAAAAGGCCTCGAAATAAACACCCCTTTAGTGTACCAGCCCGGAACCAAAATGCCCAGGCTCGGTTCTCCCCTGCGGTTTTTTGTTGACTTTTGGAGGGATAGCCTTTTCTGGGGGGCTTTGTTCGCTATCCTTTGACAACCCTGCAGGCTTTCTCGTTTTCGCGTGACTTCCCGCATAGATCCGCGATTTTAGGGGGCCTACAGTTTGATTTGGATGGATTCGTTTCAAAGTTCATCCTAAATGCTTTCCTTGCCGCGTTTTTCCAGAATGCGTTCTCTTTGAAACCGCGTTATTTGCAACATTCAGTCCCTTAATAACCATCCAGATGATCGACACTTTTTTTGGAGTGATGATTTTCAACCAGGAAGTTGTTCCTGGTGATCTAGCCGTGATCGGTTTGTTGATTGTCTTGGAAGGACTCCTTTCCATTGACAACGCGTTGGTCTTAGGGATGTTGGCCAAGCGGTTACCAAAAAGCATGAGGGCTCGTGCGCTCTCATGGGGGTTGATTGGGGCGTTTGTATTTCGAGCCCTTGCCATTCTTTTAGCAGCGTCGCTATTGAAGTACACGTTCGTTAAGTTTTTTGGGGGAGCTTACCTGGTTTTCATCGCAGTTAAGCACTTGTGGTTTGAAAAAGGGGACGAGGCTGAGCAAGTCGTTTTGGATGAAGATGGCAATCCTCGACTGGTTGATGCAGAAACAGGCGAAAGTCTTGACATAGCAAGGGAGAACATCGAGATCGAGCAACGAGTTCCCGTGGGGGCTGAGTTGGTTACACAAAACCCAGAACTTGAAGCGATGAGACTGGCCGAGCGTTCAGCGGCCAAATCTGGTAAAGAGATCAAAGACATCAAGATTTCCTCGGAGAATTTTTGGCTCTTTTGGAAGACAGTTTTAGTTATCGAGATCACCGATATTGCATTTGCCGTTGATTCGATCCTAGCTGCGCTCGCACTGGCAGGAACCAATGAGAAAAAGCTTTGGGTTGTGATTACGGGTGGAATTCTCGGGCTGGTGTTGATGCGGTTTGCGGCTGCCGTCTTCGTGAAGCTGTTGGATCGCTTTCCAAGGTTTGAGATTGCCGCGTATTTGTTAGTTGCCGTAATCGGAATTAAGTTGCTCGCAGACTGGGCTTTTAACAGTGATTGGAGCTTTGATGGTTCAACATGGCTGGGTGCGTGGCAGCCATGGTTCGCGTCGCTGGAGGAAAAGCGAGTAGGGCTGGTGATGGCTTATGAGTCGTGGTTGACCAACTCGTGGCCATTCGGAATGGCTGCACATCATGCGCCGGATCTCGGAGTAAGAATTGCTCCGAAGCTTTTGGATTTCCATGATTTCCGGCGTCCAGAATGTTCTGGCTTCTGGTTAGTTATGTTAAGCTGTTTTTTCGTAGGCTTCCTACCTCGAAAGCATCAAGAGCCGTCCAGCGTTGGCGCACCTAATTAAGTTGCGTGCGGGCTGGTAATTTGAAATTATCTGTATTGGAATAGGACCCCGTGAAAATTCTTCTTGACGAAACGCGAATCGGCGAAGGCATACAGGAGCTGGCAGCAAAACTAAACCAGGAATACGCCGGTCGCTCGTTGACCATCGTTTCTATTATGACTGGCAGCTTGATTATGCTAGCGGATCTGATTCGGCGATTGGAAATGCCGGTTCGCATTAGTTTGATCCAGGCCAGTTCTTATCGCGGAACAACCGCGTCGGGGGATTTAACCATCCAAGATCAAATGATGTTGGATATATCGGATAGGGATGTGCTTCTTATCGATGACATCTTTGACACCGGTAAGACGCTAGTCGAAGTTACGAAACGATTAAAGACGCTCGGACCGAAATCTGTGAAAACCGCGGTCTTCCTAAACAAATCAGGAACGTCGCAGGTCGACGCGACTCCAGATTATGTCGTGTTTCATATTCCTAATGCGTTTGTAGTAGGCTACGGGTTGGATTACCAGGATCTGTATCGTAATTTGCCTTTCGTCGCCGTGTTGGAAGAGTCTGATATTGCCAATCACCCTGTGCATTAATGTCGGTTTCAGAGTCTTCATCGAATCGACTTTTGATCGTTACCAGACGCTTTTGGCCGTTTGCGGATGATCCGTGTCACCGGTTGTTGCATTGGGCGAGTCACCTTCGCGAGAAAGGCTCCCAGCCTCGCATTCTCACTGCACGATGGAACTCAGGTTGGCCTGATGTTACCGAAATTCGTTACATAACCGTGCACCGAATTTTGCCAGCTCCTAACTCGAATTGGAACGAGTCCTACCTTCAAAAAAACACAGTTCAGTGGCTCAACGTGCACGCCAACGAATTCGATGCCATTTATCTCGATCGTGTCGATGCACTTTCGCAAATACTTGTAAGCAAATGTGCATCATGGGACTTGCCAATAATTGGTCGCTTTTCTTTGAATGAATCCAGCATTGGGAACGCGCCTGCTGCGCGGCTTTCACCTCAGGTTGCGGCGGAGGTGTGTAAAAAATGCAACGTAGTAACAGTGACTAATGCTTCGGATCATCGATATTTAATATCCCAAGGGGTATCGGATTCGCAAATCGTCCGGGTTGAGGATCCGCCGGCAGCTTGGATTCATAGAACTGTGGAGAGTCGCGTTAATTCTAGGCGAAGTCTCGTAACCTTATCTTCCGATTTTGTTGTTCCAGATCGCACGGCGGTTATCGCACATATCGGCGCGACGGATTGGTCCTCGCTCAGGGAAGCGTTGGATTCTATTTGTGATCTATTGGACGCAGGAGGGTTGTTACGGGTTTGGATCGTAAACCCTAACATTTCTTACTCGGTAATTCATGAGTACCTCAAAGATCGTGGATGGCATAGAGAAGTTCTAATCTTTGATGGATTTGATGACCTGGAAGAATTAGCTAAAGCTTCGGATTTGTTGTGGGCTTCCAGTCCGAGCGAATCCGTTCAGTTTACTTTGCCCCTCTTCTTGGCTGCAAGCGTGCCAGTCATTGTTCGCGAGTCTGACGCGTTGCCAAAACTCTACAACGAAGTAATCAAGGGACGTACTTATGGTTCACCCACCGATTTAGCATTGTTACTGCATAGTTGGTATGCTAATCAGGATGTGGCGATAGACGAAGCCGCCAAGCTCCGGAATCAGTTGGCAACCCATTTTGGTTCGGTCAGCATCGCGGGTATTTGGAAAGACATACTGGGACGAATTTGCGATAAGAGGAAAGCATGAAAAGGATCGCATTGATTATCCCAACGCTCGACCAGGGGGGAGCCGAAAAACAAGCTTGCCTTTTGGCGGCTGGTTTGCCCCGAGAGCATTTCGAGGCCCATATTGTAGTCCTCACTCGAACGGGTCCACGAGAAGCTTGGTTGAGGGATCGCAATGTACCAATTCATATTATAGGTAAGCGGCACAAGTTTGATCCCACGTCCTGGTGGCGTCTCAAGCAACTTCTTGTGGAGCTTTCGCCTGATCTCGTTCATACATGGATCTTTGCAGCCAATGCCTATGGACGTTCCGCAGCGATTTCCGCCGGGGTGCCCGTTGTAATTGGCTCGGAAAGATCTGTCGATCCATGGAAATCCTGGTGGCAACTGGGTATCGACCGGTACCTGGCTAGGAAGACCAAGCGATTAACAACGAATAGCACCGGTGTTGTTGAGTTTTACACGGGGCATGGTATGGAGAGGGAATGGTTCAAAGTGATTCCGAATGCTGTAAGTCAGCCGGAATATGAGACCATCAGTCGCGAGGAGGCTGCCAGTCGTTTAGGAATTGATCCTGGCAGACGATGGATAATGTCTGTTGGGAGAATGTGGCCGCAGAAAGGGTACAAAGATCTCATTTGGTCGGCCGAAACCTTGAGGTCCTTTCGGGGGGATACCAGCTATATCATTATTGGAGATGGCCCAGAGAAACAACGCCTCGAACTATATCGTGATAACGTCAAAGCTGCGTCGCAGGTATTTTTCGTTGGGGAGAGAATCGATGTACCGCAATTACTACCTCACGCCGATTTACTTTGGAACGGTAGTCTCTACGAAGGGCAGTCCAATGTGATTTTGGAAGCAATGTTGAGTGGTGTCGCCGTAATCGCTACGGATATTCCAGGAAATCGAGATCTAGTCGATGATAATTTGACCGGCATGCTATATCCACTGGGGGACACCAACAAACTAGTGCAACTTTCGAATCGATTGCTGGAAAACGAGGAAGCCAGAAAACGCCTAACAACTAATGCGAAACAATTTGTTCTGACTAATCATTCAATCGATGCAATGATCTCACAGCACGTGCAATACTATTTAGACTGTTTAAAGAGTACATGATGAAACAGAACTATTTGAAAGTGGAATCGGGAGAGATCCGGGCGGAATTACACTTGAACTGCGAAGTCGAAATTTTTACTCATGGCCGCAGTGACCGTCACGCCAATTATAACGAGTTAATCGCAAAACAACTTGATGCGCCCATCGATTACCCTCCCGTAATGAACGGAATTTTGGAGGGGGATACGATCGCCATCGCTTTGGAGGATGATGTGCCAGATGGGACTGCAGTGGCTATAGCGACTGCGGATTATCTCTGTAATCATGGAGTTTCCCCTGTGCAGATTTCGATTGTTGTAGGGTCGGGACGGAGTTCTCAGGTTGCTGAAATTGTGAATCAATTCCGTTTGAAACATCCAGAAATTCGCGTCGTTATTCATGATCCCAAACAACAGGATTCGCATGCTTATATTGCAGCTAGTGATTCTGCCGATCCAATTTATGTGCAGAGGGAACTTATCGATGCCGACGTAACGATTCCAATTTATTGCCTGAGAACGCCTGATTGCCCGAATGCGAGTGATATGTTTGGAATCTCGCCAAACTTCACTGATGTCGCGACACAAAATCGGTGGAATTTGGCGTGGTTGGAAGATAACGAAACCCATCTCAACCAGCACAGTAAACTGAGTTTAGAGGTGGGTTGGCTGGCGGGTATTCATTTTGTCATTGCTGTGGTGCCGAGTGTTACAGGGCATGTGTCGGCGGTCCTAGCCGGAAAACCTAGCGAGGTTTTTGCTCTCGGTAGCCGAGATATGTCAGCATCTCATAATTCCCAATGTGATTTAGTTGTCGCTATCGTCGAAGGGACCGAGCACCAACAGAATTGGCTCTCCGTGGCCCGAGCGGCTGCTCAGGCAGAGCAACTATGTGGTCGGGAGGGACGGATCGTCGTCGTCTGTGACGTGAAGAAAGTAACCAGAGGGATTCGAGATCTGGCACGTGATGACATGGCCAGCAGTTCGAACCAAGGTCTTCTGAAGTCCAACGCAGAAGACGCATTTCCTGCTGCAATTATTCGAGCCGTCCAACAGAACCGAAGTCTTTACTTGTTCTCATCAGTTAGTGCTTCGCAGACCGAGGCTCTCGGTATGGCATATGTAGGCTCGGCTGAGACGCTCCAGCATTTGATAGAGCAAGCCAAAGAGGTCTGCGTTATTCGTGGGGCGCAGTATTAGATCACGTTTGGTAATACTCTCGATTATTCGATTTCGTAGCTAGCGGAGACAACCACGCCGTCATCATCCGTCTCATCGTAACCCACCGTGGAAACATGTTCGTCGATGATCTCAACATCCTGGACCGAGCTAGAAGAGTCCATGGCGTAAGCTGGATCGCTGAAAGGTGAACCGACCCGACCGTACGCCATGTCTGTACGTGGTGTTCGCGACCCGTAGGCAGCGTAGTCATCAATGTAAGGCTGGCAACACATTGAACAGCCAGACAGTGCGCTCAAGCAGAAGGTTGCTAGCATTCCTACTCTGGTTCCATCGCTGAGTTTCATTTGCTGATATACCTTTAGAATTCTGGGTAACGGACCACAGAATGTATCGGTTGTTTGGACTGGGGGGATTAGTGAAACTTTGCGGATTGAAAGAGGTCTTTGTCCCTGAGTTTGCCGCACTGTAAGTTCAACTTTGCAGTTTGTGTGGTCGACAGAAGATAGGAGCGATTATGACTTTTGTAACGAACGATTGCTCGCATTCGATTAACATCCAGGCAGATCAAGACAAAGATGAAAAACAATCGCGTTCTGTTTGCGACCATAGTTGTCCTGCTTTGGACTGTGAACGCCCTTAACCTACAGCCCTTTGAATTCGAATTACGATCGACGGTTGCAATTTCCAAGCACCGCGTTCCTTTGCTTCGAAATCTCGCTGGCGAGCCAAGTTCCCAAGTAGAGATCGCCGGACAAACGATCGGTATGCGAGTTATAAGTTGCAACATATTCGAACCTGATAAGCTCGGCGCTAGCAGTCGTAGTGAACTGTCCGACGATGCCGATCTGCAGACGGTGAAGATACGTGTTCGCTACCAAAAGTATGCAGATATCGAGTTCATCGAAAAATGGCTCGAATCGAAAACACGTCCGAGTCAACTGTCTGAACGCTGCCAAATGATTAAAAGCAAACTAAGGTCTGCTAAATGGCGGTTGGATAGTTTCGAACATACGCTGCGGGTTGTAATTGAAGACCAAAAGAGACGCGCAGAGCAGATCGCAGTCCAGAATCAGGAAAAGCCAAGAACAATCAAATTAGTTGGCTTTCAGCGTACTGAGTCGGCAACTGGCCCGGACCAAGATGTGATAGACGGGGTGACGTCCCAAATTAAAAACGAACAGAAGGTAATCGGAGAGCTATCGCAGGAGTGGAATCGTGAAGTCGCTATCTCGAATGGTTTTCTTCAGTTTTCCGGTGCACCCAAATGGTTTCCGATAGCAGAATCGGTCGGATGGCGAAGAGGCTTGGCATTTATCGCTCTATCTGGCGCGGTATGGGGTATCTGTCGATTTTTGTTTCCAAGTGTAAGTCAATGGATCCAGGATGGAATCCGTTTACCGTCGCTATTGATTCATAGGGCGAGGGGCTCGCTTTCGATTCCCAATCTCGGACACGTGGAACTGGTCGTTCCCACGGAGAGTGCTTTTGATAGGTTCGTGCGGAACGTCGAAAAAGAACCAAGAAATTCGAGTTATGAGAACCGAGATAGCCGTAGTCGAAGGGGTAATTCGAGATTGTCAATCGGCGAGAGTTGGATTCGCAGCATTGTAGCAGGTGGCTTTGTCGTATGGGGTACGATCGTTGCGGCCCGCCTCATTTTTGATCCTGCTTGGAGATCCTTGTTTATCTCCGCACCTCTCGCAGCATTGTCCAACCTCATTAGTGGAGTTGGATTGTGAATCCGCTTGAAGAGAGAAATCCATCTCATCTGACAGTCGTGAGTAGAAGGGGACGGCGTAGGCGAGCTGGCATAAGCAAAAAACTATTATTGGGAGTGTTGGGCGGCTTGGTTTTGTGCTCGTTTGGTGTTTTCGGTCTGTATCTATATGTATCCCAAGAGCCTGACCCGGCGGAAAAACTAGAGATCGCATTGCGTTGGCTCAACAAAGGGGAAATTGATACTGCAGCAAGAATCGCAGAATCCATTCCGGAGGAATTACTGAAAAGGAATGCTGATAGGTCAGCGAAACTCTTTTTGCTAGGAGTCGAGGCTCGAACCAAGGCGAAAGAGATTGATCAGTACAAAGTTGCTACGCAATTGAATGAGGAAGCCGTTAGGAATTTGAAACAAAGCCGCTCGCTCTCGTTTCCACCAGGATTTGCAGGGATCGGAAATTACCATCTCGGCATGGCTCTATACGAGTTGTTTCGATGGAAAGAAGCTACTGATCCATTACAGATTGCATTTGAGCGATATCCGATCGGACGAGCTGATGCTTTGGAGTGTTTAGTCGATATCGATTTGTCGCGAGGTAAACGCGACTACAAAGGTGCACTTGCAAGAATCTCACATTGGCGATCGCTTCCCCAGTCGGGCGAATATGATTCCGAACGTGCTGATTTGAAGGAGATGCAAGCTTTGATCGCGAAGGGACAGATGCAAGATGCGATCAACCTGGGGGGAAGAATCCCAGAGTCCTCTCCCTATCGACCCAAATGCGAGCAACTATTAGGTAAAGCGTATCGGGAAATGGCTGCGGCTCTGGCAGTTCCTCCCGAAGACAAGATACGACTGGGTTATCTGGCGGACGCATCAAAGTATTTGACGGAATGCTTGAAATCAACCAAGACGCCCGTGTCCATAAGAAGGCAAGCCAATTTGGAATTAGGTATCGTGCAACGCGATCTGGGAAAACTTACAGACGCTATCAGCACGTTTAGCATTCTTCGTTTGTCTTCTCCTTTCGAGCCTGAGGGGTTGGCGGCAGGTCTTGAGGAGTTAGACGCTTTGATCAAAACGAATCGAACCGACGAGGTCCTTGCAACGCTCGATCAAATCAACAACTTACTTTATGATTTGAAGGTGTTCGATACAGACCAGCTCCCGTTGTCGCTCGTTAGGGAGCGGTTGATGAAGTTAGCTAACGATTTAATTGACGCTAAGGCTTATGCGATTGCCAATCGATTTATTAAGCGAATACCGACAATGTGTACCGACCTGGATCGTTTAAGACTCGACAGTCGTAATTTCAACGATTGGGCTATTTCCCTCGAGGATGATCCGGATTCGGAGTTGTCCAAGCTAGATTATTATAAAGCATCTGCTACTGCCTATCGGGAGTTAACTCGCCGGCTTCCGTTAGATGACCAATATGATCAATGGCTATGGACAGCGATAGAGAACTTCCGAAAAGGCCAAGCCTACAAAGAAAGCAATGAAGTCCTTAAGCAATTTCTTACCTATGAGAGTAGAGAAAATCGTCCCAAAGGATTTTTAGTGAGGGCTCGAAATTTTTCTTCTATGGAGAATAGCCCTGAAGCTGCAACATCGCTGCTACAAATCTTGGATAGTAACGTTTCAACACCGTTGATATACGATGCACGGTTCGAACTCGCGAAAATTCGCGCTTCATCGGAACTGTATGACGAAGCGGAAAGGTTGTTGCTGGAGAATTTAAGCGGAGACTTGAAACCGGAAAGCTCGGTATGGCGGGAGTCTCTTTACACTTTAGGATCGATGTTGTTTTCCCGTGGCGAAAAAATGTTGATCGATGCGAAGAATGCGATTGAGCTCAATCCTAGCCAGACGCTCAAGACGCTCTCTCAAGTCGAAGCGAGCCATAATATGCTGAAGAATAGCATTGTGCGTATTGAAGATTTTCTTCGACGATTCGAAAGCGACGATCGACGCTTCCATTCTCTTTATCAGATAGCAAAAGCCTATCAAATGGCGAGCTATTGGCCAGAAATACAATTGCGAGAGAACACCGTTACAAGTGAGGATTCCTCCGAGAGCTTAAAAGCTCAAAGAAAATCTGATCTGGCAAATTCAAGGGCATCATACAAGCGGTTGCGTCAAGAGATAATAAAAAATACTGCGGTGGATCCGGAAAGCTCGAGTCTGAAAGAGTTGCTACGAAATAGTTACTTTGGAGAAGCTGATCTTTACTTCTATGATGGAGCATATGAGGATGCAATGACAGCCTATTCAGAAGCAGCGAATTGGTTTGTGAACGAACCAGAGTCGATGGAAGCAAGGAAGCAAATTGCCGTTTGCCAAAAGCGACTTGGAAAATACGCTGATAGCAGGCGATCGATCGAGTATGCGAAAAGTATGCTCCAGCGAATTCCGGCTGACCGGGATGATCGATTCAAGGTAACTACTGCTATGGATCGTGCTGCCTGGGATACGTATCTCAATGCGATGCTCGCTGAGCTCGATGACTTAGAAAAAGCAAAGCCTTAATCTGCTATTCAATGGAGGTCTTGCTCCGCTTCGGCCCAAACCTCTATATGGGATTCATGCATGCTCACATGGATACGATTTGCATTACAACATACGGGGCAATCTTCCACATAGCTCTGGCATGATCCCTCTGATATATCGAGTGGAATCACAATCTCTTCGCCGCAAGAATCACAAATATAGGCTCCCTCAAGCTGTGACTTAGCGGTATCACCACTATGTAATTCGTATTGGTCCGCGTCATCGACTGGAGGTAGCTCTTCACCGTTTCCTAGTACCTCGCATAACCATAACATTACCGCTAGGGATGCCGGGTCTGCGAGGCGATGGTCGGAGCCTGTTTCAATTAGTACCCCGATTCCTAGGCCGCTGTTTAGTAATAATTCTTCGGAGTTCTCGAACGGGATGACGTCGTCGGCTCGGCTATGAAGAATTGCGGATCGCTTTTTCGTCGATTTTGCAGTACCCCATCGCTTCCACGCGGGACAAAGCAATACCAATGGAGTTTCCCCACTGATGATATTCATCGCTATCGCCCCACCACGTGAACTACCGACGATGACATCGGGGCGATGAGCGTCAAAGGTCGCTTGTGCGACTTGAAGTGCGATCGAGAGATCGTCGTCGTTGAGTTTGGGATTCAATACCTCATGACCAGCATTCGCTAAATGAGTGGGCTTTACTCCCCCGACGACACTGTGCCATCCGTGCAGAAACATGATCTTCATAGCTATACCTTTTTAACTCCCCGGTTTGCCTTTTGCGTTTCGTCCTGTCGTGTTTATGATGGTGGGCTCCACCTCTTCCGCTTTTGCATTCCCAGATCAAATCCATGAAAACGAACTTAACACACCGATCATTCCGCCGATTAATTCTCTCGGTTTTCTTGGCTGGTTTTACCTCTGGTTCGCCTATCCGTTTGGAGGGTGCAGCTCCTCCGGCACCTGAGCAACCAACTCTCCCTGCCGCTTCGGGCGAGGGCCAAGGAGCCATCGCTACTTTCCGATATCCTAGCACGTTGCAGTGTAGTCTCTTTGCCGCCGAACCATTGCTCGGCAATCCGGTCGTATTTGGGGTAGATCGATTGGGTAATGTGTTTGTCTGTGAATCATATCGACAGAACAAGGGGGTGACAGATAATCGTGGTCACGATGAACAGTGGCTTGCTCGAGATTTAGCGGCGATGACGGTTGAGGATAGAATTCGTTTTCATCGCGAGCTTCTAGGCGAGAAAGCTAGCGAGTATGAAAAGTATGATGATTTGATTCGAGTACTTAGTGATAAGAACAGTGATGGAATCGCAGACGAGAGTGTTGTGTTCGCATCGGGTTTCAACGGTTTGGAAGAAGGTACCGGTGCCGGTGTTCTGATCAGAGACGAACAAGTTTTATACACCAATATCCCGAATTTATGGTCGCTTAAAGATACCGATGGTGACCTGAAATCAGACGCTCGTACCTCTTTAAGTACAGGCTATGGAGTTCGAGTAGCGTTTCGCGGACACGATATGCACGGTTTAGTTATGGGGCCTGATGGTCGCGTTTACTTCTCGATTGGTGATCGCGGTTATTCGGTTCAAACTCCAGACGGAAAGCTTCAGGATCCTGAAAGTGGCGCGGTTTTTCGCTGTGAGCTAGACGGATCGCATCTTGAGGTGTTTGCTACTGGGCTCAGAAATCCACAAGAGCTCGCTTTCGATAATCACGGAAACTTGTTTACAGGGGACAATAACTCGGATTCTGGAGATCGAGCACGCTGGGTTCAAGTGGTAGAAGGGGGGGATACGGGCTGGCGAATGATGTATCAGTATCTCTCCGATCGTGGTCCTTTTAACCGCGAAAAGATCTGGTATCCATATGGACCGGAAACCCCGGCTTACATAGTTCCACCTATCGCAAATTTGAGTGATGGGCCTTCGGGGTTGGTGTATTACCCCGGCGTCGGATTGGATGGAAACGAAGATTTAGCAGGATCATTCTTTCTGTGCGACTTTCGAGGCCAATCCTCCAACAGTGGAATCCGTAGAATCAAGCTTAAACCTAAGGGGGCTACGTTTGAGATACAGACCAATGAAGAGTACATCTGGAATGTGCTCGCAACTGACGTCGATTTTGCCCCCGATGGGAGCATGTATTTAAGTGATTGGGTAAATGGATGGGATGGTGAAAACAAAGGTCGTATCTATCGTTTCGCTCCCAAATCAGAGGATTCTGCGGCTGCGGGTAAACGATCGGCCGAAATTCTTAAGAATGGCTTTAAGACGCTTGCCGCGTCCCAGCTAGCTAGCCTGCTGAGCAATCCTGATCGTCGAATCCGATTTGAATCACAATACGAACTAGCCGCTCGAGGTGAGACCACGGTGTTGGCTGAGGCGTTACGATCTGAAAGCGCACTCGTTCGGTTGCATGCTGTATGGGGGTTGGGCCAAATCGCTCGTCGCACGGATAGTAACACGGCTAAAGAATTACTTCTCTCGGCTCTATCCGACAATGATGAATCCGTCGTAGCCCGAGCATGTGAAGCTCTTTCAGAAAGTAAAAATGGGATATCCTCGATTCAATTGAAGACTCTTTTAGCCAATCAGTCTCCTGTTGTAAGAGTACAAGCCATGATGGCCGTTGGACGCACGAGTGCATCAGATTGTTTGGAGGACGTTGCGAAGATTTTAGTCGATAACGATGATAAAGACCCAATCGTTCGGCACGCAGGCATCATGGCTTTTGCGGGGGCAATCGGAGATTCGCCCGAAAATTGGGTAAAGCATAATAATGAGTCAGTTCGAGTTGCTGTCGCCGTAGCGTTGAGAAAGTCGGTTAATCCGAGCATAACGCTAATGCTTGATGATGCCGCTCCGCGTGTAGTCAGAGAGGTCGTTCGAGCGATCTACGATGTTCCAGGTCTTTATGGCCAGTTACCTAAGTTAGCGAATCTCACCGTTGCTGAGGAATTTGATCCCGCCATAGTTCAACGTATCATTCATGCGAACTTTAGGTTGGGTGGAGAGGCCAATGCACAACGACTGATCTCCTTTGCGACCTCGAAACTCAGTACTGCTGCTCTACGAGCAGAAGCTATCCAATTATTAGGTGATTGGGGTAAGCCAGGTCCGCGGGACCGAATTTTAAATCGACACCTGCCTTTGGACGATCGTCCTTCAGAATTTGTAGCGAAGCTGATCCAAGAGAATATTGCTACACTGGCTTCGACCGACGACGAGGTTCGTGACGAATTCTTTAAGGTTGGGGCGAAGCTAGAGATTCGCGGCATTGCCAAACTTCTCGAGGCGATTGTAGAGGATTCAGAGGCAAATTCGAGTCGAAGAGCGGATTCAATCCGTGCCTTGGCACGTCTAAGACCGGATCTTATTATCGAAAGGGGAGAAAAGCTTTTTGCGGATCGTAACGCAGCCGTGCGTGTTGCCGCTTTGCAATCGTTTGCTACTTTGTCGAGCGAAAAGACCCCTATCCAAATCAAGTTGGCGCTCCAATCCACAGACGCGACAGAGCGACAAGCGGCATGGGATCTTTTGCAAAGTGAGAATAAACTGGACACCTCGTTCGTCACAGCTCTTATCGATTCCGAGGCTGGTAATATCGTATCTGGAAAACTGCCGCTCGATACCCAACTGAACGCCATTGAGGCAGCCCTCGCCAAAGGCTCCACTACGACGAAAGATACGATAAATGCCTATATCGAATCCAGGGATCAACAAATCGAATCTAGCCCAAGAACGGCTTATGCCGACTGCCTAGAGGGAGGCGATATTCAAGCAGGTCGGGAGCTATTCTTTACCAGAAGCAGTTTGTCCTGTGTGCGCTGTCACAAAGTCGGCGAGACAGGAGGAGAGGTTGGTCCAAATCTAAGTCAAATCGGTACGCAAAAAGATACCGGCTATCTGTTGGAATCGATCATTGCTCCTGACACGGCTATCGCTAATGGATTTGAGACCGTTGTGGTACTTACTGAGGATGACGAGAGCTTCTCGGGAATTTTAAAGACTGAAGACGATGATCGCATTCAGATTATGGATGCACAAGGCGCCTTGATCACGATCGAAAAAGATTCCATCGTTGCAAGGAAAAAAGGACTCTCATCCATGCCGGCAGGTTTGATGAAGTACATGAACCGTCGAGAGTTGCGAGACCTTGTCGCATACTTAAAATCGTTGGATGGTACACCAGTCTCAACTGCTAAGGTCGGTGATGTTGGTGGGCATAAATAGTGTCAATGAAACGAAGCCATCTACTGACCCTGCTATCCGAATGTACGGGAGATGATATTTGGTCAGTTGAGTACTGTCATCAACTCCGCGTTCCTGATGCTTGGATCACGGAGTGTGTAGATGCGTATGAGAGTGGATTTGATCGGAACTCGAATACGATCTACTATCGCGACCGAATAGTAAATCAGTTCGAGGGCGTTCGGGACATCGATATCGCTTGTATGATCGGTCGCACGCTTGGGATCGACGTTCGCCGACTAATCGAATCAACCCTCAGTCGCGCGGATTTGGTCAGAAAAATTCGCGAGACCATCGAAGACGATTGTTAGAGGTCCGGTCAGTTCTAAGCAGCCTCAGGCAATAGTACCGAGTTTTGAGCGAGTTGCATCAAGACCTGAGAGACGACCATTTTTGGGATCTCCCTGGAATCGATATTCCCAGTAATTGATACTTTGAGCAAACCTGTACTGAGTAAAACAGACACTTCGGAGATGATATCTTCAAGTGTTCTTGTCCCATCTAGCATCGGGATGATTTGACGTTGTGCGTCATCGATACGAATGAACTCGTGCTTCTGGTTTGTAATATACTTGTTGGCCAATGCTTGAACTCTCGCCCACTTTGTCGCCTGAGGCCGAGCCGAGATTTTGCTTTGCATACGATCTGGTAGGAATCGGAATTCGACCCAGCCTCCCAGAACCCCATGGACTAAAGTGCTTAAGACTTTATTGACGGTTTGCTCGCGAGAATCAAATTGCACTTTCCGCGTCGCCAGTTCTGTGACAACTTCGGCCGCTGTGCGCGACTCCGGATAGACCGACGTAAGGACTTCTAGTGCACACTTGACGATCGGGTCAGTCGTATGGATGATTTGCCCATTCTTAAGTTTATAGCTAGTGCTACCGTCCGTTACGTTCGAATCGTTTACGGTTTCAAATTTTCCGGAGAAGCGAATGGGCATCAATCTGCCATCCTCAAGATTTCGGTCCACTTTGGTAGAGCTCTTTACCAGATAGGTTTCGCGGAAAGTTCGTCCAGTAATGCAATCCATGTAGTGGCCACGAGAGATCGCATCATTGATAGGATTGAGCCCCTTTTGTGCCTCAGCAGAAAGATTGCCAGCCCAGGTCGAAGCGATGCTTGCTTCGCCGAGGAATTGCAAGTTGAACTTGGCCGCCATCGTGACAAAGTCCCGGAAATAAAACGCCTGGTTTGTGTCTTCCAAGTGCTCGTGTAGGATGTAGCTGTCAGGCATTTTTGCAAGCAGCTCGGCCTCCGATCTAAGAAAGATCGCGTGAGGAGTATTTACGTTTGCGTTCGAATCAACAAGATATCTTAGCAATGCTCTGGCTTGAGCGATCTTTTGAATTGGTTCTTCGATTTGTCGAACATGTTCGATCATCATGCCACGAATCATACCTCGCATGTACCAGCCTGGTAACGCGTTGTAACTGATGAACGCGATACCTTGGTCCGACAAGTTTTCACTTGAGACTCTCAAGATTGCTTCGCGTACAAACTCTGGAACCCAGGAAAAAACGCCGTGACACAGGATGTAGTCAAATTTGCCAAACGACGCATCGATGTCTGTAACGCTTCCTTGTTTTATGGACGCGTTTTTGAAGTCCGTAAACTTGATCGCCTCGGAGCCGTATTCACACTGAACCTGTGACAGCTCAACTCCCACACAATCGGCGTTGGGAAACATACTTGCCATGGGAAGCAGGTTTCCACCACCGGCGCAACCAATTTCTAGAATCCTCGCATTTTCTGGCGGTACCGGCTCCATTCCGAATAGTTTGGCCATGCTATAGAGGCGATCTGGATGGCTCGCGGGAACCGGATAGCTACCGTATGGCACCTCGTCGTACGTCGATGTGGCCGGAGTGGTTGGAATGGATGTGTTATCCTGAGGAACAAGAGAACTTTGTGGGACGGTAGACATATTTTGTTTCCTGGTTCCCTAGGTGGAAGATTATTGAAACGAAAACGACAGAAAGCTTTTACAAGTAAGAGGCCAATAAAGTCCATAGCGAATATTGAGACGCTAGCATTCCGCAAGAAATCGAATGGTCTTAAGTTTCCAATAAAAAAAGACGCCTCGCAGGAGCGAGGCGTCTTTGTCATTTTATTCAACTGGTTCGACAGAGATTAGAACGTAAAGACCATGTCGCCACCGAAGGCTGCTTGGCTCGCGTTGTTATTCTCGTTAAAGCCAAAGTTCGTCTTGTCCCAAACCCAGCGTACTTCTGGTCGGAAGACTAGGTTAGCACTTCGGCGAAGGTTAAAGCCCATGGTGTAGTTGTATAGGTCATCATTGTCACGACCGGCGAACAGGCTTGGTGTTCCTGCTCCACCGCTATAGTTGAACCATTCAAATCGTTGTCCAAAGGACACACAATCATTGATTTGATAGATCAAGTAGTGGATGTTTCCGAAGGTATTTCGGAACGTCTCGCCAGAAGCTACTCTGGAGAAGAGGACGTCGGTTTGGTTGATATAAGTCAACTTATCAGTCAGTCCAACATTGAGGATAGCACTATGTACACCACCTCGTTCGCCCGCAGTTGCATCACCGAATCGACCCAAGCACGAAGCGTAGGTCAACGACACGTTGTCGTTCAGCTTGCGTGTGAAACCACTGAGATAAGCGTCGCCGTTGTCATCGAAACCGCTGTCCCAGCCGAGAACGTAACCACCGTAAAGCGATGTGTCATCGTCGACTTTGAACGTACCCAATGCACCGGTGTGGGTGAATGGTTCGGCATTGTAGAAGGTGAATTGACGGCTATAGAAGAAGTTACCTGTTGCGGCGACAACTTCGTTTCCGACGATCGTGAAGAACTTACCCAGCTTGACAGACAAGTTTCCGGATGCGATTTCGCCGTAAACTTGTGGCAAAGCGTGTCCGTAGCCAAGTCCACCACCATTGTTCCAGTCGTCATCAAAACGGCCTGGGGTTCCGAAGGCTTGAGTGTCGGGAGCATCGGTACCGTAGACGTAGTCAATACGTCCACCGAGACCAAGACCACAGCTACCATCGGCAACCTTTTCAGCGTAGAACCATTGCTGGCCCAACTGAACTTTTCCGTCGTAGGTGTTGAAGCTGTTTGGATTGCTATGGGTGTGGTACCCAACGCTTGTCCATCCACCAATGTTGAAACCGGCGACCGGATTCTTGATCAGCTTCCATTCTTCACCGAGGCAGCATTCTCCGAGGAGACCTCCTCCTAGAAGACCCCCACCAACACCGCAACCACCGAAGCTGTCACAGCTTCCGTCGTCACAGCCTGCTGGCTTGCCATTGCAGAGGTCTGCAACGTCGCAAGTGCTGGGGACTTCACAGCATGCAGAGGCTGGCGCCACGTAGGACGCGGATGCCGAGTTAGCAGATGTGATAGGCGCTGGAGCCTGGGTTTGGAACGAAGACGTATTAAATTGGTTAGTAGAGCGGCTCGATTGACCGAGAGCCGTTCCCCCTAAGCAAGCGCTCGCAATCGTTGCGGCTAGCGCGTATTTGCTTATTTTCATAGTTCTGGAACTCCTATCCTGAACAAATGGAACGATATGGCGGTGGAAACGGCCAAA
>JBKCTT010000177.1:0-3148 GCA_046318795.1 Pirellula sp.
TAGCGATGCCAAACCGAATTGGTTTCGATTCTCGATGTACCAATGTAGTAGAACAATTGCCTCAATTGTTTAGAAAAATAAAAGCCGAACAATTGCCCTCAATTGTTTGGCACGCCGGTTAGCTATCTAAAGCCGCAAACAGCCATGAAATTAGTACTGGCCAACTCTTGGTCACGGACTCGAAAAGGCTCTCGACGTTCCGCAAACAATTGAGGGCAATTGTTCTACTTTGGCATGGAGGAACTGGTACATCGATTGGCAACCTGAGTTATACTTGGGATGCGAACAAGAACAAAACTTCCGAGACCATTGGCGGAACGATGAGCGGTTACGGGTTCACATCAGCAGGCACCAGCTACGACGATGAAGATCGTCTCACGGGCTATGCTCGCACCAGCGGAACCTTCACTCAGTCTTGGAATCTGACCAAGGTCGGAGATTGGACCAGCGTTACCACCAATGGCACTGCTCAAAATAGAACCCACGGTCCGACCCACGAGCTCTTAACCGCCGGTGGCCAGAACATCTCCACCGATGTCAAAGGCAACATCACTCTTCTTCCCTCAAACCTCACCCCTCAAAACTCACCGCTTGCTCTGATCTGGGACTTCGACAATAAGCTTCGGGGTGCGGATCTCGGCAACAACAGCAGCGTGGATGTGAACTTCCAATATGACGCATTAGGAAGGCGTGTAGCACGCACGGGAACCGGTGGTTCGGTTGTCTATGTGCAACATGATCAGCAAACGATTGCGGACTACCCTGTGGGTGGTGTCGCTTCGACACCGACTAACCGATATGTCTATGCCAGCTACATCGATGAGCCGGTCGTGCGCAAGGCTGCGGGTACTAGTGGCACGATCCACTACTACCATCGCAACCAACAGTACTCCATCACCGCTATGACCACGTCGACCGGCGCGGTCGCAGAGCGCTATGCGTACACCGCTTACGGTCAACCTACGATTCTAAACGCCAGCGGATCTGTGCTTACGAGTTCTGCCGTTGGGAATCGGTATACATACACGGGCAGAGAATGGGATGAGACCTTAGGCCTGCATCACTTCCGTGCTAGATGGATGAGCCCGCTGGCGGGCAGGTTCTTAGGAAGAGATCCGATCGGGTTTAAAGACGGGGCGTCACTTTACGCTGTCTACTTTGTCCAATCCGATACTGATCCCTCAGGATTAAGGAAGATTTGCTGCAAATTTCGTCTTGGATGGGTAATAAGCCAATATACCGTCAAAGAATTGGATTGCGATTCGGGCAAAGGTGCTGAACAATGCTGTCAGGACTATGCGTATACTTGGCACCGCCAATGGGCTGTTGACGAGGCAACAGATCAGCCCTGTGTAAGATTGCCCTATGTTACGCAAAAGTGTGAACTACTTCCTGTCGTCACGACAACGACAATAACGACCACAATTCAGACGTGTCCGAAACCTCTTGTATCAGTACATCCCGGTGTGATCGTGTCCACCGTATTGGTTTGTGCAAACGAAGCATATATAGATGACGATCCGCAGGTTGATTTGCCTCCCCCGTTACCGAAAGAGCGTCGCAAACGTAACGATTGCAAAAAAGCAAGTCCTTGGCAGTTAGTTCAAGCGGGAATTGTAAGCGAGCACAAATTCAAAACTGAATGGGGCGGCGTCCCAAACTCACGATATGATATTTGCGCATGCAAAGACGGCTCTATTATGATTGCCGACACAAAGCAGTGCGGCACGAATGGACCCAAAACTATGACAGATGCAGTTTGGAAGTAGAGCCGGTGAATGGTAAAATATAGTTGCTTCTTTTTACTCTCTGGACATGGTGCTAGCGAGTCATCTTTCCACGATCTTTGTAGCTCTGTTTCGGGGGAAGTAAATCGGCCGAAAAAGATGATCGAATCGGAGGTAGGTTATGGTGACTGGCGTTTCTTGACCAAAGCAATAAATGGTGTCGACTTCTTGCCAAGTAGTCAAATTGAAGATTTGCTTAAACGATTAGCAAGTGTTAAACATTTTATTAAAGCACTATCTATACGAATACTTCAGATACAGGTAACGGTAGTGGGTGACGTATCAGAATTCAACGGTGTTAGTTTAGATCCAAGCACCCTAAAATTACTAGGTGATCTTAATGCAATACTCGATATTGCAGTTTCGTTCACAGAATAAGAGATAGACTCAGTCAGTAATGCCCCCGCCCAAGGCGGACGGTCAGCCGGTTGGTCTCATTGGGCTGATTTGCCGTTTTCTCAATCTTTTCCCTATAGGATTTCCAACGGTGTCTTGGATTTCCTAGTGTCCTGATCGGTTCTTAAGCGAGCTGTTAGAGACCGAGTTCGAGCACTTTGTTGCACCGAATTTGGTCGTTAAAAGAGGTTTTTTGGCTTTCGGCGAATATGATCCACGCGGTCGCGTGGAGAATGCAACTTTCCTGGAACTTCGGGCATTGTTACTTTCGTTGCAATGCACTTAATTTTCCGGCAGTGGTAATTGGACCATCGACAGATCAAAGCTACTCACTCGAGTGCACGAACACTCCAGTTGTGAGCAGGTAATCGTCTCACCGCATTCAAGCTCACTGATCGATGCGTATTCCTGACTCGTGTACCACCAGTCCATGATGGTCATCTGCGGGATGCGAATCTGTCGACTGATTTTGAGCATCGCTTGATGGACTTTGTCATCTAACGTCGTGTAGATCACCGCGAAGAATTTCATCCAGTGATAGATCTCTTTGATATCGTTCTTCGTATGTCACGGGCTGCGATACTCTGTGAATTCCATCTCTCGCTGACCACACTGTTTGCACTTCGGTTTACTCAGTGCCTTAATGGCGTCCGTCTGCGGCGCTTGGTTTTTAGCCCGGAGGGCGGCTTATGCCTGCCGGTGTGCGTAAGCCACCGGACCTTGGGCCAACCCACTCTTCAAAGCCCGGAGGGCGACACAAGAGTCCGGTGCATCACTTTGCTAACGCCGACTGGTGCCCCTCGGCCATCGAAGCTTCCGCATCCATCGCTCATTGTGTCGCCCCTCCGGGCTTAAAACCATTTATGCATCCTTACCGGTGGTTTACACCACCGGCAGGACATATGTCGCCCTCCGGGCTAAGAAGAGAAACCCGTCGAAGCTTTCATCTTCGGGAAGCTCCTGTA
>JBKCTT010000178.1:0-15135 GCA_046318795.1 Pirellula sp.
GGTGCGGCAAACACATGACCGAATTACCCATCAACCTTGCTTGCAGCATTCTTACACGTGAATCCATCGATAATCCCGTTCCCTAACCCTTGAATTGATAATGTCTCACAGCGTTTTCTTCTTTGGCGTTCCGAGCTCGCAAGTCGAATTAAGTCTTTCGGATATGTATGAAAAGGCAAGCTCATGGATTGACTTGTCACCTGCATCCGTTTGTGAAGAAGAGTTGTCACAAATGAAGCGGCTGGTATCCGATATCCTGGAAAATCGGTTGCCAAAAGACTGTGATTCAACGTACTTTGATGCGATGTTGGTCATAGCTCAGAGTAATTTTGAAGAAATCACTTTTCCGGTCTTCACGGAATATCGTGACGAGTCATTTCCCGAGCACGTGGGAATAATACGTCCAGGAAATCGCTTCCAGCCGCCGTTTCCGGTCCCTAGGATGTCCCAACAATACCCTCGTGCGGGTTTCATTCCTCAGGAGCATCTGAGAGCATTTCAGTTTGAACCAGGTGGCTTGGCAAAACAAGAAGACCTTGAAAGTCTGGAAGATGAACTTGGTGACTTGTTAATGGATCTTGGAATGGGCAATGCTGCTTCCGTAAAGGGGCGTTTGACAGGCAACTTCGATGAAGATTTTCTAGAAGAGATCAGAGAGGATCTGGAGTTTGCGTTTGAGAAACTGTCAGCCGAAAACAAAAGCCTTTTCTATTTGGCAACATAGTCAAATCGATAACGAACTACGATGCCATCTACTTGTACCGAACGTATGTTATGGATTTGTTTGGTAATCTTCGCAAGCGGACGACAGATAAGCCGAGCACGGCCTATGGGGTTGAAGTCATTACATTTCGAACCGCTTCGATCGGTGCCTAGGGCCGATGAGTCGAACAGCGACGATCTCATGATTTACGCATGCTCGACGTCGTCGTTTTGTATCCCGTAGGGATTCAAGCTGGTAGCCGGAGGTTGAGCGAATGCGACACCTCCGGTTGAGATGAGCATGAAGTTTTGCATCCCGGTAGGGAAGCCATCCATGAGCGAGTCTCTGCCATCCTTTCAGGATGGGAAGAATGGTTTGGGATTCGAATCCAGGGGTGTCGCTCGCGATCAACCCCTGGCTACATGTTACGGGCCGAATTGTGGTCAAGTCGGCCAAGAGTGGCCAACATACCTTTAAATCAGAAAGCCCCTATAGGGGCGAATCGAGCAGAGGTCACATGACTGCGGAAATCCGGTGTGATGCCAATAGGTGCGAGAGATCAGATCTCTGATAGCTAAAAAAAAGCAGCCGACCGGGTTGGTCGACTGCAAGGCGAATGATGTGTTGTTTACTATCCCATTGCTTATGGAGTTGTTGCTTTCATGAGCCGTAACGCGATAGCGTCCGGTTGACAGCTGATAACCGTGGGCTAGCGCCCCTGCGGCTGATGCTTTTTTTTCAAACGCCATTAAATCAATATGCCCATTGGCAACGGAATCGGATTCGAACATCGATCGCCAACTAACCTATACGTTTGATGAGCGTCCATCCTGGTCAAGCCAATAGGTTTCCAACCACTGCACCTCCGTTTGGATGGCTTTCGACCGTTCGATGAAAGGACCGAGTTTCGGCCCATTCATCGGTGTCATATCGGCCCACCACATTCCGTGTTGGTCTGGCTCGACATGCGAAGCACGAACAATGTCCGGCGTTCCGATCGCTTGGTAGGGAATCAGATCGCTGTAAATGCCTCGCACAGCACCGTTCGGTTCGATTATGGCAACAGCTTGTTGGTCCATGACTACGAGGCTCTCCGGATAATGTTGCGTCGTGGACGTTCGGTCATGTCACCATCAAGACTTGCTTCAATGCGAGTCAGCCCTTCCGAGATCCGTTCCCGGAGCGGATTCGCTTGTCGCAAATCGTCTGGCACCATTCCCCCGATCAGACTTTGGGCTTGTTGCACAAGTCTTTCCAGCGAGTCGTCAGAGCCGATACTCAACCGCCGAAACCGACTGAAGAACTCTTGCAGATTGGTAACCGCCGCATCCCGAAAGACTTTCGGTTTGCCATCCGAATCTCCACTTAGCCGCTCGTCAAGACAGGTGTACCAGGATACATGATAGGCTTTGGGATTTTTGCGAATTCGAGCAGGACAGCACAGGGGGATTAACATTTCAGTCAGAGCATTGACCTTTGGTGCGTGCTGTTCGAGGTATCTAGATCGGCCAGCATGTAGGTTAGATCGCACCAAGCAATTGACTGTTTGACTGCATCCTGTTGAATAGCACTAATTCATGAGATATCATCCGTTCGCAACTTAAGCCATGTTTGATGTTACCCCGAAGATGTAACGAAATGCCTAATCGATGATAAATGCCGACCTCCAGATTTCCGTATCAAGCTTTCCATTCAACTACGCTGTTGTCGAGAACTTCTTTGACGAAGGGACGAGCCAAGCACTGGCGATGATTTTTCAAAGCCTAATTGGTCTTGGAAAACCCATCGGAAAAGTTGGAGAACAAGGAAATCAGATCTACAACGCGGTGAATTACAACCCGACATTGAGCCAAATTGCGGGAACTGCACTGCGCCAGATCGTGTCGCAGGATGTAAGGGCCTTTGTGGCCAACGTCTTCGATATCTATCTTGATGAGAATGTAATCTTAGGCATGCATCAACATATGCCGCCGTCAGATAAAGGGTGGGTTCATACCGATTTTGCCGTTGTTTCCTTCCCAAAAGTTTCGCCAAATCTCGATGGTATGCGAGTTTTCACCGGGGATTCCGGGGTTAATTACTCGGATGATTCTAAGCATCGACAGCCAGAGTCTATAAAAACCGCTCGCTCTGTAGCTTGTCTTTACTATATCGGAAATGTCCCTTGGCAGTCGGGCTTTGGAGGAGAGACGGGTGTCTATCTTCCTGACGGCAAAACTCTTTTCAAGGCTATACCGCCGCGCAATAACAGTCTTTTCATGTTTGAGATTTCACCCATTTCATACCATGCGTTTATGGGTTCTTCTAGTTTACGACGCAACTCGTTTATATGGTGGTATCACTCTGATCCAGGTTACTTAATTCATAGGCATCAAAGATTAGCAAAATACCGTGCTGATAGAGGAGAAGATCCGTGGGATAGATGGACTGATACCAATGTAGAGAAGTTCGAAACACCGGTCTTTTACTTGGACGAAAGCAATTCGAAAAATGTTGGGTGAGAAGTTACTAATCTTAGGTGGAACGTCGTTTATTGGCAGAGCTTTCTGCGAACATGTCTTGAACAGAGGGATGTTTCAGTTGACGCTGTTTAATCGTGGTCTGACTAATTCCCATCTGTTCCCTGAGGTGCCTCGTATAATATGTGACCGAAGTGATCGACAGCAATGCAGGGATCTTTTGGATGGTTCGGTATGGCCTCATATCGTGGACTTCATCGGTTTTGAGGACCACCAGATACGCAATATTCTCGATCACTGTAGATGTCAGCATTATACCTATATCTCGTCGTCTCTTGTTGACCTCTCCTATCCTGATGACCCTTTGTTCGAAACGGCTAAGAATAAACTTTGGTGCGAAAACCTTGTAAAGAGGTACAACGATAAGTGCTTAATCGCTCGTCCTGGATTCGTTTGTGGCAAAGGTGACTATACCAACAGATTTGAAAATCGTGAGGGAATTTGGTTCTGGCGTAATTCAAATCATCCAGTTCAGCCCATGATTCAAGTCGAGAAGTTAGTAAGCGTTCTCGCTTTGCTTATTGCGAGAAATCAGGTCGGCGTTGTACGAGCGGGTTACGGTGCTACTTAATGATTAGAAATGAATGACCTTTGTCAATTAAGAAAGAACGTGACATACAATCGTTTCGTGCTGGTTTCAAGTAGGCCTCGCCAAAACGTCCACAAAATTCTCAAAAAAGAAAAACTCTGAAATTTGTTTGCGATCAGAATTCATCAACATTACATTCTGCTGCTGACGTATGCAGCCAACGTCTGGAGCTGCATGTCACCGCCTCGTTGTCATTGGTAACCACGCACACTATGAAATTCACATTTCGTAATTGGTTTAGTTTTCGTTCAATCGCATCTTATCGCAAACCGATTAATTCTCCCAAACCACGTGTACCGAGAATTGAACAATTTGAGCAACGATTGGTGATGGCAACCGGCGGCCCAGAGGTTGCTAGTCTAGTTGTTTTCGAGGGTAACGTTTCAGCGGTGACCAATGGAAGCTTACTTGTTGGAGTTGCTGTAACAACAGGAAGCGAGGGCGGTGGTCACGATATTACACCCTCAGGAAGACCAGTCGAAACTTCGGTGCAGCCACTGGATGTGACGCAATTGCAGATAACAGGCTCCGCTGATTTTACTCTAACTGTTAGCAATCCAAATTCTGGTTTGTCATCCATTATTTTCCCTGAAAAACACTCCGTTGCGCAGAACGCATCGATGCGATCTGTTCCGCTTGGAGAGTTACCCCTGGGACTGAATAGTGCAGAAGGTGAACCATCACTGATTACACCACATTGTTCAGTTTGGGATCCGCCGTATCCGCCGCCGCAAGAATGGGTTGATCTATGCAACGGGGGAGTGTGGCCGCCACCACCACCGCCACCTCCTGAACCACCATTGCCGCCCATAACGGGAAACTGGGACTGTGACCATCCTGGCTTGCCGTGCTGGCCAGAGCCGCCGACGACGCCAACGACGCCAACGACGCCAACGACGCCGACGACGCCAACGACGCCAACGACGCCAACGACGCCAACGACGCCAACGACGCCAACGACGCCGACGACGCCAACGACTCCGACGACTCCGACGACTCCGACGACTCCGACGACCCCATCGACCCCATCGACTCCATCGACTCCATCGACTCCATCGACTCCATCGACTCCATCGACCCCCACGCCACCGCCACCGCCACCGCCACCGCCACCGCCACCGCCACCGCCACCACCACCACCGCCACCGCCACCGCCACCGCCACCGGATAACCCAGATCCGCCCATTCTGGTTTGCGATCCTCCGCCAGGTTTTACCAATTGGGATCCGGAGACTTGTACGGGAGATCCTCCAACATCACCCTCGACACCTACTCCAACACCGACGCCGACTCCATCAACACCTTCGCCTACTCCTCCGCTGATACCGGATGCGCCTGGCCCTGGTGGTGCAGATACCAATCCGAGGCCAATTGACCAGCAGCTAAATCACAAATCTCTTTTTACAAATTCGGTTGCCTACGTGTTTCCGAATTCTAACGGGATTTTAGGAACGATTGATGAGCTGCGCGATGTAGAGACCATTATTGGTGGCAATCTGACTATTGAATTCCGCTTGCCGGAAAACTTGGTAGGGAAGCTTGCGTTTGGGATGGTCGTTGGTCCGTTTAAACCGGACGCAGATCCAAACTTTGAAATCGCGACCGGTCCAATTCGATTTAATGCTAGGGAGCCGATATCGATTGGAAGCGGAGAGGTGGAAGTACTTGTCACGCTAAGCAAGAAATCCGAAGAGCGAAATGTCGAAAACTTCCGTTCGATTCAAAGAAGGATCAAGCTCGAACCTGCTGATCTCGAATCGCTTCCATCTTCGGATGGAAAAACCATCAAGATCGAATTAGGTAGTTTTGAATCATCTCTATTTGATGGACATAGCACAACCAATGCACCGTTTCGACCCTTTTTTGCGAAAGCAGAACCCAACCTCGTTTCTCAAGGCAATATCGATTTTGCGTCTAAAATTACCGGCGGGACCCTGCCTGCCAAATCTGATCCGCGAAGGGCGGTCCAGTTCGACCCTCCATTGCCTGCAGGGATAGATGTAGAAACCTACGCCCCTGGGGTCGCAGATCGTTCAACATCGTCGACGAAATGGGTAAAGAACGCTTCAGGAATTCCAATTCCCGCCGGCTGGCAAAGTGTATTTCCGCCAAATGATTCGGGTGAGGAGTTTACTCGCGTAGTAAAACCCTCTAGCCAGTTGCTAGTTGGCGGTTGGGGTGCCATTGCGCCTGGTGTCTATTATGGTATGGCAAGAGTACCGATGACAACGACTCGTCTTTGGCCCGTTGACGACTCGTCTTTGGCCCGTTGACGCTGGAATTCGTGAACTTTCGTTGCCTGGCGAATTCGCGGGTCTTAACTCGGAACAATATGTTGACAGCAGGGTTGGCACTGCTGGTGACGCTAAGTTGATGCGGAAATATCTTCCAACGCTTCGCGATATCAGCAATGCAGATGACGCCGTAACCCGTTTTTGGGATATTGATCCGTTCACTGAACGCGTTCATAACGCTACTTTCAGGCCGGCAATTACGGATTATCATCTCGTTTCTGCTTTTCCTGACTTTCTCCCCAGTTTCTCGGAAGTTGTGCAAGCTGGCGTTAGTCCTGGATTCGAAATTCCATTTTGGGTCGAGCAGCCGTATGCGATAGTTGTTGGTAATCACCCCAGTTGGAATAGCGCCCCAAAAATCGTATCTAAACCGACGGAAATTCATTCCGTATATAGCCCATACAAGTACCGCGTTTTAGCCGCAGATGTTGATAACGACCCGCTCGTTTTCTCGCTCGTTAATGCACCCTTGGGGATGGCCATCGATTCTCAGACCGGGATGATTACATGGACAACACCGGCGATGGGGCGGCACGACATTACCGTTCGTGTAGTCGATCCGTTTGGAGCTTTTGACACACAGTCTTTCAAGCTAGACGTCATTGTGTCAAACAGTGCTCCTGTAATAACATCTGTTCCAGTAACCGATGTTAAACCCGGTGAACTTTACAGTTACCTAGTGCAAGCGTCTGATCCCGACGGTGACGAAGTCCATTTTTCGATGGATAGTGTACAGGGTTTTCAACTGACTAATCATGGAAACGGAACGGCAACAATCAGCTTCGTACCCTCGGGAACAGATGCCGGTCAGACTCGATCACTTGCAATACGAGCTATTGACTCGTTCAAGAATTATTCGACACAGCGTTTTGACGTCAAGATTGCGCCAATTCCGAACAACCCACCAGTAATAACCTCGGTCCCCAAGATCAAGTTTGAGAATGCGGCAAGTCGCCTTACGCCTTTGGGAGACGTTAAGGAAATCGGGACCAATAATGATCGCTTGACGCTAATGTTGGATACGAATGAATCCACGTCAAAGGCCGTTCAGATATCTCTTTCTGACGGAGTCCCAAAAGTTGACATCATGTTACTCATGGATGACACATTTAGTTTTACAGAAGTAAACGCATTGCTTCAACACGATTTCGAAGCAATCGTCACTAGCATTACGACTCTTTTTCCGAACGTAGATGTGGGAATCGGAATTTCACGATTTGATGATTTTCGATTGGTGACCACGACACCATTTGATAGTCAATTCTCCACCGACGACAACGGTGAAATTGGGGTTCCGTTCACTCTTAATCAACCGGTCATATCTACCAATCACCCAAGGTTTAAGGAAATAATTGCGTCAGCTTTAAGTCGGACTTCAGGTGGTAGAGGGGGGAATGATGCGGAGGAAGCTCTTATAGAGGGCCTTTATCAACTTGCTACCGGATTAGGCGTCGACGCCTTTAATGTCGGTGATTCGACCTCTCTCGATTATACTGGCGAGGCTGGCTCCCTGGCCAGCCAAACCGTGATCGATCTCGATCGAAACTACGTAGGTATAGATCGGCGAAACGCCGACGTTCCACCTGCTCAAATTCCGAGCGAGAGTCCTTCGTTCCTTCTGGACACCGATCTTCGAGCGGGTTTTCGAATCGTGGATGTTATGTCTCAACCCGAATTGAGAATCAATGAAACGGTTGGTGGTACTCTTGATTCTTCCATGAAAGGTTATGTTTTTCGTTACCAAGGAACATCAGGTCAAAAGCTGCGGATCTTGACTAACCTCGAAGAAACAAACAATAGGCATGGAGCTACCCGATTCTTAAACGTCTATACGCCAAACGGATTTGTTTTAACGCCCACATCTATTTTAGGAGGTTTCGAGTTTAGCCTCCCAAGTAGCGGGACCTACTCTGTTATTGTCGATCAAACGCCAGTGGCAAAAGTTCGTTCTGCGCTTCATCTTTTTCCTGATCCTTCACCATATGATTACAATGAAGCGGAGGAATATCGATTTTTAGACGAAGAGTTTCAGTTCACATTGCGTGCTGAATTGGGATCGGGAAATAGCCCTTTCGTTCCAAGTTTTACTACAATCCAGGTGTCGGAGAGGGTTCATGTAGCGTCGCTTTCACCGAGTTCGCCGGTGTTTTTCAAATTTTCGAGTCAAGACTGGACGTTGCCAATTCTTAGATCGAGTGAATCCCATCTGAACTGGGAGATTTTGACGGACACATTGGAGCCAGTTCTTTCCTCTTTTTCTTCCGCAGGTATTGTCAGTCAATCTATTCGTGGACCTGGAGGCTGGATCAATCCTTACTCTCACGTAGGTGATGGTGGAATACCACCAGGTACATACTACTTGAAGGTGAGTACTCAAAGTCTAACCAGCAATTTTAATTTTGAATTGATGGATGTCGTAAAGCAATCGCAGCCCATCGAATTTGGGATCAACTATCCAACAAGCCTGAATTTCGAAAATGATCTCAGACTTTTCCGATTCAATGGAGTGGAAGGCAGCTCGGTACGATTGGATACAAACGTCAACGCATACGATATTGAATACATTGATTTCGAGGTCTACTCAAACTTTGGCGAAAGAATTTTGCCGATTCCAACGAAAGCAATATCAGGCAACGAATTTGGACCGTCGACAATCAACTTCAAAGAATATGTGTTACCTCGAAATGGCGAATACATAGTATTTGTAAAATCGGCAGCTACTTCCCAGATCGACTTAAATATAAAGTTAACGCTGTTGAGCGTGGCGTCGGTTCCACATTACGTCAGAGGCTGGGCAAACTATAACCAAACCACGGACATGCGTATCGATCCGCTAACTGGCTATCGTTACTCCTGGATGCAAGATTCGGAGCGGCCGACGTATTTTGATGGACTAAATGCGAGTGGGCGAGTAAGAGTTGATGGTTCCATTGATGGAACCTCTTATTTTTCATTGATAAATTCGGAATTCAATAGGATGCTCCCAACTCTACCCTACTCATCTAGTTGGAGCTTGCAGTTCACACCTGTTGACTTGATCCAATCCGTTCCAACCAATCGACTAGGCGGAGCTGGATTTCGAGCTGGTTCACTACCGATAGTGATTGGAACTTCTGATTTTGGAACCAGATACCGAGTGGATTTTGAGACATCAGGATGCGTAGATACGACGGTGGAAGGTGCAGATGGTATTTCGTCCTCGCTTAAATCGCTAGTGGGCAACTCGTATCTGGTGCACAGTCCGCAGCTGGCAGCTTGCAATTCAGTTCCCGATCCGGCCTATGCGAATCTTACCGGAAACCCCTACGTTCCAACACCATCAGCTGCGTCGATTCAAGATGCGGTTGATGCACTAGTGCAACTCGGAGCGTTGTTTGTTGGAATGGGAGCTCCGCACCCACCGACTCCACAGGGAATAGTTCCTCCGTCACCGAGAAGTATGCTAACGGAACTCGCGAGACTTACTGGAGCAATCAATAGAACCGGTCAATCTCTTTCTGGATTGATTCCCAACGAAGATGTGGAGCCAGGTGATCCCCTTTATGTGGAATTTGATCGGCAAAACCTAACTGCGTACAAAAATGGAATCATCAAGGCAATTGAGAGCGCTATATCTTCAGTAGAATATGACGTTGATGTTTCTTTAGTCGATGCATCTGGAAATGGGATTCAGTCCGGGGTCGCCAGTATCACGTCTCCTACACGATTCCGGCTTAATCCGGACCAGTCTCAGGCTGTGAATCTTAGTTTTACAGGGGATGGTGGAGCTCATGCGTTCGTATTGGAATTCCGCCGTCATGGGACAAACGTTGTTCTTGGGCGTATGCCTATCGGAATCAACCACAGTTACAACTACGATGTAAATGCCATCGATGTTGACAACGATAAACTGACTTATTCATTATTGGGTGAATCCCACGGAGCAACGATCGACCGCGATTCCGGGATCATTTCGTGGCTACCTCCAACTGACTCGGGCGAGTACTCGTTTACAGTCGAGGTTACAGATGGCAGGGGTGGGGCTGCGAAGCAAATCTGGACCGTAGATGTCGACGAAATGAATAGCAATAATCAATCACCGACTGTCGACCCGATAGGTACAAAAGCGGCATCAGTCGGTCGTCCGTTTGAGTTTATGGTACAGGCAACTGACGCAAATAATGATGTGCTCTCCTATCAAATCTCGTCTGCTAATTCAGGGGTTCAGGTGCCTAGTGGTCTGAACGTTGATAGCCAAACAGGGAGATTAACTTGGACTCCGCATATTTCGCAACTTGGTACGCATGCATTAAACGTTTTGGTCTCAGATGGAAGAGGTGGCGAAACGATATCGACGTTTGCGATAGAGGTGAAACAAGACAGTTCCTACAAGAATCATCGACCTCTCTTTGTTTCTACCCCTCCATTAGTCGCAGTCGTAAACCAGTCCTATCAGTATCAATTGCGAGCTTCTGATCAAGATGGCGATCCGCTAACTTTTGCGATGCTTGACAGTCCCAGTGGAATGGTGTTTGACCCAGTTACGAACACGATTTCTTGGTTCCCGACGTCGACGGATTTGGGGAATCACACCGTATCTGTTGCGGTGAGAGATGGTCAAGGAGGAATCGATGTACAGCGATTCGACCTAAGAGTTTCCACTCCCAATGAAGCTCCAGTCATTAGCTCTGTGCCATTTGAATTTGCCAAACGATCGACCGGATCTAACAATTATACGTGGAGCTATCAGATTGAAGCTTCGGATCCTAACGGTGACACGTTGGTATACCGCCTGATTCAATCTCCACCTGGCATGACCCTGTTAAACAATGGAAACGTGGTTTACTGGTCTCCAACTCCAAACACTCTCGGATTCCATCGCATCGTTGTAGAGGTTGATGATCGACGTGGTGGTGTCGATCGGCAGGAGTTTACAATCGAAGTGGTGAACGAGATACCGCTTCCGAATGATCCGCCGCAGTTCACAACTAACCCAGTAGGGCCTGCACTGATTGGAAAGAAATGGACGTATGAAGTTAACGCCGTTGATCCTGAGAACCTAAACGAGAACATCGTTTTCTCTCTGCAAGACGCACCTGCAGGTATGACTGTTACGCCAATCCCAGGTCAACATGGCAAAGCAAAAATTGAGTGGGTCCCAGCTTCTTTATCAGGTAACTATCGGGTCATTATTAAAGCAAGCGATGACGTCCAGGGAAAACACGCGTCGTTTCAGTCCTTTTCGCTCCCAGTTGCTTTTGAGAATCAGCCCCCAATTATTCGATCCGTTCCGTTTGACGGCAGAACGGGCTCAACCTGGACGTACGCTCTCGATGCAGTGGATCCCGACGGAGATCCGCTACAGTATGAACTGATAGTGTCTCAGCCAGGAATGACCATAGACCCTAATCAGGTCATTCGATGGACTCCAACTCTAGCGGACCAAATCCGCTTTACTTCAGGTCGCGGATCAACAGACCCCGTTGTCAAGATTAAGATCTCTGACGGAAGAGGAGGGGAGGCTTTTGATGAGGTCTTTGCCGCCGTATTGCCATCGTCTGACGATGGAGAACACGCATTTGTGGACAATAATCCTACTGGACCAATCTACCTAGATCGCCAATGGACCCACCAACTGGTCGGTATTGATCCAGATGGTGATTCAAATGAAATTGTTTATAGCTACGTTCACCTTCGAAAAAATGGTGTACCAGTTCCCGATGGAGGAGCGATTTCTGTCTCGCCGACAGGATTGATTACGATTAACGCCGATGAAGCGACCGGACTGGAATTGGACAATCCTGCGTACGAAGTTGTTGTCAATTTGACGGATGAAGATAGTCAAATTCGTCAATATATGATGCAAGCTCGTTTTCGCGAGCTTAACACGTGGCCTACATTTTCCAATAGTCCGTCTGGTCAACTCGTATCTGGCCAACCCTGGACTTTTGTTACTCAGGCTACTGACCTTGAGGGTAATCCAATCGTCTATGAGTTAGCACAGGATTCCGTCGGTACGATCTCTGGTCAATCAATAAGCTTTACCCCACCTGCGGGTTCAATCGGACGGGCTTTCCCTCTTGTCATTAAGGCAAGAGATGGATCACTTGGGATCGATAACACTCCGATTCGTACGGTTCAGGCGACAACACTGGTAGTGACTAATCACTTACCAGGCCATCCACGGATCACATCAATGCCTCCCGTGGCAAAAGTGATTTCCGATAGTTCCGCTTACTCCTATCAGATAACGTCGCTCGATTCTAATTTGACGTATCGTCTTTCCTCCGGCCCTGCAGGAATGTCAATCAATAACTCTGGATTGATCACTTGGTACCCAGAGTCGATCGGAAATTATCCAGTCGTTATCGAGATAAGCAATAGTTCCGGGCAAATGACGGAACAGCGTTTTGTTGTGTCCGCGATTAATCCATTCCAATTGAATGAGCCGCCGGAGATTGTTTCAGTCCCTAACGGTCCTGCTGCGCGGGATTTGGAATATCGGTATCCGGTTCAAGTTATTGATCCGAATGGAGATACCCTTAAGTTCGCACTTCTCGAAGCTCCGTCTTGGTTGACAATCAACGCAGACTCCGGGCTACTTTCGGGGATACCACGAGCCGCCGGGCAATATCGCGTCAAAATTCAAGTCCGAGAAGATCGAACTAACGAAAACGAAGAGTTGGTTGCAGTACAAGAATTCACTCTGACCGTTCTTCATAATGCACCACCTCAAATCACGTCGGCAATTCCTAGTGTCGTTGATCGTCGTTTTATTATTGGTACAAACTCATTCTCTTATGATGTGAATGCGACTGATCCCAATGACGAGGATGTAAGCGGCTTGCGATTTTCATTGATCAATGCCCCTCAGGGAGCCACGATTAATGACCAAACTGGTGTAATTACGTACGCAACGAATGATCCGAGCCAGCGAGGAAAGCACGAGCTTACGGTTCAGGTCGTTGACCAATCAGGAGCAATCGCAACGCAAACATTTGTCGTGCAAGCACTCGTGTCGACTTCTGCTGCTCCGGACATTCAATCTAGGTTTAGAACGACCTTACCAGCCGGTATTCTATACTCCCTACAGTTGGATGCGACAGATCTTGACGGTGACGATATCTCGTACACATTCGGTGATACAAAGCCGAATTCCATGCGTCTCGAAAAGGGACAGATGGTGGTTTGGACTCCCCCAAAGAACCCGGCAAACCAGACGGAAACAACTCATGTCGTAAAAATAAAGGCTATCTCTGATCGCGATAACCTTGTTACAGAGCAAATAACAACAGTTACCGTAACCAATGGACTGAGGAACTCTGCGCCCGTAATATCGGCCGATGATGCCCCGTTTCCTTCTGCAACCGTGGGGTACAACTATAAAGCGAGCGCCATAGCCGTCGATGCCGATTTGGATGCACTTATTTGGTCCGTCACAAAGGGACCTGATGGCTTGTCCATCAATCCTCGATCCGGTCAGATGACTTGGATCCCGAAGGAGTCTGATATTGGAAAACACTCAGTAGAACTACTGGTTTCCGATGGATATGGTGGTTCAGACCGCTTTGCCTACGAACTTACGGTTCGATCATCCAATATTGCTCCAATGATTCGTTCGCTACCTCCACAATACGCACCGATTGGCGGTTTGTATTCGTACAGTGTTGATGCGTTTGATCTGGATCAGCCTCGATCCGAGACAAGTTATATGCTCGTAGATGCTCCAGCCGGAATGTCGGTCTCGCAACAAGGGGTCATCACTTGGTCGGTTCCCGCATCTATCAGCCACGGTTCTGTCCATCACTTCGTAATTCGCGTCATGGATTCCAGAGGAGGATCAAATCAGCAAGTGGTTAGCCTTATCGCGTACAACCCAGCGGTAAACACTCCGCCGGTAATCCTTTCCGGTTTACCATCGTTCTGGATTGTCGGCGATAGCTCTACAAAGTTTGTAACGGCTACCGACCCGGCTCCATCGTCACCGCTAACCTACTCCTTGTCTAATGAGCCATCCGGCATGACGATCAATTTAACGACAGGAGCTGTGTCCTGGACCCCAACCTTGGCACAAATTGGTACCTACACCTTTACCTTGACGGTTTTTGATGGTGAATTCTTTACGCGAAAACTTCAAAAAGTCGTTGTACGGACGAATGCTAACCCCGATCTCGAAGCGCTGCCTAATCAGCCACCAGCAGGCTCGCCACCCATTTTCGGTGGACAATTTTTGTCGTTGAGTTCCAAAGCAACGGACGCTGACAAAGATGAGCTTAGCTATTCCTTAACTTCATATCCTAGCGGCAATTTGCCGGCTGGACTCGCAATCGATCAAAAGACTGGCTTGATTACCTGGTCGACTCCAGTGGTAATGGCAAATACGCCCTACACGTTTCAACGTAGTGTTAGCGATGGCTTTGGCGGATTGGATTCCGATCTTATAAATATAACATTGACGGCGGATACTGTCGCGCCCACCGTAACGTTCTCTTCCACTCCTGAAAATTTAGAAGTGAATGGTCAAGCTTTGGTATCTGTCGTTGCGATGGACAATGTAGGTATCGATGCGAATTCTCGGTCTCTGAAACTCGTTGAGTATCGACCACTCGATAGTTCAACTTGGCAAACTCGGAATATTAGCTTCGACTTGGATATCACGGGTCGTACTCTCATTGCCCCCAACATGCTTGTTGTTTCCGGTCAGCCATCGGCTTTAGGGTACTATAAGTTTGTTGCATCTGCGAAAGACCTGTCCGGCAACACTGGCTACGCTGGTTTTGGTGGATTTGTCGAACTTCGAGTTCTTGGAGATGCAACCCCGCCCGAAGTCCAAATCAAGTCTCCGACCTATAATCAATCGATTCTGGAACCAATTGAAATCTATGGCACGATCCATGCGCCGGTATCAAGTGACCTAGCCGAGTATTGGGTAACCGTTCACCCTAGTGGCAAGCCTAGTCAGTCTATTGAACTGCGACGCGTCATAGGCAACAAAGAAATCCTGGATGGCGTTATCGCTACGCTCGATTCCACATTGCTCGATAATGGACA
>JBKCTT010000179.1:0-9887 GCA_046318795.1 Pirellula sp.
GGCAAGTCCGGTAAGGGCAACAAAGGCGGCAAGAGAAAGCACTAAAGTGCAGTGCGTGCGGATTATGCTGACTTGAAGTTTCCAAAAGAAACAAAGAGCAAAGCTTAGCCTTTCAATCTTCGGCAGAATGACTAGTATCAAATAATAACGGTGATATGGATCACCGTTATATTTTTGAGGATTCCTATGTCAAAGACAAAGCACGAACAGAGCAAGGGAAAGGACAAGGGAAAGTCCTGTGCCCACTGCAAACCCGGTCCCGAATTTTACCGGATGGTGTTTGATCTTTACAAGTTTGATGTCGACCTAGCGAGAAAGATCGTTAGCGACGGAAGAGATTCATTCGAACTCTCGAGAGAGGATGTAGATCATTCTTTAAACTGGTCAAGGATTGACAAGTCTCACATTGAACATGTCTCTTTGGAGTTTCCCGGTATCGTTGCCTACTATTGGCACCCTGAACCAGATGGAAGCTACATAATGGGGTCCGTGTTGATAGACGGTCACCATCGCGCTGCCAAGGCAAAGCAAACTGATGTTCCTTTTTTCGTTCATGTCTTGAATGAGGAGGAGAGCCGAGCAGTCACGATGAGATCACCGACACATCAGACGCTTCTCGAGTTCAGCAAGAACCGAAAACGCAAGGCCGATCGCTATGGTCGCTGATGGTGGGCTTTCCCACGATAGCATGAGTTTTTCGCTTCCTCGGCTCCGTCCGAGCGTAACGATCGTAAAGCAACGGGATGGCGAGTTCACAGTTCGAGATGACGTACAGCGTCAGTACTTTACGGCAGCGGCCGAAGAAGCATACTTGTTACAGCAGTTGAGACAGGGCGCAAAATGGCCGGAGTTGCAGGTCGAGTACAAACGACAGTTTAACGATGCCGTAGCTCGAGAAGACATACGCGACTTCGTGCAACTTCTAGAAGACCGGCATTTGGTGGAAGATACTGCTGGATTTGATGAGCTCGGAATAAAGCGAAACCCAACTTCTCCTGCGCCGTCGCATCGTTTGGGACGAGGCAAAGGTAGTTTATTGTTTTATCGTGTTCCTCTTTGCGATCCAGATCGTGTACTACATTGGTTCGTCAAACTGTTTCCTTTTTTCTGGACAAGGATGTTCTTTATCTTGTCGGTAACCCTCATGCTCGTGGCCTTATGTGTCACATGCGTCAATTGGGGTGGATTAGGCCAGACATTCTATGGTGTCTTGAATCTCAATTCAGGACTTATCGCTTTGGGGGTAGTTCTCGCATCGACGGCGTTGCATGAAATTGCCCATGGTGCGACTTGCAAACGGCATGGAGGGCAGGTCCATGAAGCCGGCTTCCTCTTCATGTTTTTTCTGCCTTGTATGTATATCAATGTTTCCGATGCATGGATGATTCCCGATCGTCGAAAACGAATGCAGATAACGATAGCGGGCGGATTCTCGGATTTGCTCAATTGGGCTTTTGGCGTTCTAGTATGGCGAATGACCGTCAGAGGAACTCTCGTCAACGAAATGGCCTTTGTGCTTGCAGCAGCATGTGGAACGAGAGGTTTGCTGAATCTAAATCCCTTACTCCGCATGGACGGTTACTATCTCCTAACGGACTGGCTAAAGTACCCTAATCTCTATACTACGGCTCGCAAGTACTGGATTGAACAGATCAACTGGCGTCTTTGGGGGGCAGCAAAACCAATACAACCGCAACGGCCGAGACTCGTCTTGTCGTACGGGATTTCAACTTGGCTTTTTGCTGTCCTTTCATTGAATGTGATTGGGCTGCAGTTGATACAATTAGCAGATAGTCAACTGGGAACTTCGGGAGCCATTTTGGTCTCCGTTGTCTTCCTTTACATTCTTCGTCGGGTCTTCAAAGGTTTCGTGAGTAGCGAAGTTGCCATGATGATAAGAAAGCGAATTGGTAGGGCAATCTTTTGGGTCGGGTTGATAGCGTTGTTCTTCATTCTAGCGTTCACGATTCCAATGAATCATTATGCGACTGGCGACTTTGAAGTCAGAGCTGCGCAACGTATTGAGGTATCCAGTCCGCTTCATGGGTTCATTTCCGTAGTCTACGTACAAGACGGGCAACCTGTGCAAAAAGGAGATCTACTTTTCGAATTACATGCTCCTGAACTTGCAACAGAGATTGCTGCAAAGTCAGCCGAGTTCGATCAATCTAGCGCGATTTTGTCGAAGCTCGAAACGGGAGCCCGTCCAGAGGAGATTCGGGCACTCGAACAACGCGTTGATATGTTGAAGTCTTGGTGCCATCTCGGCGAAGGTGACGTCAAGACGGCTCAGTCGGCTCTTGATTTTCAATTGAATTCAATCAAGCAAAGATGCGAACAGGTTCAGCTGCAAATCAGTTTGGCGGAGCGTGTTCTCAAAAAGTCCAAGGAACTCCAAGCCAAAGGAGGCGTCACCGGTGCTCAAGTCATCAAGGAGGAGTCCGATCTTTTGATTCTTAAATCTCAACTGCTCGAATATGAATCACTTTACAATAGTCGTAAAACCGAAGGTGTGCGTAGTCAAATTGCCGAACTGACAAAGCGGCAGCAACAACTTGCCGAAGCGGAATCTGCTTGTTTGCTTTTGAAGCTCGGATCGCGTGATGAAGAGATCTGTGCCGAGCGGGCCAAGTGCACTCGCCTAACAGAACAACTGGAATTCCTGCGTTCACAGCAAGCGAAGCTCCAAGTTCGCTCGCCGTCCACGGGAATCGTTTCCGCTCCCAGAATTCAGGAAACGCTTGGCCATTTTGCTCCGCAAGGAAGTCTGCTTTGCCGAATTGATGAGCCCGGAGTACCTCGTGTCGAAGTCTTTGTCAACGAACAGGACGCCTCAGCCGTTCAGCATGGGCAGCAAGTGTTCGTCAAAGCTAGGTCATTACCCTTCGAGACATTCATAGGCGTCGTGGAGCGAGTCTCTCCCGCAGCTACAAAGCCCCCCGGAAGTGTGGCAGATCAGCAATCTGTCGCAGCGCCACAAACAGTAGTGGTCCACTGCTCGATTGTCGGAGCTGAAAACAAACTCAAATCTGGCATGACTGGTTTTGGTCGAATCGCCCGAGGAAAGAATACGATTGGATCGATTGCGTTAACTAAGGTCTATCGATACATTCGAACGGAATTCTGGTGGTAACGACCTAGTCGGGAGAATCCAACACACTACAGAAATTACAGGGGAGAATGTGTTTGAATTCCCCATTTCTCCAATAGCAGACCTTGCTTTTCCTCAATCACTGCGAGCTGTGTATTGTAGGCCGCTACGGACTCAGCAACTTGAGTTATGGCGTCAACATTAGCCTGGATTGCGGATTGGTAGTCCAGCAAAAGCACCAACAATGACTCGTCAGACGTAGTGAGGGGAGGATCTTCGTAACGAAGTTTTGCAACTTCGGCCCATTGCTGAGAATGGCTCAACTGCCTTAACGTGCTCTCGTAATTGAGATAAAGCTCATTCAGTCTGTTGATAGCATTTTGAATATCGAAGCTAGTCTGGGTTTCGATAGCTCCCAGAATAGCCAGCTGCCTCGCGATTTGCAATTGAACCGACTTCTCGTTTGCTTTTGCCGTTCTCGCACCTAGTTGTTGAGTCACCTGAAACCCAACAGCAAAATCGTTGAACTCCATACTAAGCATATCTTGAAGTGAATTCCCCATGTCATCAGCTAACCCACTGGTTCTGTGCAGAGCGGTCAAGTCCAATTGAGGAAGTCTTCCATTTGACGCGGCAACCAAGTTAGCTTGCAGTGCAGACAGCTCCTGGCGTCGCGAATTGAGCAGAGGATTCGACGAAATCGCTCGTTGTGTCGCTTGTGCTTGATCGACGTTAGCTTGTCGAAATTCTGGCGCATCGATCGGAACAAATACGATTGAAAGGCTGCCACTGGGAGTGCCAATCAATTGTTCTAGGTCCAGCGTAGCCTGTTGAACTAGTCGCTCAGCGGATACCCTTTGTTGCAAGAGGCTTTCCAATTGTACGCGAGCCCTCGCAACGTCAGAGAAAAGGGCACGCTCCGCTTTGAATCGTTCGTATGAGACATTCAAAATCTTGATCGAGCTATCGATCGCTTGGTTAACAGCTTTGAGTTGTACGTGCTTCGCGTGCAACAACCAGTACGCTTGTTCGATGCTGCGTAGCTGGCCTTGTAAAGATGACTCGACTTCATACTTGCTTTTCGCAATTTGATGGTTTGCCGAATGCACGCCAGCGAGATTGACGTCTTGTCCAGCGCCTCGAAGCAACGGAATATTGACTCGCGTGACGAGATTCGATGCCAAAGCAGGATTCGTTGTGGAGACGTTTGCGTTTGGAAAAAAGAGATAGGCCAGAGGAGGTTCGTATCCAACACTGCTATTGATTCCGTTCATCCAGGTCTTGTTGAGGCGAACGTTAAATTCTCCCTCATCTCTTCGGTTGTTTTGTTGTAGCCCTGGCCCAAAGAATGAATCATCGGGTTGATCGACGAAAGTAAAGTTAAAGTTATTGCTGAGATTGGGATCGAACCGGGCCACTTCTCTTGACTGGGCCTGTTTAGCGATATCGACGTCGAATGGAGTGAACTGCTCAATCGTCACGTCCGCAGCTAGTGTACGAAAGATCTGTCTCGAAACGACGGACTGCTGAATGGCAGCTTGCAACGAAATCGATTGCGTTGGCGTCGATGCGAGTAACGACGGTAGCTTCAATGAAGCGAAATCATCGGTGTATTGAATTGCGTTAGTTTTTTCGCGTTTTGAAGAATTCATCTCCAATTTCGTCTTGGAAGGATTCTCTTGTTCAAGAACGAACTCCGCTCCTTTGGTCGTTTGCGATGGTCGAGGTAATTCCTCAACCTGACCTGTCGAATCGGAAGCGTCCCCAGCGTCTCCTAACTCGTGTTCACCTGGGCTCGTTTGGGGTCCACCCTCGATAACATCACGTTTTGCTCGTTGACGAATTCCAATCACGCGAATTGTAGGGCTAGCAATTCGACTCTTAGCTTGTGAGGAATTGTTATCGAGAATATTTGATTTCTCATTTGGAAAAAACCCACTCTCGGTTCTGAGACCGGTAATTCTTCCGTTAGGTATAGGTGTAGTTTTTGTAGCAGTGTTCAGGCTACGCAGTCCAATAATTCGACCTGAGATGCGATACTCGGGGGATTGGTTGCTGGTGCGGACAAAATCGGTTTCGTCACTCCAAACAACCGGGCAAATGCATGCAATCCGAATGGCTTCAAAAAACCAGACTCCAAACAGCCACCGGTTTCGCAATCTTGCTTCATTCAAATACAGTTCCTCCTTGTTTCGCCGTCATTATCGTAACAATCGGCAGACTACCCGCAAAACTGTGCGAAATAGACAGCGTCACCGTTTCACCACCTATTTTCACCTCCTTACCCATATTTCTCGCGGCAAAGGACTTTAGTGAATCGAAATTCGCAGAAATGACAGAGCCGTGTTTACTGGGCTGAGAATCGCAGGGAGGAATCGTATCGGTTCAAACATCTTGATCGTTAGAGATATCAAACTCTGGAAAACTTGACTTCGCCATCCAGTGATGTAGGTTTCGATCCGAATCCTGTCGTGTGAAGCGGGTGAAGTTGGAGCTGAATTGCATCGGATTGAAATCGACGGAAAATGCCACCCGACTGCAGAAATCTACTTGAGAACAATTTGCGGCTATCGCAGTCCTTCGTTTGGGAGCTTCAATGCAGCTTCTACGAATCGCTCGGAATTGATGCTTGGCTTAGTGGCGTCATTCCATCGCAGGTAACAACAAATTCATTCATTGCGAGATCGTATGCTCGATTGATCGCATCTTATATTGAAGATCTCGGCTTGGAACAGGTCACGATCCTAGAACTGGGAGCTGGACATGGTCGATTCGGTTTTCTCTGCGCGCAGCACCTTGGGGAAATCTTAGAATCCAGAGAACCTCGGAAAACAGAGTGGCAGTACATTCTCTCGGATGTCGCAGTAAGAAACGTCCAGTACTGGATGAATCACAGTGCATTCCAAGGACTAAAGGAGTCACAGCGGATCGACTTTGCTCGCTTCGACGTCAACAAAGAGAATTCGATACGGCTCATGCGAAGTGGCAAATCGCTCAGCGTAGAGAGCCCCTGTGAGAACCTGATCCTGATCGCAAATTACTTTTTCGATTCACTGCCAATCGATGTTTGGCAGGTCGAAGACGGGGAGCTTTACGAATGTCGGCCAACATTCTGGAGCAAGCCTAATGCGACGTGTTTTGACAAATCCGAATTTGCCATCCTGGAACAAGTTGATGTTTCATGGGAACGATACCATGTCGAAAAGCCGGTCTACGCCAATCCTGATTGGAATCAGATCGTCGAATACCACCGAACAGAAGTCAAAAATGGTACATTCACGTTGCCGATCAAGACTTTTGAATTACTTGACAAACTGGATAGTTGGTCAAGAAATGGTTTCCTACTTCTTAGCGCCGACAAGGGATACTTGCGACCGACGGACTTGCAGGATCGCACGTTCCCCACCATGGTGCAACATGGTTGCTTTTCCTTTAGTGTGAACTTTGGGGCAATCTGCAAATGGATTGAGTGTCGAGGTGGGACTCCACTGATTCCGAACGCACTCAATCATTTTCTCGAATTCGCCGCGTTCACATCTCATCCCGAGAGTCAAATTTCAAGATTGCGATTCGAGTTTAACGAGCATGCAGCACGATTCACTCCTGCCGATTGTCATCAATTGCTACGACGTTGTGGCCGCAATGCAGACAACCAGAACTTGGAATTTTGCCTGTCGGCCATCCGCTTGAGTTGTTATGAAACCGGAGTGTTCTATCAGTTGCGGCACGCGCTACGAGATTTTGTGAGTCAGGCTTCAAGGAGCGAGTACGCGGCGGTTCGCGATACACTCAAACGAGTGACGGCTAACTTCTTTGCTTTAGGAAACGAAGATATACTGTTTGAGATTGGACGAGTTTACCAACGCATGGATGATTTCGATGATGCGATTGATGCTTACCACGAATCGATAATCCACTTCGGAGAACATCCGGTGACATCCTACAATCTCGCCCTCTGCTACGGAGAAAAGAACGAGTTTGATTGCGCGATTCATCATGCGAGACGAGCGATCGAGTTGGCCCCAAACGATTCGGATTCCACCAAGCTTTTGAAATCACTGATAGAGGCCTCACAAAAAGAACGTACTGAAACATCTACGGACCCAAAATGAATCACTCTACATCCATCGAGTTTGCTTCAGGTACAGAGTCTACGCCCTTGCGATTGTGGCTGCAAAATTACCTCCCCGTATTCGATGAACTACAGATTGTCACAGATCATCCCTGGGCGCAAGTTTACAGGATCATTTGTGGCGACGAAGAGTATTTTCTCAAGACCGTACCGCTTTCGCAACGAAGTTCGCTAAAAGCCATCGAAGTTATGTCTCGGTTGGTTGGTCCGTCGGTGCCCAATATCGTTGCATGTGACCCAGACAACGGCTGGACACTGCAACGACACCACGGCGGTTCCAACCTACGCAGTTCAGCAAGCGAAGAACAACTGCACAAGATCTTGGAGTGTTATGCACGACTCCAAGCAATGATTGCCGAAAGCAACGAAGTGGTTCAAGCGTTACCTCGTTTGAGCCCATCGACGCTCGTAACCGATTTCTTAGAATTTCTCGATCCAAATAGTTTGAGGAATCATCGAGTTGGATTGTCACATTTTGTTGGCGACCAAGACGCAGACGAATTTCATAAGCGGATCGCGTTAAAGTCTAAGATGTTTCAAGAACTCATTGAACAGTCGGAGCGGCTCAGGCCAACCATTAATCATTGTGATCTACGGCCAAAGAACGCGGCGCAACGATCAGACGGATCGATAGTCCTGTTCGACTGGGACGAGGCGGTTGCCGGTCCCGCAGGATTATCACTGCACAACTTCTTCAGCGGTTGTTCCATTCCATTGGAAATACTCCGTGAAAGGAGTCTATTCGCCGACGAATCACATCCGCGCCTGATGCAAACTTATCTCGAAACTCTCGTGTCCTCGGGGTACGCGAGTCGAAGCGATCTTACGATTGCAATCCCAGGCGCTGTTTGTGCAGGCGTCATGCGTTACATCATGAGCTATGGGGCATTTCCAATGACGGACGCAGAAGATCGAGAGACCGTAGCCAAAATCCTTCGAAGACGCCTCATGGATTTGATCGAGGTCCCAAGCATTCTTGCTCTCAACGACCGTCAAAAGGTATATCAGGAAATAGATGCCTATGAAAAATCGGGATTCGTAGATCGGCAAGATGCGCTGCTCTATCGGTACTTACAGCATCATCCCGAAGATGCAGATCGTCAGTGTCAATACGCAAGACTGCAATACGATCACGATGAATTTGATGAGGCTTTCGCGACGTGCGTCAAAGCTATCCGGCATGCCCCATTGCATGCAGGACTTCGGGCCATGATGGGAAAAATCCAGACTGACCGATTGGAATTGGATCAAGCGATCGACCATTTTCGCATCGCGACCTATCAATCGCCAGAGAACCTATCGTTTCTGCGTGATCTAGAAGAAGCACAGAGACTCGTTGAAATGAAGCGAGTTGCAGACGAACCAGCAGGCATACCGTCCATTCGATTCTCTGTTGAAGAGCTATCGAACCAAACCATTTCGCGTGGAAAGCTTCGTCTAGCGTCAAGATTCTTCCAGAAGCATGGAGTTCTCCTGATCGAAAATGCACTTTCGCCAGAATTAGTGAGCGGGTTAGCTCAGTCTTTCTTTGATCGCTATCGCGAGGAATTGAGAGATCAAGACCCCAAGGGCGCACTGCGTGTTGGCGATCGTAGGTTTATGATGACCGTTACAGTTTCCGATGCATTCAACAACCCAGAGCTTTATGCACCGAAATTGATTTTCCCGATCCTCAGCAAGCTACTGGGGCCTGACTTTGTTCTCGGCAGCTTTTGTTCTGTTGCATCCTTTCCCGGTGCGCGAGACATGGATATGCACAAAGACCATCCAGCGCTTTTTCCTGATTGGGACAACGATCGACCTTTGCCGCACTTTGCGATTACTATGCTTGTGCCGTTACTTGGTTACAATTCGATCCTCGGAACGACAAGAGTTGTGAAGGGAAGCCACACTCGTTCTTCCAAGGAGTCGCAACGAATGGAGTACCAAGATCCCATTGCCGAACCCGGATCATGCCTTTTGATGGACTATCGCTTGTCGCATCAAGGACTCGCAAATCGGTCGGACCAAATTCGCCCCGTTCTCAGCCTTGTCTATAACCGGCCATGGTTTCGCGACTACGTAAATTATAAGGAACAGCTTCCCCTAGAAATCTCGACAGACGAGCTACGGCGAGTTCCCGAGGATTTCACGAGACTGTTCATTTCCCGATGATTCTCAGAATCAAAGTGCAATTTATGTCTTGGTTTGTAGGCCGACATCTTATAGTCTGAGAAAGATCCGAGACTACCCGGCCCCCAAATAAGGAACATTCTCTGACGCGGCCCTTTTCGTAATCCGTATGTTTATGAAGGCTCACGGAGTTCGAGACCGGAGAGACCGGTCACGCATGCATACCGTTTCATGAAATATCTGCTTAACCGTCTAATGATTAGAAACGGTTCCGACCCCGTTTGATTCAGGTCTTGAACTAAGGCATTCAAAATTTGCTTGCCGCTATCCCGACGAATGTCCGTTTCGTCCATTCCATTCACGGGCCCTGCGGTCTACTGCCGACCATGATTCGGGGTAGCGATACAATTAAAAAAAATCTAGAAAACGGATGACGCTGGCAACATACTTCCGACGCATGGAATACAGAGTGAAGTTCGAAATTGGCGCCCACTGAAAGATTGCTATGACTGAGGAAACTATTTTCCAGGAAGCGTTATCCCTATCCCCCGC
>JBKCTT010000180.1:0-4325 GCA_046318795.1 Pirellula sp.
CTCAAGACCATAGAAGAAGCCACCAAGATTCGCCGCAAGATTCTTCTGGCTTTTGAAAAGGCGGAGCGATCGTCTGATCCAGAGGAGATCAAGAGATTGCTTACCTTTGTCGTTGTTGGCGGCGGTCCAACCGGGGTCGAAATGGCAGGTTCCATTGCCGAACTATCCAAACAAACCATGCGAAAAGATTTTCGCGCTATCGACCCTACCACGGCCCGCATTATTCTCGTCGAAAATAGTCAACATGTGCTGGATCGATACCATCACTCGCTCTCCATCCGAGCCGCGAAAGATTTGCAGACCATGGGAATCGAGCTCCGCAATGAAACACGTTTGGCGGAGATTCACCCGGATCATGTTGTGGTAATGTCTAACGGTGTATCCTCCATCATCGCAACCGAAAACGTTGTCTGGGCTGCTGGCGTCAAAGCATCCCCACTCGCTCAAAAGCTGGCCGAGGCCTATGGCTTGGGATCGCAAATCGTTGGTGGAGGGCGGATAACCATTACTCCCCATTGCACCCTCGAAGGTCACCCCAACGTTTTTGCTCTCGGAGATATGACCAGTTTCTCTGGCGAAGACGGAAAGCCACTACCAGGAGTTGCACCGGTGGCTATGCAACAAGGTGAATATGTTGGCAAGCGAATTAACGATATGATTCTTGGGGCGGTCAATAATAAACCGTTTCGCTATTGGGACAAAGGGAACATGGCTACTATCGGGCGTTCCCGTGCCATCGTGGAATCGGGCAAATGGCGAATGACTGGTAAACTAGCTTGGCTTGCGTGGCTCTTTGTTCACATTCTGTATTTAGCCAGATTCGAAAACCGAGTCTTGGTCATCTTTCAATGGTTCTGGAATTACATCACACGCAATCGAACCGCTCGCCTCATTACTGGTGAAGATACATCAAAGACGTGAGTATTTCGTCAAATGTAAATTTTTGCGAGTGTACTGGACAGCGAAATAGCATAGTGACATAATCGCGTTGTTGTATCGAAGTTAAATTATCGAAAGCAGGCCCCATGTCTCTCGTCTCTCGTCTCTCGTCTCTCGTCTCTTAGAAAGAGGCTGACAACACATAAAAGGAGAGCGTTTCGTCGTCTTCTGATCGAAACCTTTGAGAGTCGAGCCGTAATGGCGGTTGACTCTCAGTTCGCCTTTGCTCCATCGCATAACACCTACATCGCGGCGGATGTTGACGGTAATAATCATATTGAAGCTGCTGATGCGTTAGCTATCGTCAATATGGTTAATGGAAGTTACGTAAATCAAGCCTACTTCTATGACACCAATAACGATCAAGAAATCTCGTGGTCGGATTTTGAAAGTGTTGTTTTCGCCTTAAATAGCCAATCTTCCGCGATAAGTCTGCCTGAACCTGAAACATGTGTGAATGGTGGAGGTGGCGCAATCGCAATTCTAACTCCAGATGACTGCGGGGGCCCTGATACTCCCGAAGACCCCACACAGCCGAGTGATCCATCGGAGCCCAGTGAGCCATCGGAGCCCAGTGAGCCATCAGAGCCGAGTGAACCATCAGAGCCTAGTGAGCCATCAGAGCCTAGTGGTCCGAGTGGTCCTTCAAACCCAAGTCCGCCACCGCCACCGCCTCCACCACCACCGCCGCCACCACCACCCGGTCCTATAGTCGTCGACACGTTGGTGGGTTCGGCCAAGGAAGGAGAGACTGCAAAATTCCGAATCAGACATATCTCGAAATTCGGCAGTAAAGAAATAAAAGATACATTCGAAATCTACTATGAAATCCGCTTCATAACGGCAAGTGCCGAAGATTTAAGATCTGTCTCAGGAACAATAACCCTTGGCCCCGAGGGCTCCCATGCAGTAGACGTTTACCATTTCCGAGATCTGATCAATGAGCCGCCTGAGTCTTACGCATTGGTTGTTAAGTATCTATTCGAAGGCGCAGACAAATATGCAACTGCCGCAGGAATCATCGAAAATCTTGAGCGACCTAAGTTTGCGTTATCCAGTAATTCCTTAAGAGAGGGGGAAACCAAGGAAATATGGGTCGATCTGGAGTACCCGATCGATATCGAATCAACCGTGTCGATAACGTCCAAGGATAATACTGCGCGTGTTGCTTGGAACGACTACGAGGCGTTCTCTTCTACTAGCTTTCCTTTCGACCCGGGGAACAAGCGGTCCCGCTACAGTTTTAATGTTTCCGCGCTGTCTGATGTGGCAATCGAAGGTAACGAGAGTCTCTTCGCTGTTATCGAGCATAAAGATGTGCCGTATGAATTTGCGGAACAGACAGTTACCACGCAGCTACCCATTGAAATTCATGATGTTGGTCCAATCAATCTGAATGTGACGGAAGCGATTGGGCCCGTCTACGTTCTTTCTGGTGACGACGATTTTGATCAGGTGCTTGACAGTTCTGATCTCAATGGCGGCCCGGTTCGCAGGCCGGGAGATCGGCAATTCGTTCCCGTTCAGTTGAAATTGTCGGTAAACACGTCTTTGATCGTGGTTCGCGGATCAAAGTTGACGTTTGATTTCAACGAAGCCTATCTCTCGGAGACGGATCTTTCCGTTTCGGGCGAAACGCGTGGATTGCTGCGAATCTGGACAAAGCCGTGGCATGTCGCCAGGACCGAAAATGACCTGGTTCATTCAGGAGTTGCTTACAACCAGTCTGATTTCAGTATTAGCCCGTCTGGCGATCTGACTTTGTATGTGGAGGCTGCTACCGCCGGCGGATTCGTAGACGAGCATCTCTCGACTATCGATGTGCATTGGGATGTCGCATTCCAAACGCTTGGGGACAGCTTCGCTGCTTACGTTGTACAAAACACGAGAAACACACGACCGGTCAAAGTCGCTACGAGAGTATTGCCGCCCGACATTGCTAGGGAGCTTGCCCGGATGGGCGTCAACGAGGCGTACGATCTGCTGGCACTCTACGAGCAGATCTACAACCCTGCACAAGTTGTCAATACGAGCTATCGGGATCCGCTGTTGGACTTCCTGGCACTAAAGCACAATCTAAAGATCATCGTTACCGACCAATGGTTCTGGCAGTCCAGAATCGTACGGCCCAATTCCGATGACCCAGAAGACAGGACCTGGGGCGTCGTTATTGGTAAGAGTGATTTGCAAAGTAAAGGGATGGTTTGGGGGGTCGAAGAGTTACGCACTCTGATGCTTGCCAGCATCGGCGTTGGCTATATCTCCCCAAGCGAATATTACGCGTATGCTGGACAAGGCAATATCGATGCAGAAATTCGACTGTTTGAACAATCGCGGCTCGATTCTTTGAAGGCGAGTGCAAAGCTCTGGAGCGACACGATTCGATTTGCGACCGAGACGATCCTGGATGCGTCAGAAATCGCGATCGGTTTTGTTCCCGGGGGTGGCGTCGTGCTGGCGAGTTTCAATATTGCTAGAGGTGTTTCTTACATCGCTTCTAAGGGAGTAGGTTCTAGCGATTTCACCGTTGCCAATGGCGTCCAAGTGATTTCCGATATGGCGGAGTTTGTACCATTCTTGCCTGCTTGGCTGAAAAAAGCTGGTGCAGGGGTCGTCTCCTCCGCCACTGGCGCATTTGCAATGGTGTTTAAAAAGACTGGAACAGGGTTTAAACGAGCTTTACCACAGTTTCAAGAAACGGTAGCAGTGGCTGGAATACCGTTGCATCACATGGATTTTTATCAAGCTACACAGTGGTGTTTTTCGTCGGATACGAAAGTTCACTGTTGCGGTGGCTTAAAACCAATTTCGGACGTACGAATCGGCGACCGTGTTCGGACCTTTGATTTCGATACAAAAGCCTGGCAATGTTTAACCGTCCAAGTCGTGCACAAGCATCAGTTTTCTGGCCGTATGTTCTCGATCGAATCGAATGGTGAGGTCATTCATGTGACCGAGGGGCACCCATTTTGGGTCGTCCGAGGTAACGATTTGCACAGCCGTCCATTCCCGCCGCAACTGACGATATCGAATCTTGAACATGCCGAGCAAGGACGATGGGTCAACGCAGAGGATCTTCGACTGGGAGATGAATTCCTGACAATCGACGGACGCGAAAATTTTGTCGATGCGATTCAATCGAGTATTTCCGAGAATATCGAAGTCTTCAACTTGACCGTTGACGGCAATCACACGTTCTCGGTTGGGCAAAATGGGATCTTAGTCCACAACGAATCGTGGTGTGAGCTTGCAGCTCAAAGTTATGGGATGACGAAAGAGGCGTTAGCCGCGAAACGCGAAGAGGTAGCCAGAGCATGGTCCAAGGTTGATGCAAATGGGGCAGGACTAATCAGCAGGACTCACGGCCACCATTTGGTTCACAAAGT
>JBKCTT010000181.1:0-4138 GCA_046318795.1 Pirellula sp.
GCGCAAGACCTACGGTTGGGCGTTAACAAATCACCGACTATCAATTACTCCAGAAAGTAGTCGAACCAAAAGACTCGGCTCGCTAGCGCATTGCCAGGCACCGGGGGGCTCGCGGATCACTCCGCTATTATTATGGACTAAAGCGGTGTTGGTTGGGGACGCCTCTTGGAAATAGGCTATTACAACATCCCTTGCTCGCGCTGTCGGGCTGGTATTGATCAAGGTCTAAAGCGGTGTTGGTTGGGGGACGCCTCTTGGAAATAGGCTATTACCGTAGTAGCCCTTTAATCCCCCTATTGCTAAACGCTTGCGAAGCATTCAAAAATAGTAGCGTAAGGGCGCAAGACCTACGGTTGGGCGTTAACAAATCACCGACTATCAATTACTCCAGAAAGTAGTCGAACCAAAAGACTCGGCTCGCTAGCGCATTGCCAAGCACCGGGGGGCTCGCGGATCACTCCGCTATTATTATGGACTAAAGCGGTGTTGGTTGGGGACGCCTCTTGGAAATAGGCTATTACTCTTTAAAGGGCTGAAGCCCTGTAACGAGCTTGGGAGCTTGGTTTTATAACCAAGCAACAAGCACGCGGGCTTGCCGCCGCGTTTCTAACTGTTTAGACCGGCCGCTTGTTCGAATTGGGTGCAACAAATGGTTCGGTCGAATCGGTCCAAGGCGATGGCTCGGCCTCTGGCTCCCATCTCGCGTAGCTTGTCGCGGCCTAATTGCTTGGCGTGTTGGATGGCTTTGATAACCCCCGCGACATCGCCTGGTTCGACGCACCATCCTAGTTCGTTCTCGATCACAAATTGCCATACGGCATTGTTCTTGGGTACGATCGCAAGCAGCGGCGTGGCGGAGGCCAAGATGCCGTACAGCTTGCTGGGTGCTAGACATCCGATGATCCTGGCGTCCATCGAGACGACATGAACGTCAGCAGCCGACAAGCTCTCACCCAATCGCTCCTTGGGCTGATAATCGTGAAACGATACGTTGGCCAAACCCGCCGCGTGGGACTCCAAAAACGGTTTTTTGGACCCGTTTCCGACCAATAGCAAACGGGTATCTTCGGGGATGTCGGGAGATGCAAAGCTGTCCACCAAGACCTCTAGCCTTTGCGTCATCCCCATATTGCCCGAGTGCATGACGAGCACCTCGTCGTCACTCACTCCCCAATCTTGACGCAATGGGTTTTGCACTTTTGAGGGCCGGACCAGCTCACAGTCCATCCAGTTTGGAACGATAGCAATTTTCGCCGGGCTCAGTCCCCAGCCCACCAACCGGGCCTTCATGTCCTCGTCCAAGACAATAATCTTGTCAGCCCGTTGATATTCCCGTTTCAGTCGGTTTCGGAGGGTTCGCGTGATCAAGGACTCGGAGGCGACGTCGAGGGCCACCACCACATCGGGATAGATATCTTGTAAGTAGTAAACCAGTTTCACTCCACGGCGGCGAGCGGCAGGTCCGACGACGAGTGGTAGAAAGAAGGGATCGGTCTCGCAAACCCAAACGTCGCCGGTTGCAGAACCAGATTGGCGATCCTGTTTAAGCCATTTGCGAACGGCCAAGGTAAAGGTGATCAGATTTTGGAGACGACCAACTTTTTTGTGGATCGGTCGTTGGGAGTGAGCAAGGCGATGGATGGCTACCCCGTTTCGGACCGCATCTTCCTCGACGTTCCCAGCATCTTTGATGTGGGTAAAATTTGGTAGACCGACAACAACACGCACCGAATGATTCTTGGCGGTAAGAAACTCGGCAAGTTCGGTAAGTAGTTGGCCGGTCGCTTGTGAGTCAGGCCAGTAAGACCGATTAAAGAACGTGACGTTAGGCAAGGCGAAATCCTAGAAGTGAAGCGAGTCGGTGGCGAGAGTATAAACGATCAAATAAGGACTGCAAAGCAGCGGAAACCCGCAAAATGCGGCCGCTGACGCGGGAGCTTGGAGCTTGGGTGAACAGCCGTGAGGGCAAGGTGTAAGGGATAAGGTTTAAGTAGTAAGCCGGAAGCAGATAGCAAAGCGAAAAGCAAGTAGTCAGACGTCAGGTTTCAGTCGTCAGAGGAAAGAGAAGGGCAGGGAGCTAAAACTTGAAGGACTATAGTCTTAATTAGTGCCGATTAGTGGTTATTAGTGTTCCTAAATGGTTTTCAGGTTTTTCTGTTGGTCGAGCGCGGTGCAGAAGAAAGGGGAACACTAATCTTCACTAATCGACACTAATCTGAAGGCGGCAGGGCAGCGTGGGTGCCGTGAAGCGGCCGTGCTTAGTGCTTGGTGGAACAGCCGGGAAACAGCCGTGGAATACAGTAATAGCCCCTCTCTGAGAGGCGTAGCGGGCAGGTTCACGTTCCCGAAGTATGGGTAATCAGTTCGCCGAGCCCCCTAGAACCAATCGCACGCGAGGGCCCAAATAGTAGCGTAAGGGCGCAAGGCCTACGGTGGGGCGTTCACGATTCACCGACCAACATCGACTCGGGAATTAGGCCAACCCGAAGAGCCGGCTCGCTGGCGCATTGTGTGAAAACCGGGGCTAGCGCCAAAACCCGGCTGATTAAATAAGGACTAAAGCGATGTTGGTTGGGAACGCCTCTTGGAAAGGGGCTACTACGGCACCCTCTCTTCGAGAGGCGTCTGTTGTAATAGCCTCTCTCTGAGAGGCGTAAGCGGGCCGGTTCTCGTTCCCGAAGTAATGGTAATCAGTTCGCCGAGCCCCCTAGAACCAATCGCATGCGAGGGCCCAAATACTAGCGTAAGGGCGCAAGGCCTACGGTAGGGCGTTAACATATCACCGACCAACATCGACTCGGGAATTAGGCCAACCCGAAGAGCCGGCTCGCTGGCGCATTGCGTGAAAACCGGGGCTAGCGCCAAAACCCGGCTGATAAATAAGGACTAAAGCGATGTTGGTTGGTAGATCCCTCGCTCGCGCATTCGGGCTGGTATTAAGGACTAAAGCGGTGTTGGTTGGGGACGCCTCTTGGAAATAGGCTATTACGGAAACGCCTCTTGGAAAGGGGCTACTACAACAGGTTTTGTAACCAAGCACTAGGCACGCCGCTTCGCGGCGGCACGCTAGTTGCCGTCTTTGAGCTGGAGCTCATAGATCTTGGCGCGGACCTCGGCGATGTAGTTCTTGCGGATCTGACTCGCTATGAGACCAGCTCGACCTTCTAAAAATCCAAGCTTATAGACGTAGTGAAAGAAAAACCATAACCATGGCTCAAACGGCAATCGAATGATCAATGCCTTGATCCAACGTCGTCTCTCTTGCGCATTGCCGAATAGCTTAGGTCTAATCGTCGATTTGCCGTACCGACCTGTCGTGAACGAGCTGTAGCGCAATCTTGCTTCCCAAGTCGAATAGCGATTGTGTTTGTCGATGTATTTTTCCAACCCCTTAAAGTCTTCGTGTATCAACGAACTATCAATGCTCCCCACCGGGCCATCGACCATGACTCGCTCATGAACCTCCATGTCCAAACTGTCGTCCGCAAATGATATGAGCTCTTCAAAGCGTGCTTTGCCGGGTTGCACCAGCAATACAGCGGTGTGCGAAAATCCGCCGTAACGAAATCGCCTCCCCAAGAAATGGAATCCCTTTCGGATGAAGAAAGCGACGCTGCCATCTGGGTTACCGATCGCTCGTTCGATTTCTGCATGCAGTTCTGGCGTTACAACTTCGTCGGCATCCAGTAGCAAAACCCATTGTGTTTTGAACTCCAGGTTATCTAAAGCCCATTGTCGCTTTTTGGGGTAACCGCCGTTATGGATAAATTGAACAACTTCGGCCCCGAATCGTGCAGCGATTTCGGTCGTGCGATCCGTGCTCTGCGAGTCCAAAACAACGACTCGCTCAAATGGCCCGAGGGCGGTCAAGCATCGTTCCATGTTCGCTTGTTCGTTTTTAACGGCAAGCAGAACGGTAACTGGCGTTTTTGGTTTATTCACGCGATAGGGGCCTTCTGGTACAAACGAATTAAAGTTTTGGTCGCGTATAAAGTAGCTACGACTTATCAGAATTGCGATTGCGAACTAGTTTTGCTGGATTCCCGACCACGATATCGCCCGGACCGACGTCTTTCGTGACGACGGCTCGAGCACCGACAATCGCACGCTTCCCAATCGTAACACCGGGGCCGACAAA
>JBKCTT010000182.1:0-3696 GCA_046318795.1 Pirellula sp.
TGCATCATCGGGTGGTAGGGTCCTGCTAGGAATCACCGAACTCCACAGTTGCTTCGCGACATAGTACATTTCGCGTTCAACTCGATCCGCCTCCGCGTCGGCCGTAGCGATGACTTCTTGGGCAGTTAAACCAGCATCTAATTCCATCGCAAGCTTTTCGCTAAACTTAGCTTCTCCGAGCCGCCACTGGCCAGTCGAGCGCGGCAGTACTTCTTTTTCTAAATAACGTTTGTATTCGCGAAGAGATTCGACGGCTTGTTTACAAGGCTTGGCTAGTAAACTGATATGGGGTGATTCTTCGGAAAGTTCAAAAATGTCCTTTTCATAAAAGGAGATCGCCCCGTCGGTTCGTTTGATTGCGACCTCGGTCAAGATTTGAGGAGGGTTTTTGATCGACGCTTTGGCTGCTGCAATGATCTTGGGAATATGTGCGATGCGACTCGCTGCATTTTCTACGTTCTTATGTCTTGGTAGAGTCGATTGCGTGAACAAGCTAAAGACGCTGTCGGAGCAATAGAGCAAATAGATTCGAGGGTCGTTGGCAAAGTCATCGATGTTTTTTGCCTGCCAAATTCGGTATCGCAGATAGTTTTCCCAAATCTCAAGATCGATTTGCTCATTACGAGATAGCTTGGTGCGATCAAATTTCTTGGAGAGTTCCATTAAGACTTCTTGATCTCGCTGTGTATCTTGCAGACGAGCCTCAGGCGATAGATCATCCATTTGCCCATCGTATTCTCTCATGCCTTGTTGGGTGGCGAACATCGGATGTCGCTGGCATTCCGCATCGAGCCACTCACGAAAGGCTTGGGCCACTGACATGGCGTTTTCGTTAGCCATCGACCGATGCGTGTTGCAACAGGTGATGATGAGAGTCAAAAGAAGGTGAGAAAGAAGGAGAATTCTACGCATCAGCATACGTTTCAAAATGTGGGTTCTAGGTGCAAAAGGGGCGCCGGCTTTGGGTTTACTTCGCGGATATGGTTAACGAGATAGTCGTACTATTCCGGTTGGCTATTGTAGCACGACAAACCGGAAAGCGTGCAGACCGTATGAAAACCTTGTTGGGGGAAGATTTTATCTGCTATTCATTGGCTATTTCATCGGTGAGCTTAGCGAGAAATTTGCCAACAAATAGAGTATGATTCTAGGCCTCAGCGCTGAACTTACCTCTCTCAAAAACCTATCCTATGATGATTATTCGCAAGCCGATTCGATATCTCTTGTTGCTCGCTTTCACATCCTCTGCAACGACTGTGCTCGCAGATGATTTGCCGAGGGCTAGTCCTGAGTCGCAAGGAGTTGATACCGCAAAGGTGTTGGAGTTTATCGACGCCGCCGACAAAAAGGTGAACTCGATGCATAGCTTCATGATGCTTCGAAACGGTAAAGTCGTCGCGGAAGCATGGTGGGCACCTGAGTCACCAGACAAACCGCACGTGCTTTGGTCGCTTAGCAAAAGCTTTACGTCAACTGCAGTCGGGTTTGCCGTAGCGGAGGGAAAACTCACGGTTGACGATCCCGTTCTAAAATTCATGAAAGAGGACGAGCTTCCTAAAGACGTATCTCCTAATCTCAAAGCCATGCGGGTTAAGGATCTGCTGACGATGTCGACTGGGCATCAAGATGAACCGATGATGCGAGGTCAAACCGAATGGACCAAGACCTTTTTAAAGCATCCTTTGCCACACCAACCAGGCTCCCATTTTCAATACAATACCCCAGCGACTTACATGCAGTCGGTCATTGTTCAACGTGCGACCGGTGAAGACATTCTCAGTTACTTGGAACCCCGTTTGTTTCAGCCTCTTGGTATCAAAAGTCCCAAGTGGGACAAAAGCCCAGAGGGAATCTCTCTTGGCGGTTATGGGCTCTATCTATGCACCGAAGATGTGGCCAAGTTTGGGCAATTGTACTTGCAGAGAGGAAACTGGAAGGGAAAGCAATTGCTTCCCGAGAGTTGGGTTGCTGAAGCGACTTCGAAACAAGTATCCAACGGAAGCAATGCAACTAGCGATTGGAACCAAGGGTATGGCTATCAATTTTGGCGTTGTCGGCATGATGCATATCGGGGTGATGGCAAAGATGGTCAGTTCTGCATCGTGATGCCGAAACAAGCGACCGTTATTGTCATGACCGCCAATACGGGTGACATGCAATCGGAGTTGAATTTGGTTTGGGAGCATCTTCTTCCGGCAATCCAAGATGCACCTTTGCCAGAGAATCCCGAACTCGCCAAGAAGTTGTCTGAGCGAACGGCTGGTTTAAAAGCAACGCGTTAGGCGATCTCTTGGTAGAAAATGATCAATCGCGACGGCTCGATCAGGGTGAGAGACGCCGCGCGTAGGCCGTAACAAGGCTCGGCGAAGTTACGGCATGCATGGTCCCGACTCAGGCCTAAACCGCGCAAACCGACGATCCCAAGCCTTCGCACGCGATTGGGACTAGGGGGAATGGCGTTCGGGTTGCTGATGCTTCGGGGACGTTACCTGATGTGCTATGCCGTAACTGCGTCGCGTTGCGACTTGTTACGGCCTACAAGCCTGCCGCCACCAGCGGCCCCGTGCCGATGGAGCGATGACTGAGTAGCTACCAAATGAGTGCCCCACTCCTCTCCTCCACCTCCTCCGTCTGGCCTTCGGTCAGACGGAGGAGGTGGACGCGTGACTTGTGTCGTTGGTAGCTTGCCAGTCACGCTCCCACTGGGATAAACCCAAGTGGTGAGCCAATAACTATCCATCGCGATGGCTCGATCAGGGTGAGAGACGCCGCGCGTAGGCCGTAACAAGGCTCGGCGAAGCTACGGCATGAATGGTCCCGACTCAGGCCTAAACCGACAAGCTGTTTCTGCCCCGGCACGCATTGCCGTAACTGCGCCCGAAAGCTGGCTTGTTACGGCCTACGGGTGGGTTTGTTGCGGACTTTCAACGCGTATTGTCGAACGGGATATAAAGCATTGTGCGCGTTTGGGTACGATGTTGTTTGCGAAGTGCAAGATTAGGCAGTTTCTTTGCATTAACATGGTTCTACCGCCTATTGAAGTGTCTTGGTCGACGAGACCACAGTCGAATTACGAAAAGATGGGTTATGAATGTGATGACACCAATGTTCCGCAAGCGATCGATTTATCAAATGAGTTTTTTGTTGGCCCTTGTGTTTTGTTTGCTTACCGGGGAACACGCAATACCGGGGGACAAAATACCGGCAATTCTTCCAGCCTCCGATGGATTGCCCGCGAATCAGACTAAGCCAGTGAAAGTCTATGTGATGTTAGGCCAGTCGAATATGCTCGGATTCGGTCGTGTTGAACCCAAAGACACAAAAGGAACTCTTGAGTATTTGATACACACGAAAGGCATGTATACACACCTGGTCGATGATGCAGGTAACTGGATCACGCGCCGAGATGTTCGTTACGTGCACGTGATGGATCAGCGCGGTGTAGACTATAAAGATCTTGAAAAGTTTGGGGTGGTCCGCAATGAATGGTTGGTTCCAAACAAGTCATTTGGTCCAGAACTTGGCTTCGGACAAGTGATGGGATACTACCATGATGAACCTGTATTGTTGTTAAAGGCTTGCATCGGCAATCGGAGTCTAGGTTGGGATCTTCTTCCACCCGGCAGCGAGCGATTCGAACATGAGGGGAAAGTTTACGCAGGCTATAAAGACGTTGCGAACTTTTGGGATAAAGGA
>JBKCTT010000183.1:0-2145 GCA_046318795.1 Pirellula sp.
GTAATTTGGACACAGCCCGAGGATGTTAATTACAGCACGGCCGAGGCCTTGCCTACAAGAGCTAAGTCTGGTCTTATTGGCATGGCAGATGGATTTGTAAATGTTACTAACCTTTTCCTAGCCCCCAGCACTCTTCACGCCTTGATCACCCGAGCGGGCGGCGAGGTAGTAGCTCTAGAGCTTCCCAAGTAGCAAACGTTCTCAAAGTGTCGTCTATTCCGATTAAGCCGAGTCGAAGAACTCGGCGTAGGTCACTTACAATTCTGGAAAAGCCTTAGAAAAACAAGAGCCTCCCCAAGGTTGGGGAACAGTCTAAGTCTTAGGCTTGCCAGAACGGTAAATGAGGCTAAACTTGTAGGTGATGACGGTCGCTTGGTGGAATTGGCAGACACGCCAGACTTAGGATCTGGTGCCGCAAGGCGTCGGGGTTCGACTCCCCGAGTGACCACTTATTTCTTCTCGGTTTTCATGCTGAAAACCACGTCTCCCCTATGATTTCCTTGGGCCGTCTTCGAGTTCTTGCTGTAGAAGCGAACTCTTATTACAGGCCATTCCGGGTGTCGTGCGGAGGTGCATTTTCTACTTGAACATGCGAAGTGGCGACTGCCCCAAGGAGGCAATCTTCAACGCAGTTCACGGATTCCTCTTCCGCCAGTTGGCGAATGTAGTCGGCGAAATCTGGATCCTCGCCTTGCAGTAGGGATGGCAGAGTCATGCGAAAATCGGTTCTGCGACACCACTCCCTCATAAAATCATCCCACGAGTGCCATCGGCGACGTTGCTGAGCGGTCATCCGATCGTTGTAGGCTGTTAGGTAGGCTCTTTCAAACAACGATATAAGAATCTCAAAAAGAACCATCATCCGTTCATGCTGCTCTTCTGTTAAATCAGGAGTTGCTGCTTGAGTCCGCAGTTTCAGGTCTGGATGCTCTAACACCAGCTTTAGAAAGTCGATGTAAGCATCGGAAAGCAATTGATAGACCTCCTCGTCTTCATTCTCTCTTTCTTTGCGTTGCTCTAACATGAAAGTGTAGATAGCCAGAGGTAGACCAAAAAATGTCACTAGATTGGCTAACCACTGCCAAACATCTAAGAAGCTCATTCTTGTCTCGTCGGAAAAAGTACCACGAAGTCTGTTCGTAAACATCTCGTAGATATAAGAGATATTCGTTTACTTATCAACGATGAGAAATGACTCCCAGATAGCATCCCGAGTCCATTTCTTAGTAGCAGTTGTCATCCTAGCTTTAGGAATGCTTATCTGCCGATTAGTTTTGTCTGTGTTGACTCGATCGGTTTCAAGTGCGAGTCGAGGAATCCGTAAATCAGCTCTCGCGATTCATGTGGGGCGGAATGTCCACGTCCATGAATGAAGAAGCTAAAGTTCTCCGGTTTGCCGATAAGATCGTAGACGTCAGCGATTTTGAGAAGCATCAGGGCCCGCTGACGTTGTGTGAGCGGTACTCCATCGTTGAGCGCAGAGATATCTAGATAGGCACGCGGAGCGATGAGGGCAATGATCTCGTGCATATCGATGTCGGGGAGCTCCCCTTTTAATAGAAGTGGTCGAATTGGTTTAAGGTAGATATACCACTTGTCTCGCGACCAGTCTTCAACATGTTGGTTATGGCGAAAGAAGGAAGCACCACAATTGCAGACGCATGCCTTTAAGCGATCGTCATAGGCTGCAAGATAATAGGAACCATGGCCGCCAAGCGAGTGTCCCATGACACCAATGTTCTCAGCGTCTACGTCGTCTCGCGAGAGAAGAATATCAATTGCAATGCTGTGCTCAAAGTTGAACTTGCCTACTGCAGTCCACTCGGGATGCCTGGTATGGAAGGCTGTTGTGTCATAGGGGCCTTGAGATGGAATACGTTCACCAGAGACAAAGTGCTCCGGTGCGATGACGATATAGCCACGTCGGCAAAGGTGATCGAGAAACGCTTTGTCGGGATTGCCATTGATACCAGCAGTTTGCTTGGTCCCTTCGGCGGTAGTACCATGAAGCGCAACGACAGCGGGAGCTCTACCATTTAACGCGATCGGAATACCCAGGTATGCATGAGCGCGTTCCTCTGCTTCGACTTGGTAGCTGATGTAAAAACGGCGATAGATGCCATCGATCTCCATTTCTTCGTGCAC